>CAMAXP010000062.1 GCA_945862265.1 Bordetella parapertussis
ACCCCTGTTCCTGATCGCCGGTCCGTGCGTCATTGAGTCGCGCGGCCTGCAGGTCGAGGTCGCAGGCAAGCTGAAGGACATCTGCGCGCGCGTAGGTGTGGCCCTCATCTTCAAGTCGTCCTATGACAAGGCCAATCGCAGTTCCGGCAAGTCCTTCCGCGGTCCAGGGATGGACGAGGGGCTGCGGATCCTTGACGACGTGCGCCGCGAAGTGGGCGTGCCGGTCCTGACGGATGTGCACACTACGGAGGATGTCGCCGCGGTTGCTGCCGTAGTCGATGTCCTGCAGACCCCGGCCTTCCTCTGTCGCCAGACCGACTTCATCCACGCCGTTGCGTCCGCAGGGCGGCCGGTGAATATCAAGAAGGGGCAGTTCCTGTCGCCCCACGAGATGAAGAACGTGGTCGACAAGGCGAGGGAGGCCGCATCTCAGGCTGGCTGCGTGGACAACATCATGGTGTGCGAGCGCGGGGCGTCGTTCGGCTACAACAACCTTGTGTCCGACATGAGGTCGCTTTCGATCATGCGCGAGACGGGCTGCCCGGTCGTGTTCGACGCGACGCACTCCGTCCAGCTGCCCGGTGGCAAGGGCACCGCCTCGGGAGGGCAGCGTGAGTTCGTGCCGGTGCTCGCGCGTGCGGCAGTCGCTGCGGGAATCTCAGGAATTTTCATGGAGACGCATCCGACGCCGGAAAAGGCGCTGTCCGACGGTCCGAACGCGTGGCCCCTGGGCATGATGCAGGAACTGCTCGAGACCCTGGTCGAACTCGACCGGGCGACAAAGCGCAAGGGTTTATTGGAAAGCCGCGTCCCGGCCTATGGCTGAGAGGCGCGGCGTCAGAATGAGAACACGGGGGAAGTAGACATGAGCTCAATCGTAGATGTGGTCGCCAGGGAAATCCTGGATTCACGGGGCAACCCGACCGTAGAGGCGGACGTACTGCTGGAGTCCGGCGTCATGGGACGGGCGGCTGTGCCGTCAGGGGCCTCCACCGGCAGTCGCGAGGCCATCGAGTTGCGCGACGGCGACACCGGCCGCTATGGCGGCAAGGGCGTGCTGCAGGCGGTTGAGAATGTGAACACAGAGATTTCTGAAGCGATCGTGGGCCTCGACGCGACGGAGCAAAGTTTCATCGACATTACGCTGATCGACCTGGACGGCACCGAATCCAAGTCGCGCCTCGGCGCGAACGCGATGCTGGCCGTTTCGATGGCGGTGGCCAAGGCGGCAGCGGAAGAGTCCGGCCTGCCGCTGTATCGCTACTTCGGCGGCTCCGGCGCGATGCAGATGCCCGTGCCGATGATGAACGTGATCAACGGCGGCGCGCACGCCAACAACAGCCTCGACATGCAGGAGTTCATGATCGTGCCGGTCGGCGCGCAGAGCTTTCGCGAGGCGCTGCGCTGCGGGGCCGAAGTGTTCCAGGCCCTCAAGAAACTGATCGACGGCAAGGGCATGTCCACCGCTGTGGGCGACGAGGGCGGCTTTGCGCCCAACCTGCCTACCCATGCCGCGGCCATCGAGTTCATCCTGCAGGCGATCGAAAAAGCCGGCTACACGCCAGGCCAGGACGTGGTGCTGGCGCTCGATTGCGCGAGCTCGGAGTTCTGCAAGGACGGCAAGTACGTGCTCGAATCCGAAGGGCTGACGCTCGACTCGGCCGGGTTCACCGACTACCTCGCGAACCTCGCCGACAAATACCCGATCATCTCCATCGAGGACGGCATGGCGGAGAGCGACTGGGCCGGCTGGAAAATCCTCACCGAGCGCCTCGGAAAGTCGGTGCAGTTGGTGGGCGACGACCTCTTCGTCACCAATACGCGCATCCTGAAGGAAGGCATCCGCCTGGGCGTGGCCAACTCGATCCTGATCAAGGTGAACCAGATCGGCACGTTGACCGAAACCTTCGCGGCAATCGAACTCGCAAAGCGCTCCGGCTATACCTCGGTCATCTCGCATCGCTCCGGTGAAACGGAAGACACGACGATCGCGGACATCGCCGTCGGCACCAACGTGATGCAGATCAAGACCGGGTCGCTGTCGCGCTCGGATCGCATCGCCAAGTACAACCAGCTCCTGCGCATCGAGGAAGACCTCGGCGACCCGGTCAGCTATCCGGGGCGGGACGCGTTTTTCCACCTCAAGTAAGGTAAGCAAGTCGAATGCACGGGCCAGGGTCATGAGAGTCCTTGCTGGAATCCTTGCCGCGCTGATCCTGCTGATCCAGTACCCGCTCTGGCTCGGCAAGGGGGGCTGGCTGCGCGCCTGGGAGGTGGACCGCCGCCTTTCGGCGCAGAAGGAATCGAACGAAGGCCTGGAGCGGCGCAATCGCGCCCTGGGGGCGGAGGTCCGCGACCTCAAGCAGGGTGTGGACGCGATCGAGGAACGGGCCCGCTACGAGCTCGGTTTCGTGAAACAGGACGAGCTATTCTTCCAGATCCTAGAGGCGCCGAAGCCACCGGCCGACAAGCGCCCGTAACGCAGCAGGAGGCAACGCCATGAAGCTTTCCAGCGAACAGCTTGTCCAGTTCGAGCGCGACGGGTACCTGTTTTTTTCGAACCTGTTCACGGGCGAGGAAATGAAGCGCCTCACCGCCGAAGTGCCGCGCATCTACGCCGAACAGCGGCCCGAGATCGTGCGCGAGAAGGACGGCGTGACGCCGCGCACCAGCTTTGCGGCCCATACCTACAACCAGATGTTCGCCAAGCTCGGGCGCCACCCGCGCCTGGTGGAGCCGATCGAGCAGGTGTTCGGCGAAAAGCTCTACATGCACCAGTTCAAGATCAACGCCAAGGCGGCCTTCGACGGGGACGTCTGGCAGTGGCACCAGGACTTCGGCACCTGGCACCGTGACGACGGCATGCCCGAGCCGCGCGCAATGAACGTCGCGCTGTTCCTCGAGGAAGCCAACGAGTTCAACGGCCCGCTGATGTTCATCCCCGGCTCGCACAAGGGCGGGGTGCTGAACGCAGGGCACGACACCAAGACCACCAGCTACCCGCTGTGGACTGTAGACAACGAGACCATCACGCGGCTGGTGGAGCGCGGCGGGATCGTCGCACCCAAGGGCCAGCCCGGCTCGATGTTGATGTTCCACTGCAACCTGGTGCACGCCTCGGGCAGCAACCTCACGCCGTGGAACCGGACCATCGTCTACCTGTCTCTGTGCGCGGTGTCGAACCACATCCGCCAGTACAAGCGGGCCGAGTACATTGCGCACCGCGACTTCAACCCGATCGAGGCGCTGCCGGACGATTGCCTGCTGCGCGACGATATCCGGGTCGACCTCAAGCAGGCCGCCTGACATGAACCTCTACAGCAAGCTGCAGCAACGCGAAGCCGCCGGCAAACCCATTCGGGTAGGCGTGATCGGCGCAGGGAAATTCGGCGCCATGTACATCGCGCAGGTGCCACGCACGCCGGGTGTGCACCTCGTCGGCATTGCGGACCTTTCGCCTGCGAATGCCAAGACCAACCTCGCCCGCACCGGTTGGGAGCCCGCGTGGTACGGGGCCGCGTCGCTGGATGCAGCCATGAAGGAGCGTCACACGCACGTCGGCGAGGACTGGCAGGCGCTGTGCCGCCATCCCGAAATCGAGATCATCGTCGAGTCCACTGGCAACCCGATCGCAGCCGTCGAGCATGCGCTGTACGCGTTCGAGCATGGCAAACACGTGGTGATGGTGACCGTGGAGGCGGATGCGTTCTGCGGGCCGCTGCTGGCCGAGCGCGCCGCCGCTGCGGGCGTCGTCTACAGCCTGGCCTACGGCGACCAGCCGGCGATCATCTGCGACCTCGTGGACTGGGCGCGAGCTGCCGGCTTCCCGGTGGTGGCCGCCGGGCGCGGCCACAAGTGGCTGCCGCATTACGGCCAGTCCACGCCCGAGACGGTCTGGGGCTATTACGGCCTTACCCCCGAGCAGGCCGAGATCGGCGGGCTGAACCCGAAGATGTTCAACTCCTTCCTCGATGGCTCCAAGCCCGCGATCGAGAGCACGGCCGTGTGCAATGCCACGGGCCTCACGCCCGCGCCCGACGGCCTCGAATACCCCGCAGGCCCGGTCGACCAGATCCCGAACATGATGCGTCCCCGGTCTGAGGGCGGCATCCTGCACCACAAGGGGCAGGTGGAGGTGGTGTCCTCGCTCGAACGCGACGGCACGCCCATCCCCTACGACATCCGCTTCGGCGTCTGGGTGGCCTTTGAGGGCGAGTCGGAGTACATCCGCCGTTGCTTCTCGGAGTATGGGGTCAAGACTGACGATTCGGGCCGCTATGCGTGCCTGTACAAGCGCTGGCACCTGATCGGGCTCGAGGTCGGGATCTCGGTCGCCTCGGTCGGCCTGCGCGGCGAATCTACCGGCTGCCCGACGGGCTTCCGTGCCGATGCCGTGGCAACCGCCAAGCGCGCACTGAAGCCGGGCGAGATCCTGGACGGCGAGGGCGGTTACACGGTGGTCGGGAAACTGATGCCGGCGGCGGCTTCGCTGGAGGCCGATGCGCTACCCCTGGGCCTCGCGCACGGCTGGAAGGTGCTGCGGCCGCTGGCCGCGGGCCAGGTCGTGAAATGGAGCGACGTGGCCGTGGATGCGAACAACACCGCGGTCCGGGTGCGGCGCGAGATGGAAGCGCGTTACCGGGAGCCGCGGCGCTCGGCGGCCTGACTACTTCCGCCTGATTACTTCTTCTTCGCCGCCTTTTTGGCGGGCTTCTTCGCCGCGTCCTCCTCGAACACCTCGCGGGCGCAGCGGAAGGCTTCGACCGCGGCCGGCACGCCGCAGTAGATCGCGGTCTGCATGAAGACTTCCTTGATCTCGTTCTTGGTGAGCCCGTTGTTCAGGGCGCCGCGGATGTGGAGCTTCAGTTCCGGGCCCTTGCCCAGCGCCGTGAGCATGCACAGGTTGAGCATGCTGCGCGCCTTGCGCGGCAGGCCCTTGCGGTTCCAGATGTCGTTCCAGCAGTAGGTGTTCAGCATCACCTGGAACTCGCGGTTGAAGTCGTCGGTCGAGGCGACCGCCTTGTCCACATAGGCCGCGCCCAGCACTTCGCGACGGGTCTTCAGGCCGGCGTTGAAACGCGCCTGGGTTTTCTTGTCCAATGCCATTGCAGTCTCCAGAATTGGTGGTGGAACGGTGGGGATCCTTCGGCGTCGAATATACCCCGTGCTTCCATTAAAATCCTCCCATGTTCCGCACCCTCGCCCTGCCCCTCTCCCTCGCGCTGCTCCTGGTCAGCGCTCCCGCAAGCGCGTCCATCCCCGCGTTCGCCACGCGCGACGGCATGCCGAGCCTCGCGCCGCTCCTCGAACCGGTCACGCCCGCGGTGGTCAATATTTCCGTGGTCAGTCGATCGCCTGAGGAGAACAACCCGCTCGCGCGCGACCCGTTCTTTCGCAGGTTCTTCGGCCTGCGCTCGCCTGAGCCGCAGTTGTCCGCCGGCTCCGGTGTGATCGTGAGCGCGAGGAACGGCCACGTCGTCACCAACCACCACGTGATCAAGGATGCCACGCAGGTCTTCGTCATCCTGAAGGACAACCGCCGCTACCAGGCCAAGGTCATCGGCAGCGACGCGAGCACCGACGTGGCGCTGCTGTCGATCCCGCCCGAGGGGCTGACCGAGGCAAAGCTCGGGGACTCGGATGCCATGCAGGTCGGGGACTTCGTGCTGGCCATCGGCAACCCTTTCGGGATCGGGCAGACAGTCACGTCCGGCATCGTCTCTGCGCTCGGGCGCTCGGGGCTGCTGCCGGAGGGCTACGAAGACTTCATCCAGACCGACGCCTCGATCAATCCGGGCAACTCCGGCGGGGCGCTCATCAACATGAAGGGCGAACTGGTCGGCATCAACACGGCGATCATCGGGCCCGCGGGCGGCAACGTCGGCATCGGGTTCGCGGTGCCGGTCAACATCGTGCGGTACGTGATGACCCAATTGATGCGCTTCGGCGAGGTCAAGCGCGGCTGGCTCGGCATGAGCGTGCAGGACCTAACACCGGACCTGGCGAAGTCGCTGGGCGTACAGAGCCGGAGCGGGGCCGTGATCGCGCAGGTGGCCATCGACTCGCCCGCCGCTGCTGCGGGCTTGCGTGAAGGGGATGTAGTGGTCGAAGTGGCCGGGCGTGCCGTCAGGGGCTCGGCGGACCTGCGTAACCGGCTCGGCCTGGCGGCCGTGGGTGAAACGCTCGAGTTCCGCGTCTTCCGCGGCAGCGAGGAGCGCAGGGTGAGGGTGAAGATCGCGGAAGTCCCGTCGGCCGGTTCGGCGGGCGGGGAGAACATCCCGGCGCTGGCCGGCGCATCGGTTGCGAATGCCGAGCGCACCGCGGGCGGCGCGAAAGTGCCGGTCGTGCTGGTCACCAAGGTCGAGCCCGGCTCGGCCGCGTTCCGTTTCGGACTGAGGAACGGGGACGTCATCATCGGCGCCAACAACCGTCGTGTTGGGACTATTGCTGAGTTGGTGGCGGTGCTGCGCGGGGGCGGGCGGACAAGCCTGAACCTGCTGCGCGGGGATTTTCAGCTGACGATTACGGTGCGGTAGGTATTCCCTAGCTTTTAGAAGTGGGGAATGTGCACTAACGCAAGGTAGTCAAAACGCCTCTGTCCTTTTGCCTGACTCCGATTGCATAGCAGTCTTCGGAGCAAATGGCTCATCCTTAGTACCTAAGTTCTAGACCATCTGAAAATCGGTCTTGACCGAAAACTTCCGGATGCTATCGTTTCGATTCGCCTTGCCTAAGGAATTCGAACGTGGAATTCACAGCAATCGAAAAAGCATGGATTCCGTATGCACTCCTTGTCGCGGTGGAGTTGGCCGCACTGTTGGGGTACCTGTTTTATGGGCGACATCGCAAGGCCGCTATCGTCATAGCTACAGCCGGCCTACTTTGTTTTTTTCCCTTCAAAAATTGGTTTGAGGCACGAGAAAAGAAAGCGTACGCCGAGGAGGCGTGGGCGCATTTTCGAAAGCTTTGCGAGGAAAAAGCGGGAGAAAAAATATATAAGTCCTTTGATCGCGTAAGGAGCGTTTTGATTGAGAAGCCGCTTCCAATGGCCACGGAAAAGGATTCTTATGATCAGTACTGGTATGGCGATCCCTACAGTGCAGAAATACACGGTAGACGTGGTGTTCTCGAGGCGGCAGTTCTTGCAATACCAAATGCGCCAATCTCGCGAGGGAAATCCGGGCGGGGGTTTGACTTTGTAGAAGTACGAATTTCTGGCTCAACGATGGACTCAAATTCGTCTATTGATAGGGTGTTTTATCCTGAAGGCGCGGAACGATATTCACAGGTAGCTTCAGCGAGGTCTGTGAGTCGATTTTCAATAGCCTGGGAAGACATTTCTTCTCCTAAAGATCGGAAATATTGGGTCGCAGGGAGTCGGTTGGTAATTTTCGATAAATTAGAAAACATTGTGGTGGCAGAGCGAATAGGGTTTTTTATTGAATCCGGATTCGGATCGACTGCTGGGCAGCGTAGGCCGTGGATGGCTTCAAAGGGAAGCAATACGACATGCCCTTATTCGCATACGTGGTCGGATCGAATGTTCGTTCTTAAAGTATTAAGTCCAGACTGACTACGTAAAAAATGAAGGCTAATGCGCTTTCTCGGTTTTCGATTCTTCAGATGGCTGCGGAGGCATTTCTGCTTCGAGATGGCGACAATGGGAAAATTAAAAATCAAGACGTGGTTCAAGCAAGATTGGAGGTGGGTAACTTTCATGCAAGTGCTTTTCCAGAAGTTCTTGCTAGAAAGTTTGTCGATGAATATCGAGTATTGGCTCAATTTCGGAACGATCCGAAGCTATCTGGAGGCACTGGATTCTCCGGGACGCTCTTTGAAAATAAGCTTACAAATGAGCGCACATTATCCTTTCGCTCCACTGAATTCATCGATGACAACCTGCGTGACAGCAAGTCCACAAATGAGTTAGAGGTCAAGGAATTCGGCTGGGCGCTAGGCCAGATATCGGAAATGGAAGCCTGGTATGCGCAGTTGCGCGCGGATCCGGAGTTCCTTGGTGGTAGGAAGTTTAATGTCACCGGGTACTCTCTCGGTGGACATCTGGCGACGGCATTCAATATTCTCCGTCGCGAGGACGAGCAGGTAGGCAAGGGCGAAAATCCGATTCTCGCGACCTACACCTTCAATGGCGCAGGCGTAGGAGACCTTAGACCAGGTAAGACACTAAGCCGGGTAATCGCCAATTTTTCCGAGTACCGGGCGTACGCAGATATAAGGTCGAGCGATCTTTGGCTCAAGTTGCCTCTCCTTGAGCGATCTCGAATACTTCTGGGAGCGACTGGGCGGGTTCTGGCGATTTCAACCGAGCAATCGCGTTTGGGGCAGCTTCAAGGCATCAAATATGCCTTTGATGCCTCTGGGGCTCCGGCGGGCATGCAAGGTTCCTTGAATTACCAGATTGCCGCATTGCTCGCAGCCCGGGACACTATCGCTTCTAGTAGGTTTTTCGGGACGGACGTCAACACTATCCCGACCGTTCCGAAATTCGCAGATGCTTTTGGTCGAGATCGCATCCCGAACATGATCGAGGTGGTGGGCAGCGACGCTGGAAATCTGGGGCCGTCCTGGGTATCGAACAGCGGCGTCCACTACGGAACGCGACAGGAAATCTATATCGAGGACCAACCGCTATTTCGCGGGACCTACAGCCTGCCCACCGATCTTGGCAAGCTGGTATCCAATCCTGCGGAAAACGATTTTTCGGACACCCACAGCTTGGTCTTGCTGCAGGACTCCTTGTCGCTGATGGCATTGCTGGAGAGACTGGACCCCAGCATTGACATCGAAGCTGCCCGCCAGATCTACGCCTCAGTCTCAGGAGCCCAGGCGACTTCCGTTTTTGGTTCTCAGGGCGCGGCTGAAGGGGATGTCCTTGAGCGCACGCTGGATGCGTTGCGTGCCATTTTCTTTGGCCCGGATGTCGAGCCGACGGTGGATTACGTCGAAACTCTTGCGGGGAACACATGGCATCTGGCGTCGCTACGTCTTCCGTTCCATGAGCGGCTGCAGGAGCTCAATGACCGCGTTGCGGAATTGTCATCAGGGCCGAGTTTCGCACCTCAGTTCATTGTTCTCTCCAACAAAAGTGCCCACGAAGTGCAGGCCTTGGCTGCTTCCCGTGGTGAGGAGGGGTTTGCGTATCGATACGCGCTGCGCGAGTTGAATCCATTTGAGCTGATTGGCGTTGGCTATTCTCAGCACAATGTCGACGGAAGTCTGGAGCTTGACGGCACTTCCACGGGCGCGCTGTCAGGCATGACAGCCGAGTATCTGGCAGATCGTTCCGCGATGCTCGCATGGAAGACTCTGGACTATGCGAGTAACGGGAAAGCTGTACTTCGAAGTCCGGACGGGACGATTTACAAGTACACAGACTACGAGCTCTTGGATGCGGATGGAGGCGAGTTGTCGTTTGTCGTCCATGGCGTCCGCGCAGGTTCAGTTGGGGAGCCAGCCTTCATTTCTTTTGGTTCTGACCAAGACGACACTTTGACTGGTGGGAATCTTTCAGTCGGCGATCGCCTTTACGGCGCTGAAGGCGACGACACCATTGAAGGTAGAGCCGGTGCCGACTACCTGGAGGGAAATTCCGGGGACGATACGCTAAAGGGCGGAGCCGACGACGACATGCTGGTTGGCGGTGCGGGTTTCGACTCTTACGTGTACAACGAAGGTGATGGATTTGACACCGTCACCGATTCGGATGGCCTAGGGCGGATCGTATACAACGGCCGCTCACTTGGTGGCGGCGCGAAGATCGGCGAAAACGTCTACAAAGACGTATTCGAGGTCGAATTTATTGTCCTAGACGACGATATTGATGGCCAATCCTTGCTTATCGATGGAAGTATTCTCGTCGAGAACTTCAAGGATGGCGACCTCGGAATCCACCTTGAAGGGCATGTCGATCTGCCAGTTCGCCCGCAGGGAGCCGGCGCACATGTGTACGTAGATAGTGTCCATCCCCAGGACTTCGATCCCGCCGATGACGACCGGTTTGCCTTCCTGCGCGACCTGTTCGGCAGTCGCGAAGACGATTCCTTTCTCACCTCGGGGCAGATAGCAATCTTCGGCAGGGCAGGAAATGACACCGCTGTAGTGGGTGAGGACGCGGCGTATTCGGTGCCCATTGACCTCGGCAGTGGGGATGACCAGATCGATGCTACTGCCTCTTCGGGATCCTCCGGTGCAGGGCAGATTTCCGGGGGCGGAGGCAATGACTACATCGTTGGCAGTCCAGGTGACGACATTGTCTGGGGCGACAACTACCTGGCCGTATCGGAATTTGTTACCAGCGACGGCGCGCCCAATTCGATAGGCGCCTACCGGATAGACGGGGTCATCTACAACGCGGAATTGCCTCCGGGTGAAGGGCTGTTCGGTCCTCTGCCGCCCGGGTACGGGATATTTTCAGTGATCGTTGAAGACGTTCAACTTTTCGACCGGACTGATCAGGCGTCTGCGGATGCTTTGCTGGTACCGGATGGATCGATGATTGCCGGCACGCTGGAGCACCTTATCTCCGTCGTAGTGGGTGATTCAGCAACGTTCGACGACTATATCGAAGCGGGTGACGGCAACGATCATGTCACTGGCGGCAGCGGCTCAGACGATATCTTTGGCGGAGCGGGAGACGATGTTCTCGTTGGGGACTACGGAGCCGGTTCAATCAGGCTGCCGTCGTACGCTGCACTGAAGAAAGGGTTTGGAGAGCTGGCTCCCCTGTTTGGCTTGCCGGGAGACGACTACATCGACGGAGGGGATGGCGACGACACTCTCACCGATACGGATGGTGGTAACGACATCCTCGTCGGCGGCGACGGGAATGACGTCATCGAATCCCGCGAGGATTTCTGGACACCCGAGAGCGGACCTGGAGCGATCAATTCCATCCAGGGTGAAGCCGGGGATGATGTCATCACCGTCCTGAACGCCAGTGGCGGGTTCGATGTCATCGATGCTGGTGACGGAGACGACTTCATTGAAGTGCATGCCTCCCACGAGGCACTGGGAGGCGTCAGGTCCGGCATCGGCCGCGCTTTCGTGTTTGGAGGCTCTGGAGATGACCTGCTCCGCGTATTTTCCGACGACGGAATTGTCGAGGGTGGCGCGGGAGATGATGACTACGTGATCTTGGGTGGGCGGATCACGATCTCTGATTCGAGCGGCCACGACACCCTTCACCTCGGAGTCTTTGACCTGTCGTTTGTGGATTCTTCTCTGGAAGCCTTTCCGGTTCTTGACCCTGAAGATCAAGCGGAACTGGATGCAGCAGACCAGTTTGAGAGCACTGTGGTTGTTCGGGAGGGCGGTGATCTGCTGGTGAATAGTCGATTCGCAAGTGACGGTGGGGCCGTCCGGCTGGATCAAATTCGAATCGCGGGTTGGTTCGAGGACGAAGAGAATCGCATCGAACGTATCGCGTCGACGATTTCCGGGGATTTTTTCCTGACTGCAGCGCAATTGGAAAACTGGGGCGGGTTTCACCAGGGAGGAGGTGGCTCGGACGAGCTGGTCTATTCGAGCAGCTATTCGGATCGCGCCCTGGGCTTTGGCGGAGACGATTTGATCTCCACCGGTGCTGGTGCAGATCGCATCTCGGGCGGGCCGGGGAACGACGAGCTATATGGAGGGGAAGGGGATGACACTTACTACTACGCCGTAGGCGACGGTGATGACGTCATTCACGAGACTTCAGGCATAGACGAGATCCGGTTCGGTCCGGGAATTGCGGTTGGGGACATAGCGCTTACGCTTGAAGACTCAAGGATCGTCATCGCCTTGTCCGATGGGCGTATCGATGTCGAAGGGGGGAGCCGCGCTGAGCCTGGGATTGAGAGTTTGAGATTTTCGGACGGCGTTTCGCTGTCCGTTGCGAGCCTCTTGGGGCCTGAACCGGAACCGGAACCTGAAGCTGAACCCGAGCCTGAGCCTGAGCCAGAGCCAGAGCCTGTGCCAGAACCAGAACCCGAGCCTGAGCCTGAGCCAGAGCCTGTGCCAGAACCAGAACCCGAGCCGGAGCCCGAGTCCGAGCCAGAGCCAGAGCCTGTGCCAGAACCCGAGCCCGAGCCCGAGCCCGAGCCAGGGCCTGTGCCAGAACCAGAACCAGAACCAGAACCAGAACCAGAACCAGAGCCCGAACCTGAACCCGAGCCAGGGCCTGAGCCTGAGCCTGAGCGGGAACCAGAGCCTGAGCGGGAACCAGAGCCTGAGCCGGAACCAGAGCCGGAACCAGAGCCAGAGCCAGAGCCGGAACCAGAGCCGGAACCAGAGCCAGGGCCTGTGCCAGAACCCGAGCCCGAGCCCGAGCCCGAGCCTGAGCCTGAGCCCGTACCTCCCCCGGTCGTAACTTTGTCGGCTGATCCTGTCGAGGGGGGCCTCGGTTCCGGCGCTGGCGAAGGATCATCTGTAGGCTCCGAAAAGGCGCCACTCGTGACCTCACAGGTGTCTGACCCCGCTGAGGCGACAGAAGCTGCTGGCAATTTTTCCGGCGTACCCTTTAGCGTTGCTCCCGCTAGTGCGGTTGTTTCGGAGGATCGGTCGCTGGCGCTATTGATCTTCCAAGACGTCAAAGATCCAAGCGAGTCGAGGGCGGCACCCGTTGACCTCCAAACCTTGCTGGCGGCAGTGCAGTCCTTTGATGCCGGCAGAGATGGCGGCCTCCCCGGCGCATCTGCGAGCCTGAGCTCACCGCCCTCCACGACTGGTCGGCCTGAACTTGAGACTACAAGCAGCCCGGCGATCACAAGCTGGACGCTGACCAATGCACTATTGGAGTTTCATCTGAATCGAGCCGACGCTGCTGGCTTCGATGGGGCCGTGGCTGATTTTGTCTCAATCAACGCAGGTATTCCCGGAATCGGGATCAGGGCAGAGGGACTGTGGCCTGGATCGAGCGGACTAGGGGAGCCCGCGTCGCAGCTACGGACGTTTTCCGGACTGCAGGAGGGATTCGCCCGACTGGGGTGATGAGCCTGTCCGAAGTTTTGTGTTTGAGGCATACCATGACGTCTGATAGGAGACAGTATGCCCAAGCCAGTAAGGAAGATGCAGAAAGCGAACGCAGCCGCACACGCGGCGTGCCGGAAGGCGGCGCTCCGGTTATCCTTGCCCGCATGAACCTCGGCAACTTCGACCTGCGCCTCCTGCGCGTCTTCGACGCCCTGATGGCCGAAGGCAACGTCACCCGCGCCGGGGCGCGGCTGTCGCTCACGCAATCGGCCACGAGCCAGGCGCTCGCCAAGCTGCGCTCGGCGCTCGGAGATCCGCTCTTCGTGCGCGTCGGCCTGTCGATGCACCCGACCGCCCGGGCCGCCGCGATGGCCGCCCCCGTGCGCGAGGCGCTTGAACTCGTTTCCACGGCCGTGCGCTCCTCCCAGGCCTTCGATCCCAAGACTTCGCGCCGCACGTTCCGCATCGCCGCCATCGACCAGACGCTGATGCTTGTCCTGCCGGGCCTCGCAAAGCGTGTGTCGATGCACGCGCCCGGCGTGAAGCTCATCACCACCGCGGTGAGCCCGGACCGGGGCCTCGACTACATCCGCGAAGGGCGCATCGACCTCCTGATCGCCTACTTCGTGGTCACCAAGTTGCCGGGCAACTTCCGCACGCGCGTGCTCCTGCGGGACTCTTACCGGGTCCTTGCACGCAAAGGCCACCCGTACTTCCGCGGCCGCATGACGCTGGAGGGCTTCGCGAAGGCGGGACATGTGGTTGTGGCCCCGCGCGACACGTGGCAGCCCGGTCCCATGGACCTCGCGCTCGCGCAGGGGGGGCTCGAGCGCGACATCCGTGTGATGGTCCCGCACTACCTCGTCGTGCCCTACGTGGTGGCGGAAACCGACTTGGTGGCAACAGTGCCGGCGCGGGCCGCCGCCCGCATGGCCCGCGGCCTGCCGATTTCCACTTTCAAGCCGCCGCTCGAAGTCGCCAGGTTCAAGCTCGAGATGGCGTGGGACGAGCGGCAGCACCACGACCCGTCGCACAAGTGGCTGCGCGACCAGCTCATCGAACTGGCGAAGACGCTCTAAGGGAATCAAAGCCTCATTAGCAAGTTGCATACATCAGATTAGGACTACGAATTGGCCGGGAGGCGGGAGTCTTGCTTAACTCTCTGGATGAATCCCTACCGTCCGCCATCCGCCCTCTTCGCAGCCCTCCTCGGCCTCGCGGCCGCAACCGCCCTCGCGCAGGGGCCGGCGACCTACCCGGACAAGCCGGTCCGCATGATCGTCGCGTACCCGCCGGGCGGCACGTCCGATATCGTCGGGCGCGCGCTCGCGCAGGCGATGGGCACGCGGCTCAAGCAGTCTTTCGTGATCGAGAACAAGGCCGGCGCCGGCGGCCTGATCGGCACCGACGCGGTAGCCAAGGCCGTACCCGACGGCTACACGCTGTCGATCGCCGCGTCCGGGCCGATCTCCTACTTGCCGGCGCTGTCGAGCAATCTCCCCTACGACGTGCGTCGCGACTTCGAGCCGATAGCCAACGTCGTCACGGTGCCCAACATCATGGTGGTCAACCCCGCCACCCCGATCAAGTCGCTCAACGACCTCGTTGCGTTTGCAAAGGCGAATCCCGGCAAGGTGAATTTCGGCTCGGCCGGCATCGGTTCCTCCGGCCACATCTCGGGCGAGCTCTTCAACCTGCTGGCCGACGTGAAGACGATGCATGTGCCGTATCGCGGCAGCGGGCCGGCGCTGGTCGGCCTGCTCGGCGGCGAGATTTCGGTGATGTTCGAGAACCTGCCTTCGGCGCTGTCGCACGCGCGGGGCGGCAAGCTGCGCGGCATCGCGGTGCTTAGCAAGAAGCGCAGCCCAAGCGCGCCGGAGTTCCCGACCACCCAAGAGCTCGGCATGCCCGAGCTGGTCATCGCGAGCTCCACAGGCCTGCTTGCGCCGAAGGGTACGCCGAAGGAAGTCATCGCCGTGCTCGAGCGCACCGTGCGCGAAATCGCGGCCGATCCGGAGATGGTGCGCACTTTCGGCGGGTTCGGTGCCGACATCGATTTTCTTGACACGGCCCAGTTCCGCGCCTACATGGACGACGAAATCAAACGCTGGACGGTCGTCGGCAAGCGCGCCAACATCGTCGTGAAGTGAGGAGGCATACATGATCAGCGCAGAAGAAAACCGGCTGCTGACTTCAGTCGGCCCCGGGACGCCGATGGGAGAGCTCATGCGGCGTTACTGGGTCCCGGTGGGCCTGTCCGCGGACACTACGGATCACCCGCAGTTCGTGCGGATACTCGGCGAGGACCTCGTCCTGTTCCGCACGAAGAACGGCAAAGCCGGCCTCATGGAGGCTCGCTGCCCGCACCGCGGCGCCTCGCTCGTGTACGGATGGGTGGAGGACGAGGGCCTACGCTGCCGCTATCACGGCTGGGCGTACGACACCACGGGCCGTTGCACCGACCAGCCCGGCGAAAAGTCCACGCCCGGCAAGCCCGCGCGCGTCAAGCGCCTCGTGCACAAAGCCTACGAAACGCAGGAGCTCGGCGGCCTGGTCTTCGCGTACATGGGGCCCAAGCCCGCGCCCGTGCTGCCGCGCTTCTCCATGCTGGTCCGTACCGACGGCACCCGCAAGGCTATGGTTGCGCGCATGATCGCGTGCAGCTACCTGCAAATCGTCGAGAACAGCATGGACCCGGTGCACCTGCCCTTCGTGCACGGCGAGAGCATCAAGGTGTGGTCGCAGATTCCCGAGTTCGACATTGAGGAAACCGCCGGCGGCCTCAGGCAAATCCAGTACCGGCCCGGGCCTACCCCGGACCAGCGCTACGTGCGCTCGCTGCTCTATTTCCTGCCGTTCAATCGCATGGTGGGCATTCCCGCATCGGAAGACGACTTCAAGACTCCCACGACGACGCGCACCATCTGGGCGGTGCCGGTCGACGACACCAACATGATCGAGTTTGAGGTGCGCTTCCAGCCTTCGCACAACGGGCGCGCGCTCGATTTCAAGTTCGAGTCGTCGCCGGCCGATTTCCAGATCGCCCTCGAGCAACCGTTTCAGCAGTACCGCGTTCCGGCCGCCGAGCGCGTGACCTATCCGAAGTTCTTCGGGGCGCAGGACCAGCTCATGCAGTTGAGCCAGGGGCCGATCGCGCCGCGCGAGCACGAGCACTTGGGCTCGAGCGACCGAGGCGTGCTGGCGGTGCGCAAAGCGCTGTGCCAGGCAATCGAGGACGTGCGGAACGGCAAGGATCCCAAAGGTATCCTACGTGCGAATGCCGACAATGTGATTCCCATCGACCTCGCCGACCACCTCGAGCCGGTAGAGGCGACGCCGGCATGAGCGGCAACGACAGCGGGATGACCGTCACCGGGCTGGACCACTATGCGCTCCTCACCTCGGACATCGAGCGCACGACCCGGTTCTACACGGGGGTCGTCGGGCTGGAGGTGGGCTTTCGGCCCGAGATGACCTTCAAGGGCGTGTGGTTGTATGCCGGCGGCCAGCCGATCGTGCACATCATCGCCGGCAAGCCGATCCCCACGAAGGAAACCGGTGCCGTGGACCACCTCGCCCTGCAGGCTACCGGCGACGTACAGGCTGCGCTGGACAAGATCAAGGGATATGGGGTGGAGTACACGATGCGCGTGCTGGAGCGCACCGGCGTCACGCAGGTGTTCTTTCGCGATCCGGACGGTGTGGGCGTCGAGCTGAACTTCGCGCCGGCAAAGATTGTTGCTTGAGGCTGGCCGACTGCGTCCGCTCGGTCAGATTCCTATACACTTGAAACTGATCCAATCCGCAACTACCTTAACGTTCGCCGCCCTCAGCCCAAGCGGATCAACATGAAAGGAATAGCCATGAAACACTATTCGCTGCTCAAACTGGCGGCCTCGTGCGCGGCGGCGCTGGGCATCACAGGAGCGTTCGCGGCAAGCGTCGACCGGGTGGTGGTCGCGCAGGGGGTCTATCCGGTGAGCTTCGATCCGCATCGCTCGACCGACATCCCGACGCGTGTGGTCAATTCGAACATCTTCGATACGCTTGTGATTCGCGACGCGAGTCTGCAGCTTGCACCGGGTCTTGCCGAGTCGCACAAGCGCATCGACGACACCACCTGGGAGTTCAAGCTGCGCAAGGGCGTCACGTTCCAGAACGGCGAAGCTTTCGACGCTCAGGACGTGAAATATTCCCTCGAGCGCGTCCTCGACGCCGAGGAGAAGTCACCGCAGAGGGGCTGGATCAACACCGTCGAGCGAATCGTGGTCGTCGACCCCCATACGGTCCGCCTCGTCACCAAAGGGCCTGATCCGGTTCTGCCGGCGCGCATGACGCTGATCTTCATGGTCCCGGATAAATATGTGCGCGAGGTGGGCAAGGAGAAGTTCGCGAGCAATCCTGTCGGGACCGGACCTTACAAAATCGGCAAGTGGGTGCGCGGCGACTACGTGGACCTCGACGTCAACGAGAGCTACTGGGGCCGCAAACCGAGCGTCAAGAGCGCGCGCTTCCGCGCCATTCCAGACACCGCCGCGCGTGTGGCGGCACTGCGCTCGGGCGACGTGCACCTCACTACGAACCTGCCGCCCGACTACCTCGAGATGATTCGCAAAACGCAGGGCCTCGGTGTTTCGACAGCGCCCAGCTCGCGCGTGATGTTCATCGCCCTCGTGAATACGAAGAAGGGCCCGCTGCAGGACGTGCGCGTGCGCCAGGCGATCAATCACGCGGTCGACGTGAAGGGCATCATCAACGGCGTTCTGCTTGGCCACGGCAACCGCGTGGGCTCCGTCAACGGCCACCTGCTGCGCCTGCTCGGCCACCAGTATGACGAGCCGCTATACGAATACAACCCGGTCAAGGCGAAGCAGCTTCTGGCCGCAGCGGGATATCCGCGCGGCTTCGAGGTCGCCCTGGACAGTCCGAGCGGCCGTTACCTGATGGACAAGGACATCTCGCAGGTTGTGGCCGCGCAACTCGGGGCGGTCGGCATCAAGGTGACTGTGAAGGTGCACGAGTGGGGCACTTACGCTGGCAAGTTCACGACCCACAACGTCGAACCCATGTACATGCTGGGCTGGTCGCTGCCGAGCCTCGACCCCGACCATTGGGCCACCCCGTTGCTGGGGGCGGGCGAGCCGATCGCCAACTTCGAGAGCGAAAAGATCAACACACTCATCGGTACGGCGCGGCGGGAGCAGGATCCGGCCAAACGCATCGCGCTCTACCGCGACTTCAACCAGGCGGTGCACGAAGAAGCACCATGGCTTTTCCTGCACCAGCAGATCGACATGTACGGGGTGAGTTCGGCAATCTCGTGGAAAGCGCGGGCCGACGAGTCCGTCGTCCTGCAGGAGATCACCGTCAAGTGACGCGGTGACCGGCGCCGAGCGCGCGCAGTTCGCCCGAGCGCCGGGCGACGGCGCATGCTGATCTACCTTCTGCGGCGGCTCTACCAGGCGATCTTCGTGTTGCTTGGCGTCATGACTATCGTTTTCTTCCTGCTGCACCTCTCGGGCGACCCGACCCAGCTGCTCCTGCCGCTTGACGCTACGGCCGCCGAGCGCGCCGCCTTCCGCACCCAAATGGGATTCAACGATCCGCTCGCGCTGCAGTACTTTCATTATTTCGCCAACGTGGTGCAAGGCAATCTGGGGTATTCCTACCGCCATGGCGAGCCGGTGCTCGGACTCGTGCTCGAGCGCATTCCGGCGACTGTCCAGCTCACGCTCGCCAGTCTGCTGCTCGCCATTCTCGTCGCCATCCCCCTCGGGGTGATGGCGGCCGTCAAGCGCGGCACCGCCGTGGACTCGGCCGCCATGACTTTCGCGCTGCTCGGCCAGGCGACTCCTGTCTATTGGCTGGGGCTGTTGCTGATCCTGCTCTTCTCGGTCAACCTCGGATGGCTGCCTTCGGGCGGTCGCGGCGGCTTGCAGACGCTGATCCTCCCCGCTTGTACCCTGGCATTGTTCTCCATGGCGCGGATCGCGCGCATTACGCGCTCCGGCATGCTCGACGTTCTCAGTCAGGACTACATCCGCACCGCGCGAGCCAAGGGCATTGCTGAGCGCATCGTCGTCTTCCAATACGCGCTGCGCAACGCTGCCATACCGCTCATCACGGTCATCGGCCTGGAGTTCGGCGTGTTGCTGGGCGGAGCGGTCATCACGGAAACGATCTTTTCCTGGCCCGGCGTCGGCCGCTTTGCGATCGATTCGATCTTTGCGCGCGACTACCCCGTGGTGCAGGCCATCGTCCTGGTACTTTCGGCAATTTTCGTTCTCATCAACCTGTCGGTCGACATGCTCTACACGTATCTGGATCCACGGATCCGCGAAGGAGGCGCCTTCAAGTGAGCGTCGTGGCGCCTGACAAGTCGACGGTGGCTTTCATTCAACGGCTGCGCCGCTCGGCGGCCGGCCGCCTGCTGCGGCGCACGAACGGCGCCATCGGGTTCGCGATCGTCCTCACGGTCCTCGTCGTCGCACTGCTCGCCCAGTGGCTAAGCCCGCACGATCCCAATCAGCAAGACCTGATGTTTCGCCTGAAGCCTCCGGCGACGCTCGGCGGCGTATGGAGTCATCCTCTGGGCACCGACCACCTCGGCCGCGACATCGCGAGCCGCGTCATGTACGGCGCCCAGGTCTCGCTCTTTGTGGGCTTCGTCACCGCTTTCGCCGCCGGCGTCATCGGCACCACAGTCGGCATCGTAGCCGGCTTCTTCGATGGGTTCATACGCACCTTGCTCATGCGTCTGGTGGACGTCTTCCTGGCGATTCCCTACATTCTCTTCGCGGTCGTCGTGGTGGGCGCGCTGGGGAGCGGCGTCACAAACCTCATACTTGTTCTCGCTTTGACGCGATGGGTGCAGTTCGCGCGCATCGTGTACGGGCAGACGCTTTCGGTGCGCGAGAAGGAGTACGTGGAGGCGGCGCGGGTGCGCGGGAACTCCCGCCTGCGCGTGCTGTTCGCTCACGTTCTGCCCAATGTCACCACACCGATCATCGTGGTCATGACGCTCGAAGTCGCCTTCATGATCATCATGGAATCCGCGCTCACATTTCTTGGCCTGGGCGTATCGCCCGACACGCCGAGCTGGGGCTGGATGCTCGCCGAAGGCAAAGATTACATGTCCCTCGCGTGGTGGCTGACGGTCGTTCCCGGTCTCACCATTGTCGCGACCGTGCTGGGCATCAACCTGCTCGGCGATGCTTTGCGCGATACCCTCGACCCGCGGCTGAAGCTCTGAGGGCGCATGACGCACGCGACCGATGTTCTGCTGCAAATCGACAACCTGACGGTCGAATTCCGCGTCGACGACGCAACCGTAAAGGCGGTCGACGGGGTGAGCTTCGCGATCCGGCGGGGCGAGATCCTCGGACTCGTGGGCGAGTCCGGCAGCGGCAAGTCGGTGACGTCGCTGGCGATCATGGGCCTGCTGCCGTCGGACGTGGCGCGCGTCAGTGGTGGACGGATCCTGTTCGACGGGCAGGATCTGCTGACTCTGCCCGAGAATGAATTGCGCAAACTGCGCGGCGGCCGGATCGGCATGATCTTCCAGGAGCCGCTCTCTGCATTGAACCCAGTGTTTAGCGTCGGCCACCAGATCGTTACCGGTATCCTCGCACACGAGCGTGTGAGCCGCGCCGCCGCCCGTGCGCGCGCCATCGAACTGCTTGCGATGGTGCACATAGCGGATCCCGCGACGAGCATCGACGCCTACCCGTTCCAGATGAGCGGCGGGATGCGACAACGGGTGCTCATCGCAATGGTGCTCGCCTCGCAGCCCGATCTGCTGATCGCCGATGAGCCCACCACGGCGCTCGACGTGACGATCCAGGCGCAGATCCTCGACCTGCTGCGCGAAATTCGCGCACAGACGGGCGTGGCGATTCTTTTCATCAGTCATGACCTCGCCGTCATCGCGGAGCTGTGCGATTCGGTCGCGGTCATGTATGCCGGTGAAGTCCAGGAGCGCGGCGCCGTACTGCCGGTGTTGACCGCGCCGCGCCATCCCTATACGCGCGGGCTGTTGTCGTGCATCGCCGACCCGGTGACTGGCAAACCGCTGGTGCCGATCGAGGGCCGCCCGCCGCTGCTGTCCGAGATTGCGCCTGGTTGCCGCTTCGAGCCGCGTTGCGCGCATGCAATGCCCCGCTGCGGGGTGATCCACCCCGCGATCGAAATCCTCGAAATGCAACGGGAAGTGAGATGTCTACGCTGGCAAGAGATTCCGACATCCTTCTGAGCATCGATGACGTGCGCAAGGCCTTCGGCGTCGTGCGCCGCTGCGGCCTTGGCGTCGAGCACAAGCTGTTGCGCGCCATCGACGGCGTGTCGCTCGCCATCCGTTCCGGCGAGAGCTTCGGCATCGTCGGCGAATCGGGCTCTGGCAAGTCGACGCTCGGTCGCCTGGTCCTCGGCCTCGATACGCCCACCAGCGGCAGCATCCGCTATCGTGGTGCCGAGGTGCGGGAGCTTGTATCGAGTGACCCGCATGCCTACTGGCGCGAGGTGCAGGTCATCTTTCAAGACCCGTTCAGCTCTCTGAATCCGCGCATGCGCATCGGCAGGATCCTCGCCGAGCCCCTGCGCAACTTCGGCGGCCCCTCGGCGGACGGCCACAAGGCGCGCATCGCGGAACTGCTGCAACTGGTGGGATTGGCGCAGACCATGGCACAGCGTTATCCGCACGAGCTCTCAGGAGGGCAGCGCCAGCGCGTGGCCATCGCCGCTGCGCTCGCAGCGAACCCGAGGGTGATCGTCGCCGACGAGGCGGTGTCCGCGCTGGACGTCTCTGTCCAGGCCCAGATCGTCAATCTTCTGATCGACCTGCGCGAACAGCTCGGTCTGACCTATATCTTCATCACCCACCAACTCAACCTGTGCGCCTATTTCTGCAACCGGATCGCCGTGCTTTATCTCGGCCAGGTCATGGAAATCTGCGATGCTGACCGGTTGCTCTCCGATCCCCTCCATCCCTATACCCAGGCGCTCATCTCGGCGGTGCCCGCGGTCGATGCCGCCCGGCGGCGCGACCGCATCATTCTGTCGGGTGAGATTCCGAGCCCCATCGACCCGCCACCAGGCTGCCCTTTTCAGCCGCGCTGCCCGCGGGCGATCGAAAAATGCGGCATAGTACGGCCCGCGCTCACCGACGTGGATGGTTCGCGGCAAATCGCATGTCATGTGGTGGCGAAAGAACTAAATGCAGTGGCGGACTGAACCTCGAACGGGGAAACGAAGATGAAAATCATCAATGCAACCGTCTGGAACGGAGGCGAGAGCCTCGAACACCGTGACGCGCTGTGCATTTCGGCGGGCCGTTTCGTCGACGCAAAAGATCTGCCGCCGGATGCTGCCGTTTTCGACGCGGCGGGCCTCGTTATTCTGCCGGGCCTCATCAACGCCCACGTCCATTTCTGCCTCGACGGGTCGGCTGACAGCGTGCCGCGCTTGATCGGCGAGGCGCACCTCACGACCGCGTACCGGGCACAGGCCGCCGCCGAAGCGACCCTACGCTCGGGGACCACCACGGCGCGGGACGTTGGCTGCAGCGGCGGCATCGGCATCATGCTCAAGAAGGCCATCGATGCTGGCATCGTGAAGGGGCCGCGCATGCTTGCCTCCGGACCGTGCATCGTGATGACGGGAGGACACAACCGCTTCATAGGCACCGAGATCGACGGCTGCGACGAGGCGCGCAAGGCGGCGCGCAGGAACCTCAAGCTGGGTGCGGACCTGATTAAGGTGGTTGCCACGGGCGGCGTGATCACGAGTGGCGTTGAACCCGAGCATCCGCAGCTCAGCATGGAGGAAATGCGCGCGGCCGTCGATGAGGCGCACAACGTCGGCAAGCATGTTGCTTCGCACGCCCAGGGAGAGCGCGGGATCCTCAACTCGCTCGAGGCCGGCGTAAACACCATCGAACACGGCATCTACCTCACGCCCCGCCTGATCGACAAGATGCTCGAGCGCAAGGCCGCGCTCGTGCCGACGCTTACGCCGATGAGGCGCATCCTGGATGCGGCGCCCGGGACCGGCATACCCGAGTACGCCATCGAGAAGATGCGGCGCGTCTCGGCGAAGTGGCTGGAAAGCTTCCGCGCGGCCGCTGCGGCGGGCGTGCCGATCGTCGCAGGCACCGACGCGGGTACGCCTGGCAATCCGCATGGCTCCGTCGCGGTCGAAGTGAAGTTCATGGTGGCGGCGGGATTCGCCCCGGCGGCGGGGGGGGGG
>CAMAXP010000063.1 GCA_945862265.1 Bordetella parapertussis
CTGACCACTGCAATCAAGGAGTACATCGATTTGCACAATAAAAATCCCAAGCCTTTCGTATGGACTGCCAAGGCCAATGACATCCTTGCCAAGGTCATTCGCGCCAACAGCCGCTTAAGTTCCAAACAGAACGAAGCACTACACTAGCCCCCTAAACTGGTCAATTTTCGGTCGGCGTCAACAGGCATGAGGGTCACCCTCGCTGCGGTGCTTGCGCTACTGACGCTCCCAGCCCTTTCCGCCGAACTCTCCGGCCTCGTCACCGCGGTGCAAGACGGCGACACCCTGACCCTCGTCAACGGGCAGTCCACCTACAAGATCCGCCTAGCCGACATTGACGCGCCAGAGTGGAAGCAGGCATATGGCCAGGATTCGCGGGCGAGCCTTTTTCATATGTGCGGCCAAAAGTCAGCAACGGCTGAGACTCAAGGCGAGGATCGCTACGGGCGCACTCTGGCCCGCGTGACCTGTGCGGGGGTTGATGCGAATGCCGAGCAAGTACGCCGAGGCTGGGCCTGGGTGTACGTCAGGTACGCACCGAAGAACTCGCCTCTGAATGCGTTGGAGTGCGATGCCAGACTGGGTAAGCATGGGCTATGGGCGGATACTGACCCCGTGCCGCCGTGGGAGTGGCGCAGAGCGCGCCGGTAGATCGAGTTTCGAGGCAGGTACGCGCACGCGAGTCTGCGACCGGCGTGGGCCGCCGCAGGCCGCCCGTCGCGGCCTGAAGCCGCAGCGCCTCAGCTCAGCGAAAGGCCGGGCGCCTCGCCCGGCGTAACCTGCCAACGCAGCCTGCGCTGATGGAATTGCGCGAGGCTTTCGCGATGCCCGATGGACACCAGCGTCGTCTGCGGCAGCCGCTCGCGCATCAGCGAATACATCTCCGCCTGCGCCTGTTCCGGCAGGGCCGCGCTGGCCTCGTCGAGGAACAGCCATTCCGGCCGGTTGATCAACGCGCGCGCGAACGCCACCCGCTGCTGCTCGCCGCCTGAGAGCACCTGCCCCCAGTTCTCGTCGCGCGCAAGGTCGCCCTGCAGCGCCCCCAGTCCGACCGCAACCAATGCCTCGGTGACTTCGGCATCGCTCACGGCATCCGCCTGCGCCGGATAGGCAATGGCGTTCTTGAGCGTGCCGATCGGCAGGTAGGCCTTCTGGGGCAGGAACAGCAGGCGCGCGCCCTTGGGCAGCAGGATGCGCCCCTGCCAGTAGGGCCAGATGCCCGCAATCGAACGGAACAGGGTCGACTTGCCGGATCCCGAGGGTCCGGTGACGAACACGCTCTCGCCCGGCGCGAGGCGCAGGCTTGTGTCGCCCAGCAGCGGACTGCCCTGCGGCAGCGAGATCACCAGGTGCTCGAGCGTCAGGCCCGCATCCTCGCCTTCGAGCCGGTCGCCATCCAGCCGGTCGGCCTCTGCGCGCGCCCGCGCCAGGGCCTGGGTGAACCCGGTGAGGCGCTCGACAGTCGCGCGCCAGTTGGCAAAGCTCGGGTAGGCGCCGATGAACCACGACAGGGCCCCCTGCACCTGGCCGAACGCGGAGGCGGTCTGGAAGATCGAACCGAGCGGCGCGGCGCCCGAGAAGTAGCGCGGCGCTGAGACGACGAACGGGAAGATGATGGCCAGCTGGGCGTAGAAGGCGGTGAACCACGTGACCTGCTTTTGCTTCTGCATGATCGCCCACCACTTGGCGATGACGTCGGCGAAGCGCGCCTTGAAGCCGGCCAGCTCGCCAGCCTCGCCGCGATAGAGCGCGACGCCCTCGCTGTTTTCGCGCAGGCGCACGAGCGCAAAGCGGAAATCAGCCTCCACCCGCTGCCGGGCGAAGTTCATCCCGATCAGCGGCTGGCCGATCAGATGCGTGAGCCAGGTGCCCGCAATCGCGTAGAGCAGCGCCACCCAGACCATGTAGCCGGGGATGGTCACGCCGGCCACCTCGAGCGGGCCGGAGATCACCCACAGGATGCCGACAAAGGAAACCAGGGTGACGATCGCCGAAAGCAGGCCGAGCGAGAGCGACAGGGTCAGGTCGACGAACCCGTTCAGGTCGTCGGCGATCCGCTGGTCGGGGTTGTCCGTGCCGCGGTCGAGCAATTGCAGCCGGTAGTAGGCCTGGCCGTCCAGCCAGTCCTGCAGGTAGGTGTCCGTGAGCCACGCGCGCCACTCGATCATCAGCATCTGCTGGAGGTACTGCTTGTAGACCGCGAGGACGATGAACAGCACCGCCAGGAACGCGAACCGCCCCAGCTCCAGGTAGAAGCCGAGCCGGTCCTTGTGCTCGAACGTGTCGTAGAAGCCCTTGTTCCAGTCGTTGAACTGGACCTCGACCCAGACCAGGGCCAGCGTGAACCCGACGACGGAGCACAACAGGATCACCCCCTTGCGGCGCGCCTCGGACACCCAGTAGGGCTTCGCCAGCGCCCAGAAGGCGGGCCAGAATGCGGCTTTCGGTTGGCTACTTTGCATGGCTTGCTCCGGGAGGCGATGGCCCGGCACAGTTTACAGAAGACCGCCAATGGCGCGAGAATGCGGCGCTGTACCCGGCCTTCCTGATGACACCCAACAAAGTCTTCCGCTTCGACCCGTCGCCCCGGCACAAGGCCAAGCACCTGTTCGTGTTCCTGCATGGCGGGGGCACGACGCCGGAATCGATGATTTCCGTGGCGTTCCGGTTCCAGGCACGCTTCCCGAGCGCCGCGCTGGTCGTGCCCAACACGCTGGAAGACGCGCCCGATGCCGATGCAGCGGGACCGGACCCCGAAATGGTGCTGACCGACGCCAACCGCGTCGAGCGGATCAGCGCGATCCTGCCGCGCATCGAGGACTTGGTGCGCCGCGAGCAAACCAACAGCGGCGTCGGCGCCGAAGGCACGGTGCTGATCGGCTTTTCGCAGGGCGGCACCGCGGCGCTCGAGGCGGTGAAGCAGTACCCGGGCCTCGCGGGGGCGGTGGTGGCCTACTCCGCGCGATTCGCCCAGCTGCCGCTGGCGGGCTCAAGCATCCGCGCCCGCGTCCACCTGGTGCACGGGGAGCACGACACCATCGTGTCCCGCGTGCATTCGGAGCGCGCGGCACGCGTCCTTGCGGCGATGCACGTGCCGGTCACGCTCGACATCGTCGCCGACCTGGGGCACGCGCTCAGCCACCATGCGGTGAGCCTGGGGTCGCTGCGCCTGCTGCAGGGCATCTACGAAGGCCGCAAAGCGACGTTGCACTGACGCATCGCCCGGGAGCGGAGACTCAGCCAATCAGCTTGCCAATTCAGGCATATTCTCGAAGAGCTTCAGGATCTCGGGGTTGGCCAGCGCGTCGGTGTGCCTGACCGGCATGCCGTGCACCACCGAGCGCACCGCCAGTTCAACCACCTTGCCGTTGCGGGTGCGGGGAATGTCCGGCACCTGCACGATCCGCGCCGGCACGTGGCGCGGCGTGGTGTTGTCGCGGATCTGGCGGCGGATGCGCTCTTCCAGCGCCGCGTCGAGCACCAGGCCCGGCCGCAGCTTCACGAACAGCACCACGCGCGTGTCGGTAGGCTTCGCCGGCGGCCAGAGCTGGCCGATCGCCACCGACTCCTCGACCGCATCGATCTTTTCCACCTGCCCGTAGATCTCCGCCGTGCCGATCCGCACCCCGCCCGGGTTGAGCGTGGCGTCCGAGCGCCCGTAGACGACCATCGTCCCGCGTTCCGTGACCTCGCACCAGTCGCCGTGGCACCAGGCGCCGGGATAGCGCGAGAAATAGGCGGCGCGATAGCGTGACCCGTCCGGGTCGTTCCAGAACCCGACCGGCATCGAAGGGAAGGGCTTCACGCACACCAGCTCGCCCTTCTCACCGTGGAGTTCCCGGCCGTCCTCGTCGTAGACGCGGACATCCATGCCGAGGCCCCGGCATTGCAGCTCGCCGCGATACACGGGCAGGATGGCGTTGGCGTCAGCGAAGCTCGCCATGATGTCGGTGCCGCCGGAGATCGACGACAGGCACACGTCCTTCTTGATGTCGCGGTACACGTAGTCGTAACTCTCGGGCACCAGCGGCGAGCCGGTCGAGATGATCATGCGCACCGCGTCGAGCTTGTGCGTCTCGCGCGGCTTGATCCCGCGCTTGGCCACGGCGTCGATGAATTTCGCCGAGGTCCCGTAGTGGGTGAATTTCTCGGCCGCGGCGAAGTCGAACGTGATGCGGCCATCACGGGCAAACGGGGAGCCGTCGTACAGCATCACGGCCGCCTCGGCCCCCAGCCCCGCGAAGAGCAGGTTCCACATCACCCAGTTGCAGGTCGTGTAGTAGTAGAACCGGTCGCCGGGCCGCACGTCGAACTGCAGCTTGTACATCTTGAGGCCCGACAAGAGCGACCCGCCCGCGCCGTGCACGATGCATTTGGGCTTGCCCGTGGTGCCCGAGGTGAACAGGATGTAGACCGGATGGTCGAACGGCAGCAGCTCGAATTCGATCTCGCCCGCCTTGTAGGGCGCGATCCAGTCGGAAAAGCGGCGCGCGTTGCGGATCGAAGAAACGTCGGGCGCCGCATCGAGGTTGGAGACGACCACCACCTGCTTCACGCAGGGCAGCTGCGCGACGATGTCCTTTACGCGCGCGATCGAATCGTGCGCCTTGCCGTTATAGAGGTACCCGTCGGCGCAGAAGAGGAGCTTCGGTTCCGTCTGCCCGAAGCGGTCCAGCACGCCGTCGGTGCCGAAATCCGGCGAGCAGGACGACCACACCGCGCCCACCGAGATCGCGGCCAGCGCGAGCACGCAGGTCTCGGGCATGTTGGGGATGAAGGCTGCGACGCGGTCGCCGGGCTTGAGGCCCGCGGCACGCATCGCCTGCGCGGCGCGCGAAACCTGCGCATGCAGCTCGGCGTAGGACATGCGCCGCCGGAAGCCCGTCTCGTCCCAGAAAACGAGCGCATCCGTGGCATCGCGCCGGCGCAGCATGTTCTCGGCGAAATTGAGGCGCGCCTCGGGGAACCACTTCGCGCCCGGCATCCGATGCCCGTCGACGAGGATCCGGTCGCCCTTCCTGCCGCGCACGCCGGCCCAGTCCCACAACCCCGACCAGAACTTGTCGTTGTCGTCGCAGCTCCAGCGATGGAACCCGGGATAGGTATTGAACCCCAGCCCGTAGCGATGCACGCACCAGCGCGCGAACTGGGTCACCTGTGCCGACTCGATCGCCGCCTGCGACGGCGCCCAGAGCTTCTTCGCTGCGTGCGGGGCTTTGCCCTTGGCCATGTGTCCCCCTGCGGGTTGTTTGCGGCAATTATAATTGCCCGCATGAATGCCCCCGATCCGCTGCACCAGATCGGCCTGTTCTGGGACGAAGCCATCGTCCCGGCCCTCGCCGACTACATCCGCATCCCCGCCAAGTCGCCGCACTTCGACCATGACTGGGAGAAGAACGGCCATATCGAAGCCGCGGTGCAGTTCGCCGCGCGCTGGCCGCGCTCGCCGCAGGCGCGCCGAAGGCGCGCCACAGGAGCGCCACAGGAGCGCCTTTGGCGCGGCGCTTGCTTGACAGCCCCATGGGCTGTATCCAGAATCCCCGTGCTGCAGCCTTATCGCCCCGTCCCGGGGACACACAACGCCAAGGAGTCGCCATGAAGTTTTCCCGTATCCTCGTCGCCGCCCTCGTGGGCGCGGCATCCGCCGTTCCCGCCCAGGCCCAGACCATCGACAAGGTCAAGAAGTCCGGCGAGATCACCATGGGCGTGCGCGAGTCGTCGTCGCCGCTCTCGTACACGCTGGGCGCCGGGCAGTTCACCGGCTACCACGTCGACGTGTGCCTCGCGATCATCGACAACATGAAGAAGGCCACCGGCGGCAACATCAAGATCAACTACACGCCGGTCACCTCGCAGAACCGGATTCCGCTCCTGCAGAACGGCACCGTCGACATCGAGTGTGGCTCGACGACCAACAACGCCACGCGCCAGAAAGACGTGTCGTTCGCGCTGACCACATTCGTCACCGAGGTGCGCACCGCCGTGAAGGCCAATTCCGGCATCACGTCGATCTCGCAGCTCAACGGCAAGAGCCTCGCCACGACCACCGGCACCACTTCGGTGCAGACGCTCCGCAAGCACGAGCGCGCGAACAACGTCGACTTCAAGGAAATCTACGGCAAGGACCACTCCGACTCGTTCCTGCTGCTCGAGACCGGCCGCGCCGACGCGTTTGTCATGGACGACAACATCCTGGCCGGCCTGATCGCCACCGCCAAGAACCCGGCCGACTACAAGATCGTCGGCGAGGTGCTGTCGGTCGAGCCGATCGCCATCATGATCCGCAAGGACGACCCCTCGATGAAGAAGCTGGCCGACGACACCATCGTCGGCATGATGAAGTCAGGCGCGCTGGAAAAGCTCTATGCGAAGTGGTTCATCGCACCGATCCCGCCCAAGAACACCAGCGTCAACCTGCCGATCGGCGCGACCCTGAAGACCCTGTTCACGGCCCCGAACGACAAGCCGATGGAAGACTACGCCAAGAAGTAAGCGCCCTTTCACAGGGCTGAAAAAGCGCGCCGCGGGCGCGCTTTTTTTTGCTTGCGCCGGGCGCATTTATTGCTCTACCCTGCCCATGGGGAGAATACAAACATGAACTTCCGCTGGGAGTGGGAAGTCTTCCTCCGCGACACCGGGGGCGGACAGACTTATCTGGAATGGCTCATGTCGGCGTGGGGCTGGACCCTCTCGGTCGCCGCCTGCGCCTGGGTCGTCGCCTTCGTGCTGGGCTCGGTGGTGGGGACGCTGCGCACCACGCCGAACCCCTGGCTGGTGCGCCTGGGCAACGCCTGGGTGGAGCTCTTTCGCAACATCCCGCTGCTGGTACAGATCTTCCTCTGGTACCACGTGGTCCCGGCCATGTTCCCCGTCCTCAAGAGCGTGCCCAGTTTCCTGCTGGTGGTGCTGGCTCTGGGCTTCTTCACCTCGTCCCGGGTGGCCGAACAGGTGCGGGCCGGCATCCAGTCCCTGTCCGCGGGCCAGCGCAGCGCCGGCCTCGCCATGGGCCTTACCCTGCCGCAGACCTACTTCTACGTGCTCCTGCCGATGGCGTTCCGGATCGTGATCCCGCCGCTCACGTCGGAGGCCATGAACATCATCAAGAACTCCTCGGTGGCGTTCGCGGTCAGCGTGGCCGAGCTCACCATGTTCGCAATGCAGGCGCAGGAAGAGACCTCCCGCGGCATCGAGGTGTACCTCGCCGTCACGGGCCTGTACATCGTCACGGCGATGACCATCAACCGGGGCATGGCCTTCGTCGAGCAGCGCGTGCGCGTGCCCGGCACGATCGGCGGGGACCGGTAGATGGGCAACCTCGACCTGTCATTCTTCACCTGGGACCTGGTCTCCAAGTTCCTCGTCAAGGGCTTCCTCTTCAGCATCGAGCTCACGCTCGTCGCGATGGTGGGCGGGATCTTCCTCGGCACGGTGCTTGCGCTGATGCGCCTGTCCTCTTTCAAGTGGCTGGCCTACCCGGCCGCGGTCTACGTGAACACCATGCGCTCGATCCCGCTGGTCATGGTGATCCTGTGGTTCTTCCTGTTGATTCCCTTTCTCACCGGCCGGCCGCTCGGCGCGGAGTGGTCTGCGGTGATCACGTTCACGGCGTTCGAGGCGGCCTACTATTCCGAGATCATGCGCGCGGGCATCCAGTCGGTATCTCGCGGCCAGGTGGGCGCGGGCTTCGCGCTCGGCCTCACCTACGGCCAGAACATGCGCCTCATCGTGCTGCCGCAGGCCTTCCGCAACATGCTGCCGGTGCTGCTCACGCAGACCATCATCCTCTTCCAGGACACCTCGCTTGTTTACGCGATCGGCGCCTACGACCTGCTCAAGGGCTTCGAGACCGCGGGCAAGAACTTCAACCGGCCGGTGGAGGCGTACCTGCTGGCCGCAATCGTCTACTTCGTCATCTGCTTCTCGCTGTCGTCAGTCGTGAAGAAGCTGCAGGCGAAGATCGCAATCATCCGCTAAAGGCAGGACACCCATGATCTCCATCAAAGACGTGAGCAAGTGGTACGGCAGCTTCCAGGTGCTGACCGACTGCACCACCGAGGTGAAGAAGGGCGAGGTGATCGTCGTCTGCGGGCCCTCGGGCTCGGGCAAGTCGACGCTCATCAAGTGCGTGAACGCGCTCGAGCCCTTCCAGAAGGGCGACATCGTCGTCGACAACATTTCGGTCGGCGACCCGAAGACCGACCTGCCCAAGCTGCGCGCGCGCGTCGGCATGGTGTTCCAGAACTTCGAGCTCTTCCCCCACCTCACCGTGACGGAAAACCTGACGCTTGCGCAGGTCAAGGTGCTCGGCCGCAGCCAGGACGAGGCGCAGACCCGCGGCCTCAAGTACCTCGAGCGGGTCGGCCTGATCGTCCAGAAGGACAAGTTCCCTGGACAGCTCTCCGGCGGCCAGCAGCAGCGCGTGGCGATCGCCCGGGCGCTTTCAATGGACCCGATCGCGATGCTCTTCGACGAACCCACCTCGGCGCTCGACCCCGAGATGGTCAACGAGGTGCTCGACGTGATGGTGCAGCTCGCGCAGGAAGGCATGACCATGATGTGCGTCACGCACGAGATGGGATTCGCCCGCAAGGTCGCCCATCGCGTGATCTTCATGGACGAGGGCAGGATCGTCGAGGACGCGACCAAGGACGACTTCTTCGGCAAGCCGCGCTCCGAGCGCGCGCAGCAGTTCCTGTCGAAGATCCTGCACCACTGAGCGCTATTCGACCTTGATGTTGAGTTCCTTGACCAGACGGCCGTACTTCTCGTAGTCCTCGCGGATCAGCCGGCCGAACTGCTCGGGCGTCCCGCCCAGCGGTTCCTGGGCGGCCTGGAAATAGCGCTCCCGAACCGTGGCGTCGCTCAGGGCCTTGTTGATTTCGGCATTCAGCCGCGCGACGATGTCCCCGGGCGTCCCCACGGACACCAGCACCCCCAGCCACTGCTCGATGACGAGGCCCTTGTAGCCGGACTCTTCATAGGTGGGCACTTCCGGCAGCGCTGCCGAGCGCGTGCGCGTGCTCTGCGCAATCAGCTTCAGCTTGCCCGCCTTGTAGTGCGGGATGAGCGGCGAGGAGCCGAGCGACCCGAGCGGCACCTGCCCGGCCACGAGGTCCGTGATGGCCTGCCCGCCGCCCTTGTAAGGCACGTGCGTGAGCTGGACCCCGGCAAGCTTTGCAAACCACTCGCCGGCCATGTGCTGCTGGGAGCCCGCCCCCGAGGTGGCAAACCCCAGCCCCGGCTTCTGCCTGGCCAGCGCCACCAGTTCCGCCAGCGTGTTCACGCCGAGCGACGGATGCACCGCCATCACCACCGGCTGGCGCGAAAGTTGTACGACCGGGATGAAGTCCTTCAGCGTCTGGTAGCCGAGGTTCTTGTAGGTATGCGGGTTGGAAGCCACGGCATCAGTGGCGATCAGCACCGTGTACCCGTCCGGGGCGCTCTTGGCCACCATTTCGGTGCCGATGTTGCCGCCGGCGCCGCTACGGTTCTCTACCACCACCGACTGGCCCAGGGCCTGTGACAACCGGTCGGCTACCGGCCGGGTTGCGATGTCGGTAGAACCGCCGGGCGGGAACGGCACGACGACCCGGATCGGACGGGAGGGCCAGCCCTGCGCGCTCGCGAGGCTGGAAGCAAGGGTGATCAGCAGGCAGAGAAGGGGCTTCACGCGGGACTCCCGTTGGGTGGACTGGTGCAGTAGCTGCAATTGTAGCGGTGCAATTTCCGCACCCTGCCTTGCGGCAGCGGACAACGGCGGTGAGCGGGTGCGAAACCGGGTTAAACTTCGCGGCCTGTTTTTTGCTACACCCAAGCCCTCCCCTCTCCCTGTGCATAGAAATGGCCTCCATAAAAACCATCCCCATCAAGAGCGCGAAACCGAAGAACCAGTACGACTGCCTGAAGTGCCCGGGCTACTGCTGCAGCTATCCGCTGATCGAAGTCACCAAGCGTGACATGGAGCGCGTGGCGAAGCACTTCGACGTTTCGTTCACCGTGGCCAAGAAGAAGTTCTTCGTCTACGACCGCAGCGAGAAGTGCTGGACCCTGCGCAAGAAGAAGGACGAGCATTTCAAGAAGATCTGCCGGTTCTTCGACACCGAGAAGCGCCAATGCTCGATCTACACCGCGCGCCCCACCATCTGCCGCCAGTACCCGGGCGAGCCGCATTGCGGGTATTACGACTTCCTGAAGTTCGAGCGCGAGCACCAGGAAGACAAAGACTTCGTTGCGACTACTTCGTAGTCACGAACAGGGGGAACCGCAGGTTCCCCCCGTACCCCCTTCCTCTAAAGTCGGGGCGCTAGCCCTTGCGTTTGGCGAGGGATTGGGCGCGGATGGCGGAGAGGCTCATCGCGGGGGTCAGCGCCTCGGGGTCGAGGCGCAGTTCGATCAGCGCCGGCTTGCCCGAAGCCATCGAGCGCGCGAGCGCAGGCGCGAACTGGGCGGTTTCCTCCACCGTCTCGCCATGGGCCCCATAGGCGCGGGCCAGCGCCGCAAAATCCGGGTTGCATAGATCAGTGCCTGACACCCGCTCGGGATACTCCCGCTCCTGGTGCATCCGGATCGTGCCGTACATGCCGTTGTTCACGACGATGACGATCACGTTGGCGCCGTACTGCATGGCGGTCGCCATTTCCTGCCCGTTCATGAGGAAGTCCCCGTCGCCGGCAAAGGCCACCACCGTGCGGTGCGGCTCGGCGATCTTCGCGGCGATCGCGGCCGGCACGCCGTAGCCCATCGAGCCGTTGGTCGGCGCGAGCTGGGTGCGGAAATCGCGATACTGGTAGTAGCGGTGCACCCAGGTCGCGAAGTTGCCCGCGCCGTTGCAGATGATCGCATCCGCGGGCAGCGTCTCCCGCAGCCCCTTTACGATGTCGCCGTACTGGAGCTTGCCGGGCAGGGGCTTGGGCTCGATGTACGAGAGGTAGCTGTTGCGCGCGGCCTCCGTGCCGGCGCGCCACTTCGCGCCGTCGAGCTTCAATGCCCCAAGCGCTTCCACAAATTGCGGATACCCCGAGTTCACCAGCACCGCGCCTTGGTAGACGCGGCCGAGTTCCTCGGCGCCCGAGTGCACGTGGATCAGCGTCTGCTTGGGCACCGGCACGTCGAAGAGCGTATACGCGCTGCTCGTCATCTCGCCCAGGCGTGCGCCGATCACCAGCAGCAGGTCCGCGTCCTTGATGCGCTGGGCGAGGTTCGGGTCCACGCCGATCCCCACGTGCCCCGCGTAGGAGGGCGAGCGGTTGTCGAGCAGGTCCTGGCAACGGAACGAAGCGCCGGCCGTGAGATTGTTCTTCTCGAGGAAGGCGCGGATCGCCTGCACCGAATCCTTGGTCCAGCCGAAGCCGCCGAGGATCACGAACGGGCGCTCGGCCTTCGAGAGCAGCCGCCCGATCTCCTGCATGTCCGAAGCCGCGGGCGAGGCTCGCACGGTCTTGTAGTGCGGCACATCCGCAACGGCGGCGTCCGCAAACAGCATGTCCTCCGGCAGCGCCAGCACGACCGGGCCGGGCCGGCCGGCCATCGCGGTGTGGAAGGCGTGGCTCACGTACTCCGGAATCCGCTCGGTGCGGTCGATCTGCGCGACCCACTTCGCCATCGGGCCGTACATGCGGCGGTAGTCGATTTCCTGGAAGGCTTCGCGCTCGACCATCTCGTTGCCGACCTGGCCGATGAACATGATCATCGGCGTGGAGTCCTGGAACGCGGTGTGCACGCCGACCGAGCCGTTGGTCGCACCGGGCCCGCGGGTCACGAACAGGATGCCGGGCTTGCCGGTGAGCTTGCCGTAGGCGTCGGCCATGTAGGAGGCGCCGCCTTCCTGCCGGCAGATAATGAATTTCAGCTTGTCGCGCACGTCGTAGATGCCGTCGAGCACGGGCAGGAAGCTTTCGCCCGGCACGCCGAAGGCCATGTCTACGCCGTGGCCGACGAGCGCGTCTGCGAGGATCTTCCCGCCGTGGCGGGTCTTGAGGTCGGACTTCATTCAGGCACCTTTGGTGGAGGAGAGCATCTTGTCGAGCCGCGGCTTGAAGAACGGCGCCGGCTTCATCATGCGGGTTTCCTGCGAGATGATCAGCGGGCGGATCTTGGCCGCGTAGGCCTGCCAGGCCGGGTCGGCCTGCATCGCCGCGCGGCAGGCGTCGCGCTGGTTGAGGTCGTCGTAGGCCCACATGTGGACCACGAGGTTCTGCACGCCGACCTCGGTGAAGTAGTACCCGACCAGATGCGGCAGGTGCTTCAGTTGCGTGGCCATGCCTTCGGTTTCGTAGAGCCTGAAGTATTCGGGCACCTTGCCCGGATACAGCAGGTACATGCGCTCTTCTATGTACATTGGATCCCCTTGTTTCCCACTCGGCAACACCACGCCGATACTATAATCTGCCCCATGCACGACGCCGACATCCCCACCCTGCGCCGCATCCTGCGCGAAAACCTCACGATCGCGGTCGTGGGCCTGTCCGCGAACTGGTACCGGCCGAGTTACTTCGCGGCCAAGTACATGCAGGAGCACGGCTACCGGATCATCCCGGTGAACCCCCAGTATGAAGAAGTGCTCGGCGAAAAGTGCTACAAGTCGCTGCGCGAAATTCCCGACAAGGTCGACATCGTCGACTGCTTCCAGAAGACCGAGCGGATCCTGCCGCTGGCCGAGGAGGCCATTGCCATCGGCGCCAGGGTGCTCTGGCAGCAGATCGGGGTGGTCAACGAAGCCGCCGCCACCCTGGCCGCGGCCGCGGGCCTCGACGTGGTGATGGACCGCTGCGTAAAAATCGAGCACGGCCGCCTCTTCGGCGGGCTCAACTGGGTCGGTGTGAACACGCGGGTCATCTCTGCCAAGCGGCCGCAGTGACTTCCCGGATAAATCCAAGAAAGTGAGACAATTTAAAGTAAGTAAGCGCGCATTAAATTGGTGTTTTCTGCGATTATTGAGATATCTGGGAATTCAATGCTGGCGCCCCCGGCAGCAGGGCAGTATTCTCTCGCCATCGTTCGACGGAATATATCTGCATGTCTAATGTACTGCGCATTTTCGAGGGTCGTTTCGGCCGGGTTCTCCTCAACGAATCCCTGTCGGGGCATGAGCCCCATTCGCACGCCGAGCACCAGCTGATCGCCAAGTACGACGGCGCCGACCGCCATTACGTCATCGACGGCGAGTCGGCCCTCCTGACCCGCGAAAGCCTCATGTTCGTCAACGGGGGCCGGGTCCACGAGACGCTGAGCCGCCAGGGCGACACCACCGGACGCCAGCTGCTGGTGAACATTTCCAGCGACTGGCTGACCCAGACCTTCCCGTCGATGTTCCGCAACGCGGGCCACGGCCCCTACCCGCGCACCCACGACACGATCACGCCCCACATCCGCAGGATCGTGGACGCCATGGTCATCGACATGATGAACGACCGGTTCCTGTCGGCCGACCGGCTGGAATTCATGGTGCAGGAGCTGATCCTGTCCATCATCGACAGCTACATCGCCAAGCGGCGCTCCACCTCGCCGATGTGGCGCGGCTCCAAGTTCGCCGATGCGCGCATCCGCCGCGCGATCGGGCTGTTGCGCGCCCGCCCGAACAAGGACGTGAACATGGACGACGTCGCCACCCAGGTCGGCCTGTCGCGTTCGCGTTTCTACGACCTGTTCCAGATGTGCACCGGTCGCTCGCCGCGCGAGTACCTCGACATGCTGTGCGTCGAGACGGCCATTACCCGCCTGTCGACCACGGACACCAAGATCGCCAACGTCTCCGCCGAACTCGGTTTTTCGGCGCAGAGCAACTTCACGCGCTTCTTCCTGAACCAGGTGGGCGCCTCGCCCTCCGAATACCGGCGCTTTTCCTCGGTGGGCCGCCTCGCCCAGGCCGCCGCCCGCGCCGTTGTGGCCGAGCCGGCGTTCGGCGACACCCTGCTGCCCCTCTCCGCGAAGTAACTGAGAGTCCCGGCGGCCTGATGCACCTGCTTGGTGCGTCAGCGCCCTCCGCCGCCCGAAGTGCCCCGGTGAACACCCGAAAGCCCGGCCGCCTTGCCTGTGGCACATGGGTTGCTTAGAGTAGGGCACAGCCCCAAGATTCCGCCATGCCCGCACCCGTCCAGCATTACGATGAAATGAACCTGCCCGCCGGCAAGGGGCGGGGCGTGCGTGAGCATTACCGGAACATCGAGGCCTGGCTGGGAAGCATGCCTCCCGAGCGGGTGGCGGAAAAGCGCCGCGAAGCCGACCTCCTGTTCCACCGGGTGGGCATCACCTTCGCCGTCTACGGCGATGAAGCCGGCGCCGAGCGCCTGATCCCGTTCGACACCATTCCGCGCATCATCCCGAGCGCCGAGTGGGAGATGCTCGCCAAGGGACTCAAGCAGCGCGTCACCGCGCTGAACCGGTTCCTCCACGACATCTACCACGGGCAGGAGATCCTCAAGGCCGGGGTGATCCCCGCCGAACAGGTGCTGACCAACGAGGCCTACCAGGTGTCGATGGTCGGCCTCGACCTGCCCAACCAGGTCTATTCGCAGATCGCCGGCATCGACCTGATCCGCCACGAGGACGGCGGCTACTTCGTGCTCGAGGACAACCTGCGCACCCCCTCCGGCGTGTCGTACATGCTCGAAAACCGCAAGATGATGATGCGGTTGTTTCCGGAGTTGTTCGCGACGCAATCCGTGCTGCCCGTCGAGCACTATCCCGGCCTGCTGCTCGACACCCTGCGCGCTTCGGCGCCCAACGAAATGCGCGAGCCGACCGTCGTGGTGCTCACGCCGGGCCAGTACAACAGCGCGTACTTCGAGCACGCCTTCCTCGCTCAGCAGATGGGCGTGGAACTGGTCGAAGGCGCCGACCTCTTCGTGAAGGACGGCTACGTCTACATGCGCACCACCGGCGGCCGGCAGCGCGTCGACGTGATCTACCGCCGCGTGGACGACGCCTTCCTCGACCCGCTGGCGTTCCGCCCGGATTCCTTCCTCGGCGTGCCGGGCCTCTTGTCGGTGTACCGCGCCGGCAACGTGTCGCTCGCCAACGCGCTCGGCACCGGCGTGGCCGACGACAAGTCGACCTACCCCTATGTGCCGGACATGATCCGCTTCTACCTCAGCGAGGAGCCGATCCTCAAGAACGTGCCCACCTGGCAGCTGAAGAAGCCCAAGGACCTCGCCGAGGTGATGGACAACCTGCCCAAGCTCGTCGTGAAAGAGGTCCAGGGCTCCGGCGGCTACGGCATGCTGATCGGCCCGACCTCCACGAAGAAGGAGATCGAGGCCTTCCGCGCGCGCATCCTCGCCAACCCGGCCAACTACATCGCGCAGCCGACGCTGTCGCTGTCGACCTGCCCGACCTTCGTCGAGCAGGGCATCGCGCCGCGCCACATCGACCTGCGCCCGTTCGTGCTGTCGGGCAAGGACGTGAAGTTCGTGCCCGGCGGGCTCACGCGCGTTGCGCTGAAGGAAGGGTCCCTCGTGGTGAACTCGTCGCAGGGCGGCGGCACCAAAGACACGTGGGTCGTCGAATAATGCTTTCCCGCGTAGCCGACCGGATTTTCTGGATGTCGCGCCAGATGGAGCGCGCCGAGAACATGGCGCGCATCCTCGGCGTGACCTCGAACCTCGTGCTGTTCGGCACCAAGGACGCGCAGCAGCAGAAGAACCTGCTCGCGCCGCTGTCGATCACCGAGACCGACACCGCCTTCTTCGAGGTCCACAAAAAGCTCACGCTGCCCGCGCTGCTCGACTTCATGGCGCTCGACGAGAAGAACCCCTCCTCGATCTACTCGTGCCTCAAGTGGGCGCGGGAGAACGCGCACGCCGTGCGCTGGCAGATCACCTCCGAGATGTGGGAAACGCTCAACGCCACGTGGCTCGAACTGAAGGGCTTCAAGAAGAAGGACATCACCGGCTCGGACGCCACGCGCTTCTTCGACTGGGTGAAGGACCGCAGCCACCTCTTTCGCGGCGTGACCTACGGCACCATCGTGCGCGGCGAAGCGTTCAACTTCTCGCGCCTCGGCACCTTCCTCGAGCGGGCCGACAACACCGCGCGGATCCTCGACGTGAAATACCACATCCTGCTGCCGCGGGTGGAGGATGTGGGCGGGGCGCTCGACTACTACCAGTGGGCGGCGCTGCTGCGCTCGGTCTCCGCGTTCGAGACCTACCGGACCCTCTACCGCGACCAGATCTTCCCGATCAAGGTGGCCCAGCTGATGCTGCTCGAGCAGAAGATGCCGCGCTCGCTCGCCGCGTGCTTTGCGCAGGTCAACGAGGCGCTCGAGCGGATCGAGGGCCAGCACGACAAGGGCGCCAAGCGCCTCGCGGGCGAGCTGCACGTGCGGCTCACGCACGCCGACATCGAGGAGATCTTCCAGGCCGGCCTGCACGAATACCTGGAGACGTGCCTCGACGACATCGGCGAGCTTGGAAACCGCATCCAGAAAGCCTACCTGGGGACGGTATGAAGCTCGACATCGTCCACGACATTACCTACCGCTATGACGCGCCGGTGCGCTCGTCGACGCAGTATTTCCGCCTTACGCCGAGGGAGTCGCCGCGCCACCGCGTCCTTGAGTGGTCCGTGAACACCCAGGTGCCCGCGACCCGCACGCTCGACGGCTACGGCAACGTGCTGCACGTGCTGACGCTCGACAAGCCGGTGTCCGAGATCCGCATCCGGGCACATGGCGTGGTCGAAACCCACCCGAGCGGCGATGCCCCCGGCGACGGCGGCGACGCCGGCCTCTCGCCGCTGGTGTTCCGCCGCACGACGCCGGTCACGCGGGTCGACGAGGCGCTGGCCGCGTTTGCCGACAGGCACCGCAAGCGCGCAGGCACGCTCGCGGGCCTGCGCGACCTGGCCGGTGCGATCGAAGACAAGATGCCTTTCAAGCCCGACGAAATCAGCGGCGCAGCCAGCGCGGCTGAGGCGTTTGCCGGCGGCGTGGTCAGCGTGCGCGACCAGGCGCATGTGTTCATTGCGTGCTGCCGCCACCTCGAAGTCCCGGCACGATTCGTCAGCGGCTACCTGCATTCGGCGAAGGTTGCCGACGAAGGCCGCATGCACAGCCATGCCTGGGCCGAGGCCTGGGTCGGCGACCAGTGGCGCGGCTTCGACCTCTCGAGCGACCGCGCGAGCGGCGAGCACCTGGCGCTCGCCATCGGCGCGGACTACCTCGACGCCTGCCCGATCCGCGGCGTGCGCACCGGCGGCGGCATCGAGACCATGGAAGTCAGCGAGCGGATCCGCATCTCGGGGTAGGGCCACGCTGGGCGGCTGCCCCGCGTTACGTTTGCCTGGCTAACGTCCCTGCTCGACTTTGATCGGGCCCAGGGCTGCGACTTTTGTGCGCAGGTCTTTCGCGATCGCGATGAGTTCGAGAATCAGCTGCTCATCGTCAGCATAGCCCCCCTCATAAAGGGCGGCATTGCGCTTGCCGTGGCAGTTGTCCAGAAATCTCCACTTGGCCGGCGGAAAGGAAAGGGTGTGCGCCAGCGCCTGGAAGACCATGTAGCGATTCTCCGAGCGGTAGCCATGCCAGCGAAGCGCTGCAAGCGCGAGTGAATGCGCGGCATCGTATGCGAGGGTGAACCTGCTTTCCGGCGAAAGCGAGGGGTTCTCCGCATCGGGGATCTTCCGATCCGCCGACTTGAGCAACCCGCTGAACTCAGCCTGATCGGGGTGCTCGGCTTTAAGGCTGCCGATCTTCTGCAGATTCTTCAGGCTGTCCGTTGCGGAGGGCACTTTCATCGCCTATGAGGATGATCTTCGGTTGGTCGAGCACACGCGTGACAAAGTGGTTGTCGTCCGCGATCTTTTTGGCAAACTCCTCCGGGGTATACAGGGTCGGGTTCACCTTGCGGCCCAAGCCCTGCTCTGCCGGCGTCAGGGCCTCAAAAACATCGCTGTAGGTCAGGCCCGTTGCAATAATCATCACGTCAATATCGCTCGCCGCCGTATCGGTGCCCTTCGCCACAGACCCATAGATGAAAGCCAGGCGAATTCGATCCTCATGGCCCACAAGGGCATCTTTCAGGACATCCTTGAGCCCGAACGTCTTCAGCGTAATTCCTCTAAGTTCTTGAAATATAGGGGATTTTTTGTTTGCCCTATAGTGCTTTTGATTGCCGGAGACGATCATGCTGATCAGACCGACCTCGGTCATCCGCGCCAACTCTCGCTGCAGTGCACCACGGCCGGTTTTTCCCCGTTTGGCCAGTTCGTTCGTGTAGAAAGAGCGGTCTGGCTCCGCAAACAGGATGGCCAGCACCTTCCGCTGTACAGAAGAAAACAGCACATCAGCGATTGAAAGCTTCGATACATTCCCCATACCGGGGATTATCGTCCCTGTTATGGGGAACGGCAAGATGCGGAGAGCCAGAAAAGCAAGCGCAGCGCGTGTGCTCGAGGGACGGGAAGCCCCGATTTGAGAGTAAATCCGCACTTGGATCGTCGATGGATGACATCTCATCCGCGAAGATTCCCCAAAATGGGGATTATCGAACCTTGTTCGGGGAATTTTGAGAAGAAGCGTGGCCAGCTAGGCGGCTCTGCCTCCTACGTCAGACGCCATCCGAGCGTTGGACAATGTCCAACGGGAACGGGCGATGCGGCCCATGTTACCCAGGTAACATCGCGTTGAATCGGTGCTCTAGATGCGCCTCGGCAGCAACCCTTTCAGCAGACCGGCACCACTGACCCCAACGCCCGAGCCGTTCGCGGTCCGCGCCGGAAAGGGCCTGCTTGGTGGTGCAGCCTCACAGCAGGCATTTACCCATGCGCTCACGCAACTGCGCGCAAAGGCGCATCCCCCTTCCCAGCGGCGGCGCGGCGCGCACGCCCAGGCGCGCCGGGTCCTTGAGGAGGAAAGCCGGGATGACCGGCCCTTCTGCCACGGCCGGCGGCGCATCCTTGGCCCATCCGAGGAAACGCGCCTCCCCGGTCGAGTACACCCGGCCGCACGCGCACTTCACCGACGACGTCATGTCCGAGGCGTCGTGCGGAATCGGGCAAGTCAGGTTGATCGACCCGTACACGGCAAACAGGCGCGGCGCCCCGCATCCGGGGCACGCATACATACGGTAACCAGCTCTTCGCGTCATGCGCGCTCCAATGAGAGGCTTCCATCCATTTATTCCGTCCTGTCCTTTTCCTTGGCGGGACAGGGGCTCTCCGGGTGCTCGGGCTCCGACTGGGACCGGGCACCGTAGCACAGGGTACGAAAAAGTGCGCGATTGGCGCCGGACCACCCTTCCCACTCCGCGGCCCGGATTCATGCCACTTTACAAAGACAGTTAAACTGTTTAGTATTGGTGTCATGAAACCCGATAAGACCTACTCCCTCGAGGACATCGCCACGCTTGTCGAGTTGCCCCGGCGGACCGTCCGCTACTACATCCAGTCGGGCCTGGTCGATCGCCCGCAGGGCATCGGCAAGGGCGCCTACTACACCCAGGCGCACGTCGAACAGCTCCTCATGGTGCGCAAGTGGCAGCTGGCGGGGCTTTCCCTCGAGCGCATCGCCGAAGTCATGAAACAGCCCGCCAGCGGGCTGCTGCCGCCGGCGCCGCGGCGACCGGGCACGGTGGAAGTCTGGAGCCACCTCGTGGTGGCCGACGGCGTCGAAGTCACCCTCGAGCCCGGTCGCGCCGGGCTCGGCCCGGAGCAGGTCCGGGCATTTTTTCGCGCAGTTACGCAGGCCTACCAGCAACTCAAAAACGGCGAGGACACTGAATGAACAATACGGCATCCGCACTGACCGGCACCCACGGGGAAAAGGTCGCGCTGTGCGACGTCTCGGTCTCGGCTGTGCTGCGCGACCTCCTCTCCGAGGTGGGCGTCACCCAGTCCTACCGTAACGACGAGGCGGTGGCGATAGAGGCGGTGTACACCTTTCCGCTCCCCCTGGACGCGGTGCTGCTCGAACTGCAGGTGGAGATCGGCGGGCGGGTCCTGAACGGGACCGTGCAGGCCAGCGCGGACGCCGAGGAGGCGTACGAGGACGCACTGGCCGAGGGGAACGCGGCCGTAATGCTCCAGGCGCCCGAGCCCGGCCTCTACACGATGAACGTCGGCAACCTCCTGCCCGGAGAGCAGGCGAAGATCACGTTCCGCTACGCGCTGCTGTGCCGCTGGACAGGCGAGCTCTTGCGGGTCTCGCTGCCGACTACCGTTGCGCCCCGCTTCGGCGCGTCGCCCCTGCTGCCGCACCATGCGCCCGAACACTCGCTGAGCGTCGAGAACCGGTTTTCGCTGCGCATGGAGATCTGCGGGAGTCTCTGCGACGCCCAATTCACCTGCCCCTCGCATGCGATCAACCTCGCCCGGTCCGGGGACACTGCGGTGATCACCCTCGAGCAAGCCGGGGCTGCGATGGACCGGGACTTCATCCTGGTGGCAAAAGCGCCCCAGGCAACGCGCAGTTTCGCCCTCGCCGACCGGGACGGCGACGGCCTTGCGGCATTGGCAAGCTTCCAGCCTTTTTTCCCGGGGCTGCGGCAACCCCGGGCGCTGAACCTGGCGATCGTGATCGACTGCTCGGGCTCCATGGCGGGCGACTCGATCGAGCAGGCCCGGCAGGCGCTCGACGGGATCCTGGACCAGCTGAAAACCGAGGACCGCATCACGCTGATCGCCTTCGGCACCACGACCAAGGCGCTCTCGGAGGGCCTGCTCCCCTGCAGCAAGGCCAACCTGGCGAGGGCCAAGCGGTTCGCGCGACAACTCGACGCGACCATGGGCGGCACGCAGGTCGGCATTGCTCTGGAGGCTGCGCACGCGGCGGTGGGCGACGCCCCGGATGCCGATATCTTCCTCGTGACGGACGGGGCGGTTAGCAGCTGGGAGCGCCTGGCCGGGGCGGCGAAACACTACGGGCACCGGATTTTCACCGTCGGGGTGGGCAGTTCGGTCACTGAGGCGGCCGTGCGCGGCCTGGCCGCCGCGACGGGAGGCGGGTGCGAACTTGTTTCGCCACGAGAGGACATGGCCGAACGCGTTCTGCGGCACTTCGAGCGCGTTCGCTCGCAGCGCGCTCGGCGGGTCGTGATCCATTGGCCCGAAGGCGCGACCGACCGCGCCCCGGCCGAAGCGGGCGCGGTCTTCGAGGGCGACACGGTGTTTGCCTCCGCGCGGTTCGAGGGCCCGTCGATCGACGGGCCCGTAGTCCTCGAGGTGGAAACAGAAAGGGGCGAGGTCTTCCGGCAGGTGCTGCCGATCGGGCAACTCCCAGGGCCCGCGACCGGCGACGGTGCGACCACGGTCGCCCGGCTCGCGGCCTCGGCGCGGCTGAAGGAGTTGGACGAAACCGCCGGCCGGGACACTGCGCTGCGCTACCGGCTGATCAGCGCCTGGACCCACTGGCTCGTGGTCGCCGAGCGGGCCGCGGGCGAGCAGTCGCCGGATCTCCCCGTGCTGCGCAAAGTGCCGCAGATGCTCCCGGCCGGCTGGAGCGGGACGGGAAGTGTGGCGGGCGTGCACGCATCCCCGCCCCCCTCCAATGTGATGCTGTCCTCGGCATCCTCCGCAGAGGCGCGGGTCGTTGACGACGTCGCCATGCCGGCCTTCCTTCGGGAGCGCCGCCCCCCAAAGGACGTGGTCCCGAAGCCCTTTCGGCGACTGGTCGTACTGGTCAAGGCCGACCCGACGCGGTTGGCACCAGAGCACGCGTTCAGGCTGCTCAAGGATGCAGGGCTGGGGGACGAATACGCCGCCCTATTCGAGCACTCCCGCACGCTGGGCGTGGATCCCGGCGCGGTGGCCGCGCTGGTTCTCTCCCGCCTCATCGGGGGACCGCTCGGCTTGTATTTGCACATCCTGTTTGCAAACGAGGTCGAAGCGCTGCACGTGTATGCGAGCGACGCCACGCAGGCGCTCGAGGACCTTGCGCAGGGAGCGGCTTCGCTGCAAAGGGTCGCGCAACGCGGGCCTATGCGCTCGATCCTCGATCAATGGCACGATACGATCGAGACGATCGAACGCCTCGCCCGGGTGCGTACGCTGCTCGAGGAGCTGGACGAGACCGTACAGCGCTCGGTAGCGCGGGCCGAGGAAGGGGCCTTAACGCGCTGAGCTCGCGCTGCAGCACTTTCGGCCAGGGCGACCCGTATTTCGCGCAGATCAGCGGGTTCTGGTCGAAGGGGCTGCTGCGAGTGTTTGCAGAGGTGCCGGACGTCAGCTGGAGCTACGGATAAACTCTAAGTCCCGCTAAGCAACTGTCTCGCATTATTCAACGGGGAGGTCATTGCATCCTCGTAGGAAGAGGCTTTAGCCAAACGGGGGGGCTCTTCAACCTGTTGAAAGGCATCAATTGACCGCTCATCGCATTCCGCATGTTCTCGCTTTTCTGATCCTGGGCTTTTGCGGCGCAACCTCCTGGGCACAGCGCGCCTACACCCCTCCCGTTGCGATCGAGCGCGATCATCAGACCTTCGTCGTCAATGGTGATGGCACCTACATCCAATATATGGAGAACTCTTTTCGTATCCGAACCCCGAAAGGGGCTGAGGACTACGGCAGCCGAGAGATCAGTTATATCTCCAGCCAGGAGGAGATTCTGTCGGTCGATGCGTGGACGATCACCCGGGACGGGACTAGGATTCCGGTTCCGCCTTCGGCGATCCGGGACAGGGAGGAGGACAACAGTGGCGGGGTTGCCGAATTCTCCGATTCGAAGATCAAGGCCATCATCTTCCCCCGGGTCGCGGTCGGGAGCCTGATCTCCTACAAGGTTGTCTCACGGGTTCATGCGACGCCGTATCCTGGGGAGTTCACGGCTGGATTCGTGTTTTCACCGAGTTTCGTGTTCTCCGATTGGGAGGCCCAGTTCGTCCTGCCTGAGTCGAAAAAACTCTATGTGGACAAGCGCGGTGTAACGGGCGGCCTGGACAAGACGGTCGATGGCTTGTCCTATTACACGTTTCGCTACCGACGCGAACAAGCGCTGCCGCCGCAACCCGGTGCGGCAGGTCTTATCCATTACGCAGATTACCTGTTGGTATCGACCATCCCGGACATGCGAGCGCTGGGGCGTTTGGCCAAGACGTTTTTCGAACCCAATGTTGAAATCAACGATGAAATACGGACGCTGGCTCAACGGTTGACGGCAGGGGCCACAGATGACCGCGCAAAGGCCCGGGCTCTCTATACCTGGGTTGCACAAAACATCCGCTATGTTTCGGTTGCTCT
>CAMAXP010000064.1 GCA_945862265.1 Bordetella parapertussis
GCGGTGGTGCTGCCCGAGGGCACGGAGATGGTGATGCCCGGGGACAACATCAAGATGGTGGTGACGTTGATTGCGCCGATCGCGATGGAGCAGGGCCTGCGCTTTGCCATCCGTGAGGGCGGCAAGACCGTCGGCGCCGGCGTCGTCGCCAAGGTGATCGAGTAAGAGGGTTTGCCCCGCAGGCCAATAGCTCAACTGGCAGAGCGTCGGTCTCCAAAACCGAAGGTTGGGGGTTCGATTCCCTCTTGGCCTGCCAAATGATTCAGGCAATACGCGCACTACATAGAACAGGCTGCTGAAGCACGATGGCGGATACGATCAAGTTGGTAATAGCGGCGCTGCTGGTGGCCGCGGGAATCGCGGGGTACTACGCGCTCGGCGAAGCTGCGCAGATCCTCAAGATCCTCGCGGTGCTGGCGGGCATCGCGGCGGGCGCCGCGGCGGCCTGGTTCACCGCGCCCGGCCGGCAGTTCGTGGTGTACGCGACCGAGGCGGTCGCGGAGGCCAAGAAGGTCGTCTGGCCGACGCGCAAGGAAACGATCCAGACGACCGCGGCGGTTTTCGCCTTCGTCTTCGTAATGGCGGTGTTTCTCTGGGTGAGCGACAAGACTCTCGAGTGGGTCCTGTACGACATCATCCTGGGGTGGAAAAAAACATGACGGCAACGACTGCAGGAAGCAATTCGGGCGGCAATTCGACCGGCGCGGCCGGCAAGCGCTGGTACGTGGTCCACGCCTATTCCGGTTTCGAGAAATCGGTGCAGCGCGCGCTCGAAGATCGCATCTCGCGCGCCGGCATGCAGGACATGTTCGGCAAGATCCTCGTGCCGGTCGAGGAAGTCGTCGAGATGAAGGGCGGCCAGAAGCACATGTCGGAGAGGAAGTTCTTCCCGGGCTACGTGTTGGTGGAAATGGAAATGAACGACGACACCTGGCACCTGGTCAAGAACACGAATAAGGTCACGGGGTTCGTTGGCGGCACGGCGACCAAGCCCTCGCCGATCCCGCAGCGCGAAGTCGACGCGATCATGCAGCAGGTGCGGGAAGGGGTGGAAAAGCCCAAGCCCAAGGTGCTGTTCGAGGTGGGCGAACTGGTGCGCGTGAAGGACGGCCCGTTCACCGACTTCCAGGGTTTCGTCGAGGACGTGAACTACGAGAAGAGCCGCCTGCGCGTCGCGGTCACGATTTTTGGGCGCTCGACCCCGGTCGAGCTGGAGTTCGCACAGGTCGAGAAGGCCTGAGTTTCAACCACGGGGAGAGCGCCGCAGTGCGGCGTTCGCTTGGACCCACAAGGAGAGCCACATGGCAAAGAAGATAATCGGCTTCATCAAGCTGCAAGTGCCGGCGGGCAAGGCGAATCCCTCGCCGCCCATCGGGCCCGCGCTGGGTCAGCGCGGCCTCAACATCATGGAATTCTGCAAGGCGTTCAACGCCCAGACGCAGAAAGTGGAGCCGGGCCTGCCCCTGCCCGTGTTGATCACCGCGTTCGCGGACAAGAGCTTCACGTTCATCATCAAGACCCCGCCGGTCACGGTGCTGATCAAGAAGGCCGCGGGCCTCGACAAGGGCAGCCCGCGCCCGCACACCGACAAGGTGGGCAAGATCACGAAAAAGCAGGTCGAGGACATCGCGAAAGTGAAGATGCCCGACCTCAATGCCGCCAGCCTTGACGCCGCGATGCGCACCGTCGCCGGCAGCGCCCGCTCCATGGGCGTCGTAGTGGAGGGAATGTAACCATGGCCAATATTTCCAAGCGCCGCCAGGCACTGGCAGGCAAAGTCGACCGCACGAAGGTCTATTCCGTGATCGACGCGATGAAGCTCGTCAAGGACACCTCCACCGCCAAGTTCGACGAGTCCGTCGACGTCGCGGTGAACCTGGGCATCGACGCCAAGAAATCCGACCAGACGGTCCGCGGTGCGGTCGTGCTGCCGGCCGGCACGGGCAAGTCGGTACGCGTTGCCGTGTTTGCGCAGGGCGAGAAGGCCGAGGCGGCAAGGGCCGCCGGAGCCGACCTCGTCGGCTTCGAGGACCTCGCCGAGCAGATCAAGGCGGGCAAGCTCGACTTCGACGTCGTGATCGCATCGCCTGACACCATGCGCGTCGTCGGCCAGCTGGGCCAGATCCTCGGCCCGCGCGGCCTGATGCCGAACCCGAAGGTCGGTACCGTTACGCCGGACGTCGCCGGTGCGGTCAAGAACGCCAAGGCCGGCCAGGTGCAGTTCCGTGCCGACAAGACCGGCATCGTCCAGTGCACGATCGGGCGCGCGTCGTTTGCGCCCGAGGCGCTGACCGAGAACCTGAAGGCGCTGGTCGAGGCGCTGAACCGCGCCAAGCCGGCCAGCACGAAGGGCGTCTACCTGCGCAAGCTCTCTGTGTCGAGCACGATGGGCGTGGGCGTCAAGGTCGACGTCGCCTCGGTCTCGTCGCAACAGCAACAACAGCAGTAAGAACTTTGGGTGACCGCGCTGCCGCAAGGCGGGGCGGTCGTCTAAGACCGTAGGGGTTCCGGGGGGTTCGCCTCCATGGACTTAAACAGAGCTGGCGCCCTACGCAGACGGTGTACCCGAAGACAGGACGGAAGAAGTCCTGAAGAACGGTCGCCGATGGTGGGTCGGGATGTGTCCGCGTGATGCTTCCGGCCTGTTTTCGCAACAGTTAGACCAGGAGGTAGACCTTTGGGCATGAGTCTGGAACAGAAGCAGACCGTCGTCTCGGAAATCGCCGCAAAGCTGGGCAATGCCCAGGCGGTGATCGTCGCGGAATATCGCGGCCTCGACGTCGGTCGCATCACGGACCTGCGAGCCAAGGCGCGAAACTCCGGTGTTTACCTGCGCGTGCTGAAAAACACCCTCGCCCGTCGTGCCGTCACCGGCACGCCGTTCGAGAAGCTGGCCGACCAGTTGGTCGGGCCGCTGATTTACGGCATCGCACAGGACCCGGTAGCAGGCGCCAAGGCGCTGTCCGAGTTCGCCAAGGACAACGAGAAGTTTGTCATCAAGGGCGGCGCAATGGCCAATTCCTTGATGTCCGCCAAGGACATCAAGACGCTGGCCACCATGCCGAGCCGCGATGAGCTCCTCGCCACGCTGATGGGCACCATGCTAGCGCCTGTCGCCAAGTTCGTCCGCACCATGAATGAGGTGCCGACGGGATTTGTCCGCGTGCTCGCCGCAGTCCGTGACCAGAAAGACAAGCAGGCAGCCTAGGGCCGCAAGGCACCCGGACCGCACACCCCTACGATTCTTCAGGCATAAAATTTTTTCGGAGTAGAACATGGAACGCGCACAAATCCTCGAAGCAGTTTCGAACATGACCGTCCTCGAGCTCTCGCAGCTCATCAAGGACATGGAAGAGAAGTTCGGCGTCTCCGCCGCCGCCGCCGTTGCCGTCGCCGGCCCGGCTGCCGGCCCGGCCGCCGCCGCTGTGGAAGAGCAGACCGAGTTCACCGTGATGCTGACCGCATGCGGCGACAACAAGGTCAACGTCATCAAGGCGGTACGCGAGATCACCGGCCTGGGCCTGAAGGAAGCCAAGGACCTGGTCGATGGCGCGCCGAAGGCCGTCAAGGAAGGCGTGAACAAGGCCGATGCCGACGCGATCGTGAAGAAGATCACGGACGCCGGCGGCAAGGTCGAAGTCAAGTAACGAGCATTGCAGGCAGGCGGCCCGGGAACCTTCCCGGGCCGCGCGCCTCTTTACACATACATACCAGAGTGCAAAGCCAAGTCGCCGCCCGACACGCCGCAAGGCCGTGCCGCGTCTTCGCCTTGTCCTCTGCCCTGCCCTTTCCTGAACGGGAGCATTCATGACCTATTCCCTGACCGAGCGTAAACGCATCCGCAAGAGCTTCGCCAAGCGCGCTGCCGTGCTGGACGTGCCGTTCCTCCTGGCCACGCAGCTTGAGTCCTTCACCGCCTTCCTTCAGGCGTCGGCGGCCGGGGAGTCGCGCAAGAACGAGGGCCTCCAGGCAGCGTTCACCTCGATCTTCCCGATCAGCAGCCACTCGGGCAACGCGCGGCTTGAGTTCGTCAGCTATGCGCTCGGCGAGCCCGCGTTCGACGTCAAGGAATGCCAGCAGCGCGGCCTGACCTACGCGAGCCCGCTGCGCGCCAAGGTGCGCCTCACGATCCTCGACAAGGAAGCGGCCAAGCCGACCATCAAGGAAGTGAAGGAGCAGGAGGTGTACATGGGCGAGATCCCGCTCATGACCACGACCGGCTCCTTCGTCATCAACGGCACCGAGCGCGTGATCGTCTCGCAGCTGCACCGCTCGCCCGGCGTGTTCTTCGAGCATGACCGCGGCAAGACCCACAGCTCGGGCAAGCTCTTGTTCTCGGCGCGCGTCATTCCCTACCGCGGTTCGTGGCTCGACTTCGAATTCGACCCGAAGGACTACGTCTACTTCCGCGTCGACCGCCGCCGCAAGATGCCGGTGACGATCCTCCTCAAGGCGCTCGGCTACACGCCGGAGCGGATCCTCAAGGAGTTCTTCTCGTTCGACACGTTCCACATCGACGCGACGCACGTGCGCTTCGACCTGGTGCCCGAGCGCCTGCGCGGCGAAGTCGCGCGCTTCGACATCGCCGACAAGTCGGGCAAGACCATCGTCGCCAAGGACAAGCGGATCACCGTCAAGCACATCCGCGACATGGACGCCGCCGGCATCAAGAAGATCGACGCGCCGGACGAGTACCTGCTCGGCCGCACGCTTTCGCACAACGTCGTGAGCGAAGACGGCGAGATCATCGCCAACGCCAACGACGAGATCACCGACACCCTGCTCGCGCAGCTGCGCGAGTCGAAGATCGGCAAGATCCTGACGCTCTTCATCAACGACCTCGACCAGGGCGGGTACATCTCCCAGACCCTGCGCATCGACGAGACCGCGGACATGAACGCCGCGCGCATCGCGATCTACCGCATGATGCGTCCGGGCGAGCCGCCGACGGAAGACGCGGTCGAATCCCTCTTCAACGGCCTGTTCTTCGCCGAGGAGCGCTACGACCTGTCGTCAGTCGGCCGCATGAAATTCAACCGCCGTGTCGGCGCCCCGAGCGAGTACAGCTGGCAGGTCCGCCTGAAGAACCTCACCCTGCCCAAGGAAGCGGAAGAGGCGGTGCGCGAGTACTTCGGCAACGTGCCGGAGCTGCACCTCGCCAAGGCCAGCCTCGAAGGCATGGGCAGCCCGGAGGCCGCACAGGCCGCCGTGGACAAGATGTTCGCGGACCTGAAATCCAAGGGCGTGGACAAGACCAAGCTCGATGTCAAGATCGAGCAGCGCCTGACGCTGTCCCCCAAGGACATCGTCGAGGTGATCCGCATCCTGGTCGAGTTGCGCAACGGCCGTGGCGAGATCGACGACATCGACCACCTCGGTAACCGCCGCGTGCGTTCGGTCGGCGAGTTGGCCGAGAACCAGTTCCGTGCCGGCCTCGTCCGTGTGGAACGGGCAGTCAAGGAGCGCCTGTCGCAGGCCGAGTCCGACAACCTGATGCCGCACGACCTGATCAACGCCAAGCCCATCTCGGCGGCGATCAAGGAGTTCTTCGGCTCCAGCCAGCTGTCGCAGTTCATGGACCAGACCAACCCGCTGTCGGAGATCACGCATAAGCGCCGCGTCTCCGCCCTGGGACCGGGCGGCCTGACGCGCGAGCGCGCCGGCTTCGAGGTGCGCGACGTGCACCCGACCCACTACGGCCGCGTCTGCCCGATCGAGACGCCGGAAGGCCCGAACATCGGCCTGATCAACTCGCTGGCCCTGTATGCCCGGACCAACAAGTACGGCTTCCTCGAGACGCCGTACCGCAAGGTCACCAACAGCAAGGTCACCGACCAGATCGACTTCCTGTCGGCGATCGAGGAAGGCAACTATGTGATCGCGCAGGCCAACGCGCAGATCGACAAGAACGGCAAACTGGTGGATACGCTGGTGTCCTGCCGCAACAAGAACGAGTTCTCGCTCTCGACGCCCGACCGGGTCGAGTACATGGACATCGCGCCGGCGCAGATCGTGTCGGTGGCGGCATCCCTCATTCCGTTCCTCGAGCACGACGACGCGAACCGCGCGCTGATGGGCTCGAACATGCAGCGCCAGGCCGTGCCCTGCCTGCGCCCGGAAAAGCCGCTCGTCGGCACGGGCGTTGAGCGTACGGCGGCGGTGGACTCCGGCACTTGCGTGGTCGCGCTGCGCGGCGGCCTCGTCGATTACGTCGATGCCACCCGTATCGTCGTGCGCGTGAACGACGACGAGACGGTGCAGGGCGACGTCGGCGTGGATATCTACAAGCTGACCAAGTACACCCGCTCCAACCAGAACACGAACATCAACCAGCGCCCGATCGTGAAGCAGGGCGAGCGGCTCGCCCGCGGCGACGTGATCGCCGACGGGGCCTCGACGGACCTCGGCGAACTCGCGCTCGGCCAGAACATGCTGGTCGCGTTCATGCCCTGGAACGGCTACAACTTCGAGGATTCGATCCTCATCTCCGAGCGCGTGGTCGCCGAAGACCGGTTCACCTCGATCCACATCGAGGAACTCACGGTCGTTGCCCGCGACACCAAGCTCGGCGCGGAAGAGATCACCCGTGACATCTCGAACCTCTCCGAAGGGCAGCTCGCGCGCCTGGACGAGTCGGGCATCGTCTACATCGGTGCCGAAGTCGAGGCCGGTGACGTGCTGGTCGGCAAGGTCACGCCCAAGGGCGAAACCCAGCTGACGCCGGAAGAGAAGCTGCTGCGCGCGATTTTCGGCGAGAAAGCCTCCGACGTGAAAGACACGAGCCTGCGCGTGCCCTCGGGCATCTCGGGCACCGTTATCGACGTCCAGGTCTTCACGCGCGAAGGCATCGAGCGCGACAAGCGTTCCCAGCAGATCATCGAGGATGAGCTGCGCCGCTACAAGACCGACCTCGCCGACCAGATGCGCATCGTGGAGGCCGACACGTTCGAGCGCCTCGAGCGCCTCCTGAACGGCAAGGTCGCCAACGGCGGACCGAAGAAGCTCGTCAAGGGCACCAAGATCACCAAGGCCTACCTCGACAGCGTCGAGCGCTACGACTGGTTCGACATCCGCCTGGCCGCCGAAGACGCCGCCGGGCAGGTCGAGTCGCTGAAGGAGTCGATCGCGCAGAAGCGCCGCGAGTTCGACGCGGCTTTCGAAGCCAAGAGGAAGAAGCTCACCCAGGGCGACGAGCTGCCGCCGGGCGTGCTGAAGATGGTCAAGGTCTATGTCGCGGTGAAGCGCCGCCTGCAGCCTGGCGACAAGATGGCCGGCCGCCACGGCAACAAGGGCGTGATCTCCAAGATCACCCCGATCGAGGACATGCCGCACATGGCCGACGGCACGCCGATGGACATCGTGCTGAACCCGCTGGGCGTGCCTTCGCGGATGAACGTGGGCCAGATCCTTGAAACGCACCTGGGCTGGGCCGCCAAGGGCCTCGGGCTCAAGCTCGGCGAGATGATCAAGCAGCAGGCGAAAGCCGTCGAGATCAAGCAGATGCTGCAGCAGATCTACAACTCGAGCGGCCGCGAAGAGGGCGTCGAGCAGTTCTCGGACGAGGAAGTCGTCCAGCTCGCCAACAACCTCAAGGGTGGCGTGCCGTTTGCCACCCCGGTGTTCGATGGCGCGTCCGAGGCCGAGATCAACGCGATGCTCGAAATGGCGGGCCTGCCGACCTCCGGCCAGGTCACGCTGTTCGACGGCCGCACCGGCGAGGCTTTCGACCGCCAGGTCACCGTGGGTTACATGCACGTGCTCAAGCTCCATCACCTGGTCGACGACAAGATGCACGCCCGTTCGACCGGCCCGTACTCGCTCGTCACCCAGCAGCCGCTGGGCGGCAAGGCGCAGTTCGGCGGCCAGCGCTTCGGCGAGATGGAGGTCTGGGCGCTGGAAGCCTACGGCGCGGCGTACACCCTGCAGGAGATGTTGACCGTCAAGTCGGACGACATCAACGGCCGCACGAAGGTGTACGAGAACATCGTCAAGGGGGACCACAAGATCGACGCCGGCATGCCGGAGTCGTTCAACGTGCTGGTCAAAGAGATTCGGTCGCTGGGTATCGACATCGACCTCGAGCGTTATTGAGATTGGACTGAGGAGTCGCGATGAAAGCACTACTCGAGCTGTTCAAGCAGGTACAGCAGGACGAAGAGTTTGACGCGATCAAGATCGGGCTAGCATCGCCCGAGAAGATCCGTTCGTGGTCGTACGGCGAGGTCAAGAAGCCCGAGACGATCAACTACCGCACCTTCAAGCCGGAGCGGGACGGCCTGTTTTGCGCCAAGATCTTCGGGCCGATCAAGGACTACGAGTGCCTGTGCGGCAAGTACAAGCGCCTCAAGCACCGCGGCGTGATCTGCGAGAAGTGCGGCGTCGAAGTGACGCTGGCCAAAGTGCGCCGCGAGCGCATGGGCCACATCGAGCTCGCCAGCCCGACCGCGCACATCTGGTTCCTCAAGTCGCTGCCCAGCCGTCTCGGCCTGGTGCTCGACATGACGCTGCGCGACATCGAGCGCGTGCTGTACTTCGAAGCGTTCGTCGTGACCGATCCCGGCATGACCCCGCTCAAGCGCTGCCAGCTGCTGACCGAGGACGACTACCTCGCCAAGGTCGAGGAGTTCGGCGATGACTTCTCCGCCGTCATGGGCGCCGAGGGCATCCGCGAACTGCTGCGTTCGATCGACCTGAACCACGACATCGAGCAGCTCAGGAAGGACCTCGAGGCGACCACCTCCGACGCCAAGCTCAAGAAACTGGCCAAGCGGCTCAAGGTGATGGAGGGCTTCAAGAACTCCAACATCAAGCCCGACTGGATGGTGATGGAAGTGCTGCCGGTGCTGCCGCCGGAACTGCGCCCCCTCGTCCCGCTGGACGGCGGCCGGTTCGCGACCTCGGACCTGAACGACCTCTACCGTCGCGTCATCAACCGCAACAACCGCCTCAAGCGCCTGCTGGAACTCAAGGCCCCTGAGATCATCGTGCGCAACGAAAAGCGCATGCTGCAGGAAGCCGTGGACTCGCTCCTCGACAACGGCCGCCGCGGCAAGGCCATGACCGGCGCGAACAAGCGACCGTTGAAATCCCTTGCGGACATGATCAAGGGCAAGGGCGGCCGCTTCCGCCAGAACCTCCTTGGCAAGCGCGTCGACTACTCCGGCCGCTCGGTCATCGTCGTCGGTCCGCAACTGAAGCTGCACCAGTGCGGCCTGCCGAAGAAGATGGCCCTCGAGCTGTTCAAGCCGTTCATCTTCAACAAGCTGGAACTCCTCGGCCTCGCCACCACGATCAAGGCCGCCAAGCGCCTGGTCGAGCAGGAAGTGCCCGAGGTCTGGGACATCCTCGAAGAGGTGATCCGCGAGCACCCGGTGATGCTGAACCGCGCGCCCACGCTGCACCGCCTCGGCATCCAGGCCTTCGAGCCGGTGCTGATCGAGGGCAAGGCGATCCAGCTGCACCCGCTCGTCTGCGCGGCGTTCAACGCCGACTTCGACGGCGACCAGATGGCCGTCCACGTCCCGCTGTCGCTCGAGGCACAGATGGAAGCGCGCACGCTGATGCTCGCCTCCAACAACGTGCTCTCGCCCGCCAACGGCGAGCCGATCATCGTCCCGTCGCAGGACATCGTGCTGGGCTTGTACTACGGCACCCGCATGCGCGTGAACGCGAAGGGCGAGGGCATGGCCTTCGCCAACCTCGCTGAGGTTTCGCGCGCCTACGAGGCCCGCCAGGTCGACCTGCTGGCCCGCGTCTGGGTCCGGATCAAGGAATACGACGTTTCGCCCGAAGGCGAGAAGACCGAGAAGACCACGCGCTACGAGACCACGATCGGTCGCGCGCTCCTGTCGGAAATCCTTCCGCCCGGCCTGCCGTTCCCGCTGATCAACAAGGCCCTCAAGAAGAAAGAGATCTCCAAGCTGATCAACGCGTCGTTCCGCCGCTGCGGTCTGCGCGAGACGGTGATCTTCGCCGACAAGCTCATGCAGGCCGGTTTCACGACCGCCACCCGCGCGGGCATTTCGTTCGGCGTGAAGGACATGCTGATCCCCGAGAAGAAGAAGACCCTGCTCGAGGCCGCGGAGTTCGAGGTCAAGGAAATCGAGAGCCAGTACACCTCCGGCCTCGTGACGATCGGCGAGCGCTACAACAAGGTCGTCGACATCTGGTCGCGCTGCGGCGAGCAGGTCGGCAAGGCCATGATGGACGAGCTCGGCACCGAGCCCGTCGTCGACCACAAGGGCAAGAAGACCCACCAGGAGTCGTTCAACTCCATCTACATGATGGCCGACTCCGGCGCGCGCGGTTCGGCCGCCCAGATCCGCCAGCTGGCGGGCATGCGTGGCCTGATGGCCAAGCCTGACGGCTCGATCATCGAGACCCCGATCACGGCGAACTTCCGTGAAGGCCTGAACGTGCTGCAGTATTTCATTTCGACACACGGCGCGAGGAAGGGTCTCGCCGACACCGCCCTCAAGACGGCGAACTCGGGTTACCTGACCCGGCGCCTGGTCGATGTCACGCAGGATCTGGTGGTCATCGAGGAAGACTGCGGTACGAGCAACGGCGTGTCGATGAAGGCGCTGGTCGAAGGCGGCGAAGTGGTCGAGGCCCTGCGCGAGCGGATTCTCGGTCGCGTGTTGGCGATCGATGTGCCGCACCCGGAGTCGCAGGACACGTTGTTCTACGCGGGCGCCCTGATCGAGGAGGAGCACGTCGATCGCATCGACGAACTCGGTATCGACGAGGTCAAGGTCCGCACGCCGCTCACCTGCGACACCCGCAGGGGCCTGTGCTCCCGCTGCTACGGCCGGGATCTCGGCCGTGGTTCGATCGTCAACGTCGGCGAAGCGGTCGGCGTTATTGCCGCCCAGTCGATCGGCGAGCCGGGCACGCAGCTCACGATGCGCACCTTCCACATCGGCGGCGCGGCGTCGCGTACCGCGGTGCAGAGCAACGTCGAGGCCAAGTCCAACGGCACGGTGCGGTTCACCCCGCTCATGCGCTACGTGACCAACGCCAAGGGCGAGAAGGTTGTCATCTCCCGCTCGGGCGAAGTCATGATCGCCGACGACAGCGGCCGCGAGCGCGAGCGCCACAAGGTGCCGTACGGCGCCACGCTGCTGGCGATGGACGGCAAGGTCGTCAAGGCCGGCGCCCAGATGGCCATGTGGGATCCGCATACCCGCCCGATCATCACCGAGTACGCGGGCACCGTCCGCTTCGAGAACGTCGAGGACCAGGTGACGGTGGCCAAGCAGGTCGACGAAGTCACGGGGCTTTCGACGCTGGTCGTGATCGACGCCAAGCGCCGTTCGAGCACCACCGTCAAGGGCGTGCGTCCGCAGGTGCGTTTGATCAACGAGGGCGGCGAAGATGTGCGCATCGCCGGTACCGACCACGCGGTGAGCATCACTTTCCAGGTGGGTGCGGTGATCGCGGTGCGGGACGGCCAGCAGGTGCAGGTCGGCGAGGTGCTGGCGCGGATTCCCCAGGAGACGTCGAAGACCCGGGACATCACGGGCGGCCTGCCGCGCGTGGCCGAGCTGTTCGAGGCGCGCGCGCCGAAAGACGCCGGCATGCTCGCGGAAGTCACGGGCACGGTCTCGTTCGGCAAGGACACCAAGGGCAAGCAGCGCCTGGTGATCACCGACATGGACGGCGTGCAGCACGAGTACCTGATCCCCAAGGACAAGCACGTGCTGGTGCACGACGGCCAGGTGGTGAACAAGGGCGAGATGATCGTCGACGGCCCGGTGGACCCGCATGACCTGCTGCGCCTGATCGGTGTGGAAGCGCTCGCGCGCTACATCATCGACGAGGTCCAGGACGTGTACCGCCTGCAGGGCGTGAAGATCAACGACAAGCACATCGAAGTGATCGTGCGGCAGATGCTGCGTCGCGTGCAGGTCGAGGATCCGGGCGAAACCGCGTTCATCGTCGGCGAGCAGGCCGAGCGCGCGGAGATCCTGGAAGACAACGAGGCGGCCGAGGCCGAAGGCAAGAGGCCGGCGACGTTCTCGTACATGCTGCTGGGCATCACCAAGGCGTCGCTCTCGACCGACTCGTTCATCTCCGCGGCCTCCTTCCAGGAGACCACCCGCGTGCTGACCGAAGCCGCCATCATGGGCAAGAAGGACGGCCTGCGCGGCCTGAAGGAAAACGTCATCGTCGGCCGCCTGATCCCGGCGGGCACGGGGATGGCGTTCCACCACATGAGGAAGTCGCAGGCTGCCGAGCCGCAGCCCACGGAGTTCGCTCCGATGAGCGACGAAGAGGCGCCGGCGGAAGCCACCACGGGCGAGTAAGCCCGGCCGGTACTTCGTGGTCAAGGGGAAGGGCAGCTTCGGCTGCCCTTTTTCTTTCTATAATCCTGCTGTCATCCACAAGGGAGCCACCATGGGCAGCGTGCAGGACTTCAAATCGCCATCGGAATTGGACCGCTCAGCAAGGGTCGACCTCGCGGCAGCCTTTCGCCTCGCCGTGCGCCTCGACATGCACGAGGGCGTCTGCAATCACTTCACGCTGATGCTGTCCGGCAGCCGCGACCGGTTCCTCCTCAACCGCTTCGGCCTGCATTGGAGCGAGGTCACGGCCTCGAACCTGCTCACCCTCGACGCGGACGGCCGGATCCTCGAGGGCGAAGGCGACTTCGAGAAGACGGCCTTCTACATCCATTCGCGCATCCATCTCGCCAACGAGAATGCGGCGTGCGTGCTGCACACCCACATGCCCTACGCCACCGCGCTCACGCTGACCGTGCCGGGGCGGCTCGAGATGGTGGAGCAGAACGCGCTGCGCTTCGTCGACGACATCGCCTATGACGACGAATACAACGGCCTCGTCGTGGACAGCGCGGAGGGCGACAGGATCGCCCGGGCGCTCGGCAACAAGCGGGTCATGTTCATGGCCAACCACGGTGTCGTCGTCGTCGGGAAGACCGTGGCCGAGGCCTTTGACCTGATGTACTACCTCGAACGCGCCTGCCGACTCCAGGTGCTGGCGCTCTCCACCGGCCGCAAGTTGCGGCCCGTCACCGAAGCTGTCGCGCGCAAGACCTACGCGATGCTGCTCGAGCAGACCACGCTCTACAGCGAGGCGCATTTCGGCGCGCAGAAGCGCATCCTTGATCGCGAGGAGCCCGATTACGCGCGCTGAACCCCGGGTCCGTCCCGCCACCCAGGACGACCTGCCCGCGGTCCGGGCCATCTATTCGCACCACGTCCACCACGGCCTCGGTTCGTTCGAGGAGGTGCCGCCCGAGGCTGACGAAATGCGGCGCCGCTACGACGAGGTTCGCGACCGGGGGCTGCCGTACCTGGTGGCCGTGCTTTCGGGCGAGGTCGTCGGCTACGGCTACTGCAACCTCTTTCGCACCCGCTCGGCCTATCGGTTTTGCCTCGAGGATTCGATCTACGTGAAGGACGGCCGGCACGGCAAGGGCGTCGGCCGCGCGTTGCTCGCCGAACTGATCGACCAGTGCACCGCGCTCGGCTACCGGCAGATGATCGCCGTGATCGGCGACAGCGGGAACGCGGGCTCCATCGGCCTGCATGAGAGCCTCGGCTTCCTTCGCTCCGGCATGCTGCGCTCCACCGGGATCAAGTTCGGTCGCTGGGTCGATACGGTGATGATGCAGCGGTCGCTCGGGTCGGGCGATGGCACCCTGCCGCAGCAGGATCCCGGCACCGCCTGAATTACGCGACGGTGCGCTGCTCCGCCATCTTGAGCAGCGCGTAGAGCGTTTCGAGCCGCGGCGCGGCCACCGAAAGCCTGCGCGCAATACGCACCACGTTGCCGAGCAGGGCCTCGGTTTCCATGGGCCGTCCCGCGAACTGGTCCTGGCCCATGCTGGAGACGTAGTTCGGCATCTTCAGCGTCGCGGCAATCAGCTTGTCGATCGTGTCATCCGGTTGCGGATGACCGGCCGCCGCGGCGATGGCGCAGTACTCGCCCATCGCTTCGCGCACGAACTGCATGGTGTGCTCGCTGCCGAGGATGTCGAGGCCGCCCAGTCCCCCGCCGAGGGCCGAGATCGGGTTCAGCACGGTGTTCCATGCGGACTTCTGCCAGCGCGTATCAATGATGTCCGCCGTGGCTGCACCGCTCGACCCGCCCTTCTTGATCAGCCCCACGAGGTGCTCGGCCGCAGTGGACGGGCCGCCCGGATAGCGTCCTAGAACCAGTCGCGTGAATTGCGAATGGTGCCGGATGACGCCCGGCGATGCCCGGCTGACGGCCGCGTAGGCTACGCCGGAGACAAGCTCGTGGTCAGGGAAGGCTGCGGCCAGCGGCGCATCCACGTCAATTCCGTTCGCCACGAAGACGATCACGGTCTTCGGGCCGAGCGTGGGGCGGATCAATGCCACCGGGTCGGTCGCAGCTGTGAGCTTGAGGCAGACCAGCAGGTAGTCCGCCGGACCGCGATACTCTGCTGCGGAGCGCAAGAGCTGCGCCGGAGTCCAGGAAAGGTCGCCCAGGTGGCTCTCGATCCTGTATCCGTTGGCTGCGACGGCGTCGTAGTCCGAGCGCACCACCGCCGAGACTTCGCAGCCGGCCTTCGCCAGCACGCCGCCATAGAAGGCGCCGATGGCGCCGGCGCCAATCACGAGGACTTTGTCGGTCATGCGGGCATCCTTGTCAGTCGAGCTTGAATTTCGTGTCGCGCGCGATTGCGCCCAGGCGCAGGGTCTCGCTGCGGATGAAGGCGTCGAACTCCTGCGTGCCCTGCGGGGCAACCTCGAGGCCGTAGTCGGTGAGTCTCTGCCGCACCTCGGGCGCCTGCAGCGCGGCGAGCATGTCAGTCGAGAGCCTCTGCACGATGTCCTTCGGTGTAGCGCCTGGCACCGCGAACCCCGCCCACGAGGTGAGCTCGTAGCCGGCCACTGATTCCCCGATGCTTGGGTACTCCGGGTAGATCTGGCTGCGCTTCGGGTTGGTGACCGCGAGCACCTTGAGGCGTCCCGCGCGCACGTGGGGCAGCGCGGAGTTGAGGATCACGAAGGCGACCGGCACGCGGCCGCCGAGCATGTCGCGATAGGCAGGGGCGCTGCCGTTGTAGGGGACATGCTGCATATCGACCTGGGCGAGCAGCTTGAGCAATTCACCCGCGAGGTGCGTGGCGCCGCCGATGCCCAGCGAAGCGTACTGCACCGACCCTGGCTTCTGTTTTGCGAGGGCCACCAGGCCTTTGACGTCGTTCGCCTCGAACGCCGGCACGGCAACCAGGGCCATCACGTAGTAGCCGATGCGCGCCACGGGCGCGAAATCCTTCACCGAGTCGTAGGGCAGGTCGGTGCGCAACGCCTGGTTCAGGCTGTGCCCGCTGGTGATCAGGCCGAGGGTGTGCCCGTCGGCCGGGCTGCGCGCCAGCGCCTGCGTGCCGACGATGACCCCGCCGCCGGGGCGGAAGTCGACGACGACCGACTGGCCCCAGGTTACCTGCAGCCGCTGCGCGATCGCGCGCACCAGCGCATCGTTCGCGCCGCCGGGCGGCTGCGGCACGAGGAAGGTGACCGGCTTGTCCGGGAAGGCGCTCGCCGTGCCGCACGCAAGTGCGGCGAGGAGGAGGGCGCCGGCGAGCCGGCGCAGATTGCGGCCCACCTAGCCTGGGATCAGGACAACCTTGCCCTTCACCTGGCGGGCGGCCATCATCTTCAGCGCGTCCGCGGCCTTTTCGAGCGGGAACGAGGCCGTGATGTGGGGCTTGAGCTTGCCTTCGCGGAACCACGTGCCCAGCTGCGCCACGCTCTGCACGAACTCCTTCGGCTGGCGCTTGGTGAAGTCGCCCCAGAACACGCCGACGATCGAGCAGCCCTTGAGCAGCGCGAGGTTCAGCGGGATCTTCGGGATGTCGCCGGCCGCGAAGCCGATGACCAGCAGGCGCCCGCGCCACGCGGTGGAGCGCAGGGCCAGCTCAGTGTAGGGCCCGCCGACCGGGTCGTAGACCACGTCCACGCCCTTGCCGCCGGTGATCGCCTTGATGCGCTCGCGCAGGTCTTCGGTGGCGTAGTTGATGACTTCGTCCGCGCCATGCTGCCTGCAGACTTCGAGCTTGTCGGCGCTCGAAGCGCAGGCGATCACTTTTGCGCCGAGCGCCTTGCCGATCTCGATCGCAGCGATGCCCACGCCGCCCGCGGCACCGAGCACGAGCAGCGTCTCGCCGGCCTTCAGCTGGCCGCGATCGCGCAGCGCATGGTCCGAAGTGCCGTAGGTCAGGATGAAAGAGGCCGCCGTGGGGAAATCCATGCCCTCGGGCATCGGGATCAGGCGCTCCTCTTCGGTCTTCACTTCCTCGGCGAAGGCGCCCGCGCCCGTGAATGCGATGACCTTGTCGCCGGGCTTGAAGCGCGTTGCGCCTTCACCGACCGACTTCACCACGCCGGCCAGCTCGCTGCCGGGCGAAAAGGGCAGCTGGGGCTTCATCTGGTACTTGTTTTCGATGATCAGCACGTCGGGAAAGTTGACGCTTGCCGCCTTCACCGTGATCACCACTTCGCCCTTGCCGGGCACGGGGGAGGGAATGTCTTCGTAGACAAGGGTATCGGGCGGGCCGAAGGATTTGCAGAGCACGGCTTTCATGGTCGTTTCGCAGGTTGGGCCTTGGGGGAGGGGAATGATAGCTTAGGATTGGCGCCATCCTGGAGGAGGACGCCATGTCGGACATCGTGCTGCACCATTTCCCCGCTTCGCCCTATGCCGAGAAGATCCGCGCGATCCTGGGGTTCAAGAAACTCAAGTGGAAGTCGGTGACGATTCCCGCGGTGATGCCCAAGCCCGACGTGGTCGCGCTGACCGGCGGCTACCGCAGGACGCCCGTGCTGCAGATCGGCGCGGACGTCTATTGCGACTCCGGACTGATCGCGCGGGCGATCGAGGACTACGCGCCTTCGCCCACGTTGTTCACCTATGGCGACACGCTAGCGATGGAGGCGATCACGGTCCTTTCCGAGGCTGTCCTCTTCAACACCGCCGTGCCGATTGCGTTTACGCCGGCATCGGTGAAGGTGTTCTTTCCCGACGCCACGCCCGAGTTCCTCGACAGCTTTCGCACCGATCGTGCGGCGATGAGGAAAGGCGGTACCGCCCGTCGCGGCCCGATCAATGAGTGCCGCGCGACGGTGCTGCACTTCCTGCCAAAAATCGAGTCGCAGTTCCGGGACGGCCGGCCGTTCGTGCTTGGCGCAACGCCCTGCCTCGCGGACTTCGGCCTGTACCACACGCTTTGGCCGATGTGGCGTGCGCCCGGCGTGAAGGCCATGCTGAACCCGTTCCCCAAGACCTACCTGTACATGGACCGGATGGCGGCGCTCGGTCACGGCAAGCCGACGGAGATCACGAGCGGCAAGGCGCTGGAGATCGCGAAAGCATCGAAGCCCGCCCGCTTGGGGTATGGCCTGGCCATCGAGACCGAAGGCATCAAACTGGGCGACACGGTCGAGGTGCTGCCGGTCGACTACGCCTTCGACCCGGTGAAGGGCGAACTGCTCACGGCCTCCGCAGACGAGATCGTGGTGCGCCGGACCGACCCGCGCGCTGGCACGCTTCAGGTACACTTTCCCCGGTTCGGGTACGAGATACGCAAACACTCATGACGTCCTACGCTGTCTTTGCCAAGCGCGACTGCCCGACCTGCCAGCTGGTAGTGCCGGTGCTGCAAGCCCTGTCCGCCGATGGGGCCGCGCTCAAGGTCTACTCGCAGGATGACCCCACGTTCCCGGATGCGTTCCCCGGCGTCGTCGACGACCGTGAGCTCGCCGAGTCCTTTCGCCATGGCGTCGAGATCGTTCCCACGCTGATCCGCTTCGAAAACGGCGTAGAGGCTGCACGCACCGAAGGCTGGGACGCGAACGACTGGCGCCGGATCACCGGCATCGCCGACCTCGGCGCCGGCCTGCCCGCGCTGCGGCCCGGCTGCGGCTCCAAGAGCGTCGAGCCGGGCGTGGCCGAATACCTCCAGGTGCGCTTTGGCGATACCGGGTTCCAATCCCGCAAGATCGACTTTGGCGATTACGACGATCCCATCGAGATGTGCTTCGAGCGCGGCTGGAGCGACGGCCTGCCGGTGGTGCCGCCGACCGACGTCCGCGTGCTGCGCATGCTGCAGGGGACTACCCGCAAGCCCTCCGATGTCGTAGGCCTCATCCCGCCGAACCTCGCGGAGTGCACGGTCGAGAAGGTCGCGATCAACGCCGTCATGGCCGGGTGCAAACCGGAGTACATGCCGGTGGTGCTGGCGACCCTCGAGGCTGCGCTGGTGCCCGAGTTCACGCTCCACGGCCTGCTGGCGACGACCTACTTCTCGTCGCCCATCATCATCGTCAACGGTCCGGTCGCGAAGCGGATCGGGATGAACTCCGGCCTCAATGCGCTCGGCCAGGGCAACCGCGCCAACGCCACCATCGGCCGGGCGTTGCAGCTGATCGTGCGCAACGTCGGCGGCGGGCGTCCCGGCGAGGCGGACCGAGCCACACTGGGCGGTCCGGGCAAGTACACGTTCTGCTTCGCCGAGGACGAGTCGGATGCGGGCTGGGAGCCGCTGTCGGTGTCGCGTGGGTTCAAGCGCGGCGTCTCCACCGTCACCCTATTCCAGGGCGAGGGCGTGCAGGGCTTCGTCGACCAGAAGTCGCGCTCGCCGGACGACCTCGCGCGTTCGCTCGCGATGAGCCTCTGCGCCATCGGCCATCCGAAGCTCGCGCAGATGCAGCGCGCGATCCTCGTGCTGTCGCCCGAGCACTACGCGATCTTTGCCGAGGCCGGCTGGGGACGCACACAAATCGAGGCCGCGATCCTCGCCGCTACGGTCCGCCCGGGCGCCAACCTCGTCGCCGGTGCGCAAGGCGTGGGTGAGGGCATACCCGCGTCGCGGGCCGCCGAGTCCGTGCCGAAATTCTACGAGGAAGGCCTGCTGGTCGTGCGCGCCGGCGGCCCTGCAGGGCTCTTCTCCGCCATCCTGCCCGGCTGGATCGCCGGGCGGAACCGCAACGAACTGCAACCCGTCACCAGGGAGATCAAGCCATGAACAACCTGCAATGGATGCGTGATCCCACGCCCGAGACTTCGCCGCTGAAGCGCGCGCGGCTCGCCCCGCCGAAATCGCTGGACGGCCTCACCGTCGGCCTCTTCGACATCGGCAAGACGCGCACCAAGGAGTTCCTCGACCGGGTGGAGTTCCGCCTGCACGAGCGCGGCATTGCGACCCTGCGTTGCGGCAAGCCGACCAACGCCAAGATCGCCACGCCCGAGAACCTGCAGAAGATTGCCGAGGACGCCGACGTCGTCCTGATCGGTTTATCCGACTGAGGCTCCTGTACGTCGTGCAGTCTGCACGACCTCATGAACCTCGACGCCCGGGGCATCCCTGGCGTCACGGTCGTCACCACGGGCTTTACCGACGCGGTGGCCGCGCAGTCGATTGCGCTCGGCTTCGAGCCGGCGGTGGTCTATGTGCCGCACCCGATCCAGAACCGCACGGCGGAGGAGCTGGACAGGCTGGCGGATGAGGCGGTGGAGTCCGCGCTGAAGCTGCTGACGTCCGAGGGCTGAGCCGTTGGCAGGAGGCTCGGGGTACGTGCCTCCAACCAGGTCAGGGAGTGTCCATGCAATGCAACATGCTCGAAGCCAAGAACCAGCTCTCCAAACTGGTCCGGTGCATGGTCGGGGATGCCTAAAGCCAAAGCTGATTGGGATAGGCCCGCGACCAATGCAGCCATCGCCGCTGCTCTTACCGGTGGCGAACGGCGGTGAAGCGATACCTGCTCGACACCCACCTGATCTTTTTGACAGGTTGCTGATCGCTCAGGCGCAAGATGAGTAATTGAAATTACTAACGCGCGATGCGTCGATACTGGAACTGGGGTTGGCCGAGGTAGTGAAGGGGTGATGAAAAACGTGGTCTGTCCCCTGCGCGCGCGCTGCGCGAAGCGGTGGAAGAGGCGCTCAAACTGCTGTCGTCTGCGGGCTGAGCAACTCCAGATCGAGCCCGTGCGCTACGAAATTCTTGAAATCCCGATCCAGGGTGATCATGCGCAATCCTGCGGCGATCGCGAAGGCGCTCAGGTAAGCATCCATCCAGACTTTTGGCGAAGCGGTGTCTAGTGACGCCAGGCGATGCCAGAGCGCGGGCGTGCCGGGCGGCTCATCACGTTCGGCGACTTGCGCCAAGGCGAGCCATGCGCCCAGGGCCAGCAAGGCGTCGCGATTGGTCAGCCCCTCCGCGCCGTAGACTTTTAACAGCGCAGGAGTCGATGCCAGGCGAAGGAAGCTTTGCTGCGTGGCACGGCAGAAGACGGCCGGGGTCGCGGGTGTTGCCCGTTCGAGGATTTGCTGGGCAGCGGCATGCGCGGGATGCGTGGTGAAGATCGCCGCGACCCAGACGTTCGAGTCAAGGAGGGAGCCCGGCACGCTTTGAGTCCTCCACGGCCAGGGTTTCGCGATCGAGCGCCAGCAGTTCGTCCACGTTCATGCGTGCAGCTTTGGCATCGGGACGACACCGGATGATCGGCAATCCGGTCTCCCCGATCACGACCAGGGATCCGGCCGGGGGCTGCAGTGATTGCACAGGGGGTGAGATTCCGAGTCCCTGCCTGAGAAAGTCGGCGACCAGATCTTTCACAGTCCGACCTTGGACGACTGCCCGCAGTTTGACTTCCCTTACCAGCTCGACTGGAAGATCGAAGGTTGTTTTCATTTTGAAATTTTACCAGCTAGCAAGCTTAATGGAAAGGGTGGCTGACTGGTTGCAACTTGTGCACCTCTCACAGTGATGTCCGCTGCCGCGAATTACCGTAATGACATTGGCGTTACAAATTCGTAGAATGGCGGCTCAGTCTCCCGGAGAAGACGATGAAAGCCGCTGCCGCGACACCCGCCAAGCGCGCCCCGCGCGAAACGCTGAATCTGCGCATCCCCGCCGCTGAGCGCAGCCTGATCGATCGCGCTGCGAAATCCAGTGGCAGGACGCGCACTGATTTCATCCTCGGCGCCGCGCGCCGCGCCGCCGAGGAAGAGTTGCTCGAGCGCACCCTGTTTGTGGTCAAGCCGGCCGTCTACTCGAAGTTCCTGGCGATGCTCGACGCACCGCCGCAGCCCAACGAGCGCTTGCAACGCACTATGCGGACGGCACCGCCGTGGTCAAAGGCCTGATCGCGAACTGATGCTGCAGGCTCCCGAGCCGCTGGACGCCGGACATTCGCTGGGCCACTTTGACAGCGGCGTAGCGTCGCTCGACGACTGGCTGAGGCGGCGGGCGCTGCGCAACCAGGCCAGCGGCGCATCGCGAACATTCGTTGTCCGCGATGCTGGCGAAGTCGCCGGCTACTACGCGCTGGCAGCCAGTGCTGTGGCGCCCGACGCGGCGCCCGGGCGCTTTCGCCGCAACATGCCCGATCCGATCCCGGTGGTAGTGCTCGCACGACTCGCGATTGCCAGAGGGCATCAGGGTCGAGGGCTGGGACGCGCCCTGTTTCAGGACGCCGCAAACAGGGTCGTTCACGCGGCTGAAGCGATCGGCATCCGCGGTTTGCTCGTGCACGCGATCTCCGAGGAAGCGAAAGCTTTTTACCTCAGGCTCGGACTTGATCCTTCGCCGCTCGACCCGATGACGCTGATGACAACGGTGGCCGCCTTGAAGGCGGCCCTGCGTTGAGAAAGCCGCAGACTTTTAAAACGCTTTAGTCTGTTGCCTGCGTGACCAGCTGCTCCAGCGCCTCGTAGGGTTGCGCGCCCACGAGGCCGTGCTTGCCGGCCACAAACGTCGGCACCCCGGTCACGCCGTACGCATGCGACTTCTCCCAGTCGGCGTCGACCGTTTCCTTGAACGTGCGCTTTTCCAGCGCCTCGCGGGCGGCATCGGCTGACAAGCCGATCGCCTGGGCGATCCCGACCAACGTTTCCAGGTCGCCGATGTTCTTGCCGTCGACGAAGTACGCACGGAACAGCGCATCGTGGATGGCGTCGCCGCCAGGCTGGGTGTCCGCCCAGGCGCCGAGTTCCTGCGCGAAGCGGCTGTTGTACGTCATGCTGCGGTCGCCATAGGGCAGGCCTTCGGCTTCCATGCGAGCGCGCATCTGCGCCGCCATCTTGGGGATGTCGTAGCCGCGCCCCGCAAAGAGGTCCGCGAGGCTGCGCCCTTCCATGGGCGTGTCGGGATGAAGGGGGAAATGGATCCACTTGATCCGGACGCCGTGTTCCTTCCTGAGCCGCTCAATACGCACGGTACTGAGATAACACCAGGGTCAAACGTAGTCGGAGAAGACTTCCACTACCATCGGCTCTGCCATGGTTGCCTCTGAAATCGGGTTCGAACCCGGATACTAGTGTAGTGCTTCGTTCTGTTTGGAACTTAAGCGGCTGTTGGCGCGAATGACCTTGGCAAGGATGTCATTGGCCTTGGCAGTCCATACGAAAGGCTTGGGATTTTTATTGTGCAAATCGATGTACTCCTTGATTGCAGTGGTCAGT
>CAMAXP010000065.1 GCA_945862265.1 Bordetella parapertussis
CCCGCGCCTGCCCTGGACCTATGACGGCAGGAAAATCGTGGCGGTCCCCATCGCGGAGGACCTGCCGAACATCCTGGTGGTGAGCCTGCGCCTGAAGCGGGTGGCGGCCCGCCCCGCCGTCTCACTGTTTGCGCAGCATGCGCGGCAGCCCTTTGCGGAGTTCTGGCCCAAGGTTACCCAAGCCGCGCCCAAACGGCGATCCCCAGCCAAGCGCACCGCAGGCGGGGCTGCTAGTACCCGCGCTGCGGATCGACGACGTTGAGCAACGGCTCGCCGGCAGAGACCCGGCGCAGGTTCTCTGCGACCTGGCGGGCGGCGGTACGCGGAATCGCGACCGAGGCCAGGTGCGGCGTGACCAGCACCTGGTCGAAATCCCAGAGCGGCGACGACTCGGGCAGCGGCTCGGTCCTGAACACGTCGAGCGTCGCTTCAGCGACCTGCCCAGAGCGGAGCGCGGCGATCAGCGCGTCTTCGTCGACCAGCAGGCCGCGGCCGACGTTCACCAGCTTGGCGCCGCGCGGCAGGAGCGCGAGCGCCTTCGCGTCGAGGATGCCCTCGGTTTGCGGCGTGAGCGGCAGCATGACCACAAGGATGTCGGTGCGCGCGAGGAACGGCGCGAACCCCGCCTCGCCGTGGAAGGACTCGACACCTTCAATTGACTTTGGCGAGCGCGCCCAGCCCGCGACGCGAAATCCCTGCCGGACGAGTTCCGACGCTGCCATTGCACCGAGGTTGCCCAGTCCCATGACGCCGACGCGGCAAGTGGCGGCCTCGTGCGGGTGGAGGTAGTGCCAGCGGCGCTCCCTCTGGGCGCGCGCAAACGAAACGAAGTCCCGGTAGTGGCGCAGCACGGCCGCCAGCACGAACTGGGACATCATGCGGCTCATCTCCTCATCCGCAATCCGCACGATGGGGATCCCCGCCGGCAGGGTGCGGTCCTTGACGATGGAGTCGACACCCGCCCCGAGGTTGATGATGAGCTTCAGGTTGGGGTACTTGCGCAGTTCGCCCTCGGGCGCCTTCCAGACCAGCGCCGCCTCGATGTCCCCGGGGTTGCCGACGTTCGGCCAGACGCGGAAATCCAGCCCGGGCATCGCATCACCCAGATGCCTGCCCCAGTCCGCCGGATCGTCAAACTGGCTGTAAAAGAGGAGCGCCATTATTGCCTCCTGTCCAGCAGCCGGCGCATCGCGGCGACGGCAAGCTCGTAGCCATCGGCCCCAAGCCCCGCGACGATCCCGGTCGCCGCCTTGGAAATGAAAGAGTGGTGGCGAAACGGCTCGCGCCGGTAGATGTTGCTCATGTGCACCTCAACGATCGGGCCGGGGAATGCATTGAGTGCATCAAGGACTGCGACAGACGTATAGGTCAGTCCCGCGCCGTTGATGATCACGCCATCAGCCTTGCGGATGGCCTCCTGGATCCAGTCGATGATCTGGCCTTCCGAATTGCTCTGCCGGAATGCAAGCGCGATGTCCAGCCGCTTTGCTTCCGCCTCGCAGCGCGACTGGAGCATTTCGAACGTGTCGCTTCCGTAGGTGCCCTGGTCGGTGAGGCCGTACAGGTTCGCGTTCGGCCCGTTCAGGAAATAGACGGCTTTCTTCGTTTTTTTCATTTGTAACCGGGCGCCTGGGTCGGATCCACCGCACGCTGGATATAGTCGTTCATCTGGGGGAAGTATTCGGCAAATATTTTCTGCAGTTCGGCAATCGGCTGGTCGTGCCAGTCAACCCGCAAGTCGATCACCGGCCAGACAAAGCGGTCCACCACATACAGCCCGGCCGAGCGAACCGGATCCATCTCGCCCCCTGCAGCCAGTCCCGCGGCAAGGCCGGCCAGCAGGCGCTCCCCGAGGTGCTTGTCCGGGTCGCGCTCGAAAGCTTCGATCATTGCCCGGGGCACAGTGTCGTTTGCGAGCAGGTTGCCGCAGGCCACGCTCCCCTTGCCGTGGTGCTCTCTGTAAAGGCCGAGCGACTTGGCGCCCGAGTGGCTCGCCGTGCGGCCGTTTGCGTCGACCACCGCAAGTTGGCGGAATTCCGAATAGGGCCGCGCAGCCACGAGGGAGCGCAGCACGGCCTCGGCGCCATACCCCTCCGCGAGGAGGTCGAGTCCCAACTGCCCGAGACCGGGATCGGTGATGTTCTGCGTCGCCACGGCGCCGACCCCGGCGCGCGCCCAGCGCCCGCAACGGCTCGCCACGCAGATGCTGGAAGAGGTCACGACCACGCCGAAGCGGCCCGTCTCGGCGCAGCGTGCGATTATGGAAAACGTCATAGCTGGATGTCCTCGCTAGCAATCTTGCCGGGCGTCTCGAGCGTCCGGTAGGCCTGGTCCGAATACAGCAGCGGCGCACCGTCGCGCGACTGCAAGCCCACCACCATGCCGACGAAGACGGCGTGTGTGGCGACAATCAGTTCCTGCTTGAGTTCGCAGTCCAGCACCAGCAGCCCGTCGGTGAGGATCGGCGCCCCCGTCGCAATCTTGGTCCAGCTGTCGCAGGCAAACCTGTCCTCCCGCCAGCGCTCGATGCGCCCGGCGAACGAATCCGCGACGTGGCGGTGGCGACTGTCGAGGATGTTCACCGCAAAGCACTTGTTCGCCCGCAGCGCGGCGGGCGAAGGCCCCCCGAGGTGGACGCAGACGAGGATCTGGGGCGGCTCGGCCGAGGCCGTGCAGATGGAACTGACCGTGACGCCAAACCGGCCGCCCGGGCCATCGGTGGTGACGACCGAAACCGGGGTCGCAGCGCGACGCATGGCGTTGGTGAATTGCTTGATGTCGATGGGATTCATACGCAAATGGGGACTGACGCAGCCCCGAGTCTACCGTCAGTTGGCGGGAACCAGACTGCGCACATGGTTCAAATTGCGGTACGTCCCATCCTTTTTCATTTCGCTGAGCGAATCCGACAAAGCCTTGATGGTGTCCTTGGGCATCTCCAGGTTGCAGGCCAGCCAGTATTCCTGGCTCAGGATGCCGCCGAATACCTCCTTGATGGGGCCGGCCCCGGCCTTGCGCGCAATGTCCTGCGCCATCAGGCCTTGCGTCACCTACAGGTCGATACCCCCCTCCTTTTTCGGGTCGATCGTCAGCCGGCCCGGCAGGTCCCCATCGCGCTCGACTTCGACAAGGTTTACGAAGCCCCGGTCCCGCAGGTAGCGCGCCCGCGCATCGTTGACCACGCCCACACGGTATTTCTTGAGGTCATCGACCCTCGGCACATAGTCGCCAAACGCTTCCAACGAAAATGCGGACCAGTATCCGCGGGATATGGTGCCGACCCACTGGAACATGGCATTCCGGGCCGGCAGCCGGGCCGTGGAAAACGCACACACATCGGGTTCCGTCTGCGCACGCGTGAAAGCCTCACGCCACGCCACGACCCGGATTTCGGCCGGCAGTGCCGTCCGTCGCGCCATCTCCCGGACAACCGCAGTGGATGTCCCCACGATCTTGCCCTCGACGGTGAAGTTCAGCGGCGGGTTTTCTTCGGTCAGGAAAATGACGGCATTCGCCTCGACGCCGACCAGGACCAGGACCAGGAGCATGAAACAGGAAGGGAGGATTCTCATAGCGTGTCCTTGTCACCCCTATCTCAGATCGTCGTGGAGCGGGTGAAGGGAATCGAACCCTCGTATGCAGCTTGGGAAGCTGCCGTTCTGCCATTGAACTACACCCGCCTACAGGACGGATTTTATAGCAGTTCGGCCGGACGCCAGAGATCCTCCAGATCCGGGAACGCCCAGCGCACCGGATCCTCGCGATCGGCGATCTCGTCGCCGACCCCGGGGCGTGCGAGGTCGATCACCTCGTGGGGGATCCGGGTCCCGGAGCGCGTGGAGAAAAAAACCCTGACCAAAGGCTTCAGGAGGGCCTTCCAGGACTGTTCCGTCACCACCGCCAAACGCCCGGATTTGAGGCGCACCAAAGACCCCACCGGAAAGATCCCGACGCATTTGACGAACGACTGGAAGATGGTCTCGTCAAAATGCCCCTTGCTCCATTCCGCCATCTTGCTGAGCGCCTCCGCCGGATCCCAGCCCTCCTTGTAAGGGCGGTTGGAGGTGATCGCGTCATACACGTCGCAGACAGCGCCCATTTTCGCGAAACGCGAGATGCGCCCCGCATCGAGGCGATGCGGGTAGCCGCTGCCGTCGACCTTTTCGTGGTGATGCAGGCACACGTCGAGCGCGATCTCCGTGGCGCCGCCGCCGTCGACCAGGATGCGATGGCCGTGCTCCGGATGCCCGCGGACGATGTCGAACTCCTGGTTCGTGAGCTTTCCCGGCTTGTTGAGGATCTCGTTCGGCACCGCCATCTTGCCTACATCGTGCAGCAGCCCGGCCAGGCCAGGCCCGCCTCGCGCGTAAGCGAGGCATCCAGGCCGAGTTCGTTGGACAGGGAGATCATCAGGCCGCAAACCGCCACGGAGTGCATGTAGGTGTAATCGTCGGCGGTCTTCAGCCGGGCCACGCTGATCAGGGCGCTGGGGTTGCGCGCAACCGACTCAGCGATCTCCTCGACCAGGGGACGCGCGCTCTCCGCAGCGATCGCCTTGCCCATGCGCGCATCCTGGAACATGGAGACAATGGCTTGTTTGGAGTTGACGCAGATCCGCGTCGCGCGCTCCAGCTCCTCGGCCATGGAGACCGGACCGCTCCTGCGCAGGGGTGGGGGTGGGGACGATTCGCTGGGTGAAGGTTCGTCCGTAACAACGAGCACCGACGCCACGTCCAGGCCCTTGGCTGTGTCGATCCATACATCGCGGATGCCGCTCGCGTGGACCTCGGCCACCTGGCCGGCGTCCTTCAGCAGGAACGTGCTCCGCCAGAACGGGTGCGCCATCCAGTTGCCCTCGAGTTTCTGGAGGTACATGCCCGGGCGCAGGTCTTCGGCGGAAATTCGTTTGATCATGGCGAGGAGTATATCGACTCGCGCCGGCGATTCCTGAGGCCCGCCGGCGACGAGCGGCGGATCGGCACGACAAACGGAAAATAATTAATTTATATAATAATCAGTATGTTACTTATAGTTCGTGGAATTTTTCTCAAGTCAACTTGGCTCGAAATGTGATATTTAACACACGCCCAGCCGCATCCCCGGAGTAGATTGAAGGCTAACGGGGCGTTGGAAGAATCAGGAGGTTCAAATGATGCTCAAGACACTGCTTCTTGCAGCAACAATTGCCATCAGCGGGTGCACGACCTTGGCCGATTACGGCCCGGTCAGCAAGAACGAACTGAAGGACGACCAGGGTCACGTGATCGGCTACAAGCAGATCCTGCGCAATGACCGTACTGGCGAGGTCGTGGCCCAGGTTGCGCTGTTCTCCCCCATCCTCGGCGACTCCGGCGCCATCGTGGCGTACGAAGAGCGTGCCCGTGGGGGCACGATCATCCGCGACATCAACGGGCGCAGCATCGGGGGACATTTTTCGGATACGCGCAGCAAAGGCTTCACGCTTATCGTGCGCGCCCACGGGTTCGACCAGGCCCTGGAAGCCGAGAACCTTGCATGGTCGCGCCGCGAAACGCCCGGCGTGATGTCCATCCTGGCTTCACTCTCGGACAACGACTTGGGCCGCATTCGCTGACGGTTCGCAGCGCCTGGAAGCGCCCGCGCTGCGTATTGCGGCCCGGGCGTTTTTTATTCCGGCTACTTGCTCTCCAGAACCCAGGCCCCGTCCCAGTCCTCGGCCGGGGGGTTCTCGCTCAGGTACTGGGCGCGCTCGACGTGGATCAGGCTCGGCTTGTCCGCCGGATTGAGCTCCAGCGCCTCCCGGAAAAGCCGGGTCGCGTCTTCCCAGCGCCGGGCCCGGTACTTCGACAAGCCGTCCTTGAACAGGCCGAGGACCTCGACGATGTGCGGGAAAGTCTCCTCGGTGTGGAAATCCAGCACCTCGATCACGGCGACGGGCTTGGTCTTGCCCTTCACCACCGCTAGGTCGATTTCGCGCGTCCGGTAGGTGCCGCGCAGCTTCCTGAAGGTGAATTCGCTGATGAGGAGCTTCGCGCCATACTGCTTGCACGCCGACTCCAGGCGGGCGGCGAGGTTGACCCCGTCGCCGATGATGGTGAAGTCCATCCGCTTCTGCGAGCCGATGTTGCCCGACACCACCCGGTCGGTGTTCAGGCCGATGCCGATATTCACCGGCAGCTTGCCTTCGCCGGCCCGCTGCCGGTTCCAGGCGTCAAGCGTCGTGAGCATTGCAATCGACGTGCGCAGCGCGCGATCCGGGTCGTCCTCGTGCGGCACCGGAATGCCGAAAGCCGCCATCACCGCGTCGCCAATGAACTTGTCGAGCATGCCCTCTTCCTTCTGCAGGCAGTCGACCATGAGGGTGAAGTACTCGTTCAGCAGCGTGACCGTCCCCTGCGGGCCGAGCTGCTCGGTGAGCGTGGTAAACCCGCGGATATCGGAAAACAGCACGGTCGCCTCGATATCCTGCCCGCCGAGCAGGTCGGTGCCCGCAGCGAGGAGCCGGTCCGCAATGCCGGGATCCATGTAGCGCGACATCGTCGACTTGAGGCGCTTTTCGGAGCTGATGTCTTCGAGGACGATCATCGAGCCGATGCGCTGCTGGTCGACGTTGAGCAGCGGCTGCACGGTGAAGTTCACCGACAGAGTGGCGTCGCCCACCTGCAGCGGCGCGTCCACGCTGATCTGCTGCTCGCCGGTCTCGGCCACGGCCTTCAGCTTCTCCAGCACCCAGGCGTTCTTCTCGCCGAAGAAGTCGGCCACCGGCACATGCACGATGTCCTTGGCCGTCGTCTGCAGGATGCGCAGTCCGGCCGCATTGCAGGTGGCCACCTTCTCCTGCGCGTCCAGGGTGATCAGGCCGTTGGACATCGACTCCAGCATCGCCTCGTTGTAGTTCTTCATCGCCTGGACGTCGGCGAAGAGCTTGGCGTTCTCCAGCGCGATCGAAACCTGCGCGGTGAACGCGCGCAGCCGCGCCTCGTCCTCGTGGGTGAACGGCCCGCCGTGCTTGTTCAGCACCTGCGTCACGCCTATCGTCTGGCCCTGCTTGTTCACCACCGGCACGCACAGGATCGAGCGCGTGAAGTAGTTGGTCTTCTTGTCGAACGCCGGGTTGAAGCGCAAGTCGGCGTACGCGTAGGGGATGTTGATGGTCTTGCCCGACTGGAACACGGCCCCTGCTATGCCGAGGTGGTTGGGCAGGCGGATCTGCAGCGACTCGAGCCCCTGGCCGACCTCGGACCAAAGCTGCTTGGTCTTCTCGTCGTTGAGGAAGAGCGTCGAGCGCTCGGCGTTCAGCATGCGCGTGGCCTCCCCCATCACCTTCTGCAGCAGCGACCCCAGCTTGATGTCGGAGGTCATCTCCGAGACGATGTTGACGAACTCCAGTTCCTGCTTCCTCACCCGCTCCACGCGCTCGATGACCTGCGCGCTCTGCAGCGCCACCGCGCCCTGCGCCGCCATCTGCTCGAGCAGCGACAGGTCGGCCGCGGTGAACTTGCCCTTTTTCTTGTTGAGCAGCTGCGCCGCGCCGACGACCAGCCCCTTACCCGTCTTGATCGGCACGCAGAGGATATTGCGCGTGACGAACCCCGTGCGTTCGTCGACGCTGCGGTTGAAGCGCGGGTCGGCATAGGCGTCGTGGACAATCGCGCCCTGCCCGGTGGTGAACACGTGCCCGGCCACGCCGGAGGTGTTGAGGATGCGGATCTCGCGCCGGAACGACCCCTGCGCAACGCGCGAATAGAGCTCGTTGGTCTCGTAGTCGTTCAGGAACAGGGTGCCGCGTTCGGTATTGAGTTCGGAAGTGGTCGCGTCGAGCAGGGTGTTCAGCACCTCGTCGAGCGAATCGGTGACCGACATCTTGCGCGAGACTTCGAGCAGCAGCTCGGCTTCGCGCAGGCGCCGCTTATGGTCGGTAGCGGTCGAGGCGGAAGCGCCCGCCGACGCGGCCTTGCGACGGCCCTTTACGCTTGGAGCGACGGTATCGTTCATGGTTTCCCGGGTTTAGTGTCGATGGTGTCCCGCATCGCGACGATCGCGGCCTTCAGCTGCCCGACTTCATCCTGGGCGCGCTGCCTTTCCGCCTGGAGGGCGGCTTCGGCGTTCAGGCGCGCGAGCTCCAGCTGCTCGCGAAGCGCCGCGGCCGTGGCCTTGAGCTGCACCATTTCGTTGGCCCCAGCGGCATGAGCCGCCTGCAGGCCCGCTTCGGTGTTGATGCGCGCCAACTCGAGCTGCTCGCGCAATGCCGCGGAGGTCGCCTTGAGCTGCAGGATTTCGTTGGCCGCCGCGGCATGGGCCGCCTGGACCGCCACATCCTTGGCGATGGCCGCCTGTTCAAGGGCATCCCTCAAGCTCGCCGCGGTGGCCTTGAGGAGCTTGATCTCGTCTTGCCCGTCGGCCACGGCCTTCTGGACATCCACTTCGCGGCGGATGTGTGCGAGCTCTAGCTCGCCCCGCACCGCGACAATCGCCCGCTGCAGGTCCCGCAGCTGGGCTTGCATGGTGAACAGGTCGGCTTCCGGATCGTCCGTCTGTACTGCTGGCATTCTTTGTTCCTCCGGGGCGCATTCTAAGGCACGAGCGCCGGGCTGCGCACCCTCTCCCACGGTATCATTGGCGCCATGATCCAAGTCATGGTCAACGGAACGGCCCACCGGCTCGACGACGCGCTCGATGTTGCGGCGCTGATCGAGCGTCTGGAACTCGCCGGCAAGAAGATCGCGGTCGAGCGAAATGGCGAGATCGTTCCGAAAAGCGCGCACCGCGCAACCCGGCTCGTCGACGGCGACCGGCTGGAAATCGTCGTGGCAGTAGGCGGAGGCTAACCAATGCAGGACCCCCTCATCATTGCCGGCAAGGCGTACGCATCGCGCCTGCTGGTCGGCACGGGCAAGTATAAGGATTTCGCCGAAACACGGGAAGCGATCGACGCCTCGGGCGCCCAGATCATCACCGTGGCGATCCGGCGCACCAACATCGGCCAGACCGCGGGCGAACCGAGCCTGCTCGAGTACCTGCCGCCATCCCAGTTCACCCTGCTGCCCAACACCGCCGGCTGTTACACGGCGGATGACGCCGTGCGCACGTTGCGGCTGGCCCGCGAACTCCTCGACGGCCACGACCTCGTCAAGCTCGAGGTGCTGGGCGACCCGCAGTCGCTCTACCCCAACATGCCGGAAACGCTGGAGGCCGCGAAGACCCTGGTCAAGGACGGCTTCAAGGTCATGGTCTACTGCGCGGACGACCCGATCCAGGCGAAGATGCTCGAGGACATCGGCTGCGTGGCGGTCATGCCGCTGGCGTCGCTCATCGGCTCGGGCATGGGCATCCTGAACCCGTGGAACCTGCAGCTGATCATCGACCGGATCAAGGTGCCCGTGCTGGTGGATGCAGGCGTCGGCACGGCCTCGGACGCGGCCATTGCGATGGAACTGGGTTGCGACGGCGTCCTCATGAACACGGCGATCGCCGCCGCGAAGAACCCGATCCTGATGGCGCAGGCCATGAAGAAGGGCGTGGAGGCCGGCCGCGAGGCCTTCCTCGCCGGCCGCATGCCGAAGAAGCTCTACTCGGCCAGCCCCTCCTCGCCCACCGCCGGCATGATCAGCGGCGCCACACAGACCAAAGCCGCCTAGTCCCGGATGGAGGAGCCGCCGCGCAGGTCGGTCCGGAGTTTCGTACTGCGCCAGGGGCGGGTGTCCAACGCCCAGCAACGCGCCTGGGACACACTGTATCCCCGGTTCGGGATCCCCTACGCCGAAGCCCCGCTCGAGCCGATCGCTTTGTTCGGCCGCAAGGCGCCGCTGATCCTCGAGATCGGCTCCGGCATGGGCGAGACCAGCGTCGCCATTGCAAAAGCCCAGCCGGGCAACGACTACATCGCGATCGAAGTGCACCTGCCGGGCGTCGGCAGCCTGCTGAAATCGATCGACGAGGAAGGCCTCACCAACCTGCGCGTCATCCGGCACGACGCCGTGGACGTGCTGGAGAAGATGGTGCCGGACGGCCTGCTGGCCGGGCTGCACGTCTTCTTCCCGGACCCGTGGCCCAAGAAGCGCCACAACAAGCGGCGCATCATCCAGCCGCCACTCGTCGCGCTGGCCGCGAAAAGGCTGGCCCCGGGCGGCTACATCCACCTGGCGACGGACATCGAGGCGTACGCCGAGCACATGCTGGAAGTGCTGTCCGCCGAGCCGATGCTGGAGAACACCGCCGCAGGCTATGCCCCGCGGCCGGCGTATCGTCCGGAGACGAAATTCGAGTCGCGCGGGCTCCGGCTCGGGCACGGCGTATGGGACCTGGTGTTCCGCCGCAAGGGGTGAATTAGGGCAGGAAGAGCTCAAGGAGCTCGTTTAGGAAGCGCTGCCCTTTCGGGGTCGGGCGCATGACCTGCCAATCGCGCTCGAGCAACCCGAGCGCCTCGCCCTTCGCCAGCGCAGGCTCGATCACCGCAAGCTCAAGCCCCGTGCGCTCGCGGAACAGCGTGACCGGCACGCCGTCCACCAGGCGCAGCGCGTTGAGCATGAACTCGAAGGGCAGGTCGCCGCGAGTCACCGTCCGGTGCTCGGTGATCGACTTTCCTTCCGGCGCCATGGCCATGTACTCCCGCGGCTGCTTGGCGCGCGCATGCCGCTCGATCCGGTCCGGGAAACTGATCTTGCCGTGGGCGCCGGCCCCCAGCCCCAGGTAATCCCCGAACTTCCAGTAGTTCTCGTTGTGCCGCGAGCGGCGGCCGGGTTGCGCGAAGGCCGAAGTCTCGTAGTGCTCGAACCCCGCGGCCGCGAGCCGTCCCTCGGCGCGCTCCTGCATCTCGGCGGCCAGGTCGTGGGCGGGCAGTTCCGGCGGGTGGCTGTAGAACACCGTGTTCGGCTCGAGCGTCAGCTGGTAGGCCGACAGGTGCGCGGTACCCCAGCGAACGCCCTCCTCGATGTCGGCGAGCGCCCCGTCGAGCGACTGGCCGGGCAGGCCGTACATGAGGTCGAGGTTGATGTTGTCGAAGTTCTGCTGCGCGATCCCGATCGCGCGCCGCGCCTCGTCCGCGTTGTGGATGCGGCCCAGCGCCTTAAGGTGCGCATCGTTGAAGCTCTGGATGCCGATGGACAACCGGTTGATCCCCGCGGCACGGAAGTCGCGGAACTTCTGCGCTTCGAACGTGCCCGGATTCGCCTCCAGCGTGATCTCCGCATCCGCCGGGACCGGGATGCGTGAACGGATGTCGGACAGCAACCGGTCGATCGAGCGCGCAGAAAACAAGCTGGGCGTCCCGCCGCCGAAGAAGATGCTGTACACCCGCCGCCCCCAGACCCACGGCAGGGCGTGCTCGAGGTCCGCGACCAGCGCCGCGCAGTACGCATCCTCGGGCAGGTCGCCCGACTTTTCGTGCGAGTTGAAGTCGCAGTACGGGCATTTGCGCACGCACCACGGCATGTGCACGTAGAGCGAGAGCGGGGGAAGCGCGTCGAGGCGGAGGGCGCCCGGCCGCACGAGCGCGACCTTCGCTTCCGTGGGCATCAGCCTTCTTCCTGGAGCCGCGAGATCAGCCTTTGCAATGCGCGCCCTCGATGGCTCGTGCGGTTCTTTTCGGCGGGCTCCAGCTCGGCCGCGGTCTTGCCGCGCTCGGGCAGCAGGAACAGCGGGTCGTAGCCGAAGCCGTTCGTACCACGAGGCTTCGCGGTGATCTCGCCGCGCCAGCTGCCTTCGGCCACCAGCGGCTGCGGGTCGTTCGGATGACGCACCAGCACCATGACGCAGGCGTAATGCGCGGACTTGTCGGGCTCGCCGGCGATGGCAGCAAGGAGCTTGGCGTTGTTGCGCGCGTCGCGCTCCTCGCGGCGGCCCTGCGTCCCGCCGTAGTAGGCGGAGTTCACGCCCGGCTCGCCGCCCAGCGCGTGGACGCAGATGCCGGAGTCGTCCGCGAGCGCAGGCAGGCCCGACGCGCGGCTCGTGTGGCGCGCCTTGGCCAGGGCATTCTCGAGAAAGGTGAAGTGCGGCTCCTCGGCATCCGGGATGCCGAGCTCGCCCTGGGAAACGACCTCGATCTCAAGGGGCGCCAGCAACGCGCGGATCTCGGCAAGCTTGCCGGGATTGCTGCTCGCCACAACGAGCTTCCTCACGGCTAGAGCCCGAGCGACTTCTTCTGCAGCGCGACGAGCTCCCTGATGCCCTTGTCCGCCAGGCCAAGCAAGGCGTCGAGCTCCGTCTTCGAGAACGCCGCGCCCTCGGCCGTGCCCTGCACCTCGATGAACCCGCCGGTCCCGGTCATCACCACGTTCATGTCGGTGTCGCAGTTGGAGTCTTCGGCATAGTCGAGGTCCAGCACCGGCGTGCCTTCGTAAACGCCCACCGACACCGCTGCGACGAAATTCTGGATCGGCAGTTCAGCGAACGCCCCCTTGCCCTTCAGCCAGGTGAGGGCGTCATGCACCGCGACAAACGCACCGGTGATCGATGCCGTACGGGTTCCCCCGTCGGCCTGCAGCACATCACAGTCGATCTGGATCGTGCGCTCGCCGAGCTTGCCCAGGTCCACCACGGCGCGCATGGAGCGCCCGATCAGGCGCTGGATCTCCTGCGTGCGGCCGGACTGCTTGCCGCGCGCGGCCTCGCGGTCGCCCCGGGTATTGGTGGCCCTCGGGAGCATGCCGTACTCGGCCGTGAGCCAGCCCTGGCCTTTCCCCTTCAGGAAGCCCGGCACCCGGTCCTCGACGCTGGCGGTGCACAGCACCTTGGTGTCGCCGAAGGTCACCAGCACGGAGCCCTCCGCGTGCTTGGTGTAACCGCGCTCGATGCTCACGGCGCGCAACTGGTCGGGCTTGCGTTTGCTCGGTCTCATTTCTTTCCTGGGTTGTAGCGCTTCAGCGCGGTCTTGATGTCGGCAATCGCGCGCTCGATGTCCTCGTCCGACATGTTTACCTTGGTGAAATCAGGGTCCGTCGCGGTGAAGTCCTGGATGTCGGTCGGCAGGTCGTAGGACGGCACTGTCACCGGCGTAGCCATGTCGGGATACGCGGCGGGTTCGACGGCCTCCTCGTTCCAGCTGATCGCGACGACGGAGACATTATCGCATTGGGGTCCGGCGCGCGTCTCGGCCAGCGTCATCAACTCGGGCACGGCCACCCCGATGGGCTTCTCGGCGAGCGTGCCGAGCAGCTGCCTCTGGGTCAGCGGGCCCCAGAACCCGTCGGAGCACAACAGCACGATGTCGTCCTTCATCAGCCGCGCGCTGGCGGTCGGCTCGACACGCGGCCCGCGCCCGCCGCCGAGGCACTGCAGCAGCAGGTTGCGCTCCGGGTGGGAACTGATCGCCTCCTCGCGGATGCGTCCCTGGTCCACCAGCTGCTGCACGCGGGTGTGATCGCGCGTGCGCGCGACCACCCGGCTGCGGCGGATGAGGTACAGGCGCGAGTCGCCCACGTGCGTCCACCAGACGTGGCCGTCCTGCACCACGCAGGCCACCAGCGTGGTTCGCGGCGAATCAGGCAGATCCAGCCTCTGCGTGTGCTCGTCAATCGCCGCGTGGATGCGCCCGACGGCGCGGTACAGGAACAGGTCCGGGTCGGGAATGCGGGTCTTCGCGTCCTTCTGGAAGCTCGCGCCCAGCGTGTCGACCGCGATCTGCGCGGCCACTTCGCCCATCAGGTGGCCGCCCATGCCGTCGGCCAGCACGAGCAGGAGCGAATCCCGCGTGTACCAATAGCCGAGCCGGTCCTGGTTGTAGGACCGCGCTCCCACACGGCTGTCCTGGAAGATCGAGAACTTCATAGGTGCTGCGACTTCCCCCGAATGGCCCTGCCTGGTTACTTCTGCTGCGCCTCGCCCTTGGCCAGGGCCTTGTCGGCGTCGCCGTCAGGGCGGCGCCGGAAGCGCGCAAGCAGGTCCTTGATCTGGTCCATCAGGGGGCCCTCGCCCCTGTGGCCCGGCTCCTTCTGCCCCATGAGCGCCTTTTGCAGCGCGAGCACGCTCTGCGGGCGCTCGAGGTGGTCAAGACGCATGCACCAGTCGATCGTATCGAGCAGCTGGTTGGAGTACTTGCCGCTCCAGGCCTTGCGCGCCGGCTCGACTTTGTCGTTCTCGAGCCTCCCGTTGGCGGGCTGCGGCGCTTCGCCGGACAGGCACGCGTACATCGAGGCCCCGACAGAATACATGTCGCTCCACGGCCCGAGGTTCTCGCGGTTGGCATAGTGCTCGGGCGAAGCGAAACCCGGCGTGTACATGGGCGGCAGCTTGGTGCCCTCTGCGGTCAGCGTCTGGCGCGCGGCGCCGAAATCGATCAGCAGCGGTGAGCCGTCATTGCGGACGTAGATGTTGCCCGGCTTGATGTCCAGGTGCAGGAGCTTGCTTGCGTGCACTTCGCGCAGGCCGTGCAGGAGCTGGGTGAACATGCGCCGGATCCAGGTTTCCCTCAGCGTGCCGCGCCGCGCATGGATGTGCTCCTGCAGCGTGCGGCCGCGCTCGTAGCGCATCACCATGTACACGGTTTCGTTGGCGCGGAAGAAATTCATCACGCGCACCACGTTCGGGTGGGACAGCGTGGCCAGGGCCCGGCCCTCGTCAAAGAAGCATTTCATGCCGTAGCGGAAGATCGCCTGGTTCGCTTCCTGGACGGCGGGCGCGGCGTCGGTCCCGGTGCGCAGCGCGAGCGACGCGGGCAGGTACTCCTTGATCGCCACCGGCGTCTCGTGTTCGTCGTGCGCAAGGTAGACGAACGAGAACCCGCCCGACGAAAGCACCCGCAGGATCCGGTAATTTTCGAGCTTGGAGCCTTCCGGCAGGGGCTGGTTGGCTTGTTGCGTCGACATGTGTGGCAGTGCGCTTGGGGACAGGGTGCCGGAGGGCCGCGGCAGACTGCTATGATACGCGTCTGGTTTCAGAGGACTGCGCACTAGGTCACAGTTGCGCCGATTTCCTTCACTTTCCTGGCCCTCCGATGATCCACAGCATGACCGGCTATGCCGTCGCCTCGGCGGAAATCACCGGCGGCACGCTCAACGTCGAGCTGCGCACGGTCAACTCGCGCTACCTCGACATCCAGTTCCGGGTCGCCGACGAACTGCGCATGCTCGAGCCGGGCCTGCGCGAGGCGATCACCGCCCGGCTCTCGCGCGGCAAAGTCGATTGCCGCCTGTCGTTCTCGACCACGGCCACCGGCCCGCGCGCGCAGGCGCTCAACATGACCGCGCTGGAGGAGCTGAAGAAGCTGGGTGAGATCATCCGGCGCGAGCTCCCGGCCGCCACGCCGCTCAGCGCCGCGGATGTGCTGCGCTGGCCGGGCATGATGGCCGAAGGCCGGGTCTCGGAGTCGGAGCTGCGCGAACAGACGGCAAAGCTGTCGACGACGGTCATCGGTGAGCTCATGGCGGCAAGGTCCCGCGAAGGCGCGAAGCTCGCCACCGTGATCCTCGAGCGGGTGGCCGCGATGCGCAAGGCCGTCGCCGTGGTGGCCCCGCTCGTGCCGGAAGCGATCGCCGCGTACCAGGAAAAGCTCGCGCAGCGCCTGCGCGACGCGCTCGGCTCGGCCGACGACGAGCGCGTGCGGCAGGAAATCGCCGTGTTCGGCATGAAGATCGACGTCGACGAGGAGCTCCAGCGCCTCAAGACCCACCTGGACGAGGTGGAGCGCGTGCTCGCAAAAGGCGGGGCGGCGGGCAAACGCCTGGACTTCCTGATGCAGGAACTCAACCGCGAGGCGAACACCCTCGGGTCGAAGGCAGCCTCGCAGCCGATTTCCGACTGCGCGCTCGAACTCAAGCTCCTCATCGAGCAGATGCGCGAGCAAGTGCAGAACATCGAGTAGCGCGGCGATGCCCGGCCTCCTCATCGTCATCACCGCGCCCTCGGGCGCGGGCAAATCCTCCCTGATCGCCGCGGCGCTCAAGGCCGATCCGGCGTTGCGCCTGTCGGTGTCCTACACGACGCGTTCGCCACGCCCCGGGGAGCAGGACGGGCGCGAGTACCACTTTGTCGACGAAAAGGCCTTCCTCGCGATGCTGGAACGGGGCGAATTCCTCGAATCGGCCGAAGTGCACGGCAACCGCTACGGCACCTCGGAAAAGGTGATCACCCGGGAACTGGCCGCGCGCCACGACCTGATCCTTGAAATCGACTGGCAGGGCGCGCAGCAGGTTCGGCGCCTCTTCCCTGATTGCATAGGGATTTTCATCCTGCCGCCGTCGATCGACGAGCTCGAGCGGCGCATGCAGAAGCGCGGGCAGGATTCGGCCGAAGTGATCAGCCGCCGGATGGCGGTGGCCCGGGACGAGATCAGCCACTCGCCCGAGTTCGATTATGCTATTATTAACAAGGACTTCGATGAGGCCTCACAAGACCTCGTCGCAATCATACGCACCGCACGGCTGGGCACCGTCCGCCAGCTTGCGCAGCATCCGGAAATCTTCAGAATCGGGAACTAGACCATGGCACGCATTACCGTCGACGACTGTCTCAAACGCATACCGAACCGCTTCCAGCTCACGCTGGCCGCCACCTACCGCGCACGCCAGGTCAGCACCGGCGCCTCGCCGTTGGTCGAGCCGAACAAGGACAAGCCCACCGTGATCGCGCTGCGCGAGATCGCCACCGGCAAGGTCGGCCTCGAAGTGCTGAAGAAGAATCCCGCATCGCCGATGCCGGTCGCAACGCCCTGATCGCGCAGGTGGCCACCCCATGGCTGCCGTCTCCGCCCTCAGCGAAGGGCTGTTCAACTACCTCAAGCCCGCCGACGTAGCCAAGCTCGGCGAGGCCTACCGGTTCAGCGAAGCCGCGCACGCCGGGCAGACCCGCCAGTCGGGCGAGCCCTACATCTCGCACCCGCTCGCGGTCACTGAAATCCTCGCCGGCTGGCACATGGACAGCCAGGCGCTCACGGCCGCGCTGCTGCACGACGTGATGGAGGACACCTCCATCACCAAGGACGAGATCGCCGACTCGTTCGGCAAGCCCGTTGCGGAACTCGTCGACGGGCTCTCGAAGCTCGACAAGATCGAATTCCAGTCGGCCGAGGACGCGCAGGCCGAGAACTTCCGCAAGATGCTGCTCGCGATGGCCCGCGACGTGCGCGTCATCCTGATCAAGCTCGCCGACCGGCTGCACAACATGCGCACGCTCGGCGCGGTGTCCCCGGCCAAGCGGCGGCGCGTGGCGCGCGAGACCAAGGAAATCTATGCCCCGATCGCCAACCGCCTCGGCCTGAACGCCCTCTTCCAGGAACTGGAGGAACTGTCCTTTTCGCACCTGTACCCGCTTCGCCACCGGGTACTCGCGAAGGCCACGCGCTCGGCGCGCGGCAACCGGCGCGAGGTGATCGGCAAGACGCAGGAGGCGATCAAGGCGCGGCTGGCGGAGGCCGGCATCGAGGCCGTGGTCAACGGCCGCGAGAAGCACATCTACAGCACCTACAAGAAGATGCTCGAAAAGCACCTGTCGTTCTCCGAAGTGCACGACATCTACGGCTGTCGCGTCATCCTCAAGGACATCCCGGCCTGTTACCTGACCCTCGGCGCGCTGCACGGCCTCTACAAGCCGGTGCCGGGCAAGTTCAAGGACTACATCGCGATCCCCAAGGCCAACGGCTACCAGTCCCTGCACACCACGCTGATCGGCCCGTTCGGCACGCCGCTCGAGCTACAGATCCGCACCGAGCAGATGCACCGTCTCGCGGAGACGGGCGTGGCGTCGCACTGGATGTACAAGGGCGATGCGGCCACGCTTTCCGACCTGCAGAAGAAGACCCACCAGTGGCTGCAGTCGTTGCTCGAGATCCAGAACCAGTCAGGCGACTCGGCCGAGTTCCTCGAGCACATCAAGGTGGACCTGTTCCCGGACGAGGTCTACGTGTTCACGCCCAGGGGGCGGATCCTTTCGCTGCCGCGAGGCGCCACCGCGGTGGACATGGCCTACGCGGTGCACACCGACATCGGCAACCGCTGCGTCGCGGCCAAGGTCAACAGCGAGCTGGTGCCGTTGCGCACCGAGCTGCGCAACGGCGATCGGGTCGAGATCGTCACCGCAAGCCATGCCAAGCCGAACCCGGGCTGGCTGCAATACGTGCGCACCGGCAAGGCGCGCTCCAACATCCGCCATTTCCTCAAGACCATGCAGTACGACGAGTCCGCGGCACTCGGCGAACGGCTGCTCGACCAGGCCCTGCGCGCCCTCGGGGTGCCGCTGGCCGAAATCGACGACACCAACTGGGAGCGCGCGGTGCGCGACAGCGGTGCCCGCTCCAGGCAGGAAGTGCTCGCCGACATCGGCCTCGGAAAGCGCCTGCCCTCGGTCACGGCCCGCCGGCTGCTGCGCTTCAACGAGACCGCGAAGGAAGAGGCCAAGGCCGGCGCGAAGACCGGCAACGTCGTGATTCGCGGCACCGAAGGCATGGCCGTGCAGCTTGCGAACTGTTGCCGCCCGATCCCCGGCGACCAGATCGTCGGCTCGATCAAGAAAGGCCAGGGGCTGGTGGTGCACTCGGCCGACTGCCGCCAGATCACCCGCTCGCGCAAGAACGAGCCCGAGACCTGGATCGACGTCGACTGGGACCCGGCCACAAGCAAGCTCTTCCAGGCGGGGATCGTCGTCACCGTCACCAACGAACGCGGCGTGCTCGCGAAAGTCGCCTCCGAAATCGCCGACTCGGGCTCCAATATCGACTCGATCACGATGGACGAGGACCGCTCGCTTTACACGCCAATGCTGTTCGTCCTCGAAGTCGCGAACCGCCAGCACCTCGCGCGCGTCATGCGCGCGCTGCGCCGCGTGCCGGAAGTGGTGAAGATATCCCGCGTGCGGGAGTAGCGGTTACTTCTTGCCGAGGCCCAGCAGCCTCGCGCCGTCCGTGTAGAGCTTGGCCTTCTCTTTCATGAAGGCATCCATGTCGGCAGTGCCCACGTTCACGAGCTCGAACCCGCTCTTGGCGGCGAGCTCCTTCATCTCCGGGTCGCTGTTCAGCGCCATCCACAGGTCGGCGATCCGCTTCTTCACTTCGGGCGGTGTCGATTTCGGCACGCCTACCCCCCGGTAGGCGCCGTCCACCCAGTCGACTCCAAGCTCACGGAACGTCGGGACATCCGGCAGCAGCGGATGGCGCTTGTCCATCGCCACGGCCAGCGCGCGCACCTTGCCCTTGTTGTTGATTGCGAACGCGGAATAGGACATCGCCCCGCCCACGTGCCCGCCGACCACAGCGGTGGTCATGTCGCCCGTGCCCTTGAACGGCACGTAGGTGGTCTTGAAGCCGAACGCCGCGTTCATGCGCTCATGCGCCGCGTGGTTGGCCGAATTGAGGCCCGAGCCGCCGAGCGAGATCTTGCCCGGGTCAGCCTTGGCAGCTTTCACGAAATCCTGGAACGTCTTGATCGGGCTCGAGTCCTGGACCACCAGCGCATCCGGCGTGTAGTGGAACCAGAAGGCCGGCACCACGTCCTCGGTCTTGTAGGTCACCTGGCCCTCGATCGGCTGGAACACGATATGCGGCAGGTTGATGCCGACGATGTGCGTGCCGTCGCCCGCGAGCTGGTTCATCTGCGCCCACATCAGGCCGCCACCCGCGCCCGGCTTGTACTGGATGATGGTCTCGATCGCCGGGCAGCGCTTTTTCAGCACCACCTGCTGGTGGCGGGCCGAGAGGTCCGACTCACCGCCGGCAGGGAAGGCCTGCCAGTAGTTGATGCTCTTGTCGGGACAGGGCTGGGCGAGGGCCGTCGCGGGGACGGCCGGGGCGAGCAGGGCCGCAACGCAGGCAAGCGCAATCCGGATATTCATCTTGGAGGTCTCCTTGGTTATCGTTTTCCCTAAGGATACATCAGCGCCTCAGGGAGCCGGCGCGTGCACCGGATCCATGGAGGGCACTCAGAACTTAGGGGAACATGTCATGAAAAAATTCATCCAAGCAGTCGTGCTAGCAGGTCTCGTGGCAGCAACCATATCAATCGGAGCCTTAGCCCCATATCGCAGTGATAGTTGTTGTGCTCAAGCCGCCAGGTGTTCAGCAATTCCCTTGGTGTGGCTTTGATTTATCAGTCTTCCCCCGAAAACTGAAGAACTTCTCTCGTCTGAATCCATTTGATAATCGCGCTGGACGCCTCAGATTCTCGGCCCTCATAGGAGTGATAGTGAGTTCCTCCGCACGGATCGCCGTTAGTTTTTCCTCCGCGGACGGTGACAATATTTCCTTCAGCGTAGTCTTTTACTGTTGAATAGGGTGTGACCCTGCAACGATCATTTAGATGATGAATATGCAGCATTGGAGTCTTGATCGATTTTAAATCGATCCGCATTGCGCTATTGGCAAATGCAGTGTAATTACCCCCACCACCTACTGTTTGTGCAGCGGAATGAATACTCCCCTTGATATCCGATCCGAGATTCAGGGCTAGCCACTTTGACGAGATTGTTCCGTAGCTATGTCCAAACAGATAAATTTCGTGCAATCGATGTTCCTCTTTTAATTTCGCAATGATTTTTATAACATCCTGAGCGTGTTTCTGACTCGAGCGATATCCATCGTCGCAAGCCATTGGATTAAAACGATCCCGCATCGCGCGCTCATCCGTCGGACAGTCCACTACAACTAGCGAAATTCCATTGTTCAGAAATGATTCAACTTGGGATTGCATGAAATTCAAGCTGCGCAGCCCGTCCGTAGCTTGCTCAAGATTGGCGATGCCAGGCCAGCCACGAAATACAAGCAGGGCTATCCCCGAAGTTTTCCCAGATTTGAATAGTGCAGCACGCTGGGTCACCTCTTCTTTGGCGAATAGGCCCTGAGTCCTTCCAGTCGAAACCTCAAGGAGTTGGGGATTTTGACCTTGAGCTGGCCCACCGATACACAGCAAACCAATGAAAAAACTGAACGCGAGTATCAATCGAATTGAGCAGGTGATATCGCTGTTACACGACACTCTTGTTTGCGCGTAGATAGTGTACATAATGCCTCCGGTGACCTTGCCTCTAGCTTCCTTGATGCTTATTTAGGGCAGTTCTATAAATCTTGTTTAAAACAGAGCATTCCCTGCAGGATCGCCGCAGTGACCTTGCTAACCTTGCCCCTGAATACCGGAGTTCTTAGCCGGACCATTATGCGGCCTTCGTAAACTGTACAGCGAACCAGTTATTCTCGAACCGCATCGGGTTGATTTAGCCCAACGTCGAGTGAAGCCTTCTGTGATTGTAGAACGTCAACCAGTCAATCACCTCGTCCATCGCCTGTCGGCGGGTTTCAAACTGCATGCCATGCAGGCGGCCCGCTTTCAATGATCCCCACAAGCTTTCGGTCGGCGGCAACAACCCAAACCTCACCCCACCACTAACTTCCGCTCATCAAGGTACGGGGACGTTTTTGCCGAAACACAAAAACGTCAGGACATCGTGGTCCGCTTTTAAAGCGCCAAGTGCTACGGATAGGTGGCCTTAATTGCCTTCATCAGATCGGCGGTGAACTTGTTTGCCGCATCTGGGCCAGCGCCTGTCCACCCGTAGCGCCTGGCGGCAGTCGGGCCAGAACCATAGGTTCGCATGCCACGATCGACAGCCCCCCCGAGCAAGCCATGAGCAGCATCTTCGTAGAACCAGAATTCCACCGGCTGGCCTGCGGCTTTGAGTTGCTCACCCCATTGCTGCGGAGAAAGGCCCTGATCTGTCGGATTGGCATTAAAGCTGCAGCGTTGTGTAGTGCCTGGCGCCGCCGCTTCAGCTGACCGATTGACATTACAAGGATCGGTGCGCAGAGGCATCCAGTCATCTTCGGTTTTGCCACCATAGTTGTCGAGCCTACCGAAAACCATTTTTAGAGGTACTCGGATCTGGTCGGGCATACCGATGCCTGCCGAGGGAGCGCCTTCAGAAAAGATCATTCGCACATGTAACGGGTCAACCACGGCAGCCATGTTCAAGGCCACACTTCCACCGTTCGACAGGCCATGAATGAAAAGGCGTGAGGTATCAATGCGCGGGTTTTGGCGAATCCAGTGATA
>CAMAXP010000066.1 GCA_945862265.1 Bordetella parapertussis
CGGTGCGCGCCTGTTCGAGCACGGTGCGGCCGCCGCCGCCCGGCTTGTTCTCGACAATGATATTGGCGGCGTAAGTGCCGCGCAGGCGTTCGGCGATCAGGCGCGACACCACGTCGGCCGAACCGCCCGGGGGAAAGCCGTTCAGCAAGTGCACCAGGCGGCTGTGCACGGGGGCTTGCGCGAGCGCAGGCAAACCGGCGGCGGCAAGTGCGAGTCCGCCGGCGGCGGTGATGAATTGACGGCGTGAGCGAATGCGGGACATGCAAAATCTCCTGATTGTTGCGTTTCTGGAATGCGAAATGGCTGCGCGCGGTCGGCGTTGCGAATGCGGGAATATTAGTCGAATATCCGCGCCGCGACCATCACGCTGACGCTATGTTTGCGCGTGCGCGAGCGCGAATGCGAAGTCTGCGAAGCCATCGGGCCGGGCCGGTTCTGGGGCATGATGCTCGCCTCGTGACAGTGGGCGTCCCACACCCGCCTCGGGCTATTCTTTGCGCGGCCGGTAAGACCGATGTGATGGATTGAAGATAAGGCTTGATAATAAAGCCGGACGCCCGCGCAAAGCGATCTGGCAGGCGCCGTTCCGAACGGGACGGCATAGGAGGATTACATGGAAGAGCGCGTGTGGTTTGTGTATAGGAAATTCAACCCCCCCTTTTCCCCATGCGCAAAGGTATCACCGGGTCAAGAAGCGATCAATTTGCGCGGTGTATTGTGAAAGATCCCTCCTCACGCGGGTTTGTCGGTCTCTGGGTCGCCCCGTGAGGGCCGATTTCGACGCGCACTGACCACCATGTGCGAGCGCAGGCCGTGCCGGATCGTCAGCCACGCTATGCAGGGGGCCGTTCTTGTCTTGAAACTCAGGCTGCCTGAAAGAGAGGCAGCGGCGGCGCCGGGGAGCGCGGCGGGGCTCTCGCAGGCAAGCCCAGGTGCGTGAGGATCCTGACAATGACCGCCGGCTCCTCGATGGCGGCGATGATCCTGAATTCGCCGCCACACTGCGGGCAGTGTTCGAGGTCGAACTCGAACACGCGCTTGAGCAGGCGCGCCCAGCTCATCCGCGCCGGTGCACCGTGCGCATGTTCGTCTGCAGGTTCGCTCTTCGCAGGACCCGGCACGATCGCCGCACGCAGCCAGGCATTGGGCGCGAGCACGCCGTGAAAACGAATCAGGTGCAGGCGAGGGCGTGGCACCAGTGCGGCCATGCGCTGCATGAATTCCAGCGGTGACATGCGGATGTGCGTGGTGCCGTCGTGACCGAGAGTTCGGTGTCGTAATGTTGCGGTTGGGAGGTTTCGCCCCCTGTGGGAGGCGAGTCACTTCTTTTGCTTGGCCAAAAGAAGTAACCAAGAAAAGGCGACCCGGAGGTGCACCGCGACCTCGTGGCGCTGGAGCGGTAGGGCGTTCTTGCCGATTTCGGCCAAGGCAAGGCTACTCGCTACCACCTCGCGCTAGAGGGCTGGGGCCATCGCCACCAGTGGGATCCTGCCGCTGCGGCAGTGCCGCTAGCCCGGCGCGCCCACCGCGGGTTGCATGACGACGGTCGCACCGTCGGCGAAGTTGATCCCCTCGGCGCGCAGCGCCGCCTCGATGCGCTTGAAGGCCTGGGCGCGCACGTCGAACTGGTTGCCCGGCGCGGTCTGGAACTTGCACCGGAAGATCTTCACGCCCGGGTCGACGCGCGCGAGCTTGCTCTTCAGCGGCATGCGCATCATGTGGCCGACCTCGGGGTCGGTGAGCATCTCGATGCCGATCTTCTTGATCATCTTGCGGATCTTCTCGCTGTCGACGCCGATCGGCAGCGGGATGTTGAATTTCTCGATCACCCAGTCGCGCGAGTTGTTGCGCACCGACCCCAGCGAACCGTAGGGCACGAAATACAGCGGCCCGTTGTGGTGGCGCAACGCCACGGTGCGCAGCGTAATCCGCTCGACCGTGCCCTTGGTGGTGGACCCGCTTTCGATGTACTCGCCGACGCGGAACACGTCCTCGGCGAGGAAGAAGATCCCGGCGATCACGTCGCGCACGAGTGCCTGCGCGCCGAAACCGACCGCCAGGCCGACCACGCCGGCGCCGGCCAGCAGGGGTGTGATCTCGATGCCGAGCGCCCACAGCGACGACAACGCCAGGGTCACGACGAGCAGCACCGCGGCGCTCGTGCGCAGCAGCGGCAGTAGCGTGAGCAGGCGCGCATTGGGGTTGGCTTCGCCGTGCGGGTCGTAGGGCCCGATGCGCTTCAGGCGGTGGTCGATGGTGGTGCGGATCACGATCCACACAAGGTGCGTGAACAGCGCCAGCGCCGCGACGCCGAGCATGTCGAGGCCCAGGCGCACCAGGGGATTGCCGCTGGCCGCCATGCCGGCCAGCGGCGCGTTGAGCTGCAGCGCGCAGGCGGCAAGGCCGGCCAGTACGACCAGGAAGCGCGCGGTCGACAGCGCGATGCTTGGCAGCAGGGTGGGGTCGGAGGCATCGACCGCGGGCGGGTCCGCCGCCTCGGCGGCCTCGGCGTCGATCCTGTCCTGCCAGAAAAAGAATACGAGGTGCCTCAGGGCCATCTGGGCGAGGATGACTCCGCCGATGATGCCGGCGACGGTGGCCGCCGTGCCCGAGCGCAGCAGCCACAGGGCAAACACCGTGAGCACTATCGCGGCCGCGACGATCGACGCGGGGAATTTCGGCAAGCGGCGCTTTGCGCCCGCGGCGCCGGACGGCACGGGGCCTTCGATGAACGCGAACGCAGCGACCAGCAGCAGGGCGGTAGCCAGTGTGGCGAATGCCAGCCGCAGCATCGCGGCGCCGTGCGGTGCGGCCGGTTCGACGAGGTTCGGCGCGAAGCGCGCAAGCGCGAGCGCCACCGCCGCGCCCATCAGCGTGGCCGCGAGCCAGCCGGCTTTCTTCTGCGCGACGGGCACCAGCCGCCATGCCGCCCGGCCCGGGGCGAGGACAATCGATACGCCGATCCAGGCCAGGCGCACGACCAGCACGAACAGGGTCAGCGCGACGACCGCCTCATGCATCCCGCGCGGCCAGACGAAGGCCGCGGAGGCCGCGAGCGTGGCGAACGTGAACAGCACGAGCCCCGTGCCGAGCAGCGCGAGGCGGCGCAGCGCGAGCCGCAGCGCGTGCCGGGGCGAGGATACGGGCGTCGACTCGAGCACGCGCAAGGGCCCGTGCGCGTAGGTCCAGTACAGCCACTCCACGCCGGCGCCGACGATGAGCAGGATCATGAGGTAGGTTGCGGTGCGCACGCCGGCGCCGGTGTAGAGCGCGCCCGAAGCCGCAGCTAGCGTAGCGTGCAGTTCGGCGGGCGCTTGCGCTAGGTCGGCGCCGAGGCCAGCGACGCGGCCCTTGGCGGCCTCCAGCAGCGTCATCGCCACGCCGGCCATGCCGTCACCCGGGCTCATGCGGCGGGCTCCGCAGCGGGCGTGGCGGTTTCGGGAGCCGCGTCCGTCCAGTCTGCCGGTTGGCGGGCCGCCGATGCGTCGGCGTACGGCGGCAGCGCGCGGACCACCGTGACGCCCGGGCCGAGCACGCGCGCCTGGCAGGCCAGGCGGTCGCCCGCATCGGCATGCACGCGCGCGAGGGTCTTGTCTTCGATGGTGTTTCGCGGGGAGAGCGATCCGGCGCCGCCCGTGACATGCACCCTGCAGGTGCCGCAGCGGCCGCGCCCCGAGCAGACATCGGCGTGGAGCACGCCGCCGAGGCGGCTGAGCTCGAGGATCGACAGGCCGCGCCGGCCGCTCGCCGCCAGGCCTGCGTCGTATTCGACGCGCACCCGCGTCAGCCGGTCGCGCAGGATCCGCCCGGCAAACACGGCAAGGGCCAGCAGCACGAGGCCGCTGTACACCGCCAGAAGGGTCGAGCGCAGGGCATCGATCCGGGCGCGGACCGGACCCACGCGCGCCGAGTTCTCGAGGACGCTCTCGCGCCAGGCCGGATCGCTTGTCAGTCGTTCGAGCACTTCCTTGCCGGCTTCGGCGAAGCCCAGCAGGGCCACGATCGGCACCGCGAAAAGGATCGGCAGGACAAATCCGCCGATGCGGCGCCACACCGGCTTCAGGACCAGCCAGGAATACAGCCCCAGCGCCGCGTGCACCCACACGAAGAGCACCACGAGCAGCTGCTGCAAGGCGTAGGACGGGGCGAGGCTCCAGTACACCGCGAGGAGGAACCCGTAACTCAGCTCGTACCCGCTCGCCAGTTCGCCGGCCACGGCCGTCGACAGGACGTGGCTGAGCAGCAGCGGCGGCGTCAGGATGCCGAGCGCGAGCTGCACATAGTCGGTCTTCGCCATCGCGAGGGTGCGCCGCATGGCCATCGCGTACAGGCCGAGCGCCGCGTGCACCAGCGCCGACCCCGCCAGCAGCACGCGCCCGATCGGGGTCTGCCAGGGCGCCATCAGCGTCGCCAGCGCGTTTTCCATCGCGGAAAGGGACACCAGGCCGATGGACAGGTTGGCGAGGTGGCCCGCGACGAACGCCATGAGGACCAGGCCCGTAAACAGCCTCAGGCTGCGTATTGCCATGTTGGCGCGCATGTCACTCCTTCGAAATCACACAGGTATCCGGCGTTTATTTATGAAAATTCATACCACAAAGTCACCAGTGGGAACCGCTCTCCTGCCAGTTAATGTATTGGTATCGATACATTGACGCGTTCCGGCGCCAATTGTTCGCTGCTTCCTCTTTCGGCGGTACGATCTCGGTGATGCGGCGGTTCATGCCTTGTGCCCCCGCTTTTTCGCAGCCGGTTTTGCCTGCGTTGGCGTCAATTGCCTCAACTCGCGCCGGATCTCGCTTTCCAACTCCTCCACGGTCGGCAGATAGAGCTGGTAGCGACTGGCGAAGATGTTGCGCTCCTGTTGTTCGCCCAGCGTGTACTTCACTACCGCGTCGTTCTTGTCCGGGCAGAGAATCAGGCCGAGGGTCGGGTTGTCGCCCTCGGTGCACCGCTCGCGGTCGTAGTAGTTCACATAGAATTGGATCTGTCCGAGGTCGGCGTGGGTAAGCTTGCCGACCTTTAGATCGATCAGCACATAACACTTCAGGATGGTGTGGTAGAAAACCAGGTCGATGTAGAAGTGGTCGCCATCGAGCGTGATGCGCTCCTGTCGCGACACGAACGCAAAACCGGTGCCCAATTCCATAAGAAAGTGCTGCAGGTTGTCGAGCAGGGCCTGTTCAAGCTTCGACTCCACGAGTTTCGGCGACTCCGGCAAACCGAGAAACTCGATGACAAGGGGATCCTTGAAAACATCGCGTGGCCGGACGACTTCCTGGCCTCGTGTGGCCAGTTTCATCAGGCCCTTCTTGTCCCGGCTCTTGGCCAGCCGGTCGAACAGCAGGCTCGCCATCTGCCGCTCCAGTTCGCGCGCCGACCAGTTGTACTTTGGCGTCTCGATCTCGTAGAACGAACGCGCCTGGAAACGCGCCTCTCGCATTAGCGTCCGGTAGTGAGTCCATGAGAGGTTGGGATGCAGGCGCCCGGGCGCCCATGTTTCGTCAGTGGCGGGCAATACTGAAGGCAAGTCGGACGGGGATGGGCTACGCAGTGCGTAGCCTTTCTTCGTGGGTCTGGATTGGCTGCGCGGCGCGTAGCCTATTCCGGCTTTGCCCAGCAGCAGGGGAAAAGCCAGATAGAACTGGCGCATCAGCTTGAGGTTGGCATAGGAGTATCCCGCACCGAAATCGGCATGCAATTTCTCGGCCAATGCCTTGAGCAGGCGTTCTCCGTAGCCTGCGCGCTGCATTCCTTTTTGCTCTTCCTCGATCAGCACCTGTCCGATCAGCCAGTTCGACACCACTTGGGCGGTGTTGACCGAGCGTGCCACGCCAGTACGCGTCAACTCCAGAATCTCGCGGACCCTGCCGAAAAACGCAGTCGGAATCCTACGCTGGACCGGTGTCATAGCCCTAGTTCCTGTTGCGGTAGCCGCTTTCCTGCAAGTTTGTGTACCGGTACCGATACACTCTACGAGCTATTTCTTCTTCGCCGCGAGCAGCACCGACTTCCATTTCTGCGTTTCGCTGGCGATGAACGCCTTGAATTCTTCCGGGGTGCTGGTGATGTTCGGCGAGGCCATGTCGGCGATGCGCCGGGCGAACTCGGGCTCCTTCAGCGCCGTGACGGTCTCCGCATGCAGTTGGTTGACGATCTCCGCCGGGATCCCGGCTGGCGCCGCCAGCCCGTACCAGCCGCCGGCCTCGAACCCGTCGAGCCCGGATTCGGACATGGTGGGCACTTCAGGCAGCAGGGGAGCCCGCTGGAGGCTCGTCACAGCGAGCGCGCGCAGCTTGCCCGCCTTGATGTGGCCGAGCGTCAGCAGCGGGTTTTCGATCGTGAACGGAAACTCGTTCGCGAGCACGGCCATCACCGCGGGCGCGCTGCCGTTGTAGTGCACCGGCGCGGCTGGAAAGCCGACCTTCTGGCGGAAGGCTTCCTGCGCGAGCAACTGCGGCGAACCCACCCCCGGCGTCGGGTAGAGCACTTCCTGCGACATCTTCTTCATGCCCTGGATCAGGCCCTGCAGGTCCTTGTACGGGGAGTTTGCGGGGACGACCACCACCAGCGGGGTCTTGGCCATGATGGTGATCGGGATCAGGTCGACGAGCGGGTCGTAACCGAGGTCGGCTTCCGTCGTCGGGCTCACGGCCATCGGGCCGCTGCTGGCGAGCAGCAGCGTGTACGGGTCGCCCTTGGCCCGCGCGACCAGGCCGGTGGCGAGGTTGGCGCCCGCGCCGGGCCGGTTCTCGACTACGAACGGTTGGCCCATCTGGCGGGTGAGGCGGTCTGCGAGCAACCGTCCCAGCGTATCCACGATGCCGCCCGGTGCGAAGCCGACGAGGATGCGCACGCGCTTGTTCGGGTAGGCCTGCGATTGGGCGAAGCCCGCGCGGGTGGCCGAGAGGGCCAGGGTTGCGGCGCTCGCCGCCAGGAACTTGCGCCGGGTAGTGCGGTGGGTCGTCATTGAGGCTCCAGTATGAAGGTCAGCTTCGTTTCTTGCGTGATGATGCCGCCCCGGTTGCCGGGGACGATCGAGCCGTAGCGCTGCGCGTACGCGGGCGGGAGCTCGCGTGCAGCGGCCGGCGCGAGCCACAGGCGCAGCAGGTGCCTGCGCTTTTCCAGTTCCGGCCAGTCCTCGAAGTCGGTCCGGCTGTGAAGGATCTGGTGGTTGTGCACGAACTGCATGTCGCCGGGGCGGAACTCGATGGTGAGGTTCAGCCCGGGATCATTGGTGAGCGCATCCAGCATGTCCAGCGCCTCGTGCTCGGCGGCGGTGAGGCGGCGGGCCTGCGGAAAGTTCTCCTGCGCGGAGCGGATGTATTGGCCCGAGAAGATCGTGGACAGCTCGCCCGCATGCCAGTTGAACACCGGCAGCTCGAACCACGGCAGCATGCCCGGTGGGACTTCGCCGCGCCGGTCCGTGGGGAAGGGGTTGAACAACTGCTTCCACAGGTCCGGCCGGCGGCGCAGAAGTTCGTTATGCAGGGTGACCGAGCTGACCAGGCGGCTCTCGCCTCCGGACTTGGAGGTCTTCAGGCACAGCAGCCCGACGATGTCGCACGAGTCGGTGTGGTACTCGAGCTCGCGGTTGGTCTGGTAGTAGCGCGTCGTCGGTTTGCGGATGTCGAGGCCGAGGTCGCATACGTGCCCGAGCAAGTGCCCTTTGGCGTTCTGCGAACGAAAGCTCCCGAAGTGCGACCCGACGCCGAGGTAGGCCACCGCGCTTTCCGCAGTCGTGTACTTCGTGACCGGGAACCCGCGCAGCATGACGAACCCGCAGCCATGGATCACCTGGTCGAGCAGGGTGGCGATCTTCTTCGACAGGGTCGGCAGCCTGAAGGTCGCCGGGGAGAGATCCCCCATCTCGCGGCCCTCGGCGAAATGCGTGCGGATCGCCGCGTCGAGCTCCGCGAGGTCTTGCGCGGTGAGCTCGTAGAACCACTCGCGACGCTTTGCGAGTTCAGGGCCTTTCCAGGCGGCCGGCCCGGCGATGGGGCCGGGTGGCAGGGGGGACGGCTGGATCTCCAGGACTGCTGACATGTGCTCCTCCGATAGTGGGTCCTGCTCCGGGCAGTGGGCTGCCTCCGTAAGGTGCGTGGCCGGACGGCCTAGCCGAATGTGCCGGGGTAAGCCCCTCCGTCGAGGAGCAGGTTCTGCCCGGTGATGTAACCGGCCTGCGCGCTGCAGAGATACGCACAGGCGTCGCCGAATTCCTCGATCGTGCCGAAGCGCCCTGCGGGGTTGGAATCGGCCCGCGCGAGGCGCAATTCGTCTTCAGTCCTGCCGGTCTTCTCGGCGTTGAACTTGAAATTGGCGCGCAGCCGGTCGGTCTCGAAGGGGCCGGGCAGCACCGAGTTGATCGTGACGTTGTGGCGCACCGTCTTGCGGGACAACCCAGCGACAAAGCCCGTGAGGCCGGTGCGCGCGCCGTTCGACAGGCCGAGCTCCGGGATCGGGAGCTTCACTGCGCCGGAAGTGATGTTGATGATCCGGCCGAACCTGCGCTCGATCATCTTGTCGACGACTGCGCGGATCAGCAGGATCGGCGTGATCATGTTGCCGTCGAGCGCTTTGATCCAGATTTCGCGGTCCCAGTCGCGGAAGTCCCCGGGCGGCGGGCCGCCGGCATTGTTGACCAGGATGTCCGGCTCGGGGCAGGCGGCGAGCGCAGCGGCGCGCCCTTCGGGCGTCGTGATGTCCCCCGCGACCGCGCCGACCTTCACGCCCAGCGCGCGCAGCTCGTCCGCGGTGGCTTCGAGGGCCTCCTTGCCGCGCGCGGTGATGACGACGTTCACGCCCTCGCGGGCGAGCGCCATCGCGCACCCCTTGCCCAACCCCTTGCTCCCCGCCGTCACGAGGGCGGTCTTGCCGCGAATGCCGAGATCCATGTCATTGCTCCGTTTTTAGGATACGCCCTGGCTCAGCAGGTATTCGTCGTAGGTTCCGCGAAAATCCACGATCCCGTCAACCCTCATATCGATAATCCGCGTGGCGAGCGACGACACGAACTCCCGGTCGTGCGAGACGAAGATCAGCGTGCCCTTGAACTTGTCGAGGGCCGTGTTGAGCGATTCGATCGATTCCATGTCGAGGTGGTTGGTCGGCTCGTCCATCAAAAGCACATTGTGCTTCTGCAGCATGAGCTTGCCGAAGATCAGGCGCTGCTCCTCGCCCCCGGACACCACCTTGATCGACTTGCCCACCTCGTCGCCCGAGAAGAGCAGCCGCCCGAGCGTGCTGCGCACGATCTGGTCCTCGTCGGTGGCGGCTTTCCAGCGGCCCATCCAGTCGGTGAGGACCTCGTCCTCGGCGAAATCGGCCGTGTGTTCCTGCGAGCAGTACCCGGGCCGGGCCTTGTCGGTCCAGCGGATCTTGCCACCGTCCGGCTTGAGGTCGCCCCACAGGCAGCGCAGCAGCGTGGTCTTGCCGACCCCGTTGGGGCCGAGGATGGCGACCTTCTCGCCGGCTTCGATGATCAGGTTGAAGGCGTGGAAGAGGGGCTTGCCGTAGCCCTTGGCGAGATTCTCGACCTCCACGGCATGGCGGTGGAGCTTTTCCTTCTCGTCGTAGTCGAAGCGGATGAACGGGTACTGGCGCGAGGACGGCTTCACGTCTTCCACCTTCAGCTTTTCGATCTGCTTCTGGCGCGACGTGGCCTGGCGGGCCTTGGACTTGTTGGCCGAGAAGCGCGCCACGAAATCCTGCAGGTCGGAGATGCGCTCCTTCGCCTTGGCGTTCGCGTTGAGCACCTGCTGGCGCGCCTGGGTCGAGGCCAGCATGTAGTCGTCGTAGCTGCCCGGGTAGACGCGGATGCCGCCGTAGTCGAGGTCGGCCATGTGCGTGCACACCGCGTTCAGGAAGTGGCGGTCGTGCGAGATGATGATGATCGTGCTCTGGCGCTGGTCGAGCATGTTCTCCAGCCAGCGGATCGAGTTGATGTCGAGGTTGTTGGTCGGCTCGTCGAGCAGCAGGATGTCCGGGTCCGCAAACAGCGCCTGCGCGAGCAGGACGCGCAGCTTCCACCCCGGGGCGACGGCGCTCATCGGGCCGCGGTGCTGCTCTTCGGGGATGCCCAGGCCGAAGAGGAGCGCGCCCGCGCGCGCCTCCGAGTCGTATCCGCCGTACTCGGCGAACTTCGCCTCGAGGTCGGCGGCCTTCATGTAGTCGTCCTCGGTGGCGTCGGCGTTCGCGTAGATCGCGTCGCGCTCGGACATGGCTGCCCACATCTGCTCGTGGCCCATCAGCACGACGTCGAGTACGCGCTGGTCTTCGTAGGCGAACTGGTCCTGGCGCAGGCGCCCGATGCGCTCGTTGGCGTCGATGGCGACGTTGCCCGACGAGGGCTCCAGTTCGCCGCCGAGGATCTTCATGAACGTGGACTTGCCGCTGCCGTTGGCGCCGATCAGGCCGTAGCGGTTGCCGCCGCCGAACTTGACCGAGACGTTATCGAACAGGGGCCTGGCCCCGTACTGCATGGTGATGCCGGATGTGGTGATCATGATGCCTTGGATTTAAGGGAAACGAGGAGCACGCCGGAGATGACCAGCACGCTGCCTGCGACCTGGATGGCAGTGACCGGCTCCTCGAGCCCGATCGCACCCGCATAGACGGTGACGACAGGGCCCACGGCGCCGATCAGCGCGAACTGGTTGGCGCCGACGCGCTTGAGCGCCTCGGCCACCATGAAAGACGGGATGACGGTGGCGAACACCACCATGCCGAGCAGCGTCCACCAGAGCCTGGCGGACAGGTCGAACGCGGCCAGCGGCTCCAGCGCGAAGAACTGGATGGCCGCAGGCAGGGTCGACACGATCATCGTGTAGGCGGTGAAGCGCATCGAGCCGATGCGCCGCGTGAGTTCGCTGCCGGCCACGAGGTAGATGGCGTAGGACAACGCGCTGGCGAGACACATCATCACGCCGAAGAGGAAGAGGCGCCCCTGCCCCGGCGCGCCGGCCTGCCCGGAGACCACCAGCGCGATGCCCGCGTAGCTGATGGCGAGCGCGGCGAGTTCGCGGCGCGTGGGACGCTTCTTGAGGAACACGAGCGAAAGCGCCACGACCATGGTGGGATACATGAAGAGGATCAGGCGGCCGACGCCCGCGCCCACGTACTGCAGGCCGATGAAATCGAGGAAGCTGGCGAGGTAGTAGCCGACGAATGCGAGGCCCGCGACGGCCGCCCACTCCCGGGGCGTGAGCGGGGCGCGCTTCACGTTGCTTTGTGCGTCCTTGTAAGCGAGCCACCAGGCGACTGCAGCGAAGAAGGGCAGCGAAACCAGCATCCTGAGAAAGAGCAGCGTGACGGGGGACACCGGCTCGACCGCGTAGCAGAGCTTCACGAATACCGGGCGAAAGCCGAAGCCGACGACTCCGCCGAGGGCCAGCAGCAGCCCCCACGCCCGGTAGGAAACGCCCGCCACTTACCGGCGCTTCGAGCCGCCGAGGATGGACCCGAGCACCCCGCGCAGCACCTGCCGTCCAAGCTCCGAGCCTATGGTGCGCGCGGCGCTCGTGGCCACGGCCTCGAACAGGCCGCGCGACTGCTTGCCGCCGCGCGGGCCGGTGCGGCCGAACAGCACGTCGGAGAGGACCCCGCCCATCGACCCGCCGAATCCGCCGCCGGCCGGTGGCTGGGCATCGGGCGTGCCGTCTTGTGCGGACGGTTGCCCCGCGGGCGCGGCCGCCCCTTGGCGGTCCGTCGTCCGGCCCTTCAGCTTCTCGTAGGCCGATTCGCGGTCCACGACTTTTTCGTAGTGGCCGTAGGTCGTGGCCGACTCGATTGCCTTCTTGCGCTCGGCGGCATCGAGCGGCCCGAGCTGGCTGCCGGGCGGCACGATGAACGCGCGCTCGACCATGCAGGGGCGGCCTTTCTCGTCCAGGAGGCTGACCAGGGCCTCGCCGACGCCGAGTTCCATGATCACCTGGTCGGTCTTGAACTTTGGGTTCGGGCGCAGCGTGTCGGCCGCCGACTTCACCGCCTTCTGGTCCTTGGGGGTGAACGCCCGTAGCGCGTGCTGCACGCGGTTGGACAACTGCCCCAGCACCGACTCCGGGATGTCGAGCGGGTTCTGGGTCACGAAGTACACCCCCACGCCCTTGGAACGGATCAGCCGCACCACCTGCTCGATCTTGGTGAGCAGCGCCTTGGGCGCTTCGTTGAAGAGGAGGTGCGCCTCGTCGAAGAAGAACACGAGCTTGGGCTTGTCGGGGTCCCCGACTTCGGGCAGGTGCTCGAAGAGTTCGGCCAGCATCCACAGCAGGAACGTCGCGTAGAGCTTGGGCGAGTTCATCAGCTTGTCGGCGGCGAGGACGTTCACCACGCCCCGCATTTTTCCACCCGCGCCTTCGGTCTGCAGCAGGTCGGCGATGTCGAGCATGGGTTCGCCGAAGAACTTGCCGGCGCCCTGGTTCTCGAGCGACAGCAGGCCGCGCTGGATGGCGCCGATCGAGGCCGCCGAGATGTTGCCGTATTCGGTCCGGAATTGCGCCGCATTGTCGCCCACGTGCTGCAGCATCGCGCGCAGGTCTTTCGCGTCGAGGAGCAGCAGGCCGTTGTCGTCGGCGATCTTGAACACCAGGTTCAGCACGCCCTCCTGGGTGTCGTTCAGCGCCAGCATCGAAGACAGCAGCAGCGGCCCCATGTCCGAGATCGTGGCGCGCACCGGGTGGCCCCTCTCGCCGAACACATCCCAGAACACCGTCGGGCAGGCCTCGTACTTCACCTCGACCCCGAGCGAGTTGGCGCGCTCGGCGACCTTGGGGTTCGCCCCGCCCGCCTTGGCGACGCCGGACAGGTCGCCTTTGACGTCGGCCATGAACACCGGCACGCCGATGGACGAAAAGGCCTGCGCCAGGGTCTGCAGGGTCACCGTCTTGCCCGTCCCGGTGGCGCCGGTGATCAGGCCGTGGCGGTTGGCGAGGCCGGGCAGCAGGGCGAGTTCGATTTCGCCGGCCTTGGCGATGAGCAGGGGTTGGGCCATAGAGGTAAAATTATACGTTCAATTCCCGGAAAGACCGATGGCCGGACACAGCAAATGGGCGAATATCCAGCACCGCAAAGGGCGCCAGGACGCCAAGCGGGGCAAGGTGTTCACGCGCCTCATCAAGGAAATCACCGTGGCCGCGCGGCTGGGCGGCGGCGACGCGGGTTCCAACCCGCGCCTGCGCCTGGCCCTCGACAAGGCCCGCGAGGCCAACCTGCCCAAGGACACGACGCAGAACGCGATCGGCCGCGGCACGGGCACGCTGGAGGGCGTGAACTACGAGGAAATCCGTTACGAGGGCTACGGCATCGGCGGCGCGGCGATCATCGTCGACTGCATGACCGACAACCGCACCCGCACGGTGGCTGAGGTGCGGCATGCCTTTGCCAAGAACGGCGGTAACCTCGGCACCGACGGTTCGGTGGCGTTCCTCTTCAAGCACTGCGGCCAGTTCCTGTTCGCACCGGGCTTGAGCGAGGACAAGGTCATGGAAGTGGCGCTGGAGGGCGGGGCGGAGGACGTGATCGCCAACGAAGACGGCTCGATCGAGGTGATCTGCCTGCCTTCGGACTTCGCGCAGGTCGACGCGGCGCTGAAAAAGGCGGGATTGAAGCCCGAGATCGCGGAAATCGCGATGAAGCCCACGCTCGAAAACGCGCTCGCGGGCGACGACGCCGTGAAGATGCGCAAACTCCTCGACGCGCTCGAAGGCCTGGACGACGTCCAGGAGGTCTACACCACCGCGGCACTGGATGAGGCCTGACGGCCCGATTCGCATCCTCGGCATCGACCCGGGACTGCGTATCACCGGGTTCGGCGTGATCGACAAGGTGGGTACCCGCCTCACCTATGTCACCAGCGGCTGCGTAAAAAGCGGCGAGGGCGAACTGCCCGCGCGCATCAAGGTGCTGCTCGACGGGCTGTCCGAGGTCATTGCCGCCAACCGTCCCCACCAGTCCGCGGTCGAGAAGGTGTTCGTCAACGTGAACCCGCAGTCCACGCTGCTGCTCGGCCAGGCGCGCGGGGCCGCGATCTGCGCGGCGGTGCTCGCGGGGCTGCCGGTCGCCGAGTACACTGCACTGCAGGTGAAGCAAGCGGTGGTCGGTGCCGGCAAGGCGGGCAAGGAACAGGTGCAGATGATGGTCAGGCGCCTCCTTTCGCTGCCCGGCGACCCGAGCCCCGATGCGGCCGACGCACTGGCCTGCGCCATCTGCCATGCGCACGCGGGGCAGGGCCTGGGGGCATTTCCCACCGCAGGGCGACGAATGAAGAACGGGAGGCTGGTGTGATCGGAAGGTTGTCTGGAATCCTCGCCGCCAAGAACCCGCCGCAGGTGATGGTGGACGCGGGGGGCGTCGGCTACGAGGTCGACGTGCCGATGAGCACCTTCTACAACCTCCCGGCGACCGGCGAGAAAGTCGTGCTGCTCACGCACCTCGTGGTGCGCGAAGACGCGCACATCCTTTTCGGGTTCGGCACCGAAGACGAGCGCGCCGCGTTCCGCAAGCTCATCCGCATTTCCGGCGTCGGCGCGCGCACCGCGCTGTCGGTGCTCTCGGGCCTGTCGGTCAACGACCTCGCGCATGCGGTGGCCACGCAGGACGGCGCGCGGCTGACCAAGGTGCCCGGCATCGGCAAGAAAACCGCCGAGCGCCTGCTGCTCGAACTGAAGGGCAAACTCGCCGACGCGATTCCCGGCGTAACTTCCGGTGGCGCGCAGGCCAGCCCGACCGCCGACGTACTGAATGCGCTGATCTCGCTTGGCTACAGCGAGAAGGAAGCGCTGCTCGCGACGAAATCCCTGCCCGCGGACATCCCGGTGTCCGAGGGCATCCGGGCCGCGCTGAAAGCTCTGGCAAAATCCTGACGTGGCGATCGAAACCGACCGGCTGATATCTGCAGCGCCTGTGTCCGTGCAGGAGGAGCAGATCGAGCGCGCCCTGCGCCCGCAGAAGCTCGCGGACTACGTCGGCCAGAAGAAGATCCGCGAGCAGCTGGAGATCTTCATCCAGGCCGCGCGCGGCAGGAAAGAGGCGCTCGACCATGTGCTGCTGTTCGGCCCGCCGGGCCTGGGCAAGACCACGCTTGCGCACATCATCTCGCGCGAAATGGGCGTGGGCTTGCGCCAGACGTCGGGCCCGGTGCTGGAGCGCGCGGGCGACCTCGCCGCGTTGCTCACCAACCTCGAGCCCAACGACGTCCTGTTCATCGACGAGATCCATCGCCTGTCGCCGGTGGTGGAGGAGATCCTCTACCCGGCCCTCGAGGACTACCAGATCGACATCATGATCGGCGAGGGGCCCGCGGCGCGTTCGATCAAGCTCGACCTGCCCCCGTTCACGCTGGTGGGCGCGACCACGCGTGCAGGCATGCTGACCAACCCGCTTCGCGACCGCTTCGGCATCGTGGCGCGGCTGGAGTTCTACAACGAGGCCGAACTGACCTCCATCGTGCATCGCTCGGCGCACTTGCTCGACGTCGGCATCGACCCCGGCGGTGCACAAGAGATCGCGCGTCGCTCGCGCGGCACGCCGCGCATCGCGAACCGCCTGCTGCGCCGCGTGCGCGACTACGCCCAGGTGAAAGCCGACGGCACAGTCGACAAGGCCGTCGCCGATGCCGCGCTCCGGATGCTCGATGTCGACCCGCTCGGCTTCGACGTGATGGACAGGAAGCTGCTGCTCGCGGTGATCGAGCGCTTTGCCGGCGGGCCGGTCGGCGTGGAGAACCTCGCCGCGGCGATCGGCGAGGAGCGCGACACCATCGAGGATGTCCTCGAGCCTTATCTCATCCAGCAGGGGTACCTGCAGCGCACGCCGCGCGGCCGCATGGCCACGCTGCTGGCCTACCGGCACTTCGGCATCGTCGCGCCGCCCTCGGTCGGCGGGGCGAGCGGCGACCTGTGGAGCCCGGATTCGGCCCGCGAAGAAGGGGAGCCGGTCTGAGGGTGTTCGGCAAAGACGAGCCGGACGCCGCGGAGCAAGAGGCGCTCGCGGCGGACCAGGGTCTGTTCGCGCAGCGCCTGTTCGCTGCTACACCCAAGGCCTGGGTGACGCGGACCATCGTCGTAGCCAACATCGTCATTTTCCTCGCGATGCTCGTCGACGGCGCAGGGCTGTTCGAAGCCAATTCCGCCGTCCACCTGCGCTGGGGCGCGAACTTCGGGCCGATGACAAAAGAGGGCGAGTGGTGGCGCCTGCTCGCCTGCACGTTCCTGCATTTCGGCCTCGTGCACCTCGCCATGAACATGTGGGCGCTGTGGGGCGCGGGCGGGTTGGTGGAGCGCCTCTACGGCAACGCCGGGTTCCTTGCGATCTACCTGTTTGCCGGGCTCACGGGGAGTTTCGCGAGCCTTTACTGGAACGCCGACCGGGTGGTGAGCGTAGGGGCTTCGGGCGCGGTCTTCGGCGTGTACGGGGCCCTGGCCGCCTATGTGCTGCGCGAGCCCGGCTCGGTGCCCAGCAGCGTGCTGAAGAGCCTGACCAGCAGCACCATCGCTTTTATCGGCTATTCGATCTTCCTCGGCTTCATGGTCTCGGCCATCGACAACGCTGCGCACGCGGGCGGGTTGGCGGGCGGCTTTGCGCTTGCGTGGGTGCTCGCGAGGCCGCTTGCGCCGCGCACGACGCTGGGCGCGGCCAAGGGCCTTGCTGCGGTCGCGGTGGCGGGCCTCTCGATCGCGGCCCTGTTTGCGCTGCTCCCGCCGGCGAAGTATTCCTACGCCGCGCAGAAGGCGGCGACCGACGCGATCCAGGCTTTTTCCGGCGAAGAAGATGCGCTCGCAAAAAAGGCCCAGCTGCTGGTCGAGGACCGCAAGGCCGGCCGCATCACCGACCGGCAACTCGGCGAGACGATCGAACGGCAGATCCTGCCCGGCTGGGTCGCGGCCCACGCGCGGTTTGCCGCGATCACGCTCGAGCCCGGCGCGCCGGCCGCGGCCCGGGTGAAGGAGCTGACGGAGTTCGTGCGCGTGCGGCGTGACATGTTTGCCGCCTACGCTGAGGGACTCAAGACCGGCGATGCGGCGCGCATGCGTCGCGCCGAGGAACTGTCCAGCGAGGCGCAGGCCCTGATGAAAGCCATGCGCGAGCGCTCGCAGTGAACGTCGGCGCGCCGTTCAGGGTTCCCGTCAGGGTCTACTACCAGGACACGGACGCGGGCGGCGTGGTGTTCCACGCGCAGTACCTCGCCTTCATGGAGCGCGCGAGGACGGAGTGGCTGAATGCGCGCGGGTTCGATCTGGCGCGCTTCGCCGACGAGAGCCGTATACTCTTCATGGTCCACGCAATCTCGGTGCGCTACCATCGACCTGCCATGCTGAACGACCTGCTCGAGGTGACCGCAGCGCCCGGCCCGTCCGGACCCGCGAGCCTCGTGTTCGCGCAGCGCGTGGAGCGCGGCGGCGAACTGCTGGTCGAAGGCGAGGTGAAACTGGCCTTCGTCGACCGGGAGAGGCGGCGGCCGGTGCGCATGCCCGCATCGTTGAAGGCCCTGCTGCCGCCGGGCGCATGAACACCCCCATAACAACCGTGAAACCACACCTATGAACGTGACCCAGGACCTCGAAATCTGGACGCTGATCGCGAGCGCCAGCCTGGTGGTGAAGTTCGTGATGGCGCTGCTGCTCGGCGTGTCGTTCATGAGCTGGCTGTTCATCTTCCGCAAGATGTTCACGATCCGGCGCGCGCGCGCCGAGACCGACGCCTTCGAGCGCGAATTCTGGGGCGGCAACGACCTCAACCTGCTCTACCAGGGCGCGGTCAACAACCGCCACTCGATCGGCAGCCTCGAGCGCATCTTCGAGGCCGGGTACCGCGAGTTCTCCAAGCTGCGCGGCCAGCGCGGCACCGACCCCAGCACCATGGTGGACGGCGCCCGCCGCGCGATGCGCGCCACCTACCAGCGCGAGATGGACGTGCTCGAGAGCCACCTTTCGTTCCTCGCCTCGGCCGGCTCGGTGAGCCCGTACGTGGGCCTTTTCGGCACGGTGTGGGGGATCATGCACGCGTTCCGGGGTCTCGCGAACGTGCAGCAGGCAACGCTCGCGCAGGTGGCGCCGGGCATCGCGGAGGCGCTGGTGGCCACGGCGATCGGCCTCTTTGCGGCGATTCCCGCGGTGGTTGCCTACAACCGCTACTCGCATGACATCGATCGGCTCGCGATCCGCTTCGAGAGCTTCATGGAGGAGTTCTCCAACATCCTGCAGCGCCAGACCGCGCGGGGCTGAGCATGCGCCTGCACCGCTCCCGCCGGCTCATGAACGAGATCAACGTCGTGCCGTACATCGACGTGATGCTCGTGCTGCTCGTGATCTTCATGGTGACCGCGCCGCTGGTCACGCCCGGGGTGGTGGACCTCCCCAGCGTGGGCAAGTCCTCGGTGGCGCCGGCCGCGCCGCTCGAGGTGATCATCCGCGAGGACGCCTCGATCGTGGTGCGCGACCGCGACGCGAAGGGCGCGGTGCAGGCCGAGCAGCGCATCGCAAAAGGGGAACTCACCGCCATCATCAAGGCCAAGCAGGCGAAAAATGCCGACCAGCCGGTCGTGATCTCGGCCGACAAGGGCGTGCGCTACGAAGTGGTCCTCGAGGTCATGGACGAGCTGCAGAAGCAGGCGGTGAAGCGGGTCGGTCTGTCGGTGAAACCGGCGCAGTGAGGCGCGGAGCGGACTCGCCATGAGCGCAGCGACGATGCCGATGCACTTCGAGCGCGAGCAGCCGGGGATCCTCGGTGCGGTGCTGCTCGCGGCCCTCGTGCATGCGCTGCTCTTCAGCGTGCTGTTCTTCGGCGTGCGCTGGCAGTCCCGGCCGCCTGAATCGATCAGCGTTGAGCTGTGGGTGCCGCCTGCCGCGCGTGCGCCCGCGGTCGAGCGGGCCGAAGTGAAGCCCGCACCCCGGGTCGAGCCGCCGCCCCCCCCGCCGAAGCCCGAGCCCAAGGTCGAGGCGCCGCGCCCGCCGGACATCGCGATCAAGGATAAACCGACGCCCAAGCCCAAGCCGGTGCCGCCCAAGCCCGAGCCGGTCAAAGCCAAACCGGAACCCGTCAAGCCGAAAGCGGAACCCGTCAAGCCGAAAGCGGAACCGGCCAAGCCGCAGGTCGAAGAGATGCAAAGGCAGATGCGCGCGGAGCTCGATCGCGAACAGAACGCGCTCAAGATGGACCGCGAAAGGCAGGACCTCAAGGACATGCTGAACCGCGAGCAGTCCTCCGCGGGCCAGAAGGCGCTGGCCGGCTACATCGACAAGATCCGGCTGAAGATCCGCGGCAACATCCTCTTGCCGCCGGACATCAATGGCAACCCCGAGGCGATCTTTGACGTGGTGCAACTGCCCACGGGGGAAGTGCTCACCGCGAAACTCAAGAAAAGCAGCGGCGTTCCCGCCTACGATGCCGCCGTCGAAAGGGCGATCCTCAAGTCCTCGCCGCTGCCCAAACCCGACAAGGGCGAACTTTTCTCGCGCGAACTCACTCTCAGGTTCAAGCCGCAGGATTGAGCGGCCGACCGCTATAATTGGCCCTCTCATGGCTGCAAGGACTCACAGCTTGCTGAAGCGCTGGTTCCAACTCCTCTCGTTCGCCGCCGCCGTTTTTGCATCGGCCGCATCCGCCCAGCTGTCGATCGAGATCACCGGCGGTGGCGCCAACCGGGTGCCGATCGCGATCGTCCCGTTCGCGGGCGAGGGTGCCTTCCAGCCGGGCATCGTCTCGATCGTGCGCGCCGACCTCGAAAGGAGCGGCCTGTTCCGCGTGATCGAGCCCCCGCCGATCGTTCCGGCCCCGACCGAGGCGAGTGCGGTCAATTTTCCCGAGTGGCGCTCGCGCCTTGCCGATGTGGTGGTGCTTGGCAGCGTCGCGGTGCTCCCGGACGGCCGCTTCGAGGTGCGCTTTCGGGTGTTCGATGTCGTGAAGCAGGCGGCGCTGGGCGGCGTGGCCTATACGCTGAACCGCAACCAGGTGCGCGCCACCGCGCACCGGATTTCGGACTACATCTACGAAAAGCTCACCGGCGAGAAGGGTGTCTTCAGCACGCGGATTGCCTATGTGGTGAAGCGCGGCCCGCGCTACGAGCTGCAGATTGCCGATGCCGACGGTGCGGGCGAGGAGACGGCGCTGGCGTCGCTGGAGCCGATCATTTCGCCGGCCTGGTCGCCCGATGGGCGCAGGCTCGCCTATGTGTCGTTCGAGCAGAAGAAGCCTGTCGTCTATGTGCACTCGCTGCAGAGCGGGCAGCGGCAGGTCGCGGCGAATTTCAAAGGCTCCAACAGCGCGCCGGCCTGGGCCCCCGACGGCTCGCGACTCGCGGTGGCGCTGTCGCGCGAAGGCGGCTCGCAGATCTATTCCGTCAATGCCGACGGCAGCGGCGTTCGCCGCCTGATGAGTTCGTCGGGCATCGATACTGAGCCGGTGTTCTCGCCGGACGGGCAGTTCATCTATTTCACCTCGGACCGTGGCGGCAGCCCGCAGATCTACCGCATGCCGGCTGCGGGCGGTGACGCACTGAGGGTGACATTCGAGGGCACCTACAATGTGTCGGCAAGGGTCTCGCCGGACGGCAAGAGCCTTGCCTATATCTCACGCAACAGCGGGAAATTCCAAGTGGCCAGGCTCGACCTCACATCGAAGCAGGTGCAGATCCTCACCGACAGCGACAAGGACGAATCGCCGAGCTTTTCTCCCAACGGTCGCATGATCCTGCTGGCGACCGTGCTCGGCGGGCGTGGCGTGCTTTCGGCGGTATCAGCGGACGGTCGCGTGAAACAGCGGCTGACGATCTCCAGCGGCGATGTGCGTGAGCCGGCGTGGGGCCCGTTCATCAAGGAATGACCATCATAAAAATTACAGGAGGGCATGCAATGCGTACCATCTGGACCACCTTAGTTGCCTCGGCGCTGCTTTCGGCCTGTGCCGGTTCTCCGCCGGACGAGCAGGCGGGCGCCGCGGTCGAGGACCGCAAGCCGGGTGCGGTCGCGCCGCAGAGTGCGCAGACCAAACCCGTCCCGCCAGGACAGGTGGCGCGCGTCGACCTCACGCAGGGCAAGCCGCCGGCCGGGTACAGCATCCTGAAGGACCCCAAGAGCATCCTGTCCAAGCGCTCGGTGTATTTCGAGCTCGACAGCTTCAGCATCAAGGACGAGTACAAGCCGCTGGTCGAGGCGCATGCCAAGTACCTTCGCGAAAACGCCACCGCGAAGATGCTGATCCAGGGCAACACCGACGACCGCGGCAGCCGTGAGTACAATCTGGCCCTCGGCCAGAAGCGCGCCGACGCGATGAAGAGGATGCTGATCCTCCTCGGCGCGAAGGAAGACCAGGTGGAGGCCGTCAGCCTGGGCGAAGAAAAGCCCAAGGCGCAGGGCAGCACCGACGCGGCCCTTGCGGAAAACCGCCGCGACGACATCCTCTATGCAGGTGAGTACTGATGCAGTTGGCCGGACGCGCCGCACTTGTCGCTGTCCTGCTCTGCGCGGCCGGCCCGGTCGCGCATGCCGCGCTGTTTGACGACGAGGAGGCGCGCGCCCGCATCGAGGCGCTGCGAAAGCAGACGGCCGCCACGCAGCAGGCGGTCGATGAGCGCCTCGCCAGGATCGAGACCGAGGTGCGGGACCGCCGCGCGCTGCTCGACCTGGCCAGCCAGATCGACGCCCTCAAGGCCGACCTCGCCAGGATGCGCGGCCAGATCGAGGTGCTGCTGAACCAGTCCGAGACCTCGGAAAAGCGCCAGAAGGACCTTTACCTCGATATCGACACGCGCCTGAGGAAGCTCGAAAAGGACAAGGAGTCCACGGCCGCCGCCGCCGCCGCGGCCGCCGCGGCCGCCGCGGCCGCCGCAGCCACGCC
>CAMAXP010000067.1 GCA_945862265.1 Bordetella parapertussis
TCGGCATTTAAAGTAATACCGTGCACCCGCTTCCATTTGTTTTAATCGCGCATGTTCTTCATCGGTCATTTTGTAGCGTTTGGGCTTTTTCTCATGTAATTGAAAAAGTAATTCTTCCATTAATTCTGCACATTCGTCAAAGTAACTGCCAGGATCAACGTTCTTTAAATACTCAATTGCTTAATCGTACTTGTCCATGATCAGCCCAATCCGGCTGCACCTCGGTCTGCCTACTACGCATCTTGTACAAATTCAGATGGCGTTGCTGACGGCCGAGCGCGTCGACAGGAATATAGCCGAGTTTTGGGGAAGCGGGTACTCCGGAGTCTTGAATTTCGGGGAGTTATCTACGCAGATTGGCTCCCGGAGGGGCTTTCTGCGTAATAGATATATCCAGAACAGTATATTTTAGAGGCAATTCCCTCTTGCTCAGGGCAGGGCCAGCCGGAGGGCCTCCTGAGCCAGCGCGCCGTCGGGCCGGGCCAGTTGCTCGAGGATCGAAAAGTGGTCGTCGCCCGGGGTGACCAGGACCTGCGCCGGCCGACCGGCCGCGACCAGCTGCGCCGCGTACTCCCGCGACTGGCGGACCAGTTCGGGCAGTTCGGCTGCGCCCACGGCAACGGTTGTCGGGACCGAGGGGAGTGGTAGATGGCATGGGGAGTTAGTACTGGCTTCTTCTTTATTCATTTTCAGTGGCTGATTCAGGCAGGAGAGCCGGATCGGCTCGAGGTCGAACAGGCCACTGATGGGAAGGGCAGCCGTAACGCCCGGCTGCCCGGCGGCCATCGCCGTAAGGTGCCCGCCGGCTGAGTGTCCGGACACCACCAGGCCAGCGCCGGCGCCCAGCTCTGTCCGCAGGCGCGTAGCCAGCCAGGCGACCGACGCCCGGATCTCGGCCACGATCTGGCGCATGCTGGCCTGGGGGGCCAGCGTGTATTCGACCAGGGCGACGTTGATGTCGTGGGCGAGCATCCCCTCGGCAATGAAGGCGTGCGGTTCCTTCTCGTTCCACTGCCAGTAACCGCCGTGGAAGAAGGCCAGCGTCGGCCGGCCCGGAGTCCGGGCGTGGAAGAAGTCCAGCCGTTGGCGCGCGCCGCTGCCATAGGCCAGGTCCCGGGTGACCCGGGCCGAGGCGTACAGCGCCAGGCTGCGCCTGTCCCAGTCGGCCTTGATTTCGGCAAGACGGGGTGCGACGGCGCGGTTGTTGTAGGCGGCGTCGAGCTCGGCCTGCGAAAAGTCCCGGTAGACCTTGCTCATGCCCGGACCTCCCCGAGCACGGCCACGGCCTTGATCTCGATCAGCGCGCCGGGGCGGATCAGGCCCGCCACCTGTACGCCCGTGGCGGCCGGGTAGGGCGGGCCGCCGAAGACTTTCTTTCGCACGGCGGCGGTCTGCGCGTAGCCCTCGAGCGTCAGGTAGTAGTCGGTGGTCTCCACGACATTGGAGAAGTCGGCCCCGGCGGCGGCGAGGATGCGGCCCATCTTCTCGAAGATGTACTCGGTCTGGCGCACGATGTCGCCGGCCCCGACCAGGTTGCCCTTCTCGTCGGCCGAGGTCATGCCCGAAATGTAGAGCAGGTTGCCGACACGCACGCCGGGCGAGAAGGTGAAGCGGTCGCTCCAGCCACCCGGGGGAATCACCGCTTCGAAGATTTTCTTCATGCCGTCCTGCGCTTGATGAGGTAGGTGTGGAATCCCTGGAGCACGACTTCGCCGCGCTGGTTGGTGAGGCGCACGCCGAACCGAACGATGCCGTTCTGCGGGTTGCGCGTGGGCCGCGCCTCCTCGACCTCCATCACCGGTGTGACCGTGTCACCCAACAGCACGGGCTTCAAGAACTTCCCGCCCTGCTCGAGGAAGGCGACCATCGAACCCTCCACGTTGTTCGACAAGGGCGTCGCGCCCAGCGCCGTCATCGACATCAGCAGGAGGCCGTGGGCCAGCGGCGCGCCGAAAGCGGTTTTCTTCGCGTATTCGGCATCGTAGTGGAGGGGGTGTGCGTCGCCGGTCATCTTCGCGAACATCCCGAAGGCCTCCGAGTCGAGCACATGCGAGGGCCCGGGGAAGGTGCGCCCCGGGGTGAAATCCTCCAGCCAGTATTGTTCGGCGCGCATGGGTTACCTGCCCCGCAGGGTCGACTTGCCGATCATGACCGTGCTCTTTTCGCCGGCATCCACCCTCCCGACGATATTGTCTTCCTCGTCGAGCACCGTGACCTGGTCGTCGCCCGGGCAGACCGGCCCGGTCCAGCGCACCGAGACCCGGCCGTTGTAATAGAAGTCCCTGCCGTATTTTTCCAGCCCGAGGTCCACCGCCGGCGCCATGTTGTGCATGCCGTGGGCGAGCGTGCCGCGAAAGCCGCGCTGGATGCAGTACTCGTGGTCGTAGTGGAGGATGTCCCAGTCGCCGTTCAGCTTGCCGTAGCGGTCGATCTTGTCCTGGGTCATGCGGACGGTGTGGGTGAGTTTCCCGTGCTTGGCCATGGCTTACTCCGGCAGGTCAAAGGTGTTTTCGACTTCGGCAAGCAGCACCCCGTCGGCGCGGCGGTAGCGGCCTTTCCACTTGATGAACTTGTGGTGCATTTTCTCGAACTTCTCGGTGACCTCGCCGGACAGGCGGATCTCCGTGGTTTCGTCGCGCCAGATCGGGTGGTGGTAGTTGAACGCCACCTCGCACATGATGATGCCCTGGATCGGCGGGTACTTCTGGTAGAGCGTCGAGGTCATGTAGGGGCACAGCACGTCGGGCGGGGCCGCCTTGCGGCCGTCGACGACGTAGAGCTTCTCGTCCCCCTCCACCGCGCGGATGTACTCTTCGATGATGTCGGGCGTAATGGTGAAGGTGACTTCGCCCATTTTCGCGCCGACCTCGAATTCGGCGTAGCGCGTGCCGGGCGTGGCGCCCTCCCGGACTTTGACTTCGGCGGGTCTGGTCATTGCGGTTCTCCTCCCGGTTCAAGACCATCCCATTGTAGGAAAAAACGCAGTGCCGCATGGAGGAGTCGAACCTGCGTTTCGCAGTTGCCGTCCGGCAGGCCGCCAGGCGAACCTGTCATCTCCTTCTGGTATAAAGAGTTCTGCACAACCAGAGAGGTATCCATGCTCCGCAGCACGAAAATCGTCGCGACCCTCGGCCCGGCCTCGTCCGACCCGGAGGTCCTCGAAAAGATGATCCGCGCCGGCGTCGACGTGGTGCGGCTGAATTTCTCCCACGGCACCGCCGAGGACCACCTCAAGCGCGCGCAGCTCGTGAAGGAAATCGGCCGCAAGCTCGGCCGCACGGTCGGCATCATGGCCGACCTGCAGGGTCCCAAGATCCGCGTCAGCAAGTTCGTCGACGGCAAGGTCATGCTCGAGAAGGGCCAGAAGTTCGTGCTGGACGCCGAGATCGAGATGGGCAACGGCGAGCGCGCCGGCCTCGACTACAAGGAACTGCCGCGGGACGTGTCCGCCGGTTCAGTGCTGTTGCTCGACGACGGCAAGATCGTGCTCGACGTGGTTGCGGTACGCGGCACCGAAGTCCACACCACGGTGCGCCATGGCGGGGTGCTGTCCAATAACAAGGGCATCAACCGGCAGGGCGGGGGCCTCACGGCGCCTGCGCTGACGGCCAAGGACATGGAGGACATCAAGACCGCTGCCAAGCTCAACGCAGACTACCTCGCCGTGTCGTTCCCGAAGACCGGAGCGGACATGTACATGGCACGGGAGCTGATGCGTGCCGCCGGCGGCAAGGCGCTGCTGATCGCCAAGATCGAGCGGGCCGAGGCGATCCCCGCGCTGGAAGACATCATGAAGGCCTGCGACGGCATCATGGTGGCGCGGGGCGACCTCGCGGTGGAAGTGGGCGATGCCTCGGTGCCCGCGCTGCAAAAGCGCATGATCCGCATGGCGCGCGAGCACAACAAGCTCACCATCACCGCCACCCAGATGATGGAGTCGATGATCTCCAGCCCGATCCCGACCCGTGCCGAGGTGTCGGACGTGGCCAACGCAGTGCTCGACGGCACCGACGCCGTGATGTTGTCGGCGGAGTCGGCCAGCGGAAAGTACCCGGTTGAGGCGATCGAGGCCATGGACCGCATCTGCATCGAGGCCGAGCAATCGCAGCCGGTGAACCTCGACCAGGATTTCCTCAACCGCATGTTCACGCGGGTAGACCAGTCGATCGCCATGGCGGCGCTTTTTACGGCGTTTCACCTCAAGGTGAAGTGCATCGCCTCGCTCACCGAGTCCGGATCCACGGCCTTGTGGATGAGCCGCCTCAACTGCGGCGTGCCGATCTACGCGCTGACCGCGCAGACCGCGACGCGCTACCGCGTGTCCCTCTTTCGCGACACCTACCCGCTGGTGGTGAAGTACGTCGGCCACGACCGCGAGGAGCTGCTGCAGGAGGCCGAGAGCGTTCTTAAGGAAAACGGCGTGGTCGAGGATGGCGACCTGATCGTGCTGACGATCGGCGAACCGATCGGCAAGGCCGGCGGCACGAACACGATGAAGATCGTGAAGGTAGGCGAAAACCGAAAACTCTAGCGGCCCTCATACAGGTCGCGCCCCGCGACCAGCGCGCGGATCTTGCCGTCAGCCATGTTGCGCTTGAGCATCCAGAAGCCGCAGTCCGGGTGGATGTAGGTCACCCGGCCGCGGCCGATGGCCTTCTCGGCGCGCTCGATGGATCGTGCGATGGCATCCGCTGATTCCACGACCGTGGATTTGATGTCGACGACGCCGAGGCCCATGCCGATTTCCTTGCGCAGGTCCTTGAAGGCGGCCAGTTCCTCCGGCGGCCGGTGCGCGTTTTCCATCACGATGTGGTCCACGTGCAGCGCGTTGAGGTACTTCATCAGCTTGCCCCAGTGCCCGCGCTGGATGCTCTGCCCGCCATAGTTGCCGAAGCACAGGTGCACCGCAGCCTTCGCCTTCTTCGGCACGGCGTCGAGTACGCGGTTGATTGCCTCGGCGGCCCACTTCCATTCGTCCGGGTTCCCGGGGAGGTTGGCCTCGTCCAGCTGGATGACGTCAGCGTTGAGGTGCTTCACCTGCTTTGCAAGCGCATCGGCAATGGCCATCGCCAGCTTGGGCGTGTTCCTGTAATGCTTGTCGAGCAGGGTCTTGGCCAGCATGTGCGGGCCGGTGATCGTGAATTTGAGGGGCTTGGAGGCGATGTCCTTGGCGCGCGCGCAGGCCATGGGCAGGTCGAGCGTGCCGCCGCCCACCTTGCCGTCGACGAGGCCCGGCGGGCGCGTGCGAAAGCGCATGCCCGAGTCCTTGCGGTACATGAACAACTCGTCGAAGCTGATCTCGGTGCGGATGCCGGACATCGGCCGCACGAAGTACTCGATCATGCCGTTGGTTTCCGGGTGGTTCACGTCGAAGCGGTACAGTTCGCCGTCGCAGACGACGTCGATGCCGGCCTGCTCCTGGGTATGGATGACCACTCGTGTGGCATCGATCAGGGCCTGCTCGGACGGCAGGGCGACCAGCCATTCGGGGATCGGGTACGAACCCACCACGGTGGTCTGGATGCGGGGCGCTTTGCTCATGGAATCTCCTCAGTGTGTGCGCCGATTATAATCAGCGACGGGTTGCATTCCACGGCGGTATTCACCAACAGGTTAAAAGATCATGGCTGCATTGCCGGACCGTTTCGCAGATGTCGAGGCGCTCGAGGACTTCATGACTGCGCCCAGTCCTGCGCTGGTGCGCGACCTCGAAGGCCTGGGGGGCGACATCATGGTGCTCGGCGTCGGCGGAAAGATGGGCCCCACCCTTGCGCGCATGGCCAAGCGCGCGGCGCCCGGCACGCGCGTGGTCGGCGTGGCGCGCTTTTCCGAGAAGGGCTTGCGCGAGCGGCTCGAGTCGCAGGGCGTCGAGTGCATCCCCTGCGACCTCCTCGACCGTGCGGCGGTGGAGCGCCTGCCGGCCATCGAAAACATCGTGTTCATGGCGGGCCACAAGTTTGGCGCCGCGGGCAACCCCGACTTCACCTGGGCAATGAATGTCGGCGTGCCTTTCATCGTGGCCGAAACCTTCCGGTCGGCGCGGTTCTCGGTGTTCTCGACCGCCTGCGTCTACCCGTTCGCGGACGTGAAGGGCCAGGGTTCGCCCGAATCCACGCCGCGCCTGCCCCCGCCTGGCGACTACGCGAATTCCTGTGTCGGTCGCGAGATGATGTTCGAGTACGCGTCGCGCAAGTACGGCTCTCGCGCGGCGCTGGTGCGGCTCGAGTACGCGATCGACATGCGTTACGGCGTGCTGTTCGATGTCGCATCCAAGGTGTTCGCCGACAAGCCCGTTGACGTGACCATGGGCCACGTCAACGTGATCTGGCAGGGCGAGGCGAACGAACAGGCGCTGCGCCTGCTGGCCCATGCCACGTCCCCGGCCACACCCTATAACGTGACCGGGCCGGAGGTGGTCAGCGTGCGCTCGCTCGCGGCCGAGTTCGGCAAACGGTTCGGCAAGGCGCCGCTCGTCACGGGCAGCGAGGCGCCTACCGCATGGCTGATCGACACTGCCCAGGCGCAGCAGGTCCTGGGTGCTCCGCAGGTGCCGCTCGCGAAGATGATCGACTGGGTGGCCGACTGGGTGCAGCGCGGGATGCCGAGCCTGGGCAAGGACACGCATTTCTCGACTCGCGACGGGAAGTATTGATTGGCAAGGACTGAGGCGCTCACCGAAGTCCGCCTCGCCGCGGAGCATGGTCCCGGCTGCGTGGCCCTCGTCGCCGAGGCGCACTGGAACCAGACGGCGGACGACTGGCGCACCATGTTGTCGCTTGGCGAGGGATTCGGGCTCGTCGATGCGCAAGGCACGCTGGTGGCGACTTCGCTTGCGCTCCCCTACGCCACCGGGGGCTTCGGATGGATCAGCATGGTGCTGGTCACCGGGTCGCGCCGCCGGCAGGGCCTCGCGACAAGGCTGATGGACAGCGCAATGCGGTCGCTGGCTGCGCAAAAGCTCACGGCCATCCTCGATGCGACGCCCGCCGGCCGCGAGGTATACCGCCTGCTCGGCTTCCAGGACACCTGGGGCATCGACCGGATGCAGTGCCTCGGCACGCCTGCACTCGCACCTGCGCCTGCATCCGGGCGATCGGGATCGATCCGTCCCATGACCGATGCCGACTGGCCTGCAGTTTGTGCGCTGGACGCGCGAAGTTTTGCCGCCGATCGCTCGGGATTGCTTGCTGCCCTGCGAAGGCGGCTGCCGTCCGCCGCCCTGGTGTGCGAGAGGGATGGCGCGATCGACGGGTTCCTGCTCGGGCGCGACGGCCGGCTCGCCAGCCAGTTGGGCCCTTGTGTCGCGGGCGATGAGGCGACCGCCATCGCGCTCCTGGCGGGGGCTCTCGCGAGCGTAAAGGCGCCGGTGTTCCTCGACATGCCGGCCAGGCACGACGGTGTTCGTGCCTGGCTGGTCGCTTCCGGGTTCACCGTGCAGCGACCGTATACGAGAATGCTGCTCGGTCGCAGCGAACCGTACAACGACGTCGCCCGACTGTTCGCCATCGCCGGGCCGGAACTCGGCTGAGGCCGCCGGTGCGCTTCACGTTCCCCAATCCGTTTCGGCGCGCAGGGGCGGGACTTGCGCAGCAAAGGCTCGGGCAGGGCATTGCGGCGCAGGAGGCGGGCGATAGGGCCGGCGCGGCACGCTGTTACCGCGAGGCCATTGACGCCGATCCCGGCTGCGCGCCCGCACACTTCAACCTCGGATTGCTGCACCTTTCGGGCGACGAGTTCGGCGAAGCCGAGGCGGCGATTCGCGAAGCCCTGCGCGCGCGCGATCCTTTCCCTGAAGCCTGGGCGGCGCTGGCCGAGGTGCTCGAGTCCCTCGGTCGCGACCTCGAAGCGCTGGATGCGTTGAATCACGCCATCGCACAGCGCGAGGGTTTCGAAGGCGCGCTCATGAATTCGGCGGTCCTGTTGCAGAAGCTGGGGCACCTCGGGGAGGCGGTGGATCGCTACCGCCAGGTGATCGCCCTTGCTCCCGACGCGGCCGTGATGCACAACAACCTCGGCCACGTGCTGCGGTCCCTCGGGCGGCCGGCAGAAGCCGAAGTGCATTGCCGCCGCGCAGCCGAGCTCGGCCCGGACATTCCCGAGGCGCATTTCAACCTCGGCACCACCTTGCAGGCCTTGGGACGCGCTGCCGAAGCGGAGACGAGCCTGCGGCGTGCCATTGCGTTGCGTCCGGGGTATCTCGAGGCCCTGACCAGCCTTGGGAATGCGCTGTGTGACCAGGGGCGCGTAAGCGAGGCGGAGGCCGCCTACCGTGGAGCGCTCGCGTTGGACGCGGAGGACCGACATGCCCGCGACAACCTGCTGCTGTCCCTTAATTACACCACCGGGCATTCGCGAGACGAGGTTTTTGCGGAGCACCTAGCGTGGGCCGCGCGCCACGCTGGGGTTCCGGAAGGGGGAATCGCATCTCATCCCAACTCCCGTGAACCCGGCCGCAGGCTGCGCATCGGGTATGTGTCGGGCGACTTCCGGCGCCATTCGGTGGCCTACTTCATCGAGCCTGTGCTCGCGCACCACGACCGGAACGGGTTCGAGGTGTACTGTTATTCGAATGTGGCGCTGCCGGATCGCACGACGGAGCGGCTGCTGGGCCTGGCGGATCACGCGCGGACTGTATTTGGCGCAAGCGACGAGGAGGCCGCCCGGGCCATCCGCGCGGACCACATCGACATCCTCGTGGATCTCGCCGGCCATACCGCCGGCCACCGCCTCGGCCTCTTTGCGCTCAAGCCCGCGCCCTTGCAGGCGACCTACATCGGCTATCCCAACACGACCGGCCTTGCGGCGGTCGACTGGCGCATCACCGACAACTTCGCCGATCCTCCGGGGGACGGCGAGGCCTTCCACAGCGAGCGCCTCGCGCGGCTGCCGGGAACGTTCCTGTGCTTCCAGCCGCCGGCGGAGGCGCCGGACGTACAGCCCGCGCCGTCGGAGGCGTGCGGGTTCGTCACTTTCGGCTCCTTCAACGTATTGCCGAAGGTGACCCCCGAAGTGATCCGCGCCTGGTCGGCGATACTGCACGGCGTACCGCACAGCCGGCTCGTGCTGAAGGCGCTGGGCCTGGGCGACGCCGGATCGAGGGCGCGGATGCATGCCGCTTTCGAGGGCCAGGGCATCGGCGCGGACCGGGTCACGCTGCTGCCGATGGAGGGCGCGTTGCGTGACCATCTCGCCCGCTACCACGGCATGGACATTGCACTCGACCCGTTCCCGTTCAATGGAACGACGACGACTTTCGAGGCTCTCTGGATGGGGGTTCCGGTCATCGCGCTCCGGGGCGACCGGCATTCCGCGCGGGTGGGCGCGAGCATCCTCACCAACGCGGGGCTGGCCGGGTTGGTCGCCGGCAGCATCGACGAGTATGTGTCCTTGGCCGTGCGGCTCGCGAGCGATGCGGAGCGGCTTCGTGAGTTGAGGCGCACCATCCGGGATCGCGTCGCAGCCTCGCCGCTGCGCGATGCGCCGGGCTTCACCCGGACCCTGGAAAATGCCTATAGGGACATGTGGGCGCGCTGGTGCGCCGGCGCTTCAGGCAATCCGGTTGAACCATGACATCGACATCAGCGCAGCGCTGCATTGACCCGCGGCATCACCTCTTCGGCCATCAGCTGCATCGATCGCCGGCCGAGGGCCGGGTCCATCCAGTCGTGGCAGGGATAGAGCAGCGTGCCGAACGGGCCGGTCTGCGCCCGGAAGGCGAGGATCTGGTCGACCACGCTGTTGACGGTGCCGGCGATGACCAGCTTCTGCGTGACGTAGTCCGGGGTGATCTTCGAGTCGGGTTCGGACGGGTCGAGCTTGAAGAGGTTGGCGCGCCCGGCAAACCCCACGAGCTTGCGCACCAGCTGCTTGAAATAGAAGTGGTAGGGACCTTCGGCGCCGTGGCCATAGCGCTTCGCCGTGGCCTCGTCGTCCGCGACGAAGATCGACTTCGCCACGCGCCACTCGGCGGGGTCGGGCGTCGCGCCTACGGCGGTCCGGCCTTCGGCGTACTTCGGCCAGTGCGAGGCCACCCATTCGGGCAGCAGGAAGTTCGCCGAGATCGGCTGCCAGCCGCGCTTGGCCGCCTCGGCCACGCCCTTGGAGTGCGGCGCCACGGCGGTGACGACGATGCGCGGATGCGGCCTCTGGTAGGGCTTGATGATGGTGCCCTGGCCGATCTCGGGGATCATGGTCTTTTCGGTGGTGACGCTGTAGTGCTTGCCCGCCAGCTTGTAAGGTCCTTCGCCGGCCCAGATCGCAAGCACCGTATTGATGCATTCGAGGAACATCTCGTTCCTGTCCTTGCCGTAGTTGCCGAAGACCTCGGCATCCGACATCAGGCCGCCCGGGCTGATCCCCATGATGAAGCGCCCCTTCAGCATGTGGTCGAGCATTGCCACCTGCCCGGCCACTGCGGCGGGGTGCGTATTGGGCAGGTTCAGCGTGCCGCTGCCGAGCACGATCTGCTTTGTGTCGTGCGCCAGGCTCGCGAGGAACATCAGGCACGAGGTGACGTTCTCGGCAAGGTCGGTGGTGTGCTCGCCGACATAGGCCTCGCAAAACCCGAGCCGGTCGGCCAGCAGGATCGCCTCACGGTCTTCCGCCAGCGTCTCCCAGGGCAGGCGGGAGGGCGGGTGCAGCGGCATCATGAATGTACCGAGTTTCACTCTGGATCCTTGCGAAGGCCGAGGCGCGCACCATAGCCAAGCCCTGGGGGAGCGTCAACCGAAATGCCGCCCCGCGTCATTGACAGCGGGGAAACCGGCGTGTCAGCATCGGCACGCTTTACCCCATTAGTGGAGGAGACAAAAATGAAAATTACAAAAATCGTGTCGGTGCTGTTCGCGGCGCTTGCGTTTTCGGCGGGGGCTTTCGCCCAGCAACCCATCAAGGTCGGAATTGGCATTGCGCAGACCGGCCCGCTCGGCGGCGGGGGCAAGGCGGCGCTGCTCGCCCTGCAGATCTGGCGCGACGACGTCAACGCCAAGGGCGGCCTGCTCGGCCGCAAGGTTGAACTGATCTCCTATGACGACCAGTCCAACCCGGCGGTAGTGCCCGGCATTTACACCAAGCTTCTCGACATCGACAAGGTGGACCTGCTGATCGCGCCGTACGCGACCAACGTTACCGCGCCGATCATGCCGCTGGTCAAGCAGCGAGACAAGCTGCTGATGGGCAACTTCTCGTTCGACGTGAACGCCCAGATCAAGCACGACAAGTGGTTCAACAACGCGCCCTGGGGCGCGGGCGCGCTTGCGTGGGGCGGGCCTTTCCTCGATGCGGCGCAGTCGCTCGGCGGCAAGACCATCGCCTTCATGGCCGCTGACGCCGAATTCGCGCAGAACCTCTGCACCGGCGGCCGCGCGATCGCCAAGGCCAAGGGCCTCACCACCGTGTACGACCAGAACTACCCGCCGAACTCGGTCGACTTCTCGTCGATCATCCGTTCGGTGCGCGCGGCGAAACCCGACATCGTGTTCATCTGCTCGTACCCGGCCGAATCCGCGGCCATCGTGCGCTCGGTGGCCGAGCTCGGCGTCGGCCCGACCGTCAAGATCATCGGCGGCGGCATGGTGGGCCTGCAGTTCGCGCCGATCATGGAGGCGCTCGGCCCCTTGCTCAACGGCTTCGTGAACTACAACAGCTACGTGCCCGAGAAGACGATGGCCAACCCGGCGGTGAAGTCGTTCCTCGATCGCTATTCGGTGCGCGCCAAGGCTGAGAAGATCGATCCGCTCGGCTATTACCTCCCGCCCTTCAACTACGCGATCGGCGAGATGATCGCGCAGGCGGTCACCGCGACCAAGAGCTTGGACGACAAGGTGCTGGCGGACTACCTGCGCAAGAGCGAGATGAAGACCATCGTCGGCAGCATCAAGTTCGATGGTGTGGGCGAGTGGACCACGCCCCGGGTCGTGATGGCGCAGTTCCGCGGCATCAAGGGCAAGGACCTCGAGCAGTTCCGGACGGAGGGCAAGCAGGTCATCATCGCGCCCGCGGCCTACAAGTCCGGCACGCTGCTGCCGTTCGATAAAGCGCGGAACTAAGGAGGGGGTTCGGGGGAACCATTTCGTGTTCCCCTGATCCCGGACATACTGGATATCCAGCTTTTTCTCGAGGCGGTCCTCTCCGGGCTGCTCCTCGGCTGCTTCTACGCGGCGGTCAGCGTCGGGCTCTCGATCTCGTTCGGGTTGCTCGACGTGCCGCACGTGGCGCACCCGGCCTTCCTCGTGCTCGGCGCCTATGGGACCTATGCGCTGGTCGGGCTCGGCATGGACCCGCTTGTCGCGGGACTCCTGCTGATGCCGGTGTTCTTCCTGTTCGGCCTCGCGGTCTACCAGTTCTACTACATGACGTTCGAGCGGCGCGGCTCGGACCTCGGCGTGCGCGGCATCGCCTTCTTCTTCGGCATCGCATTCATCGTGCAGGTGGGCCTGATCCTCGCGTTCGGCGTCGACCAGCGCATGGTCGAGGCGAGCTACATCGGTACCAGCATCGAGATCTTCGGGGACGTGCGCATTCCACAGCGGATGATCGTCGCGTTCGGCGTGGCGCTGACGCTCACGGTCAGCCTCGCGCTTTACCTGTCCCGTACGTTCACCGGCCGCGCCATCAAAGCCGTTGCGCAGGACGAGGGCGCGCTGCGGTTGATGGGCGCGGACCCTGTGCGCATCAAGCGCTGGGCGTTCGGCATCGCCACGGGCACCTGCGCGCTGGCGGGAGCGCTGCTGATCATCGTGGGGCCGGTCGACCCGAACCTCGACCGCCTCTACATAGGCCGCACGTTCTGCGTGGTGGTGCTGGCCGGCATGGGCAGCATGAGCGGCACGCTGGCGGCGGGCCTGATCCTCGGGGTCGCCGAATCGCTCGTGCTGGCCTCGGTGGGCACCTCGTGGGCGCCCGCAGTGGCGTTCGGGATCCTCCTCGCGGTCCTCGGGGTCCGCCCGGCCGGGTTGTTTGGCCGATGAGGAAGCGCCGATGAAATTCCTCTTCGGCGCGCTGGCCCTGATCGGCCTTGCCGCGGCGGCGCCGCTGTTCGTGCGCCTCGAATACTTCTACTTCGCCGGGTTCGTGGTGCTGCAGTTCATCGTGCTGGCCACCGCGTGGAACATCCTCGGCGGGTTTGCGGGGTACGTGAATTTCGGCACCGGCGCATTCTTTGCTGTCGGCGCCTACAGTGCGGTTGCGCTCTACAAGGCCGTGCAGCTGCCGCTGGGGCTGCAGATTCTTGCCGGGGCCGCGACGGCGGGATTGCTCGGGTTCCTGGTCGGGTTGCTTACACTGCGGCTGCGCGGGATCTTCTTTTCGATTGCCACGATCGCAATTACGATCATCCTCGAGACTGTGGTGATGAACTGGCACTACGTGGGTGGCGCCAAGGGCCTGCCCATCCTGCGTCCGACCGAAATGCCGCTGTACTTCACCAACTACACGCAGTGGCTGTTCCTAGTAATGACGGTCATTGCGGTGCTCGCAGTCGCCACGGCACGCTACATCCAGACCGGCTGGATCGGACGCGGCCTGCGCGCGATCCGCGACAACGAGGGCGCGGCGGAGTGCTCCGGGGTCCCCACGCTCAAGCTCAAGCTCGCCGCCGCCACGATCTCGGGCGCGCTGATGGGCGCGGCCGGGGCGCCGTTCGCGCAGTACCTGTCGTTCATCGAGCCCTCTTCCGCGTTCAGCCTCAACTACGCGGTCAATGCGCTGGCCATGCCGATCATCGGCGGGACGGCGCACTGGATCGGCCCGGTCATCGGCGCGATCCTGCTGGGCACCGTGCAGCAGGTCGTCACGGTGACGATCTCGTCTGAGATGAACGTGCTGGTGGTCGGGGTGATGCTGGTGGTGTTCGTGGTCGGGGCGCCGGAAGGCATCCTCGGGCTGTGGAATCGCTACGTGCTGAAAAAAGGCGCGCCATGAGCCAGCCGGATGCCCTGCTGAAAATCGGAAGCCTCTCGAAGCACTTTGGCGGGTTCACTGCGCTCGACCAGGTGAGCGTCGATGTGGGCCGGGGCGAGCGTTTCGGCCTCATAGGGCCGAACGGTTCGGGCAAGACGACGCTGATCAACTGCATCTCCGGCGCTCTGCAGAACGACCAGGGCAGCATCCTGTTCGACGGGGCGGAGATTTCGCGGATGCCGGCCTACAAGCGCACGCGCCTCGGCATTGCGCGAAGCTTCCAGATCCCGCGCCCGTTCGGCAGCATGTCGGTGCTGGAGAACCTGATCGTGCCGCTCGAGTACGTGGCGCACAGCGGGTCGTTGCACCTTTCGGATACGCGTGGCGAGGCGATGGAGATCCTGAAGGGCATGGGCCTCGCCGACAAGGCCGACACGCTGTCCTCCAGCCTGTCGCAGGTGGAGTTGCGCAAGATGGAGCTCGCGCGCGCGATGGCGGCGCGGCCGCGCCTGCTGATTTCCGATGAGGCGATGGCGGGCCTTTCGTCCAACGAGGTCAGCGAGGTGCTGGAGATCCTCTTCAAGCTCAATGCATCCGGCATCACGATCATCATGATCGAGCACATCATGCAGGCGGTGATGAAGTTCTCGCAGCGCATCCTCTGCCTCGATGCGGGCCGCATCATCTGCGAAGGCTCACCCGAGAAAGTGGTCGCCAACCCTGACGTCCAGCGAGCCTACCTTGGGGCTTGAACTCGAGATCCGCGGAGTGGACGCCGGCTACGGCTCGGTGCGCGCGCTGCAGGGCGTGTCGATGGGGATCCGCGAAGGCGAGACCGTGGCGTTGCTCGGCACCAACGGCAACGGCAAGAGCACGTTGATGAAGTGTGTGATGGGCAACGTGCGTCCCACGCGCGGCGAAATCATCCTGACGCTCGACGGCACTGCGCATGACCTCACCAAGCTTTCCACCGAAGAAATCGTGGGTCTTGGCGTGGCTCTGGTTCCCGAGGGGCGCCGGCTGTTCCCGAAGCTCACGGTGGAGGAGAACCTGCTGCTCGGCGCCTTCCGCCGCGAGGCGAGGCCGCATATCGCGAAGAACCTGCAACTGGCCTACGAGACCTTCGCGGTGCTGAAAGAACGCCGCCGCCAGCTGGCCGGCTCGATGTCGGGTGGCCAGCAGCAGATGCTCGCGATTGCGCGTGCGCTGATGTCCTCGCCCAAGCTCCTGCTGGTGGACGAGCCCTCAGTGGGGCTTTCGCCGCTGCTGGTGTCGAGCACCGTGACCATGATCAAGCAGTTGAAGGAAAAGCACGGCCTCACCGTGCTGATGGCCGAGCAGAACTTCCACCAGGCCATCCGGATCGCCGACCGCGGCTACCTCATCGTGCACGGCGAGATCGTCTTTGAGGGCAAGACCGTCGAGGAACTCGAGCACAACGACATGGTGAAGAACTACTACCTAGGCACGGCCTAGGCTACGTACACCCGGAAAGTCTGGGTATGCGGTATACTGATGGTATATACCGTCGCTAGGATCCAGCCATGTCCGATACCGCCCGCGTTTTCATGAATGGCCGCAGCCAGGCCGTGCGTTTGCCCGCTGCCTACCGATTCAAAGGGAGCGAGGTGTTGATCGAGCGACGCGGTGGCGCGGTGATCCTGCGCGAAAAGACCGAGACCCTCGGAGACGCGTTGCGGGGGTTCTTTGCGTCGTCCGAGCCCGTGCCGAACGATTTCCTCAAGGATCGCAAGGATCCCCCGCCACAGGATCGCAAGCTGTTCTAGGCGCCCGCAGACCATGTGGATGCTCGACACCGACACGTGCAGTTATCTCCTGCGGGAGCAACCGCCCCAGGTGCTCGCCCGCCTGGACGCCGTGGCGCGAAACGATGTGGCGCTGTCCACCGTGGTGAGCGCCGAACTGCGCTACGGTGCGGCGCGCGCCAAATCGAAGAAACTTACGACCACCATCGAACGCTGGCTGGCGCTGTTCGTCATCCTTCCATGGGACGACGCAGCGGCGCAGTCGTATGCCCGGATTCGCGTCGCGGTCGAGGCCAAAGGCAGGCCGATCGGGAACCTGGATTTGCTGATCGCCGCGCACGCGCTCTCGCGCAAGGCGACTCTAGTCACCAACAATACCCGGCATTTTTCGCAGGTTCCAGGATTGAAGCTGGAAAACTGGGTTTGAAACCTGGGGGCCTAGTGTTTCTGGGCAAATGTTCAAAGTCCGACTGAAGACAAGCCGGTATCTTTTTGCGGCCTGTGTGGCTCTGCACGGAATTCGTGACCGATAACGAGTCCACGTAGCTCACTGTACTGCCGGCCACAGCACCACAAAGTCGGACAATTCGGGCACGCGAAACGCCAATTGGAGCGCACTGATCTTTTCTCTCGCGACGATTCGCGCACTGCTTACCCATGATTCAATAACGTCACTAGGCTGCGCGAGCGATCGAGGATCCTTCGGAATTGACCGCAACAACGGGTTCAGCCGATCGAGGATTTCCCAATCCTTGAGTATTCGCAGTCGATCCGGCGGGCCTTCCACGCCGATAAGGAGCGAGCGAACCTGACCTCCACGGTCCGTAACCTTGTCGTAGATCGAAAAGACGGCCAGCGGCGCTTCCAGGTTTGGAACCGCGGCGACTCGGGCCGGAAAGTCGATTGCCTGCTTTAGCGCCTGGTCAAATACCTGATGACCGACGCCGACGACTCGCTCCGCGGCCTCACGACCGGTCACCTGTCTATCGAAGACGAGTTTCTCGTACCTTTGCCGAACCCCGGGCGTGCGAAGCCACGCGTCGGGGGTCTTGAAGCTGACCTGCTGGTCTTCTACTTCAGGTCTCCTCCCGTTTAGCGCCAGCATGGCCAGGAAGAATGGCAGCAAGTCTGGAAGATCCTTTGGTGGTACGTCCTCGAGGCCGGAGAGATCGAAACTTTGGCAGTTACCGACCAGCGTCTGGACGGTCTCAATGGCACTTTGCCCTCCAAAGGTCCGCGTCTGGTCGTCGAACCAGCGGTCGAGACGTTCTTTCGGCACGGCCAGTCCACCGGAGAAAAGCTCGTTGAAGAAACCTCGGTCGGTCATGCCCAACACCAACTGGAGCAAATCCTCGGGCTCGTCCATCGCAGAACCGACGGACTGCATGATCCGCTCGAGTTTTTCTTCGAGCTTGACCCAGATACGGGACTCAATTGTGTCCGGGTTCCTCAGGGATACCACTTTCACAGCCTGGGTCTGCCCATATCGATTCAGTCGACCGACCCTTTGATGCAACCTCATCGGATTCCAAGGTAGATCCACGTGTATCAGGCAATGACATCTTTCCTGCAAGTCAATCCCTTCACCTCCCGCTTCGGTAGATACCAAGTACGAAAGAGATCCCTTGTTGAAGCTATCCGCCGCGTCCTCACGCCTCCCACTGAGGGAGACCACCTCCCCCGACGGCAGCACGACGTTGTCTAGCCGATCGTCGCCATTTATGAATCCAACCGACTCACGACCGTACTTGCCCATCAACGCCGAAACGACAAGCGCCTGTGTTGCCTTGTATTCGGTAAATAGCAATACCTGGTGTCCCGCAAACCGAGATTCGGTCACTTCCGTAACGCGACGGACCCGTGTTTCCTCGAGCACCTCGTCGGCGGCACGTATGAGCTCCTCCAGGTGCTGAATCTCGTTCTCCATTAAGCGAAGGAGACCCTTATTGTCTTCCGCCGCCCATTCTCGAAGGGCACGATCGAGTTCGTCGGAGCTTTCGTCCGGTTCGTGGTCGAATGCCTCGCATTTTTTCCTGTAGTCCTCTGCGATCCCCCTTAGACGCGAAAGTCGCGTGTTCAACGCAGACCGTACCGCCGCAACCGAACTCGAAGCAAGCTTCTGCAGCGCAATCAGCACCAGTATCACCCGGCTACGCGTCTGCTTTTCAAGGCTGAGCGCGTACGCTTTTCCGGATTGGATAAATCCGGTGAGCAATTGGTAGAAACGCTCCTCTTCCGGCGAGTAGTGATAGGTTTCCGGAAACTGCTGAATGGGCTGGAACAACGGAGCCCCTTTCATGTCCGTAACCTTTTGCTTTGCGTTCCGGATCAACACCTCACGTAGATGGGGTAACTGCTCCGCCTCGGAGCGTCCAGGATCGAAGCGATCCGGCTGCAACAGCTTCATCAACGACCAAAATCCGTAGGGCTTCCCGCGATGAGGGGTGCCGGTAAAGAAGACACATGAAGTGACTTTATGTTGTTCGTTGAGCTTTTCCAGAAGCTCGTACCCCAAGGTCTTTCCGGCATTCTCGTCGGCGTTAAGGTGATGCGCTTCGTCGACAATCACCATGTCCCAAGCGGGCGCTTCCAGCAACCGATCATGCCGGCCGCCGCGGTCGGCCCTCAATGTGGGCAGCGAGGCAACCACCTGGTTGTGTGTGTTCCAGAAGTCCACGAGCGGAGTATCAACGTCGCTCCGATAAACGGCCAAGCGGATGTCGAACATCGTGCGCAGCCGGTATTGCCATTGAACCACGAGGGACGCCGGCGTCAGGATGAGCAGGCGCCTCACCGCGCCACTGGACAGGAGGGGCCACAAGATCAGGCCCGCCTCGATGGTCTTTCCGAGGCCCACATCGTCCGCCACCAGCAGGCGAATCGGCCATTGCTTGAGTGCACGATGGCAAACCCAAAGCTGGTGGGGGAGGAGGGCGATGCGGGACCGCGAAAAAATCCCCCAGGCGTCGTTCACTGATTGGATAGCCCCAGACGCGGCTCGCAAGCATCCTTCAAGTGGGCTGGAGACGACACCGCCGGAAACCGCTGCCGATACAGAGACGCGGTCTTCAAGCGACTCAGACTCGACCTCCTCGATCCCGTGTGTGAAGCGGACGACCTTGGTTATTCCATTGTCGACCACGACGTGACCAAGACCGAACTTTGGGTGGTGAACCTGCTTTTGCAACAAATCAGCCATCGTCGTCCTCCGGCACAACATCGATTCTCAATAGCTGCCACGCCTCGATCTTCTCCGACGCCAAGACGCGAAGTGGAATGTCATAGTCCCCGTCGAACGTGGCCAAATCTTCACCAATCGCGCCGGCTATCACCCTGTAGATGTCGATACTCGTATCGACATCACCACCGAGCCCAAGCTCGGTGATGAACTGGCACACCGCTCTCGACGGCATATACGCATATGGGACGGCTGTCGAGCTCCGGATTGCGCCGAGACGCAGCATCTCGCGGATTACGAGATGCCGACCCATACGAAGCGTTCGATTGAGTGCGGGGGCAGCTATGCCACCGCCTTGCATGGTCGCGTCTGCGAGAGGCGTAAGAAGCATCGACATCTCCGTTGCATTGCGCCTGTCGATAGATTCAAAGAGCTCCACATACGCATTCAACCACCGGGCGAGCCGGAAAAATCTTGGAAAGCAGTCCATCCAGAACCCGAACTCTTCGTCATCGATATGACCTTCCGCAAAATCTTCCAGGATGCTCAGCCAGTCATTGGCGCCGTCCCGCGGATCGACGTGCGCTATGATCCTCCACCACCCCCGAGCGTCGAGCAACTCCAGGAAATTCCGGTTTTGGACGTCCCGGACGCGCCCCAGGCTCTGAAACACGCCCAGTGCAAAAAGCTTCATCCAGGCATCGCGGTCGAACAGACCCTGTTCATTCCGACTGAGGTCCGGACTCAATCCGCCGGGATACAGTTGATTGAGGTATTTGTCTCGGTATCGCGCCCGACCTTCGTCACGCCACCAGGTGTGAATGCGCTGGACCGCCTCGGGCCCACGAATCTGGTCGGGCTCGGGTGGCGGCGGCAAGTCTATGTCGGGCGGCGAGAAGTAGACAGTTTGAGTAAGCTGCCGAAGCACTTCGTCAACATCGGTGCTATCCCAGCCCGCGAAGCCAGGATGCTGGGCATTGATTCCGCCAAGCCATGTTCCGGCAAGTCCTTGCCCTCGGAGGAGCAGGCCAAGCTTCAGCGCTCGTTCACCCCACCGCATGTAGTGAAGGACGGCTCCTTGTCTGGAGGATGTCTCCGCTGCAAGAACCCACGTCGCCAAGTCTTCCTGCGTTACTTCAAAACGCGGTCTGCAGCGCCGGAAGAACAGGCGACCAGCATTTGCGTAGGACCCATGGATAGTCGCCCGATCCGGCGCGAACGCAGCAAGCCGCTTTTCCTCGTCATCACCCGTCTCGGCGCATAACAAATGCCTTGAATCGACCCATGAACCGCTCATCGCACGGAAACGGAGTCTTCCCATTGCCTCGGACGCTTGCTCGCGATCTTTGGTATCCAGCTCATCCCAGATGCGGTCACACAGCGCTTCCAGCGGGAGAGCGTCGCCCGCATCACATTCGCCATGCCTAACGGAACCAATTATCGATCCCAGATCAAGCTTTCCGACGGAAGCGGCTGGATCGAGTTGTAGCAAGATCGAAGCTATCTCGGTACTTACGCAATTCCGGAGGGCCAGTTTTCCTTCAAGGCTCGGGACTCGCTGCACCAAACTCAGAACGTCTGCGTGCGACCAGATTTTCGTAATCTCGCGGCCTACCTCCGTGCGACCCAGCATTGCGTCAAACGGTGGTGGAAGGCCGTTCGGTACTGCGCCGGGAATTTTTGATAGGGCGTGAAGCGCACCCAGCCCGAGCTCTCGTCCAATTGAGGCAGCGCCCTTGCTGAATCCGAGCCACCGCGCAGCCAGCGTTTCCCATACGGATGCCCAAAATTGAGCGGGCGAAGCACTGGAAGACAATCCCAGCTTGCCAAGCCACTGGCCCGGCGCTTGAAGTATGCTCTGCTGCAGTTGCACCAGGCGCTCGCCGAGCTCCCGGCCCAGATCGGCCGCGAGTTCAAGGTTCTGGGCTGGATCTCCGGCAAGACGTCCACGGCCGGCATCCAGTGCGAAGCTCGCGTTGACGGCAAAGCCGAACCTTTGTTCTTCCCGCGTTGGCGCCGTCACCCAAAGCGAAGGTACGTCGAGTGGCAAGGGTAGGAGGCCGCTCGCGTCCCTTCTGAATAGTACACAACCCTTAGGCAGGCGAAACGCAACCAGCCCCATCGACCTCAACTGGTTCGAGTCGGGGATGTCGATTTCTCCGAGTTCGATTCCCTGCAGCAGTAGGTCGGGAACCCATTCGATTGAGCGCCTGATCTGTTCGGTATGAATCACCACACGCCGAATGGAACGACCGAACACGCACAAGACGCCGGCCAGATCCCCAAATCGCTCCAACATCTGCGCTGCAATCGCCGGCTGATGGGGTTCGATCTCGGTCAATGTGCCTCGATAGGAGCGATCCTCAGTTTCGCTTCCTAGTGTAGTGCTTCGTAATTAATAGACCCAAATGCGTTTCGTCGAGTCCAACGATTATCAGAAGCGTTTTGGAGACGACGATGCGAGTGGCAAGTACGATCGAACTGGACGACGCGCAACGGGAGAAGCTGGTGAAGCTTGCGCATTCGAACACGACTGAAGTGCGTCTGGCGCGT
>CAMAXP010000068.1 GCA_945862265.1 Bordetella parapertussis
GGCGGCGTCTCCGCCTCATCGAACGGGCCCGAGCGCAGGAGGCCGTCGCTGATCCGCTTGAACGGCCCGTGCATCGCCGAGGGGCGGATCTTGTAGAGCCAGGAGCGGATGTTCTCGCTGCGCGGCGCAGTGAAGGCGGTGCCCGAAAGGACTTCCGCGTAGAGCCCGTAGGGCGTGCGCTGCGGCGAATTCCGCCCGACGGGCAGTGCGCCCGCCACCGATTCGGTCGCGAATTCGTTGCCGAACCCGCTCTGGTAGTTCAATTGCATCGAACTCATTGCGTCTCCTTGCTCTTATGTCTTGTAGTAGTCGCGGTACCACGCCACGAACCGGGCGAGCCCGGTTTCCACCGGCGTCGACGGCGCGAAGCCCGTCGCCTTGCCGAGGGCCGAAATATCCGCCGCCGTGGACGGCACGTCGCCCGGCTGCATCGGCAAGAGATCCAGCACCGCCTTGCGGCCCAGGCATTTTTCAAGCGTGCCGATGAACTCCATCAGCTTCACCGGCCGGTTGTTGCCGATGTTGTAGATCCGGTAGGGCGCGGTGCTGGAAGCAACCGCAGGGTGCGCGGGATCCCAGTCCGGATCCGGCGCCGCAGGGCGGTCGAGGACGCGCACCACCCCCTCGACGATGTCGTCGATGTAGGTGAAGTCCCGCGCCATCTCGCCGCGGTTGTACACAGGGATGGGTTCGCCCGCGAGGATGCCCCGGGTGAACTTGAAATACGCCATGTCCGGGCGCCCCCAGGGGCCGTAGACCGTAAAGAAGCGCAGGCCCGTGCAGGGCAGGCCGTAGAGGTGGGCGTAGGTATCGTTGTAGTTGCGGTCGAGGTACATGAGGCGCGCGCGGCCGTCGGGGTCGCGATAGGACACCTCGATCGCATCGTCGAGCAGCACGCGCTGGGAGAATGTCGCGTCGATATCCTCCGTGACGCGCTCCCCGGTCAGCAGGTGAAGTGCCGCGCCGCCGGCGATATACATCTTGATGGGTAGCGTGCCGGGGTTTGAACCCTTCAGCTGGTTTTGCACTCGGCGGAGGACCTCGTTGAACGCCTCTTGGTACGCGTCGGTGACGGCCGGTTTGCCGTTCGCTTTCATCGCTTTCGGACCATGGGAAGGAAGCGTGACGCGCGCAAGGGGGATTGCGTGAGCCAGGTGCCAAAGACCTCGGGATTCGACACGCCTGGGTGGAGTGCCTCGGCCAGCCGCAGGTAGCGCTCGCGCTCGAACCCGCGCGCGCTGGCGAGCATGACGGCCAGCCCACCCATGAAAAAACCCGGCCCGCGGGCCCGCCAGGCGGCGGGGTCGACGTTTCCGGAGGCGGCGAGGTCCAGCAGGTTTTCTTCAAGGGGGCGGTCGAGGTGGGCGGGGAAATGCGAACCCGCTTCCATGTCCTCCGGCACGGCGACAAAGGTCACCCCAGCCGCCCGGGCCAGGGCGGCGAGCGTGCGCCAATCGCAGGACGCCTGGCTCTTCAGCCTGGATAGGGTTTCCTTGGGCAGCCCTGAGGCCTTGGCCCAGGCGGCGTCGGTAGGGAATTTTGCCCGGGCCGCGGGTGTCATCTGGGCGACGAGGCTGGAGGAGGGGAGTCTAAGTGTTGACATATTCATCAACAAATAATAATATTTATTGATACAAATATCAACTAATTATTGTGACTGACGAGAGAGGCGGGCTTCCGGAAGTGCGTCCCCTCAAAGAGGAGGTCTTTCGAGTCGTCGACGTGATTCGGGCGATCGCCAAGGCCAACGGCGCGCGTTCGATTCACTTGTTCGGGTCGGCCGCGCGAGGCATGGAAACGATCGACAGCGACCTGGATTTTCTGGTCGAAATGGAACCCGGCCGGACCTTGCTCGATGTGGTCGGCCTGCGTACGGCGCTTTCGCAGCTGTTCGACCGTCCCGTGGACGTCGTGACCCTGGATTCCCTTAAGCCCGGGCTGTGGGCCGAAGTGCTGCGAGACGCGATCCCGGTCGTTTAGTGAACCGCCGGTATGCGCGATGTCATCGCGCGCCACTACTGGCGCGTCAGCGAGGCACTGCTGTGGGAGACCGTGCAGAAATCGCTTCCGCCGCTGAAGGAGGCGGTGAAAAGGCTTTCGAAAGCCGATTAGGATGCTGGTCAGGACAATTAAGAGGACAAAGCCATGAGCAAAATCGCGGACAGTATCCGGCGCGGCCTTCAGGACGCAGTGGCCTATGCCAAAGGCGAGGCGGACAAGAATGCCTATCGCGTTCACGTACCGGAACGGATCGACGTGAAGGCGATCCGGACGAAACCGGCCAACACCGTCCCTCTCTTGACTGGCCGGCAGCCCTGCCGAGCATATAATGGCAAAGTCTGACATAACGGGAGTCCCACCTCATGTCCCTGAACGTATCTTTGCCGACTGAAATGGAAAACCGGGTGCGGGAGCACGTGGCCTCCGGCATGTACGGCTCCGCCAGTGAAGTAATCCGCGAGGCTTTGCGGTTGTTCGAGGCTTACCAGGCTGCGCGGTCTTCGGCCATGGCAGCATTAAAGGCGGATATCGTTCAAGGGTTGGGCGATGTACACGCAGGGAAGGTAAGCGTCGCCGATATGGCGGCAATCAAGACCAGGGGCCGTGCCGCTTTGGGGTCCAAGAGGGAGGGGTGATGGGGCGCGTACTTCACCATGCGCGTGATATCCAGGGTGCGATGATATTTTGAGCGCATGGCTTGCTCTTAGTAACCATAATCCACGTCGTCCGGGTATGTCAGCCGCGTAGTTTCTCCTGCAGCCATACCTTGATCAGCGACTGGTAGGGAACGTCGCGCGAGTTGGCCGCCGTCTTGATCGAATCCAGCAAGTGCTGGGGCAATCGCAATGAAATCGTTTTGGTCGCGGGCTTGAGATTGGGCAGGGCGACTTTGCGGGCCTTTGTCCAGTCCAGGTGCGCGGTAGAGTCATGAGACTCCCAGTACGACCGTTCGTCTTGCGCGCTGTCAAACTTCGGCGTGGCCTTCAACGCGGCCTTAGCTGGCTTGGTCATAAATCGCTCGCGCTTGTCGATAATAACGGGTAGCGTTAATATTACCATGTGATCAAGTCGTTTGCAGACAAGGATACCGCCCGAGTCTTCGCTCGGGAGTACGTACGCCGGCTGCCGCCAACACTGCATCAAGCGGCATGGCGGAAACTTGCGCAGCTGCATGCGGCAACGCGCCTTGACACGCTGCGCCTCCCACCGGGCAACCGGCTCGAGGCCTTGAGGCACGATCGGGCAGGGCAGCACAGTATTCGAATCAACGACCAGTGGCGCATATGCTTTGTCTGGAAAGACGGCGACGCCCACCAAGTTGAAATCGTGGACTACCACTGAAGGAGCAAGACATGGCAAAGCGAAAATTCGCTCCGGTGCACCCTGGCGAGGTCCTCGCGGAGGACTTTCTCAAGGGGCTGGAAATCAGCCAGTACCGTCTCGCAAAGGGGATAGGCGTATCGGCGAGGCGTATCAACGAGATCGTCCAAGGCAAGCGCGGAATCACCGCCGACACCGCGCTGCGACTCGCCAAATTCTTCGCGATGGAGGCGCAGTTCTGGATGAATCTGCAGTCGCACTACGACTTGGAAGTCGCCAGGGACGCGATTGCTGGCAAACTCGAGCGCGAGGTCGAGGTGCTGAAGGCTGCCTGAGGCCAGTGCGGCGAGCTTAGGACATCCTGCTGGGCAGCCACGTGGCCAGCGCAGGCACCAATGCAATGATCAGCATCCTGAAGCAGTCGGCCACCACAAAAGGCGTGATCCCGCGCACGACGGTCTGCAGCGGCAGGCCTGCCACGCCCTGGATCACGAACAGGTTGATGCCGACCGGCGGCACGATCATCCCGATTTCGCAGACCGTGACGAACATGACCCCGAACCAGATGGGGTCGAACCCGAGGGCGACGATCAGCTTGAACACCGGCCCGACGGTGAGCAGCATCATGGCGAGTTCGTCCATCAGCGCGCCCAGGACGATGTACATGAGCATCAGCAGGAACATGATCATCCAGCGTGAGTGGCCGAGGTCGGCCACCGCCTTCACGAGGACGTCGGTCAGGCCGGTGGAATCGATGAAGTAATTGAAGATCCCGGCGCCGATCAGGATCGTGAAGATCATGCCTGTGGTCAGCGCCGTCTCGACGATGGCCTCCTTGGCGTTTCCGAGGTTGAGCTTGCCGCCGGCCCAGGCCAGCATGACCGCCCCGAAGGCGCCGACCGCGGCCGCTTCGGTCGGCGAGAACCACCCGAAATACATTCCGCCCAGGACGAGGCCGAACAGGACCACGACTTGCCAGACGTCCTTTCCGGCGCGGATGCGCGCGGCCCAGTCCGAGCGGGGGCCGGCGGGCCCGAGCTTGGGGTCGCGGGCGGTCGACCAGGACACCGCGCCCATGTAGAGGAGGGTGCCGAGGATGCCCGGCAGGATGCCCGCGGCGAGCAGTTTGCCGATCGACTGTTCGGTCATCAGCCCGTAGATCACGAACAGGATCGATGGCGGGATCATCACGCCGAGCGTGCCTCCCGCGGCCACCGAAGCGGAGGAAAGCCGGTCGTCGTAGCCTGCGCGGCGCATTTCAGGCATCGCGACCCGGCCCATGGTGGCCGCCGTGGCGATCGCCGAACCGCATACCGCGCCGAATATCGCGCACGCGCCCACGGTCGCCAACGCGAGTCCGCCACGGAAGTGGCCGATCAGGGAGGCCACGAAACTGTAGAGGCTCTTCGACAATCCGCCGTGCGCGGAGAACACGCCCATGATGATGAACAAGGGCAGGACGGACAGGCCCGCCGGGGAGATGGATTCATACGGCGCGCGTCCGAGCACAAAGCCCAGCGTCGACCAGCCGTTGACCAGGCCGTAGCCCAAGGTCCCAACCACGCCCATGGCGACCGCAACGGGAACGCGTACCGCGATCAGGAGCAGGACGGCCAGGAACCCCACCGCGCCGGCCATGGGGCCGGTCATGCTTTTTCCCGTCCGGCGAAGTCGCGCACGGAGAGCAGGAGAGACGCTGCAGCCGAAAGCGTGGCGCCGGCGATCAGCGGACCCCAGTAAAGCGCGATGGGCAGTCCCAGGGTTTGCGATTTGTCCCCCTGGTTGACCTGGATGCCCGCCTGCTTGAACGAGTACCACGCGATCGCCGCCATGAACGCTGCGGCCATGAGATGCGCGAATCCCTTCACCGCCCTCAGCGCGGCGGCGGGCAGGCGGTCGGTGATGAACTCCACGCCGACATGGCTTTCACGCAGGAACGCCATCGGCATGGCCAGCGCCACGCAGTACACCTGCGCGAGCTGGGTGAGGTCGACAATGCCCGTGATCGACACGTTGACCGTGCGGCGCATGGAGATGTCGGCCATCAGGGCGAGTGTCGCAAGCCCCAGCACGCACACGCCGAAGAGGGCGAGCCCGAGGGCTACCCGGTCGGCAAGGCGTGCCATGGCTCGCTACTTCGCTCGGCTATTTGGAGAACCGCGCCACCTGCTTCAGCATTTCGTCGTAGATCTGCCGGGCATTGGGAACGCCGGATTTTTCGAGCGCGGCCAGTTCCTGGTCGATGACGGGCTTGAGCTGCGCGCGCCACTTTTCGCGCGTGTCGTTCGACACCGCCACGATCGAGTTGCCGCGCGCCTTGACCGCATCCAGGCCGGCCTGGTCCCACTTGCCCCACCACTCGCCGAACCGGTTGACCATGGTCGCGCCGGTGGTTTCGTCGATCGCTTTTTTCACATCGGCAGGCAGTGACGCGTACTTGCTTTCGTTCATGACGATGTGGAAGCAGCTCGTGTAGACGCGTGCGTCGAGGTGGTGCTTCAGCAGGCCTTCGAGGCGAAAACCCTTGATGGCATCCCAGGGAAACACCGCGCCATCGATCACGCCTTTTTCGAGGCTTTCGTAGACCTGGCCCGGCGGCATGCCGACCGGCGCGGCGCCAAGGTGCTGCAGGAGCGCCTGCGTAGGCGGGTTGGGCGCGCGCATGCGCAGGCCCTTCACGTCGAAGATGGTCTCCAGCTTCTTGTCGCGGGTGTGGAAGACGCCCGGGTTGTGGCAGTGCATCCCGAGCACCTTGAATCCCTTGTAGTCCTCGGCCAGCATGCCGGGCAGCATGGCCCACAAGGCCTTGGAAGCCGAGTCTGCCGACTCCGCCACAAACGGCATTTCCATGATCGAGGAGCGCGGCAGCCGGCCGCGCGGAATGCCGTTCAGGCCCCAGCCCACGTCGGTGACGCCTTGCTTCACCTGGTCGGCCTGGTTCTCGGTTTTCCCGAACGGGGAGTTGCCTGCGAAGACGCGGCCGGTGAGCTTGCCGCCGGTGCGCTTTTCCAGGTCCTTGACCCAGGGTTCGAGCACGTCGACCACGAAGCCATGCGTTGGCGGCACAAAGGTGGTGACCTTGAGTTCGGTCTTGTCCTGGGCGTGCGAGTGTGCAGCGAACCCGACAGCCACTGCTGCGGCGAGCATTTTCCAAGCGAGCTTTTGCATTGTTTGTCTCCTCGTTCTGGTTGTGGCCCGATTATACGGCGGCCGTCTCCGGGGCTTTCAGCGGCATCTGCGCAAGCCATTTTTCAACCTCGCGCGGGTCGGAAAACAGCGTTTCGAGCTCGGCGCGGGCTTCCTGCTCCGTCTGGAGCACGGAGTCAACGACGGTGGATTTTTCCTCGAGGCGGCTGGTCGCGATTTCCAGGCGGATGCCGTTCGGATCGTAGAAATAGGCCGACCAGAACCGGCCGCCGAGCGCCACCGGGCCGATCACGTTCACGCCGCTTTCGCGTACCCGCGAGACGATCGCATCGAAGCGGTCCGGGGCGGCGTGGAACGCAATGTGCTGCATGCCGCCCGGCAGGTCGCGGTCCTGCTTCGCAAGGCCTTTGGGGTATTCAAAGAACGCAAGCAACGTATCGTTGCCCATGTTGAAGAAATAGTGGCGCAGGTTGTCATAGGGCGGCTGGCCCCGGTCTTGCTCGAAGGGGACCCGGCGCACGTGCACCAGCTGCATGCCGAGCACGCGGGTGTAGAAATCCATGGTCGCGGGCAGGTCGTCCGTCACGAACGCCAGGTGGTCGATGCCCCGCATGGGTATCGGCGCAAGTTCAGGCAGCTTTGGCATGGTTCGTCTCCAGGGTGGCAAGGAAGGCGCGGACGGCTGCAACGAACCCGGCCGGGTTGTCGCCCGCTACGTGATGGCCGCCTTCGATCGATACAACTTCGAATCGCGTGTTCGCTTCCATCATCTTTGGAACGGTTTCCGGGGCGAACATGTCGGACTGCGCGCCGCGGACCACCAGCGTCGGGCAAGTGACGTCGCGCAGCACCTGCCACATGTCGATGCCAAGCTTGGCTTTCTCGCCGGTGTCCAGGGTGTGCTTGAATTGGTCGCGGAAATGCAGGTCCCGCTTGAGCTGCAGGCCGCCGGCGGTGGGGCGCAGAAAGGCCTCGTAGCGCGCACGCTTGGCTTTGCCGGATTCGGTGGCCGGGTCGACCCCGTGGTACTGCATCGCGGCTTCCACGCTCGCAAACACGTCCGGTTGCCGGCCGACGCGCTCGGCCGTTCGCTTGGCGCCTGCGGGCGCGTTGTCCGGCGAGTAGTCGACCAGCACGGTGGCGGCAACGCGCGAAGGGTGGTTTGCGGTGCACCATGCCACGCCGCGCCCGCCCATGGAATGCCCGACGGGGATGAACTGGTCCCAGCCAAGGTGGGTGGCCAGCGCAGCGATGTCGCCGCCCATGGCCGCCACCGAGTAGTCTTTCGCCGGGCTCCACGACGAATCCCCGAAGCCGCGCATGTCCATCGCGACGACTTCGCGGTCGGTTGCGATCGCGGCGGCTACGTCGATCCAGTCATAGGAAAAGTACGAGGCGCCATGGACGATGACGAGCGGAGTGCGGCCCGGCTTGCCGAACCTGCGGTAGAAAATGTCCACAGTCCCGCAACGCGCGGTACCGGTCTCGTGCGGGGAAAGCATGGATCCTCCTGATGCAGCGATTGAGTCAGGACCCCATTCTAATGCGGCAGTGTTCCGCGCCCTGCCGCCCGCAGCGAAATCGGCCCCTGTGCGGTATAACATTGCCTTTGCACAAAACTACAAGACCAAGGAGGCCCAGTTGAATTTCAACGCACTGCTGCTGCTTGCGGCCCTGACCGCCCCGGCGCTGACCGCACACGCCCAAAGCACGGACGCCTACCCGTCCAAGCCCGTGCGCTTCGTGGTCGGCTTTCCCCCCGGCGGGGCCAACGACATCCTCGGGCGCCTGGTCGGCGCGAAGCTGCAGGAGCGGCTCGGGCAGACCTTCGTCATCGAGAACAAGCCGGGCGCGAACGCGATCATCGGCACCGACTTTGTCGCGAAGTCCGCGCCCGACGGCTATACGTTGCTCATCGGCGCGAGCGGGGCGATGACCTTCAACCCCGGCCTCTACGACAAGCTGCCCTACGATCCGCTGAAGGACTTCGCGCCGGTGACGATGATCGGCTCGTTCCCGCTGGTGCTGACGGTGAACCCGTCCATCGGCGTGACCTCGGTGAAGGAACTGGTGGCGCTGGCCAAGGGCAAGCCCGGCGCGATGAACTACGGGGCGGGCTCGACGCCATTCCAACTCGCGGCGGAACTCTTCAAGATGCAGACGGGCACCGATTTCAAGCATGTGCCGTACAAGGGCAGTGCGGCGACGGTCAGCGCGCTGCTTGGCGGGGAAATCGCGATCACGTTCGTCGACAGCCCGCCGGTCGTGGCGCAGATCAAGGCCGGGAAGCTGCGCGGCCTCGCCGTGACCTCGCCCAAGCGCGCCCCATTCCTGCCCGAGATGCCGACGGCCATCGAAGCGGGCGTGCCGGATTTCGAGGTGGTGCTGTGGACGAGCCTCTTTGCGCCGGCGGGCACGCCGCCCGCCATTGTTGCCAAGCTGCAGAGCGAGATCGCGAAGATCGTGCAGATCCCCGAGATCCGCGAGCGGATGACGGCCATCGGCATCGACCCGATCGGCAGTACCTCTGAAGAGCTGGCCGCGCAGTTGCGCAAGGACCTCGCGCGCTGGACCAAGGTGGCGCGCGCTGCTGGGGTGAAGGCGGAGTGAGGATGGCCGTTCTGTGCCGATTTAGCACAACATTGTGCTTTTTTGGTACAATCCGCCATGGATCAGATTTCCGCAGCCGAGGTATTGTTCTCCAAGACCCAGCAACGGGTGCTGCGCGCGCTCTTCGCGCTGCCCACTAGCTCCGCTGGCGTGTCCTACTCCGAGCTCCTGCGCCTGACCTCCGCCGGCGCGGGCGGCATCCATCGTGAGTTGCAGCAGTTCGTTCGTGCCGGGCTCGTTCGAGAGCGCCCTGTGGGCGGCCGACGCATTTACTTTCCCAACGAAGCGCATCCTATCTACGAGGAGTTGCGGGCTATTGCGCGCAAGCTCCTCGGGATCCCCGCCTTGGTGAAAAAGGCCCTTGAGCCTTTTTCAATGCAGATCGAGCGGGCGTTCATCTACGGCTCGGTCGCAAGGAACGCCGAGGACGCCGAGAGCGACATCGATGTCATGGTGATCGGAAACCCTCCAGTGGAGAAGGTGCTGGGCGCGCTCCAGGAGATCGAACCGGCCCTGGGCCGACACGTCAGCGCGAGGTTCTATGACCCGGTCGAGTTCCACAAGCTCGGCGCATCAAATGCCTTTCTTCAGCGCGTGCAGGCCGGGGCGACCATCGAGCTGATCGAGCATGCCCCACTGTCTAAACCAGACCCGGCGGGGAGTAGAAAGAAGAAAAGCGGGTCGAAGCCTGCGTAAATAATCGGCAGGGGCTTGGCTAGACCCTGACCGGCAGGTGCCGGAAGCCGCGAAAGCGTACGCGCCGGTCGCGCTCCGGCGTCCCCGCGAGCGCTAGCGTAGGAAAGCGCGCGACCAGCCGGCCGATCGCGACGCGCACCTCCAGTCGCGCCACGTTCATGCCCGCGCAGGCGTGATCGCCCTGGCCGAAGGCCACGTGCCGGTTGGGCTTGCGGCCCACGTCGAAGCGCTCGGGGTGCGGGAACTGCGCCGGGTCGCGGTTGGCGGCGCCGATGCCGATGGTGACGAAGGTGCCTTCGGGCAGGGTCCGGCCGCTGAGGGTCATCGGCTCGTCGAGCCGCCGGTTGTTGAGCTGGATCGAGCCGTCGTAGCGCAGCATTTCCTCCACCGCCGTCGGCACGAGTCCCGGGTCGGCCCGCAGCCGGGCCGCTTCCTCCGGGTGGTTCAACAGCAGCCAGGTGCCGTTGCCGATCAGGTTGGTGGTGGTTTCGTGGCCCGCGTTGAGCATGAAGATGCAGTTGTGCAGCAGCTCCGACTCGGTCAGCTTCTCGCCGTCGCCCTCGCCCTGGATCAGGCGCGTGAGGACGTCGGTCTCGTAGTCGCCGGGATGGCGCTTGCGGTCGGCGACGAGCCCGCGCAGGTAGGCGAGGAAGTCGGTGACCGCGCGGTTGCCGCGCTCGAGCAGGGCGGCGTCCGGGGTGGGTTCGAGGGCGGAGAGGATCGCAAGCGACCAGCCCCGCAGCGGCTCGCGGTCGGCCTTGGGCACGTCGAGCAGGTTGCCGATCACCTCGACCGGGATCTGGGAAGCGAAGTCGTCGATGAAGTCGATCTCGCGCCGCTCGGCGAGGGTGTCGAGGAGGTCGTCGACGAGGCGCACCACGCCGGCCTCCATGCGCACGATCGCGCGCTGGTTGAGCGCGCCCAGCATCAGGCGGCGCACGCGCGTGTGCAGCGGCGGGTCGTTGAACACGAGGCTCGAGGTGTGGTGCTCGAACAAGGGTGTATCGCCGAACTTGGGGCGGAACTCGGCCTTCTTGTCGGACAGCGCGTGCGGGTTGCGATAGACAGCCATCACGTCGTCGTAGCGCGAGAGGAACACGCCGCCGCCCTCCAGTTCATGCACCGGGTCGTGCTCGCGCAAGGCGGCGTAGTACGGATAGGGGTCGTCGAGGAAGGCCGGCGGGACGCGCGCCAGCTGGAATTCGCGCGCGAGGGTGCGGGGATCCATTCGGCTATTATGCCTGCTTAGCCGAATGAATCTGACCCCCGGAAACCGCATGCAACGAGTCCCCAACGCCGCCTTCGATCCCGCCCTGCAAAAGCGCCTTGAGGTCCTCTGGGGACAGCCCGTGAACCTCTACAAGGCGCTGGCCAACCACCCGGCATTTGTCGGCGCGTGGACGGAGTTCGCGCAGTCGATGCGGGCCGATACCAAGACCCCGCGGGGCTTGCGCGAGCTGATGATCCTGCGCTCGGGCCAGGTGCAGGAGTCGGAGTACGAGTGGGCGCAGCACCTGCGCATGGCGCGCAAGGCCGGCGTGCGCGAGGCGCAGATCGAGCAGCTCGCGGAGTGGAGGACTTCCGCCGAGTTCACCGAGCACGAACGCGCCGCGCTGGGGCTGCTTGAAGGCGTGACCGCGGGCAAGGTGGACGACGCCACCTGGCAGAAGGCGGCAGGCCAGTTCTCGCGCGAGGAAATGGTCGAGCTCGTGCTGGTCGCGGGCTTTTACTCGATGGTGGCGCGGGTGCTCGACGCGTTGCGGGTCGAGCTCGACGACGACATCCGCGATTACGCGCCGCGCCTGCCGGGGTAGCCGGGAGGCGATCGATGACACACAGGAGCTACCGCTACTACGACCTCGTGATGGCGGCGTTCGTCACGATCCTGATCTGCTCGAACCTGATTGGGCCGGCGAAGATCGCGCAGCTCGACCTGCCGGTGCTTGGCGTTGTCACCTTCGGCGCCGGCGTGCTGTTCTTCCCGATCTCCTACGTGTTCGGCGACATACTGACCGAAGTCTATGGTTACGATCGCGCCCGCAAGGTGATCTGGGCGGGGTTCGCGGGCCTTGCCTTCGCGTCTGTCATGGCCACGGTGGTGGTTGCGTTGCCGCCGGCGCCTTTCTGGAACAACCAGGCGGCCTACGAAGTTGCGTTCGGCTCCACCTGGCGGATCGTGGCCGCGTCGATGTTCGCGTACTTCTGCGGCGAGTTCGTGAACTCGTTCGTGCTGGCGAAGATGAAGGTGCTCACCAAGGGGCGCTGGCTGTGGACGCGCACCATCGGTTCGACGATCTTCGGCGAGGCGGTGGACTCAGCCCTCTTCTACCCGCTCGCGTTCTACGGGACCGGGATCATCCCGGACGACAAGCTGCCGATGGTGATGCTGGCGCAGTTCGTCACCAAGGTCGGCGTCGAGGTGCTGTTCACGCCGCTCACCTACCGGATCGTGAATGCGCTGAAGCGTGCGGAGAACGAGGACTACTACGACCGCAAGACGAACTTCAACCCGTTTTCGCTGAAGCCGTAATCCACGAGATTTATTTTAAAAAAACAAGCCGTGGAGCCGCTCTCCGGGCAGGTTTGATACCTGTTTTATTATGTCCTATGGGGTGGGAAGCGGCACCTTCCCGGCGCGGATCGCCTCCAGGATCTGGCGCAGCCTGAAGCGCTCGATGCTGGGCATGTCGTCCATGAAGACCTTCCCCTCGACCTGCACGTAGTACTGCCCGGCGTAGCGATCGTTCTCGCGCAGGTGCCAGACCAGCAGGCTGTGCGGTCCCATGAGGACCTCCGCCACGAGCCGGTTCTGCGGCTGGAAGTACTGCGAGTACACCTGCTTGAAGTCCTCATCGCCGACCGCGCCCTGGTAGTCGCGCAGCACTTCGAACCGGCGGCGCGGCGCCGTGGACAGCATCGCGGCGTCCTCCACCTTGCCGGCGGTCAGGTACAGGCTGAGCAGTTTTGCGGTGTTGAGCGCACTGGTCGGCTCGGGCTCCGACGCCGGGTCGACCTTTTGGGCGTCGGGCGGGAAGGCACGGATCGAATAGTGCAGTGTCTCGCCATCGAGCACGACCGTCTGGTCCGCCAGCGGCTGCCCCTGCGCCAGCGCGGCAAACAACAGGAAACCGGGGACAGACCCCCATTTCCAAAGTCTTGCTTGCATCGCCTAGGCGCTCGAAATCGGGGTCTGTCCCGGGTTTCCGGGGGTCAGGGGGCGCGAAAGCGGGCCAGCAATGTGTCCAGCTTGCTGCGCGCGTCGAGCATGGCTTTGGCCTTGATGTGGCCGTAGCCGCGGATGGATTCGGGCAGGCTGGCGATTTCCACGGCAATCGCGTGGTTCTCGCGCGACAGGCCGCTGATGAGGTCACCGATCGTGCGCTCGTAATCTTCCACCAGCTGGCGCTCCATCCTGCGTTCCTCGGTGTGGCCGAAGAGGTCGAACGCGGTGCCGCGCAGGCCTTTCAGCGTCGCGAGGATCCGGAAGGCCGGCATCATCCACGACCCGAAGCGCATCTTCACGGGCTCCCCCGTCTGTGGGTCGGCCTTCGCCAGCAGCGGCGGCGCGAGGTGGAAGACCAGCTTGTAGTCGCCTTCGAACATCTCGCTGACCTTCTTCGCGAATTCGCCGTTGGACTGCAGGCGCGCCACCTCGTATTCGTCCTTGTAGGCCATCAGCTTGGCGAAGTAGCGCGCCACCGCCTTGGCCAGGTCGTCGCTGCCGACAGCGTCCGTCTCGGCCTTGCGCACGCGCTCGACCAGCGCGCTGTAGCGGGCCGCATAGGCGGCGTTCTGGTAGTCGGTCAGCAGCTTCACGCGCCGCTCGATCAGTTCGCCGAGGGTGCTGGAAAAGTGCTGCGTGACCGGCGCCGAGTCAGCCGGGGTGGCCGCGCGCTTCACGGCGTCCATGTCGACCACCGCGCGACGGCCCCAGGTGAAGCTCTTGCGGTTGAACTCCACCGCGATGCCGTTCAGTTCGATCGCGCGCTCGATCGCGCCGCCCGACAAGGGCACCCAGCCTTTCTGGTAGGCATAGCCCAGCATGAACATGTTGGTCGCGATCGAGTCGCCCATCAGGCTGGTCGCAAGCTCGGCCGCCGCGACGAAGTCCGCGTCGTTGCCGCCGCAGGCATCGCGCACGTCGTGCTGCAGGTCGCTGCCCGGCAGCTGCCAGTTGGGGTTCTTGACGAATTCCGCGGTCGGCGTGGTCGTCGCATTGACCACGGCCCGGGTCTTTTCGGCCGACATCGTGCCTAGTGCGTCGACGCTGGCCGTGACCACGAGGTCGCAACCGATGACGAGGTTGGCGCTGCCGGTGCCGATGCGCGCGGCATGCAGCTCTTCGGACGTGCCGGCGATCTTCACGTGCGACATCACCGGCCCGCCCTTCTGCGCGAGGCCCGACATGTCGAGCACGGAGACGCCCTTGCCTTCGAGGTGGCCCGCCATCGCGAGGATCTGCCCGATGGTGACGACGCCGGTCCCGCCTATGCCGGTGACCAGCACGCTGCAGGGCTCGTCCAATGCCGGCAATTGCGGATCGGGCAGCGCCGCCGAGAAGTCGTCGCCCCCCTTCGGCGCCGGCCGGCCTTTCTTCAGCGCGCCGCCTTCCACGGTGACGAAGCTCGGGCAGAAGCCCTTCACGCAGGAGTAGTCCTTGTTGCAGGTGGACTGGTTGACGCGGCGCTTCCTCCCGAGCTCGGTCTCGAGCGGCTCGACCGACAGGCAGTTGGACTTGCTGCTGCAGTCGCCGCAGCCCTCGCACACGGCCTCGTTGATCACCGCGCGCTTTGCCGGATCCGGGAAGGCGCCGCGCTTGCGGCGCCGGCGTTTCTCGGAGGCGCAGGTCTGGTCGTAGATCAGCGCGGACACGCCCGGCATCTCGCGCAGCTCGCGCTGCACCTGGTCGAGCTCGTCGCGGTGGCGCACGGTGACGCCGGGCGCCCAGTTCGTTCCCGGCGGGTACTTTTCCGGCTCGTCGGTCACGATGACAATCGGGCTCACCCCTTCGGCCGCGATCTGGCGCGAGATGGTGGGCGGGTCGAGCTCGCCGTCGTGGCGCTGGCCGCCGGTCATGGCGACCGCATCGTTGAACAGGATCTTGTAGGTCATCGTGACCTTGGCGGCCGTCGCCGCGCGGATCGCCATCAGGCCCGAGTGGAAGTAGGTCCCGTCGCCGAGGTTGGCAAAAATATGCTTGGTATTGCTGAACGGCGCCTGCCCGATCCACGGGGCGCCTTCGCCGCCCATGTGCGTGAAGGTGGACGTGTTGCGGTCCATCCACAGGGACATGAAGTGGCAGCCGATGCCGGCCGTGGCGCGGCTGCCCTCGGGCACGTGGGTGGAGGTGTTGTGCGGGCAGCCCGAGCAGAAGTAGGGCTGGCGCACCGAGGTCACGCGCGGCCGGGCGAGCGCCTTTTCCTTGGCGTCGAGGTAGGCAAGGCGCGCGCCGTACTTGTTGCCGGTGCGCTCATCCAGGATCTTGTCGAGGCCCAGCTTGGCGAACCGCTTGGCGAGCGCGCGTGCGACGATCTTGGGCGAGTGCTCGTACTGGGCGGGCAGCAGCCACGTGCCCGCCGGCTGGCCGGCCGACTGGCTCCACTCGCCGTTGTCGTCGAACTTGCCGACGACGCGCGGGGCACGCTTGCCGGCTTCCCAGGTGTAGAGCTCTTCCTTGATCTGGTATTCGATGAGTTGGCGCTTCTCCTCGACGACGAGGATCTCCTCGAGGCCTTCGGCAAAGCGCCGGGCGCCCTGCGGCTCGAGCGGCCAGGGCATCGCGACCTTGTAGACCCGCAGGCCGATGTCGCGCGCGATGTTCTCGTCGATGCCGAGGTCGGCCAGCGCCTGCATCGTGTCGCCGAACGACTTGCCGGTCGTGACGATGCCCAGGCGCGCGCGCGGCGAATCCCAGACGATGCGATCGAGCTTGTTGGCACGCACGTAGGCGAGCGCCGCGTACACCTTGTAGTCGAGGAGGCGCGCTTCCTGCTCGAGGATGCCGTCGGGCCAGCGGATGTTGAGCCCGCCCGGCGGCAGCACGAAGTCTTCTGGGATCACGACCTGGACCCGGTGCGGGTCGATGTCGACCGAGGCACCCGACTCGACCACGTCGGTCACGCACTTGAACCCGATCCAGCAGCCTGAGTAGCGGCTCATCGCGAAGCCGTGCAGCCCGTAGTCGAGGTACTCCTGCACGCTCGAGGGGTTCAGCATCGGGATCAGGCAGGCCTTGAGGATGTGCTCGCTCTGGTGGGCGAGGGTCGATGACTTGGCCGCATGGTCGTCGCCGGCCAGTACCAGCACGCCGCCGTGCTTCGCTGAGCCCGCGGCGTTGGCATGCTTGAACACGTCGCCGCAGCGGTCCACGCCGGGGCCCTTGCCGTACCACATCGAAAAGACGCCGTCGTATTTCGCGTCCTTGAAAAGGTTGAGCTGCTGCGTGCCCCAGATCGAAGTGGCCGCGAGGTCTTCGTTGACGCCGGGTTGGAACTTGACGTGGTGCTTCTCGAGGAAGGCTTTCGCGCCGTGGAAGGACTGGTCCACGCCGCCCAGCGGCGAGCCGCGGTATCCGGAAACAAAGCCGGCGGTGTTCAGTCCCGCCGCGAGGTCGCGCTCCCGCTGCATCATCGGCAGGCGCACCAGCGCCTGCGTGCCGGTGAGGAAAACGCGCCCCGAATCCAGGGTGTATTTGTCGTCGAGCGAGGCTTTGGCGAGGTGGGCTGGGGCGACCGGGGCGTTCATGGGTGCGACTCCTGGTACGGAGGGTTTACTGGGAGCGGCGCAGGGCGCGCAGGGCGAATCGAGACTAGCATATCCGCCCTACTTTGCAGGGACGGGCTTGTCCCAGTAAGGCTCGGGCCCGAACGATTCGGCCAGGAAGTCGATGAAGGCGCGGGTCTTCGCCGGCAAGTGCCTGCGGTGCGGGTAGACCGCGTAGATGGCCACGTCGCTGTCGAAGGTGTACCCGGGGCACAAGGCGACCAGCGACCCGTCTTCAAGGTGGCGGCGCACGTCCCAGGTGGATTTCAACGCGATGCCCAGGCCCGCCAGCGCCCATTCGCGCAGCACTTCCCAGTTGTCGCACGCATAGTTGCCGGTCACGCGCACCTTGGCGCGCTTGCCGACCGGCCCGCGGTAGTCCCAGGTTTGCGTGAAGCCCTGGCCCCATTCGGCCAGCAGGCAGTTGTGCCCGGTGAAATCCGCCGGGGTTTTCGGCGTGCCGTGGCGCCGCAGGTAGTCGGGGCTGGCGCAGACCACGCGGCGGTTGGGGGCGAGCTTGCGCGCGGCAAGCGACGAGTCTTCCAGCTCGGCGATGCGGATGGCCACATCGAAGCCTTCCTCGATCAGGTTGATCCGGCGGTCCGACAGGCTCAGCGCCAGCTGGAGCTTCGGGTAAAGCGCGGCAAACCGGGGCACCAGCGGGGCGATGTGCTGGTGGCCGAACGCAGAAGACATCGCAACCCGCAGGACGCCCTGGGGCTCGATGCGGCCGGCCGAGATGGTGGCGTCCGCCTCGTCGATCTCGGCGAGGATCCGGGTGCAGGTCTCGTAGTAGCTCGCACCTTCGTCGGTCAGGCTGGTGCGGCGCGTGGTCCGGTTGACGAGGCGCACGCCCAGGCGGGTCTCAAGCGCGGCCAGGCGGCGGCTGACTACGGCCGTGGACAGGCCGAGCTCGCGAGCCGCGGCCGACAGGCTGCCAGCGGTCACGACCCGGACGAAAATCGTCATTTCTTGCAGGTTGTCGGACATATTGTTGCGTTAATTGCAAAGGTGTTTTGGATTCTGTACCTATTCTCAATTTAATCGCAAACCCTTACATTTACCGCATCGCAACATAAATCAGGATTCCAGGCCATGAACGCCACTGAAATCGAGTACATCCAAGCGCGCCTTCCGGTCTCTTTGCGGGCGTTTCCCTCTGTCGAGCAAATGGACCACCTGCTCGCCCGGGCGAAGCGGGAGCGCAGCGAACGCATTTCCGATGCGTTTTTCGGCTTTGCCGAAGGCGTGAAGTCCTTTTTTGGCGTGGTGCGCCGGATCGCGGCGGAGTGCACGTCCGCCCGCCTGCACCAGCAACACCGCGCTTAGCGGGACGCGTTCAACGTCGCTCAGGCGATCGACTTCCACATGTCCCGGTCGCGCTGGGCGGTCCAGATGCGGGGATGGGCGATCCCGCTGGCCTCGTCGAAGGCGCGCGAAACGTCGAACGGCATGCAGTGCTCGTAGATCGGGTAGGCGCCGTACGCAGGGTCCATCCGGCGCTTGGTCGCCTTGAACACCTCTCCCAGTGAACGGCCCGCCTTGACCCCGCGGCGGGCGGAGTCGAGCAGTCCGCGTACGAAATCCTGGGTGAACTTGATCGCCTTCTGCGATTCGGCAGGGGTCTTCAGCGCCGGACCGCGGCCGGGTACCAGCGCCCGGGGCTTGAGCGCCGAGAGCTTGTCCAGGGTCGAAGGCCACTGCGCAAGGTGTGCGTCCCCGGTGTAGATCCCGGCCTTGTACTCGACGAGGTCGCCTGAAAAAAGCACCTTCTGCGACGGGATCCATACGATCGTGTCGCCCGCCGTATGGCCGCGGCCCGCGTGGATGATGCGCACTTCCAGCTTGCCCATCATCACGGTCAATTCCTGCTTGAAGACCATGGTCGGCCAGGTCAGGCCAGGGATGCTCTCCTTGCCGCGAAACAGGCGCGGGAAGCGCCCGATCTCGCTCGCCATGTCCTGCCGGCCGCGCTCGCGGATGAGGTCCAGCGTGGCATCGCTGGCGATGACCTGCTGGGCTTTGAAGGCCGAGGCGCCGAGCACCCGCACCGCGTGGTAATGCGACAGCACCACGTATTTGATCGGCTTGGAGGTGACCTTGCGAATGCGCTTGATCACCTCGCGGGCCATCAGCGGCGTGGCCTGCGCATCGATCACCATCACGCTGTCGTCGCCGACGATCACGCCGGTGTTGGGGTCGCCCTCCGCGGTGAACGCATAGGCGTTGGCGGAAAGCTTCTCGAACTTGATTTTCTTGGGCGCGAGGTCGCCCTGTGAAGCGAAGGTAGCCATCTGGGTCCGGGTCAGCCGGCCGAAGGATCGATCTGCTCGAGCCGGTAGCCGTAGTTGTAAACGGGGACGACGCGAAACCCGGTCTCGGGCCTCAGGTCGAGTTTCTTGCGCACCTGGCTGACGTGGGTGTCTACCGTGCGGGTGGCGAGCTCGCCGCTCTGGCCCCAGACGGCTTCGCGCAGGTGCCCGCGCGACAACAGCCGGCCGGGGTTGCGAAAGAGCACCACCGCGAGGTCGAACTCCTTGGGCGTGAGCTCGACCAGCTTGCCGCCATGCTTGATCTGGCCGCGCTGGGTGTCGATTTCGTAGGGAGGGAAGCTGAGCAGCGTCTGCTCCTGCTGCGGGTAGGCGCGGCGCAGCAGCGCGTTTACGCGCGCAAGCAGCTCCTGCCTGCGGGCCGGCTTCACCATGTAGTCGTCGGCGCCGGTTTCGAGCGCAAAGACGATGTCTTGCTCGGAATCGCGCACGGTGACGAACAGCACCGGCACCAGCTTGGAGACGTTGCTGCGGATCCACTTGAGCACATCCGCGCCGGACACATCGGGCACCTGCCAGTCGAGCACGTAGGCGTCGAAGCTCTCGCGGCCGGCCTGCCGCATGATGTCCCGGCCGCTTGTATAGGCGTGTATGTCGTGCCCTGCGTCGGCCAGCCAGCGCTTCAATAGCGCGAGCTGGTCAGGATCGTCTTCCAGGATGGCAATTCGCAAGGCGGTCTCCGGTCAGGCAACCTGACGTTGTTTGACACATGATAAGCCCAATCGCAGACCGGCATAGAGTCCGGGCGGGCGGTTCGGGGCTATAGGCCGGGTGTGTGGCAGAATGAGCCGCTTTATCGGCGGGCAAAAATCATGCGGATTGCAATCCTCGGCGGCGGCACGATCGCGCGCTTGTTTCTCGAGCACATCCGGCGCGGCGACCTCGGTGAAGGCATCGAAGTCGCGGCCATCTGCGGCCGGAGCACGGGGTCGGCCGGGGTGGCCCTGGCCGCCGAATACAGCGTGCCGTTTGTGGTCGGGGTCGATGCGCTCCTCGCGACCCGCCCGGATGTCGTGATCGAGGCGGCCTCGCACGAGGCGATCCGCGAGCACCTGGTCCGGCTGCTGTCGGCGCGCATCTCGGTGATCGTGCTTTCCGGCGGGGCCCTGGTGGATGACCGCCTGCGCGCTGCGGCGGAAAGCGCCGCACAGGCGAACGACGCGCTGCTCTATGTGCCGTCGGGCGGCATAGGCGCGCTCGACGCGCTGCAGGCTGCGTGCATCGCCGGCGTCGATGAAGTGTCCATCCAGGTGGCCAAGCCCCCTGCGGCGTGGAAGAAGATCGACTACGTGGACGCGATGGGCATCGACCTCGACGGGTTGCGCGAGCCGCGCGTGCTGTTCGACGGGCCGGCCCGCGAAGGGGTGCCGCATTTCCCGCAGAACGTGAACATTGCCGCCGTCCTGTCGATGGCCGGGATCGGCTTCGACCGCACGACGCTGCGCGTGGTGGCCGATCCGGGGCTCAAGCTCAACACGCACACGATCCGGGTCAGCGGCGCGAGCGGGATCATCACCATCGTCCTGGAGAACGTTCCTTCGCCCGAGAATCCCAAGACGGCCTGGCTGGCGTGCTACAGCGCATTGGCGGCGCTGAAGCTGATGAATTCCAGGACCCGTTACGGCACCTAGCCAGTAAACGCTTTTCGGGAATGTGAGCGCATGCTCATTATTTTTGCCGTGCTCCGGCCGGGGTTTTGCGCGGATTTGATTCGGTGTGTTGACTAACTGGCGGAATTAGCACATAATTTCAGGTTCCGTCGGAGGGGTGCCCGAGTGGTTAAAGGGGGCAGACTGTAAATCTGTTGGCCTTGCGCCTACGTTGGTTCGAATCCAACCTCCTCCACCAGTCACTCGTTTCGGGCGAAATGGGTGATCGGCGGGGCGGCAAGCGGTGGGTGAAAGGGCAATGGAATAGGGCCAAGGGCGGGTGTAGCTCAATGGTAGAGCAGAAGCCTTCCAAGCTTATGACGAGGGTTCGATTCCCTTCACCCGCTCCAGTGAATTCGCCCATGTAGCTCAGTGGTAGAGCACTCCCTTGGTAAGGGAGAGGTCACGCGTTCGATCCGCGTCATGGGCACCAGGCAGTTGGCAGGGCAGCAGGGCACGCAGGACGCAAGCGCAGCACGGAACCACCCAGGCCGAAGCACTTTTTGACAACAGCGAACTGAAACTCCACTCGGGAAGATCATGGCAAAAGGCAAATTCGAACGTACGAAGCCGCACGTGAACGTAGGGACGATTGGTCACGTGGACCATGGGAAGACCACGTTGACGGCGGCGATCACGACGGTCTTGGCGAAGAAGTTTGGTGGCGAGGCGAAGGCGTACGACCA
>CAMAXP010000069.1 GCA_945862265.1 Bordetella parapertussis
CTGACCACTGCAATCAAGGAGTACATCGATTTGCACAATAAAAATCCCAAGCCTTTCGTATGGACTGCCAAGGCCAATGACATCCTTGCCAAGGTCATTCGCGCCAACAGCCGCTTAAGTTCCAAACAGAACGAAGCACTACACTAGAACAAGCCAAGAGCACCCTGATCGACCTGGCCATCAAGTTCGGCCCCAAGGTCATCGTTGCACTCCTGATCATTGCCGCTGGCGTATACGCCAGCCGTTGGGTCGGGGCGATCTTCAACAAGTGGCTCGGCAAGCTGACGCTCGAGCCGCCGGTGCGGCAACTGCTGGTGCGCGTGTCGCGATTGATCGTGGTCGGTCTCTTCCTGATCATGGCGCTGCAGAACCTGGGCGTGGACCTGCTGCCGCTGATCGCCGGCCTGGGCGTGGCGGGCGCGGGCGTGGCCCTCGCGATGCAGGGCGTGCTCGGCAACCTGGTGGCGGGGCTGACGATCATCTTCACGCGGCCTTTCAGGGTGGGCGAGTACGTGTCCATGATCGGCGTCGAAGGCGGGTGGAGTCGATCGACTTGTTTTCGACGCGCCTCAGCCATCCCGACTTTTCCATCGTGGTCGTGCCGAACCGCAAGATCGTCGGCGAGATCCTGCACAACTACGGGCAGATCCGGCAGTTGAACCTCAGCGTGTCCATCGGGCGCGCGGAAGACCTTGCCCGCGCCCTGGCCGTCGTGAACGAAGTGGTGAAGGCCAATGCCCGCGTGCTGAAGGACCCGGAACCCGTGGTGGGGGTCAAGGCGCTGGGCGATGCATCGATCAGCATTGCCGTCTGCCCCTGGGTGAAGGTGCCGGACGTCGGGCCGGCGGGCGCCGAGATCAACCAGGCGATCGTCGAGAAATTCGGTGCGGCCGGCGTGGACTATCCGGCGTCGCTGCGGGAGTTGAGGCTGGTCGGCGGCGGGGCGGGGCCGGCCGCCGCCTGAGCCGCTCAGGTGTCGGTACGGCGTTCGCCTGCCGGGGCGAATTCGCGCAGTAGTTTCCCCGGCAGCTTGGCGAGCGGGGTGATGCCGGAAGCATCGGCCACGCGCTGGCCGTTGACCCACACGCCGTGCACGCCGATCGCCGGGGTCATGAGCCGCGCGCCGTCGGCCGGCAGGTCGCGCACGCGCTTCTTCGGCCCGCGGTCGACGGTCTTCGGGTCGAACAGCATGAGGTCCGCGGCATGGCCGACCTTGAGTTCGCCACGATCGCGGATGCCGAAGAGCTTTGCCGGCTGGCCGGTCAGGCGGTAGATCGCCTGTTGCAGCGTGAGCACGCCCCGGGCCCGCACCCAGTGGCCGAGCAGGTGCAGGCCGAATCCGGCGTCATTGAAGAAGGTCAGATGGGCGCCCGCATCCGAAAGGGACACGAGGCTGTACGGATGCCGGATCATGCGGGTGACCGCGTCCTCATCGGAGTTCATGGTCAGCGCGACGAACACGGTTTTGAGGTCCTCGGCCAGCGCGAGGTCGAAGAAGAAGTCGAGCGGATCCTTGCACGCCTCGGCGGCCAGCACGTCGATCGTGCGCTGCTCATACTTCGTGTGCTCGGGCTTCGTCGTTTCGACGACCTGCACCTTGTGCCACTCGCCGTTGAAATTGCGCACCTGGGCCGGACGGGACAACTCGTCGCGGATCGTCTGGCGGAACGCGGGATCGGCGATCATCGCCTTGCGCGCCTCGCCCTTCAGAGAAAATGCGGGCTGCCAGGCGGCGAGGCTCTCGATCGGGTAGGGCGATTCGAGCGTGAAATCGAACGACAGCGGGCAGCAGGAGATCGCGCCCATCATGACCCGGCCCCGCTCGTTGGCGGCGCGGATTGCCTCCAGTTCGTCGAAAACCACGTTCGGGTTGGTCGGGTTGTGGAGCAGGGCGGCGACGATCACGGGCCGGCCGCTTTCGGCCGCGAGCGACTCGAGGAACGCCGGCTTGCTCTGGCCGCCCTTGGTCAGCATGAACACGCCGCGCCCTGAGTCTTTCAGGCTGGTGACCAGGGTGCGCAGTTCGTTTTCGTCCGCGAGGCGCGAGGGCATCGGGTGCCCCCCGTGGCCGTTGTGGGCGGGCGACGTCGATGTCGCGAAGCCGATCGCGCCGGCCTGCATGGCCTCCACGACGATGGCGCGCATCTGCGCCACTTCATCGGCCGATGCCGCGCGCTTCGCGGCATCGGAGCCCATCACGAAAGTGCGGATCGAGGAGTGCCCGGCAAAGGCCGCGATGTTCAGCGCCGAACCCTGCCGCTCGAGCAGGTCCATATACTCCGGGAAGCTCTCGAACTCCCAGCGGATGCCCGCGCGCAGGGTCTCGATGCCCATGCCCTCGACCTGCGTAAGGTTCTGCATGACGAGTTCGCGGTCCTGCGGCTTGCAGGGCGCGATGGTGAAGCCGCAATTGCCGATGATGGCCGTGGTCACGCCGAGGGCCGGCGAGGGCGTGGCGTAAGGGTCCCAGGTCAGCTGTGCGTCGTAATGCGTATGGTTATCGATGATGCCGGGCATCAGTGCGAGGCCTGTGGCGTCGATCGTGTCCGTTGCGGGACCGTCTGCCTTGCCGATAGCTGCAATGCGGCCGTCGCGGACGGCGAGGTCGCCCTGCACGCCGGGCGAACCGAGCCCGTCGTAGAGCGTGGCGTTGCGGATGAGGAAGTCGTTCATGGTGCTGCTAGGATAGCAGCCTCCCTTCGCATTGGGCTCCGGCACACATGAAACTCTTCGCGATTCCAGGCCAGGTGGCCGTCGTTACCGGCGCCGCCCACGGTATCGGCCTTGCCACCGCCAAGCTGCTCGCCGAGGCTGGGGCCAGCGTTGCGCTTCTTGACATCGACGAAGCGGGCACCCGCGCCGCAGCAGCAGAAATAGGCGGCCCGTCCGCGGCCTGGACGTGCGACGTGACCTCAGAGGCTCGCGTGGAGGCGGTGTTCGCGGAAATTGTGGCCCGCTACGGGCGCATCGACATCCTGGTCAACAATGCCGGGACCGCCGTCCGCAAGTCCGCCACCGAGATTTCGATGGCCGAATGGGACCGGGTGCTGGGCCTCAACCTCGGCGCCACGTTCCTCTGCTCGAGGATCGCGGCCCGTACGATGCAGCAGCAGGGCGGCGGATCGATCGTCAACCTGGCCTCCATCATGGGATTCTCCGGCGGGATCTTCCCCAACGCCTCCTACCAGGCCTCGAAGGGCGGGGTGGTGAACCTCACGCGTGCGCTGGCGCTGGAGTGGGCCGAGCACGGCATTCGCGTGAACGCGGTCGCGCCTACCTTCGTGAGGACAGACCTGACGGTGCCCTTATTCAGCAATCCCGAAGTGCTGGCTAAGGTCATGGCGCATACGCCGCTGGGCCGGCTGCCCGAGGTCGAAGACATCGCGGCGGCCATCCTGTACCTCACGAGCCCGGCAGCACGGTGTGTCACGGGCGTGACCCTGCCTGTGGATTCGGGGTACCTCGCGCGCTGACGTTGCCTTTGCAGGCGGAAAAGCGCGTCGGTTACAGAATCGATACGGAGCCTTACGAAACGGTGGTAGAGCCGGGGCAGGCGCAGTGTATACTCCTGCCAACAACAAAGACCACTGAATGAACCGCCTCCGCCACCGTTACAGTACTTGGATCGCCATCCTGGCCATGACGCTCAACGCGTTGTGGCCGATGCTTGCGCAAGCCAAGCCCGGACCGGCGCCCACGCTGCACGAGGTCTGTACGGCCTCAGGGATGCAGAGTGTTGCGGTTCCAGGGGACGCGCCCGCAGACCAGCAATCGTCGGCGAAGGCTTCGTCTCACTGCGCGTTCTGCTCCCTTGACACTGACCTCCTTGCCATTCCGCCTGCAGACCAGTCCTGCATCGCGCGGATTACGCTGATCCGGGACGTAGTCTCCGCGACTCAGGACAGCCCGGTTCCGGAATCCGATTCACGCTCCCCAGCGCTTCCACGCGCGCCCCCCTTCCTTTCCTGATTTGAACCGCCGGATCGGGGCCCCTGCGACCTCGACCTGCTCGCCAAGGGTCCGTCCTCGCCGTTGAGGCTCAGGCCTGTTCTGAATCAAGGAAAGGATCGTCATGAAACGTACTGCATTAATAGCTGCCCTGGTCGCGCTCTGGGCGGCTTCGGCTGAAGCCCAGGAAGCGACAGCGGCACCCGAGGCCATCATCGTTACCGCGAGCCGCAGCAACACCCTTGCTGAGGAGATGCCCCTGCACTCCACCGTTGTGACCCAGGAGGACATCCGCAAGTCGCCGGCCCAGACCGTCGACCAGCTTCTGCGCACCGTCCCGGGCCTGAACTTCACCGGCATCCCGGTGGTCCAGTCCGATCCCACCGGCCACCAGACCCGCATGCGGGGCCTCGGCAACGCCAAGGTACTGATGCTGCTGGACGGCGTGCCGATCCACGACCCGTTCTACCTCACGACGCAGTTCTTCAAGGTGCCGTTGTCCAACATCGAGCGCATCGAGATCGTGCGCGGCGGCAACTCGAGCCTGTGGGGCAACATGGCGGTCGCGGGCGTGGTGAACATCGTGTCCAAGCGGGTCAAGGACAACTCGGGCGAGGCCACGTTCAGCTACGGGTCGCGCGGCACGGTCGGCGCCTCGGTGGTCAAGAACTTTTCCGTCTCCGATACGCTGGGCTTTAACCTCGCCGTGGACGAACTGAACTGGAAGGGCTACCAGGTCACGCCGGCGGAGCATCTGTTCCGCTTCCCGCAGAAGAACCCGGTCGATGCGCGCAACACCAATGTGCAGTTGACCACCTTCTTCCAGCCCGCCAAGGGCCTGAAAGGCTATGCCCGGGTCGGGTATCACATCCAGGACCAGGACATCAGCTACCAGTTCGGCAACAACCTGCAGAAGAACCCCGACGGTTCGGCCGGGCTCAGCTGGGACATCGACGGCAAGAGCAGCCTGCAGGGCAATGCCTGGGCCCAGTACGTGAACTTCGAGAAGTACAACGGCCTGACCTGCTATTTCAACGCCGCCGCAGCCCCGGCGAGCCGCTGCCCGGCCACGGCCGCGGTGACCCCGGCTTCGGTTAGCAGCAACGTATTGCAGTACTACACGCAGTACGGGACGCAGCGCTACCGGGAGCAGGGCGGCTCGCTGATCTACTCGCGCAGCATGAGCGGGATGTGGAGCGGCCTGCAGGTCGGCGCCGACGTGCGCCGATTGACGGCGACGGACCTCGAGTACTTCTATGGTGCGCCCACCTCGCTGGCGGCCCCGCAGGGCAATCTCAGCAGCACCACCTACGGGCAGGCGCGGCAGGTGTTCACCGGGTTCTTCGCGCAGACCAAAATCTCGCCGGTCGAGCCGCTTGAAATCACGCTGAGCGGTCGCTACGACTCTTGGGAAAACGCGAATCGCCTCAATACGCGCACGACTGCGGCCGGCGTGACTACCGGCGGCCCGATCGCCGATGCGACCAAGACTGCGTTCAACCCGAGCCTGGCCCTGCGCTACGACCTGAACGAGCAGGTTGCGCTGCGCGGCGCGACCTACAAGTCGTTCCGCGCGCCGGGGTTCAACAACACGACGCGCACCTTCGGCAGCGCGACGCCGACGATCGCCAACCCGAACCTGGAGCCGGAGAACCTGCGCGGCATGGAGGTCGGCACGGACTATCGTTCCGACAAGGTGGACCTGTCCGCGACGCTCTTCCAGTACGACATCCGCAACCAGATCGCCACTTTCCGGGTCAACAGCTTCGCGACGGCCCCGGACATCGTGCGCACCATCTGCTCGAACGGCGGGGCCAACCTCACCAACTGCGGCGGGTCGGCGAACTTCTATACCAACGACCAGGACGGGCGTTCGCGCGGCCTCGAACTCGGCGGCAGCTGGCGTGCGGCCGAGGGCCTCACCGTGAATGCGACCTTCACGCGGACCGAGAGTTACCTCACGCGTCGCGGCTCGATCGTCACCGACCCGCTGAACGTCCAGCTGACCGGCCTGCCGAAGAACGTCGCCTCGCTCGGCGCCACGTGGTCCCCGGTGAAAAGGTTCAGCACGTACGGCGAATTGCGCTACACCGGCCGGATGTTCATCGACACCACCAGCGTAAGGGACACGTTCTACGAGCAGGGTGGCTCGACGGTGTTCAACGCCAGCGCGAGGTATGCCTACGACAAGTCGACCGACCTCACCGCGAGCGTGATCAACCTGTTCAACAAGGAGTACTCCGAGAATGCCTACTCCTTCAATCAGGTGTACAACCGCAACCTGTCCATGCCGCGGACCATCAACCTCGCCCTCAAGACCCGATTCTGAGATGACCCTACGATCCCGCCGATTCCTCCCCTCGATCGCCGCTGCGCTCGCGGCCTTCGCGTTCGCCTGGCCGGCCTTCGCGCAACACGAGCATGCCGACCACGGCAAGGGCAAGGCGAAGGGCGGCATGGCTGTGGGCAAGACCGGGACGGACCTGGCGGCTTCGGCCGTCTTCGACGAGAAGGGCGTGCTCTGGGCCGCGCACAAGGAGTCGGGGCACATTGCAGTCAGCCGCTCCGACGACCTTGGGCGCAGCTGGGGCAAGGCCCTGCGCATCACGCCGGCCCCGGAGGCCACCGACAGCGGCGGCGACGCACGTCCCAAGATCGCGGCCGGCCCGGGCGGGGCGCTGTACGTCACCTGGACCCGGCCGCTGGCCAAGCCTTACACCGGGGAGATCCGCTATTCGCGCTCGATCAATGGCGGGATGACCTTCAGCGCCCCCGCGATCGTGCATGCCGACCGGCAGCAGATCACCCATCGCTTCGAATCGCTGGCTGTGAACGCCAAGGGCCAGGTGTTCGTCGCCTGGATCGACAAGCGCGACCAGGAGGCCTTGCGGGGCAAGGGGGCGTATCGCGGCGCCGCGGTGTATTGGGCCGTGTCCGACGACCGCGGGGCGACTTTCCGCGGCGACTACAAGCTGGCGGACTACAGCTGCGAGTGCTGCCGCATCGGGCTCCTGCCGGCCGAGGACGGCACGGTGCAGGCGATCTGGCGGCACGTGTTCGAACCCAACGTGCGCGACCACGCGATGGGCGTGTTGACCCCGGAAGGCAAGGTGGGCGAAGTGGTGCGCGCCACCTTTGACGACTGGCGGGTCGATGTCTGCCCGCACCATGGCCCGTCCCTCGCGCGCGATGCCGCGGGACAGGTGCACGCCGTCTGGTTCAGCGGTGCGGCGGACAAGGCCGGCGTGTATTACGGCCGGATGCGCAAAGGCGGTGTCGACGGCCAGCGCCGCATCGGCGGCCCGGCGGCCGAGCATGCCGACCTGGCGGCGGCGGGCAATCGCATTGCGGTCGCCTGGAAGGAGTTCGACGGCGAGCGCTCGCGGCTTCGGGCGATGCGCTCCGATGACGCCGGGGTCACCTGGCGCGACTCGGAACTCGCGTCCTCGGGAGGGCCTTCGGGGCATCCCTTCGTACTGGTGCGGGACGGTGCGTTCCACGTGTTCTGGAATCGCCGTGACGCGCCGCTGTCCGTGGTGCCGCTGCCATGAGGCGCCTTGCTTGCGCCTTGATGATGGCGGTTGCGCTGTGGGCTGCCATCGCGGACGTCGGGGCGGCCGAACCCATCCGCGGCTTCGACGCAAAGAGCCTCGAGGCCATCCGGGCCGAGCATGCAGGCAAGCCCTTCGTGCTGGCGCTCTGGTCGGTCACGTGTGAGCCGTGCCGCGACGAGATGCAGATCATCAAGGCAGCGCAGAAGAAGTTCCCCGGGATTGCCATCCACGTCGTTTCGGCCGATCCCCCGGGCGATGGTCGCGCCATTGCGGCGTTCCTCAAGCGGTACGACCCGGGTCCGGTTCGGCGTTGGGCGTTCGCAGACGACTTTTCCGAGCGGGTGCGCTATTCAATCGACCCCGGATGGCGGGGTGAACTGCCGCGCACGTACCTCTACGATGCCCGGCACGTGCCCAAGGCGATGAGCGGCAAGCTGGACAAGGCGACTTTCGAGGCCTGGCTCAGTGCGGCGCGGGCCCGGCCTGCGGAATAAGCGCCTCGCCGGTGTTGTTTTCTACGGAAACCGCGAGTGCACGCCCGGGGTTCGGGCTATCATGCGGCCCGCAAAATCCCTGATGGAAGCCTGATCGTGTCCCGACCTCGCACCGCTGGTGTTGTTTTCTCCCTTTGTGCCTGCGCGCTGGCGGTGACCTCGGCTTTTGCCCATGAACCCGAAGACGCCGTCGTCGTCACCGGGCGCTACAACAACGAGGTCGGCACCTGGGACTCCGCAAGCCAGGGCGCGGTGACCAAGGAAGGCATCGAGAAGCGCCCGCTGCTGCGCACGGGAGAGGTGCTCGAGTCGGTGCCCGGCATGATCGTCACGCAGCACAGCGGCGAGGGCAAGGCGAACCAGTATTTCCTACGCGGGTACAACCTCGACCACGGCACCGATTTCGCCACCTGGGTCGATGGCATGCCGGTGAACATGCCGAGCCACGCCCACGGCCAGGGGTACATGGACCTCAACTTCCTGATCCCGGAACTCTTTCAGAAGGTGAGCTTCAACAAGGGACCGTATTTCGCCGAGGACGGCGACTTCGCGTCCGTCGGGTCGGCGCGGATCGCCTACCTGAACACGCTGCCGCAATCGCTTGCGACGCTGACCGGAGGGGCTTCCGGATATCGCCGCGCGTTGCTGGCCGGTTCGCCGGACGCCGGGCCGGGACACCTGCTCTATGCGTTCGAGCTCGAGCACAACGACGGGCCGTGGACCAACCCGAGCAATTTCAGGAAGGGCAACGGGGTGCTGCGCTATTCGCAGGGCACGGCGGCCAACGGGTTCTCGCTCACGGGCATGGCGTATTCCGGGAAGTGGAATTCCACTGACCAGATCCCGCTGCGCGGCCTGAATTCAGGCGCGGTCGGCCGCTTCGGCGCCATCGACCCGACCGACGGCGGCCGCGCCAGCCGGCACAGCCTGTCGTTCGACTGGAAACAGTCCGAAGGCAGCGTCAGCCGGACGGCTTCGCTCTACGCGATCCGCTCGAAGCTCGACCTCTACTCGAACTTCACCTACTTCATGAACGACCCGGTCAACGGCGACCAGTTCCGCCAATCGGAAAAACGCTCGATCGGGGGCGGCCAGGTGTCCCAGAGCTGGGTCGCGCGGGTCGGCGACCACCAGTCGGTGACCACTGCGGGCATCCAGTTCCGGCAGGACACGCTGTCGCCCGTCGGGCTCTACAACACGGTGGCGCAGCGCCAGCTGACGGTCGTGCGCGAAGACCGGGTGCAGGTGCGCAGCATTGCGCCGTACGTGTCGAACACCTTCGAGTGGACCGACTGGTTCAAGACCATTTCCGGGCTGCGCGCGGACCGCCAGAGCTTCAGTGTCGACAGCAGCAACCCGGCCAACTCCGGCAACGCCTCGGCCTCCATGCTTTCGCCCAAGCTGTCGCTGGCGTTCGGACCGTGGAGCGATACCGAATATTTCGCCAACTGGGGGCGCGGCTTTCACAGTAACGATGCGCGCGGCACGACCATTACTGTAGACCCGGCCACGGGTGCCGCGGCCAACCGCGTCAACCCGCTGGTGCGCACCACGGGGTATGAGCTCGGCCTGCGCAGCAAGCCGTTTGCGGGGTTCACCACCTCTGCCGCGCTCTGGGCGCTCGACCAGGATTCGGAGCTGGTGTTCACCGGCGATGCGGGCACCACGCGACCCAGCCGCGCTTCGCGCCGCACGGGCCTCGAGTGGCTCGCCCAGTACCAGCCGCGGTCCTGGGTCACCATGGATTGGTCGTTCGCGATGGCCCGCGCGCGGTTCACGCAGTTCGACCCCGCGGGGGAGTACATCCCGGGGGCGCCTGACAAGGTGATGTCGGGCGGGATCACGCTCGACAGTTCTTCGGGGTGGTTCGGCAGCGCGCGCTGGCGTTACTTCGGGGCGCGTCCGCTGATCGAAAACAACTCCGCACGCTCCGGCGCGACTTCGATCATCAATACCCGGGTGGGGTACGCCTTCGACAAGAAGACCAAGCTCAGCCTGGACGTGTACAACCTCTTCAACGCGAAGAGCAACGACATCGACTATTTCTACCAGTCGCGCCTGCGCGGCGAGGCGGCGGCGGTGCAGGACTTCCATTTTCACCCGGTGGAGAGCCGTACGATGCGGGTGACGCTGACCGCGAATTTCTGATTCAGTAGCCCGCGCTGAAATCCACGAGGTTCAATCCCGGTTTGCCAGCGCGCACGCGTTCGATGTTTTCGACGATGCGTGCCATTGCGGTGCGCGGCTCGGTGAGGGCCGCCGTATGCGGTGTGATCGACACGGCGGGGTGGGCCCAGAGCGGCGATTCGGCGGGCAGGGGCTCGGTGTCGAACACGTCGAGGTAGGCGTGGGCGAGCCGGCCCGCATCGAGCGCGGCGACGAGGTCCTTCTCGACGATGTGCGCGCCGCGGGCCACGTTGATGATGCTGCTGCCTTCGGGCATCCGCGCAAAAGCCGCGGCGTTGAGCACGCCGCGGGTCTCGGCGGTGAGGGGCAGCAGGCACACGACCGCCTGGCAGCGCGACAGCATCTCCAGCATGCCTTCGGCGCCATGGAAGCATTCGATGCCGGGAATCTGCGCCGGACGCCGTTTCCAGCCGGCGACCTTGAAGCCGAACTGCAGCAGCCGTTCTGCCACGGCCGTGCCGAGCTCACCCATGCCGAGGATGCCGACGGTGCGGTCCGAGGTCATGTACTGCGGCAGGCGGTGCCATTTTCCTGCCTGCTTCTGCGCGCGGTAGACATAGTGATGGCGGTGGTAATCGAGCACGTGCGCGACCACCGATTCGGTCATCGCCGCCACCATCCCCACATCGATCATGCGGGCGAGCGGCTTGTCGCGCGGGAAGGTCGGGTCGGCAAGCAGGCCGTCGACACCCATCCACAGCGACTGGATCAGCTTCACGTTGGGCAACTTGGCGGTCACGCCTTCCTGCGGTCGGGCGACCAGCGCCACGTCGATCGCAGCCGGGTCGAAGTCGTCCGGCGTGAAGAACTTGTCTTGCGGCAAGAGCTTCGAGAGGCCCGGGATCCAGCGTTCGGTCGGTTCGACCTTGGAGAGGTAGAGGATGTTCATCAGAGAGGCTTGAATCCCGAGGCGCGGATCACCGGCCCCCATTTTTCGTAGTCCGTCTTGAGGATCGCGCCGAGTTCCCCAGGGCCCAGGCCCGTGGGCTCGAGGCCCATCTGCTCGAGACGCTGCTTCATGTCGGGCGCGCGGATCACCTCGATCGCGGCCCTGGCATAGCGGTCGATCACGTCTTTCGGCGTCTTGGCAGGCGCGAACAGCGCGTACCAGCCGTTGCCTTCGATGTTGTAGCCGAGTTCCTTGAAGGTCGGCACTTCGGGCGCGAGACCCGAGCGAACGCTGCCGGACACCGCCACGACACGAGCCTTGCCCGAACGCACCAGCGTGAGCGCATCCGCCAGCACGAACATCGCCGCCTTGACTTCGCCGCCGGCCAGCGCCTGCAGCGCGGGGCCGGTGCCTTTGTAGGGGATGTGGGTCATCTCGATCCCGGCGGCCTTCGAAAAGAGCACGCCGAAGTAATGCGGCAGGCTGCCGGCGGCGGCCGAAGCGTAGTCGCCCAGCCTCGGATCCTTCTTGACGAGCGCTATGTACTCGGCAACGTTCTTCGCGGGCAGGTCCGAATTGAGCAGCAGCGAAAGCTGGAAATTGGTGAGGTGGGCCACCGGCTCGAAGTCTTTGAACGGGTCATAGCGCAGGTTTGCCCCGTGCGAATGCGGGAACGCCGCCATCGTGGCGATCGGCGTGAGCAGGAGCGTCGAGCCGTCCGGGGGGGCGGCCTTGACCGTCTCGTTGCCCACGATCCCGCCGCCGCCCGCCTTGTTCTCGACGATAACGGTCTGCCCGCCGAGCAGGGGCCGCATGCGCTCGGCCAGCAGGCGGGTCAGCAGGTCGCTTGAAGCGCCGGGCGGATAGCCGAGGACGATGCGCAGGGTCTTGTCCTGCGCGAGCGTGGCGCTCGCAACGCACAACAGGGTGGCGGCCAGCAGGATGCGGGGCAGTTTCATTCAGGGTTCCGAAGGGTTGTGAGGCAGCGGGATGGTAGCATTCCCGATCGAGTGAAACCGCACAGGAACGTTACCGTGGCACGCAAAGCTATAGGCAGTTCAGGGCAGAAGATCGGCTGGATCGGCATGGGGCGCATGGGCTACGCGATGGCCTCGCGCCTGCTCGAGGCGAAGTGCGACGTGACGGTGTGGAACCGCACGCGTGCCAAGGCCGAGCCGCTCGCCAAGGACGGCGCGAAGATCGCGAACAAGGTGGCCGAACTCGCCTCCTGCGACATCGTCTTCACGATGGTTTCGACTACCGCCGACCTGAAGCAGGTGCTGTTCGCCAAAGGCGGCCTGCTGTCGACCAAGAAACGCCCGAAGGTCGTGATCGACTGCTCGTCCATCTCGGATGACGGCTCGGCGGAAGTGCGCGCCCAGTGCGAGGCCATGGGCGTGGGTTACCTCTGCGCGCCGGTGTCGGGCAACGGCAAGGTGGCCAAGGCCGGCCTCCTGTGGGTGGTGGCATCGGGGCCGCAGAAGCTTTTTCAATTGGCCGAGCCCTACCTCAAGATGTTCGGCCGCGGCGCCACCTACGTGGGCGAGGGCGAACTGGCGCGGGTCTGGAAGATCGCGCACAACACCATGTTCGGCGTGATCATCCAGTCGCTCTGCGAGATCACCATCCTCGCCGAGAAGGCCGGCATCCCGCGGCACGTGTTCCTCGATTCGATCAACAACAGCGTGCTCGGCTCGATGTACACGCGCTACAAGACGCCGGCGCTGGTGAACCTGGACTTCAGCGTCACCTTCACGCCGAAGCTGCTGCTGAAGGACATGGACCTGGGCCTGGGCGCCGCGCGCAAGTACGGCGTGCAGATGCCGGCCGCGGCGGCGACCCGCGAGTGCGTGCAGAACACCGTGGGCCGCGGCTATGACGACGTCGACTTCTCGGTGCTGCTGCTCGAGCTGGCCGCGGCCGCGGGCATGAAGCTCAAGTCCGAGAAGGTCAAGGTCAGCGACGGGCTCGTGCCGAGGTAACAGCCGTGGCGGCGAGGCTCATCCGCGGCGGCATCGTCGTCAGCATGGACCCGGCCATAGGGGACCTGCGGCGCGGGGACGTGCTGGTCGAGGGCGACCGCATCCAAGCGGTGGCGGAGCGGATCGACGCACCCGGGGCGGAGGTCATCGACGCGTCGGGCTGCATTGTGCTGCCGGGCCTCGTCAACGCGCACCAGCACACCTGGCAGACCGCGCTGCGCGGCGTGGCCGGCAACTGGACGATCCTGGAGTATTTCCACCACGTGCACGCGGGGCTTGCGACCAAGTTCCGCCCAGAAGACATCTACATCGCCACGCTGGTCGGTGCGCTGAACCAGATGAACTGCGGTGCCACGACGCTCGTCGACTGGTGCCACAACAACCCGACTCCTGAGCACACCGACCGCGCGGTCGACGCGCTCGCCGAGTCCGGCATTCGTGCTGCTTTCTTTCATGGCTCGCCCAAGCCCGATCCCAAGCCCGGGCAGAAGCCCTTCTGGGAGGTGCCGCATCCGCGCAGTGAAGTGGAGCGGCTGCTGAAGCGGCTGCCGGCCAACAACGGCCTCGTCACGCTGGGCCTCGCGATCCTCGGTCCCCATTACTCGACCTACGAAGTGGCGCAGCAGGACTTTCGCCTTGCGCGTGAGTTCGGCCTGATCGCCAGCATGCATTGCGCAGGCGGTGAAGCGCGCACGCCCGACGGTTGGGATCGGCTCGCGGCCGAAGGGCTGCTCGGCGACAACACCAACATCGTGCACGGGCAGACCTTGTCCGACGAGCAACTGGCTTTCATGGTGGAGCGGGGCGTCACGTTTTCGCTCACACCCGAAACCGAAATGACGCAGGGCCACGGGTTCGCGATCACCGGCCGCCTGCGTAAGCTCGGCGTGCAGCCTTCGCTCGGGGTCGACCTCGAGTCGGCCATCAGCGGCGATCTGTTCGGCGTGGCGCGTGCGGCGCTCGCCAGCCAGCGCGCGATGGACAACGCCGACTCGCGCGCCACAACCGGAAAGCTCCCCGAGACCTCCACCATCCATTGCCGTGAGGCGCTGGGCTGGATCACGATCGAAGGCGCCCGCATGCTGAAGATGGACGACCGCATCGGTTCGCTCACCCCCGGCAAGCAGGCCGACGTGATCCTCATTCGCGCCGACGACCTCAACATGTGGCCGGTCCACGATCCGGTCACGAGCGTGGTCATGCAGGCGAACACCGGCAACGTGGACACGGTGATGGTGGCGGGCGAATTCAGGAAGCGGCATGGCAAGCTGCTCTATCCGCAGCTTGGGCAGAGGAAGGAAGAACTCCTGGCTTCCGGGCAGCGCATCCTCGGCGAACTGGGCCTCCTGCAAGGACACTGACATGCCGCTCTCCCACATCGAGCATTTCCTGATCCAGACCGCAGACCTCGCGAAGACGCGTGACTGGTACGTGAAGGTCCTCGGGATGGAGGTCGGGCCTTCGCCGGACTTCAAGTTCCCCGTGGTGTGGCTGTACCTCGGCGGCAAGGACGTGCTGCACCTGACCGAAGGCGGCGCAAATACGAGCGCCAACCGCAGGCAGTACCTCGGCCAGCAGTCGGAGGCGGTAAAGGGGAGCGGGGTGGTCGACCACGTGGCGTTCCGGTGTACCGATCTCTCCGCCATGATGGAGCACCTCGCCGCGCTGGGGATTCCCTGCACACGCCGCATGGTCAACGACCAGGGCCTCTTTCAGCTGTTCCTGATGGACCCCAACGACGTGAAGATCGAACTCAATTTCGCCAACAGCGAAGTCGCCGGCGTGCGTCCCGAGTTGATGGCATCTGAACTTCCAGGAGACAAACAATGAGCATCCCAAATTTCAGCGAAGACACCCTGACAGCGGAGGTGCTGCGGCGCATGGAGAAGACGCAGGACCCGCGCCTGAAGGAGGTGATGAACGCCTTCGTGAAGCACATGCATGCCTTCGTGCGCGAAGTGCGTCCCACCCAGGAAGAGTGGTTCCAGGGCATCCAGTTCCTCACCGAGACCGGGCACTGGTGCAAGGACGGCCGGCAGGAGTTCATCCTGATGTCGGACACGCTGGGCGTGTCGATGCTGGTGGACTTCATCAACTACGGCAAGGTCGCCGGTGCAACCGAGTCGACGGTGCTCGGGCCCTTCTTCGTGGAAGGCGCACCGCCGTTGCCGCTCGGGGCAAACATTGCAAAACCCGGCACGCCCGGCGAGCCGCTTGCGGTGACCGGCACGGTCAAGGGCACGGACGGCAAGGCGCTGGCTGGCGCTACGCTGGATGTCTGGGAAACAGGCGGCGACGGGTTCTACGACGTGCAGAAGGCCGAGGGCACGAACCTGCGCGCGCAGTTCACCGCGGACGCCGAAGGCAAGTTCCACTTCAAGTGCGTGCTGCCCGTGAGCTACCCGGTGCCGCACGACGGTCCGGTGGGGCGGATGCTCACCGCGACGGAAAGGCACCCGATGCGCCCAGGGCACCTGCACGCGATCCTGTCTGCGCCCGGCTACGACCGGCTGGTGACGCACCTCTTCGTGCGCGGCGACGAGTACCTCGATTCCGATGCGGTGTTCGGTGTGAAGGAATCGCTGATTGTCGATTTCAAGAAGACCGCTTCAGGTGAGTACGCCGCGCATTACGACTTCGTACTGAAGCCTGCGGCGAAGAAGTAACGGGCGTTCAGCCCCACACTTCCCTCGCCACCTCGACGATCCGCTCCAGCTTCCTCCACTGGTCATCCTGCGAGAGGTTGTTGCCGTGGTAGGTGCTGGAGAAGCCGCATTGCGGCGACAGGCAGAGGTCTTCTAGCGGGACGAATTTCGCCGCCGCGTCGATCCTCCGCTTGATCGTGTCCTTGTCCTCGAGCTGGCCGAACTTGGTGGTGACGAGGCCGAGCACGACCTTCTTGCCCTTGGGGACATAGCGCAGCGGCTCGAAGGTGCCGGCGCGTTCCGAATCGAATTCCATGAAGAACCCGTCGAGGTTCGCCGAGAAGAGCGCTTCGACCACCGGCTCGTAGCCGCCCGAGGCAACCCAGGTGCTCTTGAAGTTGCCGCGGCAGGTGTGCATCGTGATGGCCATCCCCTCGGGGCGGTTGGCCACGGCGGCGTTGATCGCCTCGGCGTAGGTCCACGCCAGCTTCTTCGGGTCGTCGCCGCGCTGGGCAAGGGCTCCGGCGAATTTCTCATCGCAGAGGTAGGCGAAGCTCGTGTCGTCCAGCTGCAGGTAGGTGCAGCCTGCGGCGCCGAGCTCCTTGATCTCTTCGCGGTAGGCGGCGCCCACGTCGGTCCAGAACTCGGCTAAATCGGGATAAGCCTCCTTGCTGATCCCCGAGCGTCCGGGCCTCAGGTGCAGCATGGCGGGCGCGGGGATGGTCTGTTTGGCGGTGTGCTTAGCCACAGACTTCATGGTCTTGAAGGAGTCCACAAAAATCGGCCTTGAGCGCTGCACCTTGCCGGTGACGCGGATCATCGGCGGCTGTTCCTCGGTGTCCTTGAAGCCGACGACGAGCGGGGCCACATAACCTTCTACGCCGTCGAACCCCGCGAGGAAGTCCACGTGCCACCAGTCGCGACGGAATTCGCCGTCGGTGACGGCCTGCAGGCCGATGGACTCCTGCTTCTCGATGGCGGCGTGGATGCAGCGGTCCTCGACCGCGCGCAGGCCGGCCGCGTCGAGTTCGCCGCGCTTGCGCTTGGCGCGGGCTTCCACCAGTTCCGCAGGGCGGAGGAGGCTGCCGACCTGGTCGGCGCGAAAGGGGGGCTTCATCGGTGTCCTTGCAGGAGCGGATGCAGGCCGCTCCTCGTTACGCGGCCGTGGAGCTCACGGCCAAGCACTTGCTCGCAATACTCGGCTGCGCCAAGAAGCTTCACGAGGTCGATGCCCGTGGCGATGCCTTGCGACTCGAACAGGTTCACGAGGTCCTCGGTGCACACGTTGCCGGTGAACCCGCCGCCGTACTTCACCTTGGCCGGGTGGCCGCCGACGCCGCCGAAGGCGCAATCGAAATACCGCACGCCGGCTTCAAAGGCGGCCATGTAATTGACGAGGCCCGTGCCGCGCGTGTCGTGGAAGTGGGCGATGGGTGTGGCGGCCGGGACGTCCCGCGCGATCCGTTCAAATAGCGAGCGCACCGATTTCGGCGTGGCCATGCCGGTGGTATCGCCGAGCGCCACGTGCTCCACGCCCGCAGCCACGAACTGCGCCACATCGGCGACCACCGAACCCGGGTCCACCGCACCTTCGAAAGGGCAACCGAAAGCGACCGACACGGTGCCGATCAACCGGAAGCGGCCGCGCGCGGCCTCGGCCATCTCGTGGATGTTCTGCCATTGTTCCGCCCGGGTGCGCTTGAGGTTCTTCTGCGTATGCGCTTCTGTCGCGGAGGCGAGGAGGCTGATCTCGTTGGCGCCGAACCCTGCATCGAGGTCGGCCAGCGCGCGCTCCACGGCGCGAACGTTGGCGCAGGTGGCCTTGTAGTACACGCCGTCCTTGCGGGGCAGGGTGCGCAGCAGGTCGCTCGCGTCGGCGAATTGCGGCACGACCTTGGGGTTGGAGTACGACGTGGCTTCGATCCGCCGGAAGCCGACAGCAGTAAACCGCTCGATCAGTGCGCGCTTGGCTTCGGTGGGCACGAACGCGGGCTCGTGCTGCAGGCCGTCGCGGGCAAAGCATTCGCACAGGGTGACGTCGGACATGGGGGCGGGGTTGGTGTTTGACGATGTGATGCAATTAGTTTACGTTAGCAACTATCTATCCGCAACACCGCATCCCAGCGCCATTTCCTTGGACTTGACCGAGACTGAACCGGACGGCATCAAGGACCTCGTGTCCTACCGGCTGCACGTCCTCGCGAACCTTTCGGCGCGCTGGGCGGAGGCGCGCTACCAGCAGCGCTTCGGGCTGAAGCTCCTCGAATGGCGCGCGATGGCGCTGCTCGGCGCCTATGCGCCCCAGTCGCTGAACGAACTCGCTCGCGGCGCGGGCCTCGAAAAGAGCTATGCCAGCCGCACGGTCGCCAGCCTGAGCGAGAAGAAGCTCGTGACGAGCACGCCCGATGACCGCGACGGCCGCGGCAAGCAGTTCTCGCTGACGCGTTCCGGCAAGGCCCTGTACCGGCGCGTGTTCGACGACGCCGTCGCGCGCAGCGAGGCGTGGCTGTCGGTGCTTTCGCCGGACGAACGAACCTTGCTCATGGACATGCTCGCGCGCCTCACCGAGCAGGCGCGCGCGCTCGAAACAAAGGACACCCCCACCCCATGAAGACCCGCATCACCGAACTGCTCGGCATCGAGCACCCCATCGTGCAGGCCGGCATGAGCTGGGCCTCGTCCAGCTCGCCGCTGGTGATCGCCGTGTCGAACGCCGGGGGCCTCGGCGTCATCGCCGCCGGCCCCATGCGCACCGAGGACTTCCGCAAGGCGATCGCCGAGATCCAGGCCGGCACCTCGAAACCCTGGGCGATCAACATCCCGCTCTACAACCCGCGCGCGCCGGAGTTCCTCGACATCGCCTACGAGGCGCGGGTGCCGGTGCTGGTGGCATCGCAGGGCGGCCCGAAGGAGCAGTTGCCGCGGTTCCGGGCCATCGGCACGAAGTGGCTGCACGTGGTCACCACCGTGGAGCACGCGAAGAAGGCCGAGGCGGCCGGCGTCGACGGGCTGGTGGCGGTGGGCATGGAGGCGGGCGGGCATCCCGCACCGTCGGAAGTCACCACGCTGGTGCTGGTGCGGAGTATCGTGAAAGCGGTAGGGCTGCCCGTAGTCGCCGGCGGCGGGGTGGCGGACGGGGCGGGCATTGCCGCGCTGCTTGCGCTGGGAGCCGAAGGCGTGCAACTCGGCACCCGATTCCTGGCGACGCTGGAAGCCAGCGTGCATGAGAGCTACAAGCGCGCCATCGTGGAAGCCGGCATTGATGCGACGACGCTGGTTGCGCGCGGGCGGTTGCCGATCCGGCAACTCAAGAACGAGTTTTCCGCGAAGTACGACGCAGCGGAGCGCTCGGGTGCGCCGAAGGAAGAACTCGAGGCGATCTTCAAGGGGGCGAGCCTGAAGCAGTCCGCCCTCGACGGCGATATTGCCCATGGCAAGCCTGAGGCGGGGCAGTCCGCCGGGCTGGTCAACGACGTGCTGCCGGCGGCCGAGGTGATGCGGCGGCTGGTGGCGGAACTGGATGAGACACTGAAAAGGATGGCAGCCCGATGAGCGAAGAAGTCCTGCTGTGCGAAGACCGCGGTCGCGTGAGGATCCTTACGATGAACCGCCCTGAGAAACTCAACGCGCTGAACACGGCACTCACCGAGGCGCTGCTGGCGTGGATGAAGCAGTCGGATCGCGACGAGGGCGTGTCGGTGGTGGTGCTGACCGGCGCCGGGCGCGCGTTCTGCGCCGGCGCGGACATCGGCGAATTCAAGGACCTCACGCCCGACCAGGCCGCGCGCGTTGAGCACCGCGCCCAGCTGACGATGCATTCGCACCTGATCTTTTCGCAGATCAAAAAGCCGGTGATCGCCGCCGTGCGCGGCGCGGCCATGGGCGGCGGGGCGGGCCTCGCGCTGGCCTCCGACATGGTGGTGGCCTCCGAAACCATGAAGCTGGGCTATCCCGAGATCAAGCACGGCATCCTGCCGGCCATCGTGATCACGAACCTGGTGCGCCAGATCGGGCGCAAGGCTGCTTTCGAATTGGTGACCCAGGGCGATCCGCTGACCGCGGCCCGCGCTTTCGAGCTCGGCGCGGTGAACAAGGTCGTCGCCGACGACAAGCTCATGGACGCAGCGCTGGCCCTCGCCGATTCGCTGGCCGCCTACAAGCCCGAGGCGCTGTTCGCCATCAAGCAGCTCTTCCACAAGGTCGTGGACCTGCCGCTGGCCGAGGGGCTGGAAGAAGGCCGCAAGGCGAATATCGCCATGCGGGCGCTGCGCACCTAGTGTAGTGCTTCGTAATTAATAGAACCAAATGCGTTTCGTCGAGTCCAACGATTATCAGAAGCGTTTTGGAGACGACGATGCGAGTGGCAAGTACGATCGAACTGGACGACGCGCAACGGGAGAAGCTGGTGAAGCTTGCGCAT
>CAMAXP010000070.1 GCA_945862265.1 Bordetella parapertussis
ACCTACGGTCAGGACGTGCTCAATCTGGTGCTGGCGAAGGGGTATCTCACGAAACTGCTCGCAAACAAGCCGGTAGCGCGGTATCTGAAACAAAAGCAACCAGAATTACTCACCGAATTCGAGGCGATTGTGCAGGCCGTGTTGCCGCCAGCGTCGATTTGACTAGGTGGGCGCCCGATGAATGCGCTGATCAGTCGCTGATCGCCACTACCCCTCTAAACTGGTCAATTTTCGGTCGGCGTCAACACGCGTGACCTCAAAGCAGAACAGGATCTCGTCGTGGGAGTCGTGCCAGTGCTCGCAGACGTAGCCGCCAGGTGCGATCACCTGTATCCCGAACGAGATGTGGTTGGAGCGGCAGTTGCGCGGGCTGATCTTGACCGTGCTGTACCCGTTGGCGGGTTTGGGCTGCCAATAGGACTCGCCTTCGTCTGGCTGGACGGCGAGGGCGTCGCCCTTGTCCCAGGGCACCGCTTTGACGGAGAGGGGGGCAAACCGGCGCGCGAATTCATACCAGGCTACTTGTTTTGGGCTGCAGCGAATCTTCATACAAGACTCCCCCCCAGTCCAGTTCAGTGCCCGCGGATCGCGAGGGGGTCAGAGAATCGGAGTTCGGCGCAGCGTCCTGGCTTGGCGCGAATCGAATGGGGTCCTGGCGTGCTGGAGCGTCCGGTTGTTCCAGATCAGCAGGTCGCCGATTTTCCAGCGGTGCGTATAGATGTTTTCCTGGCGGTACAGCAGTCCCTTAACCTGATCGAGAGCCGTATCGCTTTCCGCCGGGTCGAGTTCGAGCACCCGATGGGTGGAGCCTTGCCCGATCCAGATGGCCTCGCGTCCTGTGGCCGGGTTCGTCCATACCATCGGGTGTACATAGCTGGGTGAGTTTGCCCCGGCATTGCGGGAAAAGTTCGCGTCAGCGAGGTTGCCCTTGTAGTCGTAGGCGTGGCGACAGGTATAGCCACGCAGTTTCTCCTGCATTTCCGGGGTCAGGCGCTTTAAAGCGAGGTACGTATTGCAATAGAGAGTCTCGCCGCCGCTGTCTGGTACCTCGATCGCATACAGCATAAGGGCGCTAAGCGGATCGGGGTAGAACAGCTGGTCGCAATGGAACTTGAGCTCGCCATCACCCAGCATGCCGTCGTCCCGGGTATTTGAGATGTGCTGCGTATCGGGGAATTCGTTGGGCTTGTAGTCGCCCCTGACCGTGATTTTTCCAAACAACCGTCCGAATCGGGCTTGTTCCTCCACAGTCAGGCTCGTGTTGCGAAAAAGCAGCAGGTCGTACTGTCTGAAGGCTTCGAGTATTCGTTCGGTGTTTTCGCCGTCGGCCGGAGTCGAAAAGTCCATGCCGGAGACTTCTGCGCCCACCACCTGCGATAGCGGGCGAATTTCGAGTGCGGTCATTGCTCTTCCTTGATCGGCCTCAAGGCCATCCGGGTCCGCGCCTGCAGGGAGCAGGGAGGTCGTGGAACAAATGTAATTCATCCGGCTGGCGACCGGGTTCTACAATGTAAGAATTGAACTTGTGTTTCGCACGTACTGCGCCGCGTCACGCAGCGCGCAATCCTTTTGCTTTCCTGTTAGGTTGACAGCTCCTAGAGGCCTCAATAAACTGAATATTAAGAGACAACGTTCCCACTCAGTAAGAATAATTCACGGAGCAAAGGCGATGGCAGAAATCGGTTATCCATTCCAGTCGATAGCCCGCAGGCCGCGGTTCGTCTGGCCCAACGGTGCGCGCGTCGCCGTCATCGTGACCGTTGCGCTCGAGTGCTGGGAGTTGCTCCCGAAGGCCGGCAGCTATTCCGGCGGGCCCACGATCATGCCGATTCCCCTGCCAGCCGGCGTGCCTGACTACCCCAATTACACTTGGCGCGAGTACGGCCAGCGCATCGGGATGTGGCGCATCTTCGACTTGCTCGACAGCCATGGATTGAAGGCGTCGGCGCCGATAAACACCCGCTTCGGGAGCTTCTACCCAGAGGTGCTCGAGGCCGCGCGCAGCCGCGGTTGGGAGTTCGTCGCGCACTCCCGGCTACAGCACGACCTGCTGTCGAATTTCGCGAACGACCGCACGGCGGAGGCGGCCTTCCTCGACGGCGTGGTCGCGGAGTACAAATCGGTATTCGGGGAGGCGCCGCGAGGCTGGATCTCGCCTTCCTTCAGCCAATCGCCTAATACGCTCGCGTTGCTCGCAGAGCGCGGATTTCGCTGGTTCTGCGATTTTGGCAACGACGACCAGCCTTACAAGATCGAAGTCGAGGGCCGCTCGATCCTCTGCATCCCGCAGGACATGGAGATGCCGGACAGCTCGCTCATATTGCGCCGCAATTTCACCTCCCCGGAGTACGCCGCGACCCTCGAAGAAACTTTCTCCGTGCTGCACGAGGAGGGCCGGCACCAGGGCCGGATCATGAACCTGATCATCCATCCCCACGTGCTCGGGCGCGCGGACAAGATCCGGTCGGTCGATCGCGTGCTCAAGTTCATCAAGAACAAGGGAGACGTGTGGTTCCCGATGCGCGAACAGATCGCCGACTGGTTCGAAAGCAAGGACGCCTTTCCCGGGAAGTGATCGCGCGGCCCGTGGCCCCGGCGTTCGGGGCGGCCGCGGGATGGACAAGCACAAGACCAAGGAGACGGAAATGATCGCGCGTCGAATTGCACGCATGCTGGCCTTTGCGGCCGTTTCCTCGCTCGCAGGAACCGTCTACGCCCAGGCCTATCCGACGAAGCCTGTGCGGTTCATGGTGGGCTTTCCGGCCGGCGCCGGCAGTTCCGACGTGTCCGCGCGCGCCATCGCGGCGAAACTTTCCGAGCGCCTCGGGCAGCCGGTCATCGTCGACAATCGCTCCGGGGCCGGCGGCATTGTCGGGGTGGACGCGATCGCCAAGGCGCCCCCCGACGGCTATACGATCGGCTTCGGCGGCACCGGCTCGCTCGCGGTCAGCCCGACCCTGCTGCCGAACATGCCTTACGACTCCCTCAAGGATCTCGCCCCACTTACGCTGTCGACGATCCTGCCGCAGCTGGTCGTCGTCCGGGCCGACCTCCCGGTCCAGTCGATGAATGAACTGGTTACCTACGCAAGAGCAAGGCCGGGCCAGGTGACGTTCGGGACATCGGGTACCGGCACTGCGCAACACCTGGCCGGTGCGATGATCAATCTGATCGCGGGCGTCGACCTGGCGCATGTGCCCTACAAGGGCTCGCTCCCGGCGGTCACCGACCTGATCGGCGGGCAGATCCCGCTCGCGATCATCGACCTTGCAACGGTCAGGTCCTTCATCAAGGCAGGGCGCATTCGCGTGCTCGGCATGACCAGCGCGAAGCGAACGATCCTTGCGCCCGAGATTCCCACCGTAGCGGAGGCCGGCGTCCCGGGCGTGGACGCGCCGACCTGGTTCGGCATCCTGACCACGGCGGGTACGCCGCCCGAAATCATCGCCAAGCTCAATTCCGAGTTGGTCGCCACGCTGAAGAGCACAGACGTCCGCGACAAACTCATGGCCGCAGGCATCGAGCCGATGTCGAGCACGCCGGAAGAGTTCGCTACGCTGATCCGTACCGACCTCGAGCGCTACGCGCGGCTGATCAAGTCTTCGGGCATCAAGGTCCAGTAGGGCGCGGGGCGCGCAACGCAATGCCCGCGACGCTCTTCTTCGACGCCCTGGCTCGTCCAGGTGACGAAGTCGCCGCGCGTGGCGCGCGCCTGGCCGGTGGCTTGGCTCTGCTCGGCATGGCCGAGGGCGACGTGGTCGCCGTCCTGCTGCGCAACGACCCGGTCTACTCCGACGTCATCCCGGCCTGTCGCACCGGCGGCTTTTACTACTGTCCGATCAACTGGCATTTCGCCCCCGAGGAAGTCGCATTCCTGCTGGCCGACAGCGGTGCAAAGGTGTTGATTGCCGCCGGCGACTTGTACCGTGCGGTAAAGGAGGTAGTGCCGGCAGGGATGCGCGTGCTGGTCACCGACCCAGTCGCTGCCGGCACCGAGGACTATGAAGATTGGCTTGCGGCGCAGGCTCCATATGGCGGCCCGGTGGTCGCTCCGCGCGGCCACCTGGCCTACACGTCAGGGACCACGGGGCGACCGAAAGGCGTTCGCCGCGCGCCATGGCCGGTGGGACAAGTGGCGGAGGCGCAGCGGCGCGTGGACAAGCTCATGGCCGAGTGCTTCGGCGTGCTTCCCGGTTGCCGCACCCTCATGCCGGCACCGCTCTATCACAGTGCGCCGAGCGTGATCGCACAGGCCACGCTGCGTATCGGCGAGCGACTGGTGGTGATGCCGCGCTTCGACCCGGAGGAGACGCTGCGCCTGATCGAGTCCCACGGGATCGACATCGTTTACCTAGTGCCGACGATGTACGTGCGCATGCTGAAGCTCCCGACGGCGGTCCGCGAGCGGTACGACGTTTCGTCATTGCGCTTCATCGCATCGACTGGTTCCCCGTGCGCACCCGAGGTCAAGCGCGCGATGATCGACTGGCTCGGGGAGAAGATCTTCGAGACCTATGCCGCGAGCGAAACCGGCGTGGTCACGATCATCTCGAGCAGCGAGGCGCTCGCCCGGCCGGGAAGCGCGGGCCGGCCGGCCGGCGAGGCCATTGTCCGCATCCATGGCGAGGACGGGCGCATCTGCGGACCCGGCGAGGTCGGCTTGGTCTACATGCGACAGCCGGCGTGGTCGGATTTCACCTATGTGGGCAACGAGGCTGCCCGGCGTGCGATCGAGCGCGACGGCCTCGTGTCGCTCGGGGACATCGGCTATGTGGACGACGAAGGCTACCTGTTCCTCTGCGATCGATCGGCGGACACCGTGATTTCCGGCGGTGTGAAGATCTACCCGGCCGAGGTCGAGCATGCGCTGATCGGATGCCCAGGTGTCCTCGATTGCGCAGTGTTCGGCGTGCCAGACGAGGAGATGGGCGAGAGACTGATGGCGACCATCCTCCCGGAGCCGGGCAGCGAAGTCGGCGCAACACAAGTCGAAGAATGGTTGCGCCCGCGCATCGCCGGATTCAAGATTCCACGCAGCGTCGTCTCGGTCCAGGATTTCCCGCGCGACGACAATGGCAAGATCGCGAAGCGCAAGCTGCGGGCAAAGTACTGGGAAGGCCGGGCGCGCAGCGTCTAGCACCCAGGGGCGGGGTCGGGGGCGAGCCGCTTGCCCGGCGCTAGTCGGGGGTGATCCCTACCGCTTTTACGGTGCGGCGCCACATTTCGAGTTGATCGCGCACGAACGTCCGCAATTCTTCGGGCGTCGAACTGCGGCCTTCGAATGCATAGCGATCGAGCTGGGCGAGGACGTCGCGACGCGCCATCACCTCCGCCATGGCGCGGGAGAGCCGGTCGACGACTTCCTTTGGCACCCTAGCCGGGCCGAACACGGCAGCCCATGGCGAGATGGTCAGTTGCGTTACGCCTGCCTCGGCCATCGTCGGCACGTCCGGCGCCAACGGGCTGCGGGTGCCGAGCAGCGTCGCCAGGACCCGCAGCCGGCCGTCTCGCACATGTTGCAGCGCCAATCCCGGCGTCGCGATCGCCATTTGCACGCGCCCGGCCACCAGGTCAGTGTTCAACTGGACCTCTCCCTTGTAGGGCACATGTACGATGTCCAGGCGTTCGAGCAGCTTCAGTTGGGCGGTGGCCAGGATGCTGGTGCTGCTGGCCGTGCCGTAGTTCAGCAGCCCCGGATGATTGCGGGCATAGGCGAGCAGTTCGGCGACCGACTTCGCCGGCAAACTCGGATGAACGAAGAGAAAGGCGCTGAACCGGCCGACCATCGACACTGGGGTGAAGTCGGCGATCGGATCGTAAGGGGGGGCCTTGCGAAGCGTTGGCGAGGCGCAAATGGCGGTATTCGTGGCAAAAAGCAGCGTATAGCCGTCTGGAATCGCCTTGGCAGCTTCCATGCCGGCGATCGCGCCGTCTGCGCCTGCCTTGTTGTCGATCACGATCTTTGCGCCCAGCGCGAGCGACAGCGGTTGTGCGACGATGCGAGCCACAACGTCGGCGGCACCGCCGGCCGGGAAGGGGACGAGCATCCGGATCGGCTTGTCTGGATACGCGGCCTGGGACTGCGGTGTGACGCAGGCTGCGACTGCGAGGGCTAGCGCGAGCAGGCGGCGGGTGAGCCGGTCCACGCTCAGGTCGCCAAGGCGCCGGCGGCCCCTTTTTTCCAGTGCATCATGCGCCGCTCGATGCGCGAGATCATGACGTTGAGCGCCGTGCCTGTCAGCGCCAGCACGAAGACGCCGGCCAGCACCGCATTGGTGTCGAGGATCGACGATGCGTTGAAGATGATAAAGCCCAATCCCGCGTTCGACGCGAGGAACTCGGCCACGATCGTGCCGACCAGGGCGTAGGGAAGCGTCAGCTTGAGGGAGGCGAACATCCAGAGCAGCATCTGGGGAAAGACGACCTTCTGCAGGATCTGGCGCTTCGATCCCCCCATGATCCGCACTGCGTGGATCATTGCCGGATCTATGTCGCGCATGCTGTAGAACATCGTGATCAGCGCGACGAAAAGGACCATGAAAGCGACGAACATGATCTTGAACATCGCGGCGATTCCGAACCACACGATGAACAGTGGCGCCAGCGCGATGCGCGGCACCGAATAGAGGAAGAACACGTAAGGCTCGAACAGGGCCTCGGCGATCCTAAATGCGCCCATTACTGCCCCGAGCACGCCGCCGACGATGAAGCCGAGCAGGAAGCCGAGCACCATCTCGTGCATCGTGACCAGCCAGTGGTTGGGCAGGGTGCCATCGTTGCACCAGCGCCAGAGCACCCGGACGACCTCCATCGGGCTGCCAATCAGCACCGCGTCAACGAGACGGCCCGAAGTGAACTGCCACGCCGCGACCAGGACCGCGGCGATCGCCAGCCTGGCCACAACGACCATCTTCGAACTAATCACGCCCGAACCCCCTTTCGCCGGCCACCTTGCTCAAGTCGGCCCACAGGCGGTCCGAAAGTTGGCGGAATTCGTCGGTCTTCCACAATTCGATCGGCGAGGGCCTCGGTCGCGGAAGCGGCACCAGGTATTCGCCTGCGATCTGTCCTGGTCTGGGCGACATCAGGATGATGCGGTCCGAAAGGCAGATGGCCTCGCCGATATCGTGCGTGACGAGGATCGCGGGGACCGCTGCGCGGGCCCACAGCGCCAGGAGTTCGGTCTGCAACGACACGCGCGTCTGCGCATCCAGCGCACCGAACGGCTCGTCCAATAGCAACAGTTTCGGGCCGTAGGCGAGCGTGCGCACCAGCGACGCGCGCTGGCGCATGCCGCCCGAAAGCTGGTCCGGGAAATGTTCCTCGAACCCCTCGAGCCCGACCAGGCGGAGCCATTCGCGCACCCGTTCGCGGCGTTCGGGCACGGGGGTTCCACGCAATTCGAGGCCGAGCTCGACGTTGGAAAGCAGGGACCGCCACGGCAGTAAGGAGTCGCGTTGCGTTACATAGCCAAGCGAACCCGGCGCGGAGTTGGCGATCACGATCTTTCCGCTCGTGACCTCTTCGATGCCGGCCATCATGTTGAGCAACGTGCTCTTGCCACACCCGCTCGGACCGACAATGCTCAGGAACTCCCCTGCATGCAGCACGAGGTCGACGTTCGAAACTGCGAGGATGGAATTGCCGCGGGTCTTGAACGTCTTGGAGACCGATTCTACGGACAGGCAAACGTCGCGCGCCATGCTCAGTTTGCGCCCACCGAAGGAACCTTTCCCTCGAACTTGTCACGGAATTCCGGCGTCACGTAGATCAAGTCGTTGACGGCCAGCTTGCGGGGACTCGTCGAGTATTCCGGCAGCGCTTCGACGTAGAAGATATTGCCTTGGAGCAACTCGCGTGTCGGAAACTCATTCAGGATCCGTTCGGCCTTGGTCGATTGCAGGTACTGCCGCATGTCGAACTGCTCGGGCGTCAGGTTCATGTAGCCATAAAATGTTTTCTCGAATGCAGGCCAATTCGACTCATCGTAGATCGCGATGATCGCTTTCGAGATCACTCGGGCAAAGCGCGCAACCACATCCGGGTTTTCCGCAATGAAGCTGTCGTTCATCGCATAGGCATTCGACTGGTAGTCCCGCGTGAACTTGAGGTCGGAGATTTCGACCGCGGTCCCCTGTTTCTGCATTGTGGACGAGTACGGCGGGAACATGATTCCCGCGTCTAGGGCGCCGGCGATCAGCGACTGCGCCCGTTGCGGTGGGGATTGGTACATGAAGGTAACGTCGCTGGCCACGAGTCCCGCCCGCTTCAGCGCCTGCTCCACCATCACGTACTGCGGATCGCCGTACTTGTTGATGCCTATCCGGCGGCCTTTCAGGTCCTTGAGCGAGGTGATGCCCGACTTCTTCGACGCATACAGGCCGTTCCAGCCACGCGCGCGAAAGCCGCCGGCAACGAGTCTGATCTTTGCCCCCTTCGCGATCGCGAGTTCGGCGCTGCTTGCCATTGTATCGACCTTGCCGGCGATCAACGACGGGACCGTGAGCGTCGTGTTCATGCGTTCGGGAACGAAAGCAAGGTTTTCCGCTTTGTCGATGCCAAGTGCCAGCGCCGCCCAAACTGGCATCGCGACCCCCGTGGGTGAGGCCATGCCGACCCTGATCGTGGTGGGTGCCTGCGCTCTTGCCGGCAGGATCGACGCCGTCATCCAGGCGCAAGCCAGTATCAATGCGGGGATGGCAAAGTTGCCGCGTACTCTTGTCATTGTCTCCTCCTCTTCGGATTGGCGTTCCCCGTGCAGGGCCGCCTTTTCTTATCGGTGCTTTTGAATTGCGTTCTTCATTACGCCGGGCCGCCGCTGACGACCAGCACCTGCCCGTTCACGAAAGAAGCCGCCGGAGAAGCCAGGTACATCACCGCGTCGGCGATTTCGTCGGGTTGGGCAAGGCGCCCCATGGGGATCGCCGCCGCCTTCGCGTCGGCTCCGGATTGGTTCTTGTCCCAGATCCGTGTCTTGACTGCCCCAGGCGCCACTGCATTCGCGGTGATCCCATGGCGCGCCACCTCCCGGGCAATCGCCTTGGTGAACGCAATCACACCACCTTTTGCAGCGGAGTACGCCGCCAGGCCTTCGCTGCCCGAAATGCCCGCGACAGATGCGACGCTGACGATGCGCCCGCTGCGTCGCCGGAGCATTCCCGGCAGCACGGCACTGGTGCAGTTCATGGTACTGAACAGGTTCAATCGCATAATCGGCTCCCACTCGTCCGGGCGGGTTTCGACGAAAGGGCGGAACTGGCTGCTGATCTTCCCGGTCTGGGCGAGCAGCCACACGCCGCCGGCGTTGTTCACCAGGACGTCGATGCCTTCGTACAGTTGCTGCGCCTCCTCGACGATGCCACGCATGGCTTCGGCCTGGGTGACATCGGCCACCCTGGCGAGGATCGACTCGGCGCCAGCGCGCTTCAGTTCCGCCGATTGCGCGTCCAGCCTTTCGCGGTCCAGATCGACCAGCACGAGCGTCGCGCCTTGGGCGGCTGCCCTGGAGGCAATGGCACTGCCGATCCCATGGGCGCATCCGGTGACCATGAATACGCGCGAGGCGCTCATACTGCGCGACCGGTTTGCGGCTCGTTGCTCATGACGTCACGGGCTCCCTTGCCTTCGGCGCGGCGGTCGATCCTGGAAGCTTCGCGCGGCATGGGAAGCTGACCTACGAGATCGACATTGATTATTACTTTGTGAGACTTGAGTATCACGAGTTTCAATTGATGCTAGAGCATGCGATAGTGTGCGTCAAGACGACTTTTGCCAATGACTTTTGCCCAACAGACGACTTTGCCCAACAGACGACTTGCGCAAAGTCGGATCAAGGCGAGGCAGGTCGTTTCGCACGGGTTCGATCCGCCACTAGCCGATCGTGCCGCAAGCCGATAAGGTCGGCGCGTTACGCAAAAAAATCAGGAAGGGGCGGCGATGGATCATCGGTCTCCGGATTGCGCGCGTAGTCTGCGCGCATGGCTCGAGCATTTGTCCGTAAGCGGCCGTCTCGCGGTTGCGCGCGAAGGCGTGGCGCTCAGGCACGAACTCGCTGCGATTGCCAATCGCCTCGACGGCCGCCAGGCGGTGCTGTTTCCGAAGCCGGATGGCCAGCCGGGGACAGTGGTATCGGGGTATGTCTCATCGCGCGCATGGATTGCCGAGGCGATCGGGGTGCAGCAGGACCAGTTGCTTGGCTGCTTTCGTGACGCTGCGGCGCAAGGTATCCCGTGGCGCGAGGTCGCTTCGGAGGAGTCGCCCGTCCAGGAGTGCGTGGTCGAAGGGCCGGACCTCTTGAAACTGCTGCCGATCCCGACGCATAACGAGCACGACAGCGGCCCGTACATCACTGCGGGCGTCATGGTTGCGCGCAATCCGAAGTCGGGCGTGCAGAACGCTTCGATACAGCGCATCCAGGTGCTGGACGGCCGCCGGTTGCAGATGCGCGGCGGCTCGCGGCACTTGTTTGCGTTCCACACGGCGGCCGAGGAGAAGGGTGAGTCATTGCATGTCGCGATCGTGATCGGTGCTGATCCGATCGTGCTGCTGGCCTCGCAGGCCGTAGTCGCCATCAATCGTGACGAACTGGAGATTGCCGGCAGCCTCCACGGGGCGCCGCTCGAAGTGGTCAAGTGCCGGGGAAGCGAAATTCGCGTGCCCGCGCAAGCCGAAATCGTAATCGAGGCACGCGTGCTGCCCGGGGTACGGGAGATGGAAGGGCCTTTCGGCGAATTTCCGCGGACGTACAGCCCGGCGAGCAAGCAGCAGGTCATCGAAGTCGACCGCGTGACGCACCGCCGCAACCCGATTTTCCACACCATCGTGCCGGCCGGACTGGAGCACCTGATGCTTGGCGCGATCCCGCGTGAGGCGACGGTCCTCGGATTGCTGCAAAGGAGCTTTCCGAACGTGCTCGACGCCCACCTTGCAATCGGTGGAAGCTGCCGCTACCACCTTTACGTCAAGCTGAGGAAGCGGCGTGAAAGCGAGGCGAAGAACGTGATCATGGCCGCGTTCGGCGCGCACTTCGACATCAAGCAGGTCGTCGTCGTCGATGACGATGTCGATGTCCACAATCCGACCGAGGTCGAGTGGGCGGTGGCCACGCGCTTTCAGGCCGACCTCGACCTCGTGCTGGTATCAGGGGCACAGGGCTCGCCGCTCGATCCCTCGACGACGCGCCACTGGCGCACCGACGGTACCTCGGCAAAAATGGGGTTGGACGCGACCCGACCGCTGGCTTATGCGGGTCACACTTTCACGCGCGTGCGCGTGCCGGGCGAACAGGATATCGACCTGGACGATGTCATCGATCCGGACCCGGCGCGTACACTCGCCACCCTATTTTCAGGGATGTAAGCGGAGATTCATGCGGCCTGCTTGGCTAGCGTGTCGTCGGGTAGCGATAATCCCAGCGCTGTAGCGTCGCGCCCGAGTACATCGACGAAGATCCCGCGAACCTGCCGGTTCGACGCCGTCTTGATGCCGGCGCGGCAACAAGCCTCCTCGTTCGCGCTGCCGTCGGCGCCGAACACGCGCAGCGCGTGGTGGTACCAGTGCCCGAGGATCCGCGCGCCGGCTTCACGAACGCCCGCGCGATCGAGTCCCTGGAGGCGCTTCAGCCATTGGTTCGAGATGCCGTCCTGGCTCTCGTAGTGGATGCCGGACCAGACAGCCAGCGGCACGAGGCAGGAGCCGAACGTGGCGAGCGAAGCCGCCTGCGACGCGCGCGCGGCGATCCACTGCTGAAGGCAGATGTCGGTCCAGGTCTCGGGGAGGGGCTGCTTTAGGAAATCCACCTTGTAGCGGCCGCCTGCTAGCGAACGTTCCGCCTCGTCTGCGATCGGGTCCGGGTCGACGCCCAGCGCCGAGAGCATCCGCGCAGCATGCAGTCCCGATTTTCGATCGTCCCGGTACTGGATCGCGACCGCGAGTTTTTCCTCGGGTGTCGGCGCGGCAAACACCGCCATTTCGTTCTGCCGCGCATACTTGCTTTGCACCCAGCCGCTGACCACCTTGGCAATCAGCGGGCGGACCTGGGCCGGCACGTCGCTGGCGTCGAGGTAGAGGCCGGTGCCGGCGAGGCTCTCCTCGGGGTATTCGCGGCGATTGCCTTTCCAGAGCGCGGCGGGCATCTCGAGCGAAATCTCCTGAAGGTCGCGCTCCAGCGACTTGATCCACAGTAGGCGCGACTGGTTGTTGCTCAGCGTCTTGACACCCAGTTCGAGGTAGCGCTTTTCATTCGGCGTATCGACGCCGCCGAAGATGTCCAGGCACGAAGGGTAGAACTTCTCGATCGCTTTCTGGCATTCCTCGCGACGCCCTTCTGCGACGAGCCTTTTTGCGTACTTGTTGCCTTGCGCTGTATGGCCAAGCGCTTCATCGACGTAGTTCTTTGCGTGCCACACCGCCAGCGGAACGTAGCTCGCACCGAGTCCGCCGATCGACTGGATGCCGCCGGTGCGCTCGGCGAGCACCCGGGTCATGCTCCGTTCGACCCAGTCTTCCATGCGCATGCGGAAGTAGTCGAGCTTGCGCCCGCCAACGGTCACCGAACTCTCTGCCTCCTTGATGTAGGGCAGGGGATCGACCCCCATGTCCCGCAGGATCATCGATACGCCAAGGCCGTGTTCTTTTTCCTGGGCGATCTGGAAGTCGACCCACGCTTTGTCCTCGGCGGTGGGGCAGACCGAACCGGAGCGATCCGGGGCATCGGCGTACTCCGACTGGATTTGTACGGTGAGCATCTTCACGATGAACTGGCGCACGTCGTCCGGCACTTGCTCGGCGCGCAGGTAGATATTCCGGTTGGCAACGCGTTCTGGCAGGGACATGGTTTGCTCCTTCAATCGAATGTTCAGGCGATTCGCCGGCCAGCTTACTTGCCGCGAAACACCGGCTTGCGCTTTTCGAGGATGGCCGCGATTCCTTCTTTCCTGTCCTCGGTGGTGCGAAGCAGCCCGCCCAAATAGGACTCGAGCCGGATGCCGTCTTCGATCGACAGGTCCGTGCTCTTGATCACCGCCTCCTTGCCGTACTTAAGCGCGAGCGGCGCCTTGGCCGAGAGCTTCTTGGCCCATTGCCTGGCGGTCGGCAAAAGGTCTGCTGCGGCCACGACCCGGTTCACGAGCCCGATGCGATAGGCCTCGGCGGCATCGATGCGCTCGCCGAACAGGACCAGTTCCATCGCGCGGCCGAGGCCGGCGAGCCGTGCAATGCGCTGCGTCGCCCCGCCCGCGGGAATCGAGCCCAGGTTGATTTCGGGCATGGCAAAACTGGCCTCGGGTGCGGCGAGGCGGAAGTCACAAGCCAGCGCCAGTTCGAATCCGCCTCCCAGGGCCATCCCGTTGACGGCGGCGATGCTGGGCCTGCCGAGCGAAGCGAGCGTCGCCCGGAAGTCTCCCCACCAGCGTGACTCCACCGACTCGATCGGCGGCTCGGTCACGCTGCCATCCTTGAGGTCCGCGCCCGCGGAGAAAGCGCGCCCGGCGCCGGTGATCAGCAGCACACGCCGGGCAGGATCGTCGCGCGCGGCGAGGAACACGTCCATCAGTTCTTCGCGACACTTCGCATTGATGGCGTTGAGTTGATCCACGCGGTTCAGCGTGATTTCGACGATGCCCTCTTCTTCGGCGACCACAAGCGTTTCATAGGTCATCTCACCAATCCTTATTCGAGTGAATTCTCAGCCGGCAGCAACCGCTGTGCCGGAAAACTTCGCCACGAGCGCGCGCTTGTCGACCTTGTTGGAGCCGTTGCGCGGCAATGCGTCCACAAAAATGATCTGCTTGGGCAGCTTGTAGCTGCTCAGGTGCGTGCGGCAATGCTCGATCAGTTCTCCCTCGACGACACTGGAAGATGCGCGGCGCGCGACGATGGCAGTCACCGCCTCTTCCCAATGCGGATGGGGCAATCCGAACACCGCACAGTCGAGCACGTCGGGGTGGGCCGCAAGCGCATGCTCGACCTCGGCCGCGTGCACTGTCATGCCGGCCGTCTTGATGACATCCTTGATCCTGCCGGTCAAGAGGAGGGCGCCGTCTTCGCCCTGGCAACCCAGGTCGCCCGTGTGCAGCCATCCACCGTCCATTGCAATCGCGGTGAGGCCCGGCGCGTTCCAGTAGCCGCTCATCCCGGTCGGCGAGCGCACCACCACCTCGCCCTCGCCGCGGCCGGGCGGGACGAACTGGCCGTTTGCGCCGAGGATGCCGATCTCGCTGCCCGGCCACGCGTAACCCACGCAGTTCGCCGGATGCCCGGTGTGCGCATCGCAATCGTAGGTCGCGATATTGCTGACTTCGGTCATGCCGTACGTGATCTCGAGCGGCAGTCCGGGAAAGCGGCGAAAGATCTCGCTTCGGATCGCTTCAGGGAGGAATCCCGCAGTCCAGTGCAGCTTGCGAAGCGAGCCGAGATCGACCGGCCGGCGATCCATCGAAGCGAAGAGCCCTTTTGCGGACAGGACGGGGTGCAGGTACAGCCGAGACACCCGATGGCGTGGGACGAGTTCGAGCAGCGAGTCCGGGTCCGTGCGCGTGGGAATGACGAGCGTGCCGCCCGCCAGCAGCACGGCGAAGGGGCCCGTCAGGGATCCGCCGGTGTGCGCCATTGGCGCCCGCCCAAGCAGGACGTCATCGCGTGTCAGGCGTTGTGCAAGCATTGCCAGGCCCCACGCCACGCTGAGGTGGGAGCGGACGACGCCTTTCGGCCGGCCGGTGCTTCCTGCCGTGTAGTAGATGGCGCAGGGCTTGGTGAGGTCCTGCGGCTGATGCATGCCCGGTGGACGGCTGCGATCGACCAGCGCTTCGTAATCTTCGATTCCGCTTCGGGTTGGATCCACGCACACGATAAGCATGTCGCGGATCCGACCGCCGGCGCAAAGCGCTTCTACGGCCGGAAGGTGTTCCGGGTCGGTAATCATGCACCGGGCACCGCTGTTATAGACGTAAAAGTGCAGTTCTTCGAAGGCGGTGCGCGGATTCAGCGGCACGACAACGGCGCCGGCGCGGATGATCGCCCACCAGGCCTCGACGAATCGTGTACTGTTCGGCAGCAACAGGACGACCCGGTCTCCGGAGAGGATGCCGAGATCCTGGAGGCCGTTCGCGAGTCGCCCGATCCGGTCCACCAACCGGGTGTACGTCGTCACCTCTGCGTCATGGCAGATCGCAGCCTTGGGGCCAAACCGCCGCTCGCCTGCGAGGAGCAGCGATGCGGCATCAAAAGATGGGGGCGGGGTCATCTCTTGCCTTTGCGCATCAATGGCGAGCCACGTCGATTCAGCCGCCGCGCGTTAAGGGCTGGGCTCGGAACTGTCTTGACTTGCCATTGCTCCACGCGCCGGGGCTTTTGTTACGCGCGCCAAGCGCCACCGAGATTCCTTCGGCGCACTCCAGCAGAGTGGGCAGGAGCTTTTCCATCCGCTCGTCGGTCAAGCGCTGGGCGGGGCCGACGATGCCGACGCTTGCAAATACGCGGTCTGTCGTGTCGCGAATCGGGGCGGCCATGCTGCGTGCCCCCGAGTAGATTTCCTGGTTGCTTGTGGCGTAACCACGCTTGCGGATCTGGGCGAGGTCACTGCGCAATTCGTCCTTGTCGATCAGGGTGCCTGCGGAATAGAGGCGCAGCCGGCCGCGCAGGTATTCCTCCTGGAATTCCGGGTTCATGTGCGCCAGCAGGATCCGGCGCGTGGACCCGCAATGTAGCGGAAAGCTCATACCGTCGCTCGGGATCACGCGCATCGGCTCGGGACTTTCGAGCATCTCGAGATAGGTCGCCTGTCTGTCGGTTGGCACGACAAGCACGACGGTTTCGCGCGACATACGCACCAGCAGCTGCATGAAAGGCAGCGCGGTGTGCTGCAGGTCCAGCGAAAGGCGGATGACGTCGCCGAGCTGCAGCAACCGGGCGCCGAGTATGTAGCTGTCGGTCCCCTCCTTCTGCCTCACGACGCCTTTATCGCGCAGCGTAGCGATCAGCCGATAGGTCGTACTGCGCGGAAAGCCGAGCTCACGCGAGATTTCGTCTACCGTGAGGGACGGCCTTTCGCGGGTGAAGGCGAAGATTACGTCGATCGCCTTGCCAAGCGACTTGATTGCCTTCTGTCCGGAACTTGCCGGCGGTTTCTTTAGTGCCATGTTTCGCAATGTAAGACTGTGTTCTCAGGAACAAAGGCTAGCCAGTAGCGCCCGCGCTGTCAATTTCGCACGCCGGCTTGACAGCGAAAATGCGCGCCACTAGAGTGTCCTGCAGAGACTGCAGTCTCACAAAGTAAGAACAAATCGTATCAAGGTGGAGGGGAGATGACCGACCGTCTGGCTGGGCAGGTTGCGCTGATCACTGGTGGGGGCTCGGGCATAGGCCGGGCGGCGGTGCTGCGTTTCGCGGCCGAGGGTGCGAAGGTCCTGATCGCGGATCGCGACCGGGCTGCGGCGGAGTCGGTGATGATGGAAGTCCCCGGCACGGCGATTGCCGTCGGCGACGTCTCGTTGGCTGCCGACGCGGAAGCGATGACGAAAGCGGCGCTGGATCAATTCGGCCGGCTCGACATCCTCGTCAACAATGCCGGCATGTCATTCACGGCTTCGGTCCTCGACATGGCCGAGGCAGACTGGCGGCGGGTCTTCGACGTCAACCTAACAAGCATGTTCCTGATGTGCAAGTTCGCGATCCCGGCAATGGCGCGCACGGGCGGCGGACGCATCGTCAATACCGGGTCCGGCCTCGGCGTGGTGATCGGGCCGGGAGGCAAGGCGGCCTACTCGACCTCCAAGGCTGCCGTCGTCCACTTCACCAAGTGCCTGGCCGTGGACCATGCGGCCGCCGGCATTCGCGTGAACTGCGTTTGCCCAGGCCCGGTCGAATCGCCGATGTTCCTGCGCAACCCCGCGGAGCTGCGCGAGAGGCTGGCGCAGATCCGGCCGCTGCGCCGCATCGGCAAGGCCGAGGAAATCGCGAACGCAATGCTGTTCCTCGCGTCCGAGGAAAGCAGCTACATCACCGGACATGCGCTGATGGTCGATGGGGGCGGCTCGATCGTATGAATGCTTTGCCTGCGAGCAGGAGGTAACCCATGCCGGATACGTACCTACCCAGGGCCCAGGGCCTGTTTGCAGCGCCGCGGGCGCCAGAGCTGGAGCAGGCCGGATTGATGGACGACCTGGTCGCCAAAGCCTGTGTTCTATGCAGCCGACCGAGCAGGCGCAACAACACGCAGCCCGGCTACGGCATGAAGCGGGGCGAAAAAGTGCTGCTGGGCGTCGACAGTTCGTACGACTGGCGGGTGGTCGAGGCCATGAAAGCCGCGGCCAACGACCTTGGCGCGAAGATGGACATCATCATGGTCGACTCGGGTGGACCGCAGCGCTCCGTCTACCACATCACCGACACGCCGCTCGACGGCGCCGACGAGGCGCGCAGCGTGCAACGCTCGATTGGCACCGACATCCGGCGCAATCCCTACCTTGTTCGCGAGATTGCAGACAAACACAACTACGACCTAGTGATCAACGGGACCGCCGGTCCGATCCCGGACACTCCCTACCGCTGGGAGCGCCTGCCGTGGACTTCGGTGGAGCACTGGGCAGGCGACGAGATCACGTTTCCGATCGAGCTGCAGGTCGCCATCGACCAGGTCGTCTGGGACCAGATCCAGCGATGCGTGCGCGTGCGCTTCACCGACCCCGAAGGCACGGACGTCACGTTCAGCAACTACAACGACAGCCGATGGATGTACCAGAGCCACCAGTGGGGCAAGCCGCTCTACATCACGGCGGAGGAGGACGCGACCGGTGTCATTGCTGGCACGACGAACCATCGTGGCGTGTTCGAATGGTGCGAGGCGCGCGTCGACGACGGCCTGATCACGTCAGTCAAGGGCGGCGGTGAGTACGGCGAGATCTGGCGGCAGAAGCTCGACGAATTCAAGGACGTCATCATGCCCCCGTACCGCACTCGAAAGGTGGCGGGTTCGCGGGAGGTCGCCTGCAAGCACCGACCTGGCTTCTTCTGGTACTGGGAATGCGCGATCGGCACGATGCCGAAAGTCTTCCGCCCATCGACCGGCCTGTTCGACCTGTTGTACGAGCGCCGCCGCTCAGGCCTTGTCCACCACGGTTTCGGGCCCAACAGCGACGAGATCCCGGAGATGGCCAAGGCCGGTCTGCCGACCCGGCACGTCCACATCCACAACTTGTTCTCGACCTACGAAGGAACGACCGCCAGCGGCGAGAAGATCGTCGTCATCGATCGCGGACGGCTCACTGCATTCGACGATCCAAGGGTTCGCGCGGTCGCGGAAAAGTTCGGCGATCCGGACACTTTGCTGCAAGAGGCGTGGATACCTGCGATCCCGGGGATCAACGCAGAGGGCGACTACATGCGGGACTACGCAGGCGATCCGCGCACGCGGGTGCTCGATTGGGCGCGCAAGCGCGCGGCCGGGTTTGCCGACAAGGGGAGGGGCTGAGGATGGGCGAGGCGCAAGCGGAGGCAAAGGCCAGGGAAGGCCAGGCGTTGAATTTCCGGCCGCTGTCCCCGGTCGTCGGGGCGGAGGTGACCGGTATGGCCTTCAGCCGCGTGGCCGATGAAGACACCGTCCGGCAGTTGCGCGATGCGTTCGATCGGTACAGCGCGCTGCTGTTCCGCAAAGTCACTTTGACGGTGGAGGAGCAGGCCCGGTTCGGCCGGATCTTCGGCCAGATCAAGGTGCGCGGGGACTACAAGCCCAACGAATTCCCCGATACGCAGCACATCTCGAACACCCGTTCCGACGGCATGCTGGGCGACGGCGAACTCACCTTCCACTATGACCAGTTGTTCTACCCCGATCCGCTCAAGGCGATCATGCTCTATGGCGTCGAAGTGCCGAAGGGGAAGGGCGGGGAGACGCTGTTCTGCAATACGTCCCTTGCCTACGATGCGTTGCCGGACGCTTTCAAGGCTGAGCTCGACGGCTTGTCCTGCGTCCACGCGTACAACTACAAGGGCAACCTCGCGGACCCGAATTTCGCGCGCTCCGGCGGCGCCAACTCGCCGCGCTGCCAGCATTCGCTCGTGTGGACCAATCCCCGGACGGGGCGGCGCTCGTTGTGGTTCAGCAAGGCTTCGACGGATCGCGTCGTCGAATTGGATACGGACGTGAGCGCGTTGCTGCTTGCACGCCTGCGGGAGGCGGTCTACCGGCCGGAATTCATCCACACCCACCGCTGGCAGGTCGGCGACTTGCTCATCTGGAGCAACCAGGTGCTCCAGCACGCGAGGACGCCGTTCGACCCGGCCGAACCACGTACGCTGCGCAGGACCCCGATCGTCGAGGGGTAATGCGAGGCGCGCGCGACGCAGCGTCTGCCGGCGGTGCGCCGGTTTAGAAAACAAGATTGGTTACAAAATTGTAGCCGCTGCTGCTAGTGTAGTGCTTCGTTCTGTTTGGAACTTAAGCGGCTGTTGGCGCGAATGACCTTGGCAAGGATGTCATTGGCCTTGGCAGTCCATACGAAAGGCTTGGGATTTTTATTGTGCAAATCGATGTACTCCTTGATTGCAGTGGTC
>CAMAXP010000071.1 GCA_945862265.1 Bordetella parapertussis
GGCACGCTACCTCGCCGCGTTCTGCTATCGCTTCAACCGGCGGTTCGACCTGCGCACGCTCCACCAGCGTCTCTTGGTCGCTGCCGCCGCTACAACACCCCAGCCCCTGCACTTGCTTCGGTTGGCTGACGTTCATTGCTAATCAGGAAAATTTTATCATTAAGTACATAAATTTGACGTAATTAACGCAAAAATTGCACTTTTTTACGTATTACCGGAACCGGCAACTGGTCCCCCCCCTTTATCGGCGACGCGTCATTTTTCTTGAGGCGCGAATGCGCGTAGCGCGACTGGAAGTGCCGCCAGCGCGCCGAGCGCCGGGGCCGAGGTCAAGCAATCCAGTCCCCAAACAACCGGCGACGGTAGGCTCAACCGGCCGCGGCGCGCTTTCTCGGGACCGGGAGGTCGAGCACGTCGCGCAGGTAGCGCCCGGTGTAGCTCGCAGGCGTGGCGGCCACGGTCTCCGGCGAGCCTTCGACCAGGATCTGGCCGCCGCCATCCCCGCCCTCGGGGCCGAGGTCGATGATCCAGTCGGCGGTCTTGATGACGTCGAGGTTGTGCTCGATCACCACCACGGTGTTGCCCGCGTCCCGCAACTGGTGCAGCACGCCGAGCAGCAGCTTGATGTCGTGGAAGTGCAGGCCGGTGGTGGGTTCGTCAAGGATGTACAGCGTGCGGCCGGTGTCGCGCTTGGACAACTCCAGCGACAGCTTGACCCGCTGGGCCTCGCCGCCCGACAGCGTCGTGGCCGACTGCCCGAGGCGCAGGTATCCGAGGCCCACGTCGAGCAGGGTGTGGAGCTTGCGTGCGACGACGGGCACTGCCGAGAAGAACCCGTGCGCCTCGCTGACGGTCATCTGCAGCACCTCGTCGATGGTGCGCGCCTTGTACTGGATCTCGAGCGTTTCGCGGTTGTAGCGCTTGCCGTGGCAGACATCGCAGGGCACATAGATGTCGGGCAGGAAGTGCATCTCCACCTTCAGCACGCCGTCGCCCTGGCAGGCCTCGCAGCGCCCGCCCTTCACGTTGAACGAGAAGCGCCCGGCGTCGTAGCCGCGCGTGCGCGCTTCCGGGACGCCCGCGAACAGTTCGCGGATCGGCGTGAAGAGGCCGGTGTAGGTCGCCGGGTTGGAGCGCGGGGTGCGGCCGATGGGGCTCTGGTCGACGCTGATCACCTTGTCGAACAGGTCGATGCCGGAGATCGACTCGAACGGCGCGGGCTCGAGCGAGCTGCCGTAAAGGTGACGCGCCACGGCCGCGTACAGTGTGTCGTTGATCAGCGTGGACTTGCCCGACCCCGACACGCCGGTGACACACACGAACAGGCCCACCGGCAGATCCAGGTCGGCTTTCTTGAGGTTGTTGCCGCTCGCGCCGCGGATGCGCAGCATCTTCTTGCCCGGCCGGTGGCGCAGGCCGGGCACGTCGATCTTCAGGGTGCGGCCCAGGTACTTGCCGGTGAGCGAGTCGGGGTGCGCGAGGATCTCGGCCGGGGTGCCTTCGGCGACGATGCGCCCGCCGGCTTCGCCCGCGCCCGGGCCCATGTCGACCACGTGGTCGGCGGCGAGGATGGCGTCCTCGTCGTGCTCCACCACGATCACGGTGTTACCGAGGTCGCGCAGGCGCTTGAGCGTATCGAGGAGGCGCGCGTTGTCGCGCTGGTGCAGCCCGATCGACGGCTCGTCGAGCACATACATCACGCCGGTCAGGCCCGAGCCGATCTGCGAGGCGAGGCGGATGCGCTGGGCCTCGCCGCCCGAAAGCGTCTCGGCAGAGCGATCCAGCGACAGGTAGTCGAGGCCGACGTCGTTCAGGAACGCGAGGCGGTTGGCGATCTCGCGCACGATCCTGTCGGCGATCTGCTGCCGCGCGCCCTGCAGGTCGAGGCCCGAGAAGAACGCGTGCGCCGCCTTCAGCGGCCAGTGCGAGATCTCGTAGATGGGGTGCTCGCCGATGCGCACGAAGCGCGCTTCACGCCGCAGCCGCGTGCCGTTGCAGTCCGGGCAGGTGCGCGTGTTGCGGTACTTGGCGAGCTCTTCCTTCACCACGACCGAGTCGGTTTCCTTGTAGCGGCGCTCGAGGTTGGGCACCACGCCCTCGAACACGTGCTCGCGGATCGAGTTGCGGCCTTTCTCCGTGAGGTAGGTGAACGCCACCTTGTCCTTGCCCGAGCCGTACAGGATCAGGTGCTGGATCGCGTCGTCCAGCATTTCCCACGGCGCCTCGATGTCGAACTTGTAGTGCTTGGCCAGCGACCCGAGCATGGAAAAGTAGAACCCGTTGCGCCGGTCCCAGCCCTTGATCGCGCCCGAGGCGAGACTCATGTTCGGGTGCGCGACCACGCGCTTGGGGTCGAAGAAGTCGATCGAGCCCAGGCCGTCGCAGGTCGGGCACGCGCCCATGGGGTTGTTGAACGAGAAGAGGCGCGGCTCAAGTTCGGCCAGCGAGTAGCTGCACACCGGGCAGGCGAAGCGCGCCGAGAAGAGGTGCTCCTTGCCGCCGTCCATCTCCACGGCGAGCGCGCGGCCGTCGGCATGGCGCAGGGCCGTCTCGAAGGATTCGGCGAGCCGCTGCTGCACGTCCGGGCGCACCTTGATGCGGTCGATCACCACGTCGATGGTGTGCTTCACGTTGCGCGCGAGCTTGGGCGCCGCGTCGAGTTCGTGCACCTTGCCGTCGATCCGCACGCGCGTGAACCCCTGCGAGCGCAGGTCGTCGAGGAGGTCGTGCTGCTCGCCTTTGCGGCCGGCAATCACCGGCGCGACGATCATCAGGCGCGTGTCCTCCGGCAGCGCGAGCACGTGGTCGACCATCTGCGACACCGACTGGGCGCGCAGCGGCTGCTCGTGGTCCGGGCAGAAGGGCGTGCCGACCCTCGCGTACAGCAGGCGCAGGTAGTCGTGGATCTCCGTCACCGTGCCCACGGTCGAGCGCGGGTTGTGGCTGGTGGCCTTCTGCTCGATCGAGATCGCCGGCGACAGGCCCTCGATCAGGTCGACGTCGGGTTTTTCCATCAACTGCAGGAACTGGCGCGCGTAGGCCGACAGCGACTCCACATAGCGCCGCTGCCCTTCTGCATACAGCGTGTCGAAGGCGAGCGAGGACTTTCCCGACCCGGACAACCCGGTGATCACCACCAGTTGGTTGCGCGGCAGGTCCAGGCTGATGTTCTTCAGGTTGTGGGTGCGCGCGCCGCGGATCCGGATGGTATTCGCGCCAGCCGCCGGGACGCCCGGGGTCGTATTCGAAGTGCTCATCAAAGCCATTTGTCCCCTGCCTCTCAGCCGGGGACCGCAAAAGTTAACCTGCTACTATAACGACTTTCCCGCACCGCAATAAACCCTTTCTGCCTCCCCGAGCGATGCCGCACGTGCCCGCGGTCGAATCCGAACCGTCCAAAATGTCCCCGATGGAAGTGCGCGCAGGCATCAGCCTCGCGTCGCTCTTCGGGCTGCGCATGCTCGGGCTGTTCCTGATCCTGCCGGTGTTCGCGGTCCATGCGCCGCAGCTCGCGGGCGGCGACAACCTCACGCTGGTGGGCATTGCGCTGGGCGCCTACGGGCTCACGCAGGCGTTCCTGCAACTGCCGTTCGGCATGGCGTCCGACCGGTTCGGGAGGAAGCCCGTGATTGCATTCGGGCTGGTGGTGTTCGCGCTGGGCAGCTTTCTCGCCGCGTCGGCCACGGATATCTACGTTGCGATTGCCGGGCGGGCGCTGCAAGGCGCGGGCGCCATCTCGTCGGTGGTGGTCGCGCTGGCCGCCGACCTCACGCGCGAGCAGCACCGCACCAAGACCATGGGCATGGTCGGTGCGACGATCGGGCTGACCTTCGCCGTGTCGCTGGTCGCCGCCCCCCTCCTGTATGAATGGATCGGCATGGACGGCCTGTTCACCCTGACCGGCGTGATGGCGCTGGGCGGGCTGGCGGTGGTGTTCGGCGCGATTCCCGATGTGCCGCGCGCGGTGACGAAGGACGCCGGGCCGGCCCCGTCGCTTCGTTCGGTGCTCGCCAACCCGGAGCTTGCGCGCCTGAATTTCGGGATCTTCGCGCTGCACCTCGTGCAGATGGCGATGTTCATGGTGATCCCCGCGGCGCTGATCGAGGCCGGCCTGCCGCTGGCGGCGCATTGGAAGGCCTACCTGCCGGTGGTGCTGGCCTCGTTTTTCCTGATGGTGCCGCCGATCATGATCGCCGACCGGCGCAACCGGCAACGCGCCGTCATGGGCGGGGCGGTCGCGACCCTGCTGGTCGTGCAGACGGGCCTCGCCTTTGCGCACGGGCTCACCGCGCTCATCGTCCTGCTGCTGCTGTTTTTTGCCGCCTTCAACGTGCTGGAGGCCATGCTGCCTTCGCTGGTTTCGCGCATCGCACCCGAGCGCGCCCGGGGAAGCGCGATCGGCGTTTACAACACCACGCAGACTATGGGATTGTTCGCCGGCGGGCTGGCCGGGGGGTGGATGGCCAAGCACTACGGGCCCGACGCGGTGTTCGCGCTCGGCGCGGTACTGATGCTGGTGTGGCTCGCGCTGGTGGCGGGGATGCGCCCGGTCAACCCTTCGAAAGGTCGGTCGTTGACTGTAGAAGCGAACGCCGCATGACGCGGCAAACGCAGGCTGCCGGACGGCACGATGGATAACTCGGGAGACGGAAGATGATCAACAAGGCAATTATTGTGGGCAATTTGGGCGCCGACCCGGAAGTGCGCTTCCTGCCAAGCGGGGAGGCCGTGGCCAATATTCGCGTTGCCACAACTGAAAAATGGAAGGACAAGGCGAGCGGCGAGATGAAGGAAGCCACCGAGTGGCACCGCATCTCCTTCTTCGGGCGCACCGCTGAGGTGGTCGGCGAATACCTCAAGAAGGGCTCGCAGGTCTATGTGGAGGGCAGCATCCGCACCCGCAAGTGGCAGGACAAGGACGGCCAGGACCGGTACAGCACCGAGATCCGCGGCGACCTGATGAAGATGCTCGGCGGACGCCAGGGCATGGGCGATGGCGGGGGGCGCGGCGGCGATCGGGGCGACCCGGGCGAGTCGCGTGGCGGCCCGCCGCCCGAGGGACGCGCGGCGCCTGCCGGGGCGAAGAAGCCCGCGGGCAAGTTCGACGACATGGAAGACGACATCCCGTTCTGACCATGTGGGCCTCTTTTGCGGGATTGCTGGGCGTGGTCGCGGCGAGCCTCGCCGTGGCCGGGGCGGCCGTCGCGGCCGATCTGCCGATCTTCGATGCGCACCTGCACTACAGCCACGACGCGTGGGAGTCCGTGCCGCCCAAGGCAGCCATTGCGCTGCTGCGCAAGGCAGGGCTGCGCCGCGCCCTCGTGTCCAGTTCCAACGACGACGGCAACCAGAAGCTCTACGCCGAGGCGCCGGACCTGATCCTGCCCTCGCTGCGGCCGTATCGCACGCGCGGCGAGATCTCCACCTGGGTCCGCGACGATACCGTCATCACTTACCTTGAGCAGCGCCTCGCCAGGCACAAGTACGTGGCGATCGGCGAGTTCCACCTCTTCGGGGACAACGCCGAACTGCCGGTGCCGCGGCGCATGGTGCAACTCGCAAAGCAGTACAAGCTCCTCCTGCACGCGCATTCCGATGCCGATGCCATCGAGCGCTTGTTCAAGCAGTGGCCCGAAGCGCGCATCCTATGGGCGCATTCCGGCTTCGACCAGCCCGAGCGGCTGCGCGAGATGCTGAAGAAGCACGCCAACCTGTGGTGCGACCTCGCATTCCGCACCGACCACGGATCGGGCGGCAAGGTCGGCCCGGAGTGGAAGGCGGTGTTCCTCGAGTTTCCCGACCGCTTCATGGTCGGCACCGACAGCTTCACGCCCGAGCGCTGGCCGTACGTGGTCGAGCATGCCAATTGGTCGCGCGAATGGATGAAGGACCTGCCCCCCGCCGTGGCTGAACGCATCGCCTACAAGAACGGCGAAGCGGTGTTCGGCGGGCCGATGGCGAAGTGATGCGCGCCGGCGTGCTTGCCGCCGCGCTGCTGTTGCCGGCTGTGGCCGCAGCGCAGGACTGCAGCCCGGTCCTGCCGGGCGGCACGCAGCTCGAGTCAGCGCGCTATTCGCTCGGGTATCGCGCGGTCCCCGGCAAGCCCGCGGTCGGCAAGCATTTCTCGCTCGAAATTGCCGTCTGCCCGAAGCCCGGCACGGCGGCGCCGGAGAGCGTCCGGGTGGATGCGCACATGCCCGAGCATCGCCACGGCATGAACTACAAGGCGCAGGTGGTGGCGGCTTCCGGTGGCCGCTACAAGGCGGACGGCCTGATGTTCCACATGCCCGGTCGGTGGGAATTCATCTTCGACGTACGCTCAAGCGGTCGGACCGACCGCCTCACGCAGCCCTTTGTCCTCGAGTGAGCGGCTGGCCCGACCACCGCACCCAGCAAGCCGCGCTTTTCGCCGGAAGCTTCGCCGGCATCTTCGCCGGCCTGGTCGCCTGCGGCACCCTCTTTGCGCAGGCGGCCGGGTTCACGACGTCGGCCGTCGAGTTCACCGCGGCTGAAACTGCCCGGATCCTGCAGCACGGCCCGTGGCCCATGGCCTGGTCGCCCGACCCGAGCAACCGGGTGTCTGGCAAGCCCGGGGCGATCGCGTTCGGGGAGGCGCTGTTCCTCGACCTGCGCCTCTCGGGGAACGGGACAGTCTCGTGTGCGACATGCCACCTGCCTGAGCGCCTGTTTGCCGACGGCAAGGCCCGCGGGGAAGGGTTTGTGCAGCTGGATCGCAATACCCCGGGCCTGCTCAACGTGCGCCTGAACCGCTGGTTTGCCTGGGATGGCGCCGCGGACAGCCTGTGGTCGCAGAGCATCCGCCCGATCGTGGACAAGCGTGAAATGGCGGCCAGCACCACGCATGTCGGCACGCTGGTCCGGCGCGAGGCGGCATTGTCCGCGCGCTATAGGGAGGTGTTCGGCGAGGCGCCCGCGGAGGACGACAGAGTGACGGTCAACGTCGGCAAGGCCCTGGCGGCCTACCAGGAGACCCTCGTGAGCGGTCGTACCGCATTCGATGAATTCCGCGATGCCGTGGCGCGCGGCGACCGGGCCGCGGCCGATCGTTATCCCGCCGCCGCGCAGCGCGGGCTGAAGATCTTTGCCGGCAAGGGCAACTGCGGGTTCTGCCATTTCGGCCCGAACTTCAGCAACGGGGAGTTCGGTGACATCGGGATCCCGTTTTTCGCGGCGCCCGGGCGCGTCGACCCGGGGCGGCACGAGGGCATCCGCAAGCTGCAGGCCAGCCGGGCCACCCTGCTGGGCGCCTACAGCGACGACCCGGCGCGCACCACCGCGACCGGGACCCGGCACGTGACGCTGGAGCATCGCAACTGGGGAGAATTCCGGGTGCCGGGCCTGCGCAACGTGGCCGGGACCGCCCCTTACATGCACAACGGCCACCTCGCGACGCTGCAGGACGTGGTGCGCCACTACTCCGCCCTGAACGAGGACCGGCTGCATGCCGACGGCGAGAAGATCCTCAAGCCGCTGGGACTGAGCGAGGCCGAAGCTGCGGACCTTGTGGCCTTCCTCGAATCGCTTGGCGGGAGGCCCTGAAACCGGGTTTTTCGCCCCTGAATCAGTGTCCTAGGGTGACGGCTCGGGTTATAATCCCGCTCTTAAAAAAGTTTGGGGCAGGGCCATGCCGATCTATGAATATCGTTGCTCGGAGTGCGGCTTCCAGGATGAGTTCCTGCAGAAGCTTTCCGACCCGCTGATGACGGTCTGTCCGTCCTGCGGCAAGGAAAGCCTGAAGAAGCTGCTGTCTGCGGCCGGCTTCCAACTCAAGGGAAGCGGATGGTACGCGACGGATTTCAAAGGCAGCGGTTCGAAGCCTGTGGCGGCTGCCGATAGCAAGACCGATAGCAAGACCGATAGCAAGACCGACAGCAAGACCGACAGCAAGACCGACAGCAAGACCGAAACCAAGGCGGACACAAAATCGTCAGGGGACGGCGCTTCATCTTCCGGCAGCAGCGCTGCGGCCGCACCCAAGGCCGCTCCGGCGGGCACCTCCGGCTGAGGTCCGGCCAGGGCCGCCCGAGGCCGGCCAATCGCTTTTATTTGTGGCAGCGCTTTGAAAAAATACCTCATTACCGGCCTGTTGATCTGGATCCCGCTCGTGATCACGTTGTGGGTGCTGAACCTCGTCGTCACTACACTCGACCAGGTCCTGCTCCTGCTGCCGCGGGAGTTGCGCACCGAGAACTGGCTGGGCGCACACGTTCCCGGCCTCGGGGTGCTGCTCACGGTGGCGATCGTGCTGGTGACCGGTGTGCTCGCCGCGAACTTCATCGGCGTGCGCCTGGTGCACCTGTGGCACGAGATCCTGCACCGCATCCCGGTCGTGAACTCCATTTACTCCAGCGTGAAGCAGGTCTCGGACACGCTGTTTTCCTCGAGCGGGCAGGCCTTCCGCAAGGCGCTGCTGGTCAAGTGGCCGCACGACGGGATGTGGACGATCGCCTTCCTCACCGGCACGCCGGGCGGCGACGTGGCCCGGCACCTGCAGGGCGACTATGTGTCCGTCTACGTGCCCACCACCCCGAACCCGACCGGCGGCTATTTCGTGATGCTCAAGCGTGAAGACGTCATCGAACTCGACATGAGCGTGGATGAGGCGCTCAAATACATCATCTCGATGGGCACTGTTGCGCCCGGACAGAACCCCAGGAACGGGAAAGTCTCCACCAACGGCAAGGCCTGACCCATGCGCACCCACTACTGCGGAGACCTGTCCGCCGCGAACCTCGACCAGATCGTCACGCTTGCCGGCTGGGCACACCGCCGGCGCGACCACGGCGGCGTGATCTTCATCGACCTGCGCGACCGCGAAGGCCTGGCCCAGATCGTCTGTGACCCGGACCGGGCCGAAGCGTTTGCGACAGCGGACCGCGTGCGCAACGAATTCGTCCTGAAGGTGACCGGGAAGGTGCGCCGCCGCCCGGAGGGCACGACCAATACCAACCTGCGCTCCGGCGAGATCGAGATCCTCGCCCACGAGGTCGAGATCCTCAACCCGTCGGTGACGCCGCCGTTCCAGCTTGACGACGAAAACCTCTCGGAACAGGTGCGCCTGCAGTACCGCGTGCTCGACCTGCGCCGCGACCAGATGCAGAAGAACCTGCGCCTGCGCTACAAGGTGACGATGGCGGTTCGCAAGGCGCTCGACACGCTCGGTTTCATCGACATCGAAACCCCGATGCTGACGCGCTCCACGCCCGAGGGCGCGCGCGACTACCTCGTGCCTTCGCGCGTGCATCCCGGCGAGTTCTTCGCGCTGCCGCAGTCGCCGCAGATTTTCAAGCAGCTGCTGATGGTGGCGGGCTTCGACCGCTACTACCAGATCGTGCGCTGCTTTCGCGACGAGGACCTGCGCGCCGACCGCCAGCCGGAATTCACGCAGATCGACATCGAGACCTCGTTCCTCGGCGAAGCCGAGATCCAGGCGATGATGGAGCAGATGATCCGTGCGATGTTCAAGGAAACCCTCGACATCACCCTGCCGGACCCTTTCCCGCGCATGACCTGGTCCGAGGCCATGGGCCGCTACGGCTCGGACAAGCCCGACCTGCGCGTGCCGCTCGAGCTTACCGAGCTCACCGACCTCATGAAGGCTGTGGAGTTCAAGGTGTTCCGCGGCGCGGCGGACATGCCCGGCGGCCGGGTGGCCGCGCTGCGCGTGCCGAAGGCGGAACTTTCGCGCAAGGAAATTGACGACTACACCCAGTTCGTCTCGATCTACGGCGCCAAGGGCCTCGCCTACATCAAGGTCAACGAAAAAGCGAAAGGCCCCGAGGGCCTGCAGTCGCCGATTGTGAAGTTCCTCACCGCCGAGACGCTGGCGCAGATCCTCGAGCGCACGGGCGCGGAGGATGGCGACGTGATCTTCTTCGGCGCCGACAAGGCCAAGATCGTGAATGATGCACTCGGTGCCCTGCGCGTGAGGGTGGGCCACGACAAGGGCTACGCCGAAAAAAGCTGGCGCCCTCTGTGGGTGGTCGACTTCCCGATGTTCGAGTACGACGAGGCGGAAAAGCGCTGGTCGGCCATGCACCACCCCTTCACCTCGCCCAAGGACGGCCACGAGGACCTGCTCGCCACCGACCCCGGCAAGGCGATCTCCAAGGGCTACGACATGGTGCTGAACGGCTCGGAGATCGGCGGCGGGTCGGTGCGTATCCACCGCGCCGAAGTGCAGGCCAAGGTCTTCAAGGCGCTCGGTATCTCGGATGAGGAAGCACAGATGAAGTTCGGTTTCTTGCTCGACAACCTCGCGTTCGGCGCGCCCCCGCATGGCGGCATCGCCTTCGGGCTGGACCGCATCGTCACGATGATGACCGGCGCCGATTCGATCCGCGACGTCATCGCCTTTCCGAAGACCCAGCGCGCCCAGTGCCTGCTGACTCACGCGCCAAGCCCCGTGGACGACAAGCAGCTGCGCGAGCTCGGCCTGCGCCTGAGGGAGAAGCCCAAGGCATGATGAGGATCCTCGCCTTCGCAATCGCGCTCCTGCTGGGCGCGCATGCAGCGGCGTTTTCCCGTGGCAGCGAAGTCGCCGTGGCCGACCTGCCGAAGGAGGCGCGCGCGACGCTCGCGCTGATCAAGGCGGGCGGGCCCTTTCCCTACGAGCGGGACGGGATTGCCTTCGGCAATCGCGAGGGCCGCTTGCCGAAGCACGACCGCGACTACTATCGCGAATACACCGTGAAAACGCCTGGCAGCCGGGATCGCGGCGCGCGGCGCATCGTCGCGGGACGCACCGGCGAGTACTACTACAGCGAAGACCACTACCAGACATTCCGGCGGATACTGGAGTAACGATGAGCAAGCTCCTCGAGCGATTGTCCGATCCGAAAAAATCGGGCGTTTACCGCGTCGCGCACGATCGCGATGTGCGCGACGCCTTGACGGGCGCCGCGTGCGATCTGGTGATGGTCGCGCTGGTGCCGGGCAAGCCGGGCATGCTCGCAGCGATTGCCGGGGCGCTAGCCTTCCCGGAATGGTTCGGCGCCAACTGGGATGCGCTTGAGGATTGCCTGACCGACCTCTCCTGGCGCAAGGGCGCGCCGCCCCGCGTGTTCCTGTTCTCCGGGGCATCCCCGGGCGACGATTTCGGCATCCTGCGCGACGTGCTCGGTGCCGCCGCCGACTACTGGGGCGGGCGCGGCGAGGCTTTTTTTGCCGTGTTTGTCGATCCCGGGGCGACCCTGTCGCTGCCGGCGCTCTACAAGGAAAAGGTGCGGGGACCGGGCGCTTGAGCGGGCTCAAGATCCCGGTCTCGGTGCTGGTGGTGATCCACACGCCGGCCCTCGAGGTCCTGCTTATCGAGCGCGCGGCGCGGGCCGGGTACTGGCAGTCGGTCACCGGCTCGGTCGACCGGCGGGACGAACCGCTCGAGGACACGGCCGTGCGGGAAGTGTTCGAGGAGACCGGGATCGTCGTGCCCCGCGAACGGCTCGTGCGCTGGAACGTGATGCGCACCTTCGAGATCTATCCCCATTGGCGCCACCGCTTCGAGCCCGGCACCACGCACAACGACGAGCACATGTTCAGCCTCGAAGTGCCGGCGGCCGTCCCGGTGCGGCTCGCGCCGGAGGAGCACACCGCGTGGCAGTGGGTGCCCTGGCAGGAGGCCGTCGACAAGTGCTTTTCCTGGACCAATCGCGAGGCGATCACGATGCTCGCGGAAAGTCGGCGCAACGCCGGGCGGATTGGCTAAACTACCCGGCTGATGCCCCTATCCCGCTTCGCCTGCTGGGTCTTCCTCCTCGCCGCGGCAACCGTGCACGCTGCGGAAGACCTGTCCGTCGAGGCGGCACGCAAGGGCGCGTTTGTGGAGGTCAAGGCCCGGGCCACGATCGACGCGCCCCTGGGGGTCATCTGGGCCGTGCTGACGGACTACGAAAAGCTGCCCGACTTCGTGCCCGGCCTGAAAAAAAGCCGCGTGGCGAGCCGGAACGGGACGACTGTGGTGGTCGAGCAATCGGGGGAGGCGCGCTTCCTGATGTTTTCCTTCCCGGTCGACGTCGTGCTCGAGGCCGTGGAGAAGCCGCAGTCCTCGATCCGCGTGCGGTCCCTGTCCGGGACGCTGCGCTATCTCGAAGGGGGCTACGACGTCGAGGCCGAGCCGGACAGCGGGAAATTCATCCTGCGCTGGGTCGGCACCATCGCGCCGGACGTGTCGCTGCCGCCGTTGCTCGGCGAGGTGGTGATGCGCATGAGCATCGAGGACCAGTTCATCGGCATGGTGCGCGAGATCGACCGGCGCGAAGCGCTGCGCCGTGCAGGCGACAAGGACGCGCGCCGAAAGTGAAGGCGGGCACCGGCACCGGCTTCGTTCGCTGGATCGCGGCGCTGCTCGTTGCCGCCGCAGCCTCCGGGTGCGCCACGCTGGATCCAGTTCAGGGCGAGCGCCTTGCGGCCGACGCCCCCGTGCACGACTGCCTGGGGTGGTACGCGGCCCTGGATGCCGCGGTCGATGGTGCAGGCGTGCGTGATGGGCGTGACGCGCGCGTGGCAGGGTTTCCATACCTGCGGGTCGATCGCTTTGCCGCGGCGCTGGCCGGCGAGGCGCACGGCGAACGCGACAAGCTCCATGCGCTGGCCGACCTGATGCTTGGCCTCGACCTCGAGGCGCGCACTCATGAAATCGCCAACCTGCCGCGCAAGTCCCTTGCGGCCCTTTGGCAGGACCGCGGCGAGCCGAATGTGTCCGCCGCCGTCAGCGAGACCCGCGAGTGCGGCCGGCAGTTGCGCGACTTCGATCTCGAGCATCCGGGCACCGGCGCCGCCCTGCTGGCGCGGCTGGCGGTGCCGGACGACTATTTCACCGGCTACCGCCTGGCCGGGCTCTACGCTCTCACTAAGATCCCCTTTTCTGCCGGCGTCGTCCGGCACATGGCGCAAACGCGCGAAGCGTTCGCCCGGGATCTTGCGGCAACGGCCGAAGGCACTGTGCTGCGCTATTCGCCGAACTCGCGGCCGCGCCTGTCGCCGGCCCGCCTGCGCGACATCTTTCAGCGCGCGGTCGACAACCCGTTGCGGGTGCCGGACCCCACCGACGAAGAGATGGCGGCCCTGTTCGCGTTTTACGCACCCACCTTCGAGGTCGAGACCACCGGGGACCACGACAGGCCCGGTGCGCTGCGCTGGCGCTGGGGCGCGCTGCCCGAAGTCGAGGCTGCCGACACCGCCGTCTACCGGCAGGTTGCGTACACGCGCTATCGCGGGGTCAACCTGATGCAGCTCGTCTACACGCTGTGGTTCCCCGAGCGGCCCGCGCAGTCGGCCGGCGACCTCCTCGCGGGCCCGATCGACGGCGTCGTGTTCCGCGTGACCCTCTCGCCGCAGGGCGTGCCGCTGGTCTACGACACGATCCACCCCTGCGGCTGTTACCACATGTTCTTTCCCACGCCGCGCGCGAGGCCCGTCGCTGCGCCCGAGGGCGAGGTGGAGTGGGCGTTCGTCCCGCAGTCGCTTGACGCCATCGGGCACGAGGACAAGCTCGTCGTGCGTATCGCCACGCGCACGCACTACGTGGAGCGAGTCTTCGTCGACCGGGTCGACAGCGTTGCGCGATATGACCTGCGCCCCTACGACGAGCTGCGCTCGCTGCCGCTGATGACGGGCGGCCATCGAAGCGTATTCGGTACGGACGGCCTCCTGCCGGGCACGGAGCGCGGCGAGCGGTTCCTGTTCTGGCCGATGGGCATCGCGAGCGCGGGGGCGATGCGCCAGTGGGGGCGTCAGCCCACCGCGTTCGTCGGCCGCCGCCATTTCGACGATGCCGACCTCATCGAGCGCCGCTTCGTGCTGGACCTGCAATGAGCCTGCGGCTGCGGGTCGCGACCCTCAACATCCACAAGGGCTTGTCGCTCTTCAATCGCCGCATGGTGATCCACGAGTTGCGCGAAGGCCTGCGCAAGCTTGAAGCCGACATCGTTTTCCTGCAGGAGGTCCAGGGCCTGCACGAGAAGAACGCGCTGCGGTTCGGCGCCTGGCCGCGGGCCGCGCAGCATGAATTCCTTGCCGACGAGGGGTGGCAGCACGCCTACGGGCGCAATGCCGTGTATGACCACGGTCACCACGGCAACGCGATCCTGTCGCGCTTCCCGATCGTGTCCTCCGACAACCACGACGTGTCCACCCACCGGTTCGAGAGCCGCGGCCTGCTGCATTGCCGGATCGCCGTGCCGGGCCTCGAGCAGCCCCTCGATTGCGCGTGCATCCACCTTTCGCTCGACGAAAGGGGGCGGCGGCGCCAGCTGGATGCGATGGCGAACCACCTGCCCGGGCCGGGCGACGCGCCGTTGATCGTCGCGGGCGACTTCAACGACTGGCGCCACTCGGCCTCCGGAGCGATGTCGGCGAGGCTCGGCCTGGCCGAGGCCTCGGTAATGCATCACGGCCGGCCCGCGCGCACCTTCCCGAGCCTCCTGCCGGTGCTGCCGCTGGACCGGATCTACGTGCGCGGATTCGGGGTGCTGGGGGCCGAGGCGCATCGCGGCGCGCCCTGGCGCCTGCTGTCGGACCACATCGCGGTCAGCGCGGACCTGAGCTACGGCGATGCCCCTGAACTTCGTTCCAGGTAACCGGCTCGACCTCCTCCGGAACGGCGAGCAGTTCTTCCCTGCGCTGGTCGAGGCCCTCGATGCGGCGAAGCGCGAAGTGTTCTTCGAAACCTACATCTTCGCCGACGACGAAACCGGCAGCCTGGTGGCGGATGCGCTGGCCCGGGCCGCGGCGCGCGGAGTCGCGGTGCACATCATCGTCGACGGGTTCGGCACCCGCGATTTCGCGCCGCGCTTTCGCGCCATGCTCGAGCAGGCCGGCGCGCAGGTGCTCGTCTTCCGGCCCAAGATCAGTCCGTTCAGCCTGCGCCGCAACCGGCTGCGCCGGATGCACCGAAAGATCGTGGTGGTCGACGCGCAGAGGGCCTTTGTCGGCGGCATCAACATCCTGGACGACTTCGATGCGCTCGGGACGGCGCCGCCGCGCTACGACTATGCGGTGCGCATCGAAGGGCCGCTGGTGCACGACGTCTGGGAGGCCGCGGCAGGACTCTGGGCACGCCTCGCCTGGCTGCACTTTCGCCGCCGCTGGCCGAAGGCGGATGCGCCGTTCCCGGTGTCCGCGCCGTGCGGCACCCAGAACGCCGTCCTTGTGGTGCGCGACAACTTCCGCCATCGCCGCGACATCGAGAACGCGTACCTGGAGCAGATCGCCGCGGCCCAGGGGGAGGTTCTGTTAGCGGTCGCTTACTTCCTGCCGGGACGCCGGTTCAGGCGGGCGCTGGTCGAGGCGGCCGGTCGCGGCGTGCGGGTGATCCTGCTGGTGCAGGGGCTGACCGACCACCTCGTCATGCACTACGCTTCGCGCGCGCTGTTCGGCGCCTTCCTCGATGCCGGCATCGAAATCCACGAGCATGCGGAAAGCGAGCTGCACGCCAAGGTCGCAGTATTCGACGGGCGGGTGGCCTGCGTGGGGTCGTCGAACATCGACCCGTTCAGCCTGCTGCTCGCGCGCGAGGCCAATGTCTTCGTGAGCGACGGGCGGTTCGCCAGTTCGCTGCGCGCGAGCCTCCTCGAGGCTCTCGAGCGTGCCCGGCCGCTGCCGCCCCGGGACTGGAAGCGGCAGCCCTTCTGGGTGCGCTGGCGCATCTGGGTGGCCTACGGGGTCGCGCGGCTGCTGATGAGCCTGTCGCGGATCGACGGGTGGCATTAAGGGAGCCTCGAGGAAGGCGTTTGCGTCGCGCAGGAAAGCGCTTTACGGCTTGCAAAGGGGCAGGGAACGCCTTGAGGGGCGGTGATGTCGACGGCGATCTGGTGCTATCCTGCCAGGGAGCTGGGAGTTGATGTCCTAGGTTGATTGCCAAATATGAGCAACGAATACGAAACGCTGCGCTGGCCGACGAACATGGATCGCGACGCGATCGTCGCCAAGCTCGCGTCCATCCGCGACGCTGCGCATGCCGGCGGGCAGGGTGAGCTGGCCGCCTTTTTCCACGAAGTCGAGGCCATGGCCGCCGCGCGAATCGCCACCTCCGTGATCGGCGCGATCGAATGGATCGAAGGCAAGCCCGAGCACAAGGAATTCGGCATGCAGTTGTCGATGGTGGCAATGAACCTGAAGAACCTGCGCTAGCCGCCGCGCGCACCCGGCGGCCAAGCTTGCGGGCGCCGCCCGAACAGTCCCCACCCTTCGTTCGACATGACCAGCTCGCCGTGCTGGTTGAACGCCTCGATTCGCCCCTGCATCAGCCCGACCCCGGGCCGGCTTTGCGAAGCCCGGGAGGCGAGCGTGGTCCGCCGGTAGGTGATCGTGTCGCCGGGACGCACCGGCTTGTGCCAGCGGATGTTGTCGAGGCCCGGCGAGCCGAGGCTCACGCAGGCGTTGATGTAGGAGTCGACCGCGAAGCGCATGCCCACCGAGCAGGTGTGCCAGCCGCTGGCGATGATGCCTTCGTAGAACGAGGCCTTCGCGGCGGCTTCGTCGACGTGGATGGGCTGCGGATCGTACTTCGCCGCGAATTCGAGGATCTCCTCGAGCGTGAACGTGTGGCGGCCCATCTCGTACGTCTCGCCCACCGTGAAGTCCTCCCAGTACATCGAGGGCGTCGTCGCGAGCGCGCTCATGATTGCACCGGGGTGCGCTCGAACTTCGCGATGAGCTCGCGCACTGCGGCGGGCAGCGGCGCGGGCGTCATGGTGTGCGGGTGGGCGTTCACGTAGATGAGCTCCGCGGTGATGAGCGGCTTGTCGGACGCGTCGGGTTCCGCGCGCCAGATCTCGAACAGGAACGTCATGCTGGTGCGGCCGAGCTTCGCAACCCGCACCAGCACGTCCAACAGGTCGTCATAGCGCGCCGAGCCAAGGTAGTCGACCGAAGCCTTGCGCAGGTAGACGTCGTTGGCGTAGCGGTCGACGTACCCGTGCGGGTAGGGCAGGCCGATGGCGCGCCAGTATTCCGCAATCGCGACGTCGATGTAGTTGAGGTAGTTGCCGTTGAAGACAATCTTCTGCATGTCGACTTCCGACCAGCGCACGCGCAGGCGGTGGGTGCAGGTGTATTCCTCCCGTGACATCGGGGCTCCTGGGGTATGGGGCGCTGCAAAGGGGACAATCTAAATTAGACTGCGGATGTACTGAAAACGCAAAGGCAGGCCCGCGCATGGACGCGTCAGTCCTCAGATCGATGCTCAAATGGCCGGACGTGCCGGCGGTCTGCGGCTGGCTCCGCCTCGACCGGCGCGGCAGGTGGCGCATCCGCACTGGTGTGGCGCCTTCCGGCCCGGTATTCGAGGCCATCAGCAACCCGTCGCTGTGCGGGTTCATTGCCCGGAACTACTCTTCGGATGCCGAGGGGCGGTGGTATTTCCAGAATGGCCCGCAGCGGGTGTACGTGGCGCTTGACTATGCCCCGTACGTGTTCAGGGTCGAAGGCGGCCGGCTCCTGGACCATTGCGGCGCGGTCGGCGAGCCGGACGGGGCCTGGCTCGACGAGGAGGGCTCGGTGGTCCTCCAGGCCGGGCCGCGTGTCGGGGGGCTCGACGACCGCGACCTGGCGGCCTGCGCCGAGTCGGTCGCGGCGGGGTATTTCGCGCTGGGCGGGCGTCGGGTGCCGGTCGGTTCGGTGACCCAGGCGGGACTGGGCGAGCAGTTCGGTTTCGTGACCGATCCCCGGGCCTGAGTGCCCCGTTCGTCGGGTTGCGGCGGCAGGCCGCGACAAGCCTTGACGCAAGCTCGAAAAGGCCTTTATAATCCGGCCTCTTTTTTGCACCCGGGTCGGCCCGTCAGCCAAGCATGGCGACAGAGGCGCCGTCCCGGTTTGTTTTTGGAACCCGGGAAAACATGCCTACCGTCAATCAGTTAGTCCGCCAAGGGCGCACCGCCAAGCCGACCAAATCCAAGGTGCCGGCGCTCGCCGGATCGCCCCAGAAACGAGGGGTTTGCACCAGGGTCTACACCACGACCCCGAAAAAGCCGAACTCGGCGCTGCGTAAGGTCGCCAAGGTGCGCCTCACGAACGGCTTCGAGGTCATCGGC
>CAMAXP010000072.1 GCA_945862265.1 Bordetella parapertussis
GACATCGAAGCGTGTCTTCGTGCGCAAGCGGGCAAGCTTTACCACATGGGCATCAAGAGCCGGGTTTCGCGCAGCACACTCGCCGATGCCAACGAGGTGCGCGACTGGCGCATCCACGCCGAGCTTGCCCAGTCGCTCATTGGAATCGCCCGGCCTCTTTATTCCGAGGAACCGTTTGGCGTCGATCTGAAGAACGCGGTCTACGCGCTGGACGCCAGCACCATCGACCTGTGCCTGTCGGTGTTTCCTTGGGCACCGTTTCGCTCGACCAAGGCGGCCATCAAGCTGCATACGCTTCTGGATTTGCGCGGCAACATTCCCACCTTCCTGCACATCAGCGACGGCAAACTGCACGACGTCAATGTGCTGGACTTGCTGATACCTTATAGAGAAGCCAACACTTGTGGCCCTTCAACTCTGGAGGGATATCCCCCGCGTTAGCCATCAGTTCAGAACGCAAGGTATGTGTGAGTGCGTTCACGTCACACGCAGCGACGATTTCGTGTTTCGTCATTGGCGCGTTCATGCTGCACCGCCCGAGCGTTTCATAAAACTGTAGATCCCCGGCCCTTTTCCGCGCAATTGATCAAACATGCGAGTAAGGAGGTCATCATCACCGACCACGGTTTGATGATCTGAGACCCAGACCGATATCTGGTCGGTATCTCCGTGCGCTAATTTCCTCACCAGCATAAGTTCCCCCGAGCGGGGATGGCGCTCGCGTTCATCGGGTAGGATCTGTCGTAAACGGTGAGTGCGCTGGGGGTTTGCTTTGAACCAAAGGGCGTCATTCACCTCGGAAGGCTCTTTCCGTTCTTCAAGCACTAATGCATAAACGCTGAGAATCCTGGGAGCAGTCTCTATATGTTGATGGCAGCGAGCGACAAAGCGGGTGTGCAAAAAATCAATGTCAGCCAGCGTGAGAGTCGGCCCAGTCGCGCCGCAGATAGTGCAACGAAGTCCATTGGGCTGTTGAAGTGCCCAAGCCATTGCGCGAGATTTACTTCTGTCATAAATATGTTTGAGTTGCATTGCTTTTCCTTCTTTGGAAAAGCCGGATAGCTGATTGCAAGGCAGCGCAACACTGGTAGAATTACTTCAGCGGATCTACCAGAGCCGGGCAGCGTGCACACATGCTGTCCGGCTTTTATTTTGATTGGTTGATCAGTTCGTAGACGTCACTCGCACGCCATACCGTTACGCGTGGTGACAGCTTTATGCCTTTGGGGTAACGGCCTGCCTTGATACCCGCCCACCAGGTTGTCGCGCAGACCGGGATGATGGCGGGGATTGGCGGGGTCGCGTCGGGATCGCCGATTATTTGCGGAAGACGCAAAAATCCGTTTGGCTGTTGGGGCCAAGCAGCAGCGATGCCTTGAACTAAAGTGGTAGGCGGTTTGGGTGTGGGTAGCAAATTGCGATAGGGCATAACGAATCCTTTCGGATGGTGTTATCGCCTAGCTGCCCTATCTTCTACTCGCCCGGTTCCCGTTCCCTTAGTCGATGATTCAGGGACCTCTGTGACCACTAAAGAAGGCCACTTTCGCCGCAACGGTTCCATGGATGCCGCAACGAGCAGTGCCGGAACTAATGTTTTCTCCGTCCCCCCTAGCGCGTTGCCGCCATGAGGTCTATACGGGTACGGCTATTAGTCTAATAGCATTCAATCCCGTTTGCAACCATACGTAGTATTAAATTATAGAAATAATCTACAGGTAGTGGTTTGTCGGATTATTTATTTTATAAACGATGGGGGGTAGCCTACCCCCAAAACCGTCAAAACCTCCCCCACGATAGTTTTGTCGGTTTTGGCGGTGGGGTGCCTCCCCCTTTGAAAATAATTTACGCCAACGTCGCGCCGCGTATTTGCGTTACCTTGGCGACAGGTTGGATGGTCGCGCAGTAGTCGGACCATGCTTGCATCAAAAGGGCGCGCTTTTCAATCAAATCCCCTCGCCGGTAGGCGGCCTCGATTTTGTCCGGCAGACTATGTGCTAGGGCATGCTCGCAGACTTCACGGGGGAACGAGTTGGCAACAGACTCCGAGCACCAGTCACGAAAGCTGCTGCGAAAACCGTGTACGGTAATGTCGTTACGCTCCATGCGTCGCAGCACTGCAGTTAGGCTCATATCCGACAGCGGCTTGTTCTGCTTTGTGCCGGGGAACACGAGATCCCCCAATCGAGGCATCTTCCCTAGCAGTTCAACGGCTGCGGTGGGGAGTGGAATGCGATGCTCGCGCCCCATCTTCATTCGTGCGGCTGGAATCACCCAAACCCCAGCGTCAAACTCGGCCCACGTTGCATTGCGCACTTCGCCCGACCGGGTGGCGGTGAGAATTGCCAACTCTACCGCTCTGGCGGCAACGCCCTCGCGCTCCCGCAGATCGACCATAAACTTGCCAAGTTCCTGCCAAGGTAGCGCCGGGTGATGTTTTACCTTCGCTATTTTATTGGGACTTGAGAGGAGATTTTCTAAGTGACCACGCCATCGTGCTGGATTGTCACCTTGTCTGAATTTGCTTGTTGTTGCCCAGTCGAGCACTGATTCAATCCGCCCCCGCAGTCGGGTCGCTGTTTCGGTCTTGGTCTGCCAGATAGGATTAAGAATTTTAACCACTAAGTCGGTATCAACCGATGTTACGGGCAGCTTGCCAATCACGGGGCTGGCGTAGACTTGGATCGTGTTCTCCCACTGACTGATGTGCTTTACATTCTTCCAGCTGGTGCGATGCGCCTCAATGTAAGCGGCGGCACATTGGTCGAACGTCATCATCTTGGCGCGGCGTAATGCTTCGGCCAGCGTGGTTGTCTCGCGGACTTCTATGGGGTCCTTGCCAGCGAGCAGCGTAAGGCGGCATTCCTTCGCCTTTTGACGAGCCTCGGCCAAACTCACGGTGTGTGTAGCCCCCAGCCCCATTTCACGCCGTGTGCCGTGCAGTGTGTAGCGAAAGACCCAATTCTTAGATTTGAATTTGGATATCTGTAGCCACAACCCGCCCCCATCTCCGTAGTGGCCTGGAGTCTGTTTTTTGCTAACCCCCAATGGAGTGAGCTTCTCGATCAACCGCGCCATGCTCTACCCACCTTTCTACCCATGTTGTATGAGCGGATTCTAACGCATGGGATTGACTTCGGTTGAACTATTAATCAACATTTCTCCTATGAAGAAAAGTTATTCAGAAAATGTTATCGCCTACGGTTATACGGACACCCCTTCCGCCAATCGCGGCGCGCCCGCTTTGCCGGGCTCATGTGCGCAGCCATTGCCCTGGTCGCTTCCGCGCCTGCGGGGGCGGGATGGCTGAAGATGGGCGAAGTCGCCGACGCAGTCCTCTTTGTCGATCCCGCGACCATCCGGAAGGAAGGGGCTTACAGCCGCGTCTCCACCCTTGACGACCTCAAGGTGGCCGGCCCGGGCGGGGAGATTTCCCTCACCTTCGTCAGGGAGTTCGATTGCCGTGGCCGGCGGGTGCGGGTGATCGACGCAGAAGCCTACTCGGGCCCGATGGCCACCGGGCGCATCCTGGGCAGCGAGAGCGGGGGGCGCTGGAACGACGTGGTGCCGGGCACCACCGGCGAGGACATCCTCAAGTTCGTCTGCGGGCCCTAGGCGCGGCGCGCAGGCTATAAGTTACTTCGACAACTTCTCGATCAGCGGGTTGACGGGCCGGGTCGTGGAGGTTTTCGGCAGGTCGACTTCGTTGCCGGGGACAGCTCCGCTCGGCGCGCTTTTGGCCGCAGGCGCCTTGGCGGCAGCGGCGGGGACGGGTGAGGGCAGCGTAGTCACGCGATCCGCCACTTCGCCTGCTTTCTTCAGTCCCAGCTTTTCGCAGGGCGTGTTGCTGTAGGTGACGGATTTCCCGTCCAGGCACTTGAACATGGTCTGCGCGCCTGCGGCACCGGGGCCGAGCAGGGCGACGATCAGGGTGAGGCGGACACACGCGTTCTCGCGATTCATTACTTTCTCCCGATGCTTGGCGGGGCTGCACGATTATCATACCCGGATGGACACACTACTCCCGCTTGCCGAACAAGTTGCCATCCTCCTTAAAAAGCGCAAGGAGACGATCGCAGTCGCCGAATCTTCCACGGGGGGCCTCCTTTGCGCCGCGTTGCTTGCCGTGCCCGGGGCTTCCGCCTATTTCCTCGGCGGGGCCGTGGTCTACACGCGCAAGGCCCGCGAGGTGCTGCTCGATATCCCGAATGAAGCGGTCAGGGGAATGCGCTCCGCGTCGGAGCCTTACGCACTCCTGCTCGCGCGCACCGTGCGGGAGCGCTACGACGCGAGTTGGGGGTTGTCCGAAACCGGCGCCACCGGCCCGACCGGCAACCGCTATGGCGACGCCGCGGGACACTCCTGCCTGGCAATTGCGGGCGGGAGCGAGCGCGTGGTCACGCTGGAAACCGGCCAGGCCGACCGCGCTTTGAACATGCGCCTGTTTTCGGCCGAGGCGCTGCGGATCCTGCTCGAACAATTGTCCGGATGAGCGCTGCGGCGCTCGCGGTCCTGCGCGAGACTTTCGGCCACCCGGCCTTTCGCGGCCCGCAGGAAGAGATTGTCGACCACCTTGTGTCGGGCGGGGATGCCCTCGTGCTGATGCCCACGGGGGGCGGCAAGTCGCTGTGCTACCAGGTGCCCTCGCTCATGCGCAAAGGCACCGGCGTGATCGTGTCGCCGCTGATTGCGCTGATGCAGGACCAGGTCGCCGCGATGCAGCTTGCGGGGGTGCGGGCCGCGTTCCTCAATTCGACGCAGGATGCCGCGACGGCGCGCGGGGTGGAGAAGGCGCTGCGGGCCGGCGAGCTCGACCTGCTGTACGTCGCACCCGAGCGCCTCACCACGCCGCGCTGCCTCGAGCTGCTCGCCTCGAGCCGGATCGCGCTGTTCGCCATTGACGAGGCGCATTGCGTGTCGCAGTGGGGCCACGACTTCCGGCCGGAATACCTGCAGCTGTCCGTGCTGCACGAGCGGTTCCCGGGCGTGCCGCGCATTGCGCTGACGGCGACCGCGGATCCGCAGACGCGCACCGAGATCGCGATGCGGCTGGCGCTGGACGAGGCGCGAGTGTTCATCTCCAGCTTCGACCGGCCGAACATCCGCTACACCATCGTCGACAAGGCCGACCCGCGCTCGCAGCTGCTCACGTTCATCCGCGAAGAGCACAAGGGCGAAGCCGGGATCGTCTACTGCCTGTCGCGCAGGAAGGTCGACGAGACCGCGGCCTGGCTGGTGTCGCACGGCGTGAATGCGCTGCCGTATCACGCAGGCATGGAAACCGCCGTGCGCACCGACCACCAGGCCCGCTTCCAGCGCGAAGAGGGCATCGTCATGGTCGCGACGATCGCGTTCGGCATGGGCATCGACAAGCCGGACGTGAAGTTTGTCGCGCACCTCGACCTCCCGAAGAGCATCGAGGGGTATTACCAGGAGACCGGCCGCGCGGGGCGCGATGGCCTCGCGGCCGACGCGTGGATGACCTATGGCCTCGCCGACCTCGTGCAGCAGCGCCGGCTGATCGACCAGTCCGAGGCGAGCGAGGAATTCAAGCGGGTGTCCGGCGCCAAGCTCGATGCGCTGCTCGGGTTGTGCGAAACCGCCGGCTGCAGGCGCGTGCGCCTGCTGGGGTACTTCGGCGAGGACAGCCTGCCCTGCGGCAACTGCGACACCTGCCTCGAGCCGCCGGAGACCTGGGATGCGACCGAGGCGGCGAAGAAGGCGCTGTCCGCGATCTACCGCACCGGGCAGCGGTTCGGCGCGGTGCACGTCGTCGATGTGCTGCGCGGCAAGGTAAGCGACCGGGTGACCCGCTGGGACCACGACAAACTCAGCGTGTTCGGCATCGGTGCCGATATGGACGAGGTCGCGTGGCGCGGGGTGTTCCGCCAGCTGGTGGCGCTCGGGTTTTCTGCCGTGGACCACGAGGCGCATGGCGCGCTGGTGCTCGCGGGCGCGAGCCGTGCGGTGCTGAAAGGCGAGCTGTCCGTCGAGATGCGTCGCGTGGTCGCGCGAAAGAAGGTCGCTTCTGCATCGAGGGCTGGCGTCGCCGCGGCATCGGGCGGCGAGGACGCGGACCTGTTCGAGCGCCTCAAGACCTGGCGGGGCGCGGAGGCGCGCAGCCAGTCGGTGCCGGCCTACGTGGTCCTCCACGACAGCACGCTAGCCGAAATCGCGCGCAGCCGGCCCGCCGGCCTGGACGCGCTGGGCGGCATCGGCGGGATCGGCGCGAAGAAGCTCGAGCGATACGGGCAGGCGCTGCTCGGGCTGATCGCTGGGGGGTGAAGCAAAGCCCATGAAAACATTGCGTAAATCGGTGTTTTCGCGCTAGAATTTCGGGCTGTTTCGGCCCACCCCGGTTCCCCCGGTCCCACATTTAGCGGATGTTTGCATGGCCCTGATCGTCCAGAAATACGGCGGCACGTCCGTCGGCACAGTCGAGCGCATCAAGAACGTCGCCCGGCGCGTCGCCAAGTGGCGCGATGCCGGCCACGACGTTGTTGTCGTGGTCTCCGCCATGAGCGGCGAGACCAACCGCATCATCGGCATGGCGAAGGAAATCCAGCCCATTCCCGACCCGCGCGAACTCGACCAGATCGCCGCGACCGGCGAGCAGGTCACCATCGGCCTCACCGCCATGGCGCTGCAGGCCATCGGCAAGAAGGCCAAGAGCTACACCGGCGGGCAGGTGCGCATCCTCACGGATGACGCCTACACCAAGGCGCGGATCATCTCGATCGACGACGACCGCATCCGCAAGGACCTGGCCGACGGCAACGTCGTGGTCGTCGCGGGCTTCCAGGGCGTCGATGAGGCCGGCACGATCACCACGCTGGGCCGCGGCGGTTCCGACACCACCGGCGTCGCGCTGGCCGCGGCGCTGAAGGCCGACGAGTGCCAGATCTACACCGACGTGGACGGCGTCTACACGACCGACCCGCGCATCGTGCCCGAGGCGCGGCGCCTGAAGACCGTCACCTTCGAGGAAATGCTCGAGATGGCGAGCCTCGGCTCCAAGGTGCTGCAGATCCGCTCGGTGGAGTTCGCCGGCAAGTACAAGGTGCGCCTGCGCGTGCTCTCCAGCCTGACCGACCCGCTGATCCCGGTGGAGGAGGAGTTCAACTCCGGCACGCTGATCACATTCGAGGAAGACCCGACCATGGCAATGGAACAAGCAGTCATTTCCGGCGTTGCATTCGCGCGCGACGAGGCAAAGATCACCGTGCACGACGTGCCCGACCGTCCCGGCATCGCCTACGCGATCCTCGGCCCGATCGCGGACGCCAAGATCGACGTGGACGTCATCGTGCAGAACGTCGGCCACGACGGCATGACCGACCTGTCGTTTACCGTCGGCCGTACCGACTACGCCAAGGCGATGAAGATCCTCAAGGACCAGGTCCAGCCGCACATCAAGTGCCGCGAGGTGTCCGGCGACGACAAGATCGCCAAGGTGTCCCTCGTGGGCCTCGGCATGCGGTCCCACGTCGGCATTGCGTCGCAGATGTTCCGGACGCTGGCCGAGGAGGGCATCAACATCCAGATGATTACCACCTCGGAGATCAAGATCTCGGTCGTGCTGGACGAGAAGTACATGGAACTCGCCGTGCGGGTCCTGCACAAGGCTTTCGGTCTCGAACAGGGCTGAGCCGTGTTCCGGGACGGGCCGCTACGCTACCGTCCACCCGAGAAAATCCGCTTCGGGACCGGCAAGTGCGCGCTCGGCGCGATCCTCGTTGCGTTGAGCGACAAGGGTGTCGTCAGCATCATGATCCGGGAGAAGGCGGCGGAGCTTTCTGGCGATATTGAGGCCCGCTTTCCCAAGGCGCTCCTCATCCGCGACGAGACAGGGTGCAAGGCCGCGGTCGCCAAGGCAATCAAGTACGTTGCGTCACCCGTCGGGCCATTCGGTTTGCGCCTTGACCTGCGGGGCACGCCCTTCCAGCAGCAAGTGATCCGCGAAGTCCTGAAGATTCCCTTCGGGCAGACCTCCGATTATTCCTCCATAGCTGAAGCCATAGGTGCGCCAAGGGCCGTCAGGGCGGTGGGGAGTACCTGCACACACAATTGGTGGGTATTCGCCGTGCCCTGCCACCGGGTGCTGCACAAGGGCGGAGGCCGGCGGGATACCCCGCAGTACCGGTTCGCGGATTACGAGGCAAAGCTCGCTGCAAAACTGACGGCGCGGTAGCCTCTGCGGAACCCGTAGTAGAATTCGACCTTCAGGAGAGCTGCCCGAGTGGCTGAAGGGGGCGCCCTGCTAAGGCGTTATACGGGGTCAACCCGTATCGAGGGTTCGAATCCCTCGCTCTCCGCCAGAAGTCAAGCACCGTCAGGCAGTTAGGTCGGCCTGACGGTGCTGTTCCCTCATCTGTTCCCTCATTGCTCTGGCACGGGTCACGCCGTTAGCCCGGTCCCCTCAACGTTTGGCTGTAACGTCCGCAAGAATGCGGTGAAGCAGAAGCTGCGCTGTTCTCGGCATCGACCGATGCATTTTCGAAGTCGCGGGGGCAATCCAGCTTCTCAGCGTCGGCAGGGCAACCCCCAGCATTTCCGCCAGTTCCGCGCTGTTCGCTTTTAGCTTCACCCTCGCGTTGCGTAGTTCCTTCGCCTGATCTTTCATGCACCCCCCAGTGATACGATTATCGAAGCCGGGCTGCCTCCCCTATTGGGGCGACCGGTTAGGGTCTCCGGGGGGTGGCAACCCCCCGGTTTCCCGCCTTCTAAAGCAGTCCTCTCTCAGCGAACGAAAGCCCCGCCGATCCGGCCACGATGAAGTGGTCGAGTACCTTGATATCAACCATCGCCAGCGCGTCCTTTAGCTGACGGGTCAGCAATTCGTCGGCCTGGCTCGGTTCGGCGACTCCCGATGGGTGGTTATGCGCAAAGATCACCGCCGCCGCGTTGGTCCGGAGTGCTGCCTTGACGACCTCCCTTGGGTAGACGCTGGTCTGCGTCAGTGTCCCGGCGAATAGCGATTCGAACGATATGACCCTGTGCTGTGCGTCCAGATAGACGCACCAGAATTCCTCGCGTTCTTTACCGGTCAGAGCCAAGCGCAGATAGCTCCGTACGCTTCCCGGCGAAGTCAGGGCGCTCTGATGCCTTGCTCTGCCTTCCAAGACGCGCATAGCCGCTCCGATTACGTCCTCGGCGTTCTGCGATACCAGCACTGCGGCTAGTTGCCGCGACAAGCGGCGATGATTGATGCTTTCCTGTTTCATACAACCCCCTATTGGTTGAGATATGTGCGTGGCAACGCACAGTCAAAATATGACATTTACATACATTGTATGCAAGTTAATCCTAGATTTCCTCGGCGATTCAGGCGGCTGCGTGCCTCCAACGACATGGTTTTTATGTAGGAATCGCTTGCAGATTGCACAACTGCGATATGCCCCGTGTCGGCGGCGATTATTGGGTTTAGCATGGTCCACCGACTCGCCCCCCCCACCGGGGGTCTAAAAGACCCTCGGGACCTGTACAGGGTAGGGCCAGTCAGGTTGGCACGACTAACCCATTCGGAAGTTAAACCCAGTAAAACCATGACCGCCCAAGCAACCGACCCTCTAATCCACAACGGCAACACGTATTGGCTATGCGACGAGCCGCTGGAAGGCTATTTGAAAGAGCAGAAAATTTCGTTCCAGTGGACTGATACCAGCAACTGGCGTGGATATACGGCTGGATGGGAGGTCAAGGCGGGCAAGCTGTTTTTGACAAGAATCAAAGGCAACATCAGGCTCGCATGTGGCGACGACGTATACAAACGAACAGGCAAGCTTTACTACGTTATCCCAGCAAAGCCCCTCAGGGAGTTGTTTCCTGAAGCGGACGAAGATGGGCTATTCGCTGATTTTGTCACTGGAGCATTGCGTTGCACCTACGGGGAATTACTGCACTACGTCCATCAGGGCCATGCAAGCACCTATGAGCATGAACTGCACCTGCAGTTCGAAAAGGGTGTGCTGGTCAGCGAGGAAGTGCGGGATGGCGTGATCCCACCAAGGTGGGATCAGAGTGAAGTCGTTGCTTCATTGCGTAAAGGACAAACGTGATCTTGGAAGCGTCCTTCGCTGCTGTGACCACCTATATCGCTGCTGGAATTGCGATGGGGCTTCGTGGACCGTTGGCACGAAAGCGCAAGCAGGAAGCCTTTGGCACTGCTTTAATGATTTCCGCGACAGGGCAACAAGCGCCTCGCAAAAAAACTATTCCTGTTTCGTGCCGTGATGTTCGTCGGTATCGTTCTTTTCTGGCGGGTGTTCTGGCTTGATGATCGCAAAAGAGGAAGCGTGCGCCGGCCAATGTTTGATCAACAATAATCGATCAGAAATCATTACTATTTCTTCGGCGTTCGCGTTCCTTGGTTTCCAGTCGCGGGGTTGATATTCGGCTTCGAACTGTAGTTGTCGCGCTGCGTTCTGTTCGGATTCGTCGCACGGGTAGGCGCTACATAAGTGCCGCTCTTTGTCACATGCCCCCGCACTGCATGATCACTAGCGGAAAATGAAGACACTGGCAAGGCGATGAGAGCAGAAGACACGGCGGCAGTAACGAAGTTGCGGTTCATATTTGTCACTCCTAACAGTTTCGACTCGATGCGAAGTTATGTGCTCTACCTGCATGCGCTTCCAATTGCCGCGATCTCCGATTGGCATCGACTGCCACAGTTGCCCAAGGCTTGCCCAAATCCTCCGGGGGAGGACATCATGCAACTTCCTTGGCAGAGGGCAGCAAGCCCTTTCGCAGAGCTACATTCCGCCGATTCACCACCCCGTGCTGCACCTGATCGTTGATTCTCGATGAATTCACCGTTCTGCCAGTTGCCAGATCGCAGGATAGAGCCATCTGCACTGTATAAAGTTCCGACTCCATTAAATTTTTGATCCTTGAATTCGCCCCGATATTTCATTCCCTTGGGAAACGTCACTTCTCCTTCGCCGTTGAGTCGCCCTGCTTTGAATATACCCACGTACGTTGGTCCGTCGGGTGAGGTTTGTTTGCCCAATCCGTTTTGTAAGCCGGAAATCCATTCCCCAGTGTAGGTCGCACCATTCGCCCATGTGTAAGTGCCTAGGCCGTTAAATTCCCCGTCTTTGAAATTACCTGCGTACTTCCCGCCATCGGGGACTTTTAGTGTGCCTTGTCCGTTAAGTTTTCCTTCCCGCCATTCACCCTCGAACGTTTTGCCACTAGAAAGCGTAAAAATGCCTTTGCCACTGAACTGCCCGTCCTTAAATGCGCCGACGTATCGGTCCCCGTTTTTGTAAGCATAGGTAGCTTGCCCTGTAGGTTTTCCGTCTCTCCATTCCCCAATGATCTTCCCACCGTCTAAATTTTTGAAGGTGCCGTACAGGGCGCTTGGCATGTGCAGAACGTCAATGCCTTTTGTTCGCGCCTGCGCGCATGGATGGTCCGCTTCAAGGGTGTTGCCACGAAATACCTCACCCACTACCTCGGTTGGTTTAGAGTTCTCGACCGGTCGCCCCGCTTCAGCCCCGATCCCGCACGGTTGCTCGCTCTGGCGCTCAGAGCATGAGTTCAACAACATTATTCGCTATATGAGCCTTCATTTATGAGCGAAACTGCCCAGGCCGCAGTCCTGTTCGTTGATGTCAGCGGCAGCACACGCCTGTACGAAAGTGCGGGGGATGCCGTTGCCCACGCGGCCATCGACCGCTGCATCAATATCTTCAAGGACAAGACCGCCGTGATCGGCGGCCGGGTCATCAAGACCATCGGCGACGAGGTCATGGCGACCTTCCCGGATGCGAGCTCGGCGGCCGGCGCGGCGATCGAAATGCAGGGCGCGATCGAAGAATTGCCCCCCGTGGCGAACACCAAGATCGGCGTGCGCATCGGGTTCCACTTCGGCCCGCTGGTCGAGCGTGACGGCGATGTCTTCGGCGACTCCGTCAACCTGGCGGCCCGCCTCGCGGGCCTGGCATCCAAGGGCCAGATCATGACCTCCCGCGAGACGGTCGAGATGATGAGCCCGATCATGCGCTCTTCGTCGCGGCGCCTGTATTCGATCGAGGTCAAGGGCAAAGCCACGGCGGTCGACCTCTACGAGATCCTCTGGCAGCAGAACGAAGACCAGACCCAGTTGTCGACCAACCGTTCGTTGGTGAAGCAAAAACTCACCGCGCTGCGCCTCAAGTACCTCGACCAGGAAATCGTCCTCGAAGGTGCGCGCACCTCGCTTACGCTGGGCCGCGACAAGGCCGGGGACCTCGTCATCATCGACCGCATGGCTTCGCGCCAGCACGGCAAGATCGAACGCCGGCTGGACAAGTTCGTGCTGGCTGACCACAGCGCCAACGGAACCTACGTAACGGTGGAGGGCGATGCCGAAGTCGTATTGCGGCGCGCGGAGTTCGCCCTGCGCGGCCATGGCTGGATCGCTTTCGGCCAGCCCCGCGCCAGTGCCACGGAAACCGTAGAATTCTTTTGCGATTAGGTCCCGGCCCCGTGCAAGGGCCGTGCCCAGGCGGTTTGGCGCGGGTTTTGGCTTGTGGCGCACTTCTTTGCGCCCTCGCTTTCTCCGGCATCCCAGCCCACGCCCAGAAGCCCCCTGCTGCGGTTCCCGCGGCCTACGAAGTCGTCAGGGGCGATACCCTTTACCGGATTGCAAGCAAGACGCGGCCCCAGGGCGCGACCGTCTTCCAGATGATCCTCGCCCTCTACCGGGCCAACCCGGAGGCGTTCCTGGACGGAAACATCAACCAACTGATCGTCGGTCGGGTCCTGTCGATCCCGTCCGCAGACAAGGTCATGGCGACCGATGCCCCTCAGGCTGCAGGCGAGTACCGCGCCCTGATCGCCAAGCCGGCTTCACCCCAAGTGCCGGCACAGGCCGTTCCGCCGCCGCCGCCGCCCCCGCCGGTCAAGGAGACGCCTGCGCCCAAGCCGCGTCCCGAGCCGGCTCCACGGCCTTCGGCGAGCGCATTGACCCCAGCCCAGGCTGCAGAGCGCCACCAGCAGGGCCTGGAAGCCGAGCGCAATGGCGACCTCAAGGGGGCAATGGCGGCCTTCCTGGCCGCAGGGGACGCCGGACATGGCCCGGCCCAGAAGCGTCTCGGCGATCTCTACAACACAGGTAATGCCGTGCTGAAGCGTGACTACGAGACCGCGCTGCGCTGGTACCAGAAGGCGCGAGAACAGGGTGTCGAGATCCCCAAACCGCTCACCCACGCGCCGGTCCGGCCGAACTAGGCGGGCCAGGCCGGGCGGGCCCCACCTCCGAACATGACCGCGCCGCCGCTCGAGTCGCTGGGCCGATACAAGATCAAGCGTGTCCTGGGCAAGGGCGCCATGGGTGTCGTCTACGAAGGCCTCGACCCCCGCCTGAGCCGCACGGTCGCGGTCAAGACCATCCTGGTCGGCGAACTGGACCCTGCCACCGCGCAGGAGTATTCGATGCGCTTTGCCCGGGAGGCGCAGGCCGTTGCGCGCCTGAACCACCCCAACATCGTCCAGGTCTACGATTTCGGCGAGGAAGGCGAGATCGCCTATATCGTCATGGAGTACATCCGGGGCAAGGAACTCAAGGCGGCATTCGACACCGGCGAGCGCTTCACGCTGCGTGAGTCGACGCGCCTGATGACGGAGCTCCTCGAGGCACTCGACTTTGCCCACAACGAAGGCGTTGTGCACCGCGACATCAAGCCGGCCAACGTCATGGTCGACCACGAAGGCCACGTGAAGCTCGCCGACTTCGGCGTAGCCAGGATCAGCGATCCGGACCGCCAGGGGGCGACTCAGGTAGGCACCATGGTCGGAACGCCCGCCTACATGTCCCCCGAGCAGGTGCAGGGGCTGAAGATCGACCGCCGGACCGACATTTTTTCCGCCGGGGTGGTCTTCTACCAGTTCCTGACCGGGCAGAGGCCGTTCCAAGGCGGAGGGGCATTTTCGGTGGCCAAGCGGATCGTGCAGGACGACCCGCCGGCACCGTCCCTGATCATTGATTCGATCTCCCCCGAATACGACGAGATCGTCAGCCGCGCGCTCGCCAAGGACCCGGACAAGCGGTTCCAGTCGGCCGGCGAGTTTGCCGAGGCGCTGCAGCGCGCAGCCGAGGGCCTGCCCACCGAGGTGCCTGAGGACGACAGCACGCAGATGCTGCGGGAAGGGGATTTTCCGCATGCGGACCCTGCGCCAGCGCACCCTTCGCCTGCCGCGTTTGTCCCGGACGCGCAGGGAACCGAGGTCGAGCTCGAGTTCTGGCGGGCGATCAAGGACACCGACGATCCCGAGGAACTTGATCTGTATATCGAAAATTTCCCGCAGGGCGTGTACGTGCCGCTGGCCCGACGCAAGCTCGCCGAATTGCGTGGGGACAAGACATCAGCCGCCGATGAGGCTGCCGAGCAGGCCAGGCTCGCGGCGGAAGAAGAGGCAAAGAAGCAGGCGTTGCTGAAGGCGCGGCGCGAAACGGAAGAACGTGTTCGGCGTGAGGCCGCGGAGAAAGCCCGGCGCGCAGCTGAGGAAAAGGCACGGCTTGAGGCTGAGGCGCGGGCGAAGCGTGAAGCCGAGGAAAAGGCTCGTCGGGAGGTAGAGGAGAGGGCACGGCTCGAGGCCGAGGCGCGAGCAAAGCGCGAAGCTGAGGAAAAGGCTCGTCAGGAGGCGGAGGAGAAGGCACGACTTGAGGCTGAGGCGCGAGCAAAGCGCGAAGCCGAGGAAAAGGCTCGTCGCGAGGCTGAGGAGAAGGCACGACTTGAGGCTGAGGCACGGGCAAAGCGCGAAGCCGAAGAAGCGGCGCGCCGCATCGCGGAAGAAAGGGCGCGGTTAGAAGCCCTGGTGCGGGCACGGCGGGAGGCCATAGTCCGCGCACTGCGGGCTGCTGAGGCGAAGGCCGTGCGTGCCCACGAAATCGCCTTGAAGATGGAAGCCTCGCACCATGCCCGTCTGGCTGCCGAAGAAAGCGTACGCAGCCCGGTGCAAGCTGAAGCCATGCAGGAGGCTGAGCGGAAAGCGCTCCGCGCGGTCGAAATCGCTCCAACGCGTCGTGCCCGGGAGGCTGCCTTGCGCGAAGCGGCCGCCCGTCTGCCGGCCGAGAAGGAGTAACTTCCTCCGGGTCAACGCGGCCCGCGCTCAATCCGTTGTTCTTGGGCATGACTTGGACCACCCATGCCTTCCCCGCCCACGTCCCGTTGCACCTGATCCGACGGGGTGCGGGCCGTGCGGAGTGCTTTTTCGGTGAGAGCGATCGCATCGCCTTTCTGCGCTGGCTCGCGCGCTATGCGTTGCGCTACGAATGCAGCGTGCACGCCTACGTCCTCATGGGCAATCACCTGCATCTGCTGGTGACGGCCGCGGGCGTCGGCGGCGCGGCCAGCCTCCTGGGCGCGGCCTGCGCGAGACACGACCGCTATGCCGGAGCAAAAATGGGGCGGGTCTGTCGTCTCTGGGACGACAGCATTGACGTGTCGGCGATCCACGTTCGCCGCCACCTCTATGCCTGCATGCGCTATATCGAGTTGAATCCGGTGCGAGCTCGCCTTGCGCGCAATCCCGGCGCGTATCGCTGGTCGAGCTATGGCGCCAATGCGCTGGGTGCTGAAGATCCGATCGTTACGCCCCACGCGTTCTATTACTCGCTGGGCCGAACCGGCGAGGCCAGGCGCGAGGCCTACCGGCGCTTGTTCAACACGGCCTAGCCGCAGCGCTCAAAGACCAGCCGCGCGGCGCACAGGTCCTCGAGGGCGCTGCCCACCGATTTGAAAAGCGTTATCTCGTCCGGCGTACGCCGACCGGGATGCCGCTTCGCGGCGAGATCGGCAAGCTCTGCGAGAACGTGCCTTTGCTCGATCACGCCCGCTTCGAGGGGATCCAGGAGGTCGCTTGCCTCCTTAAGAGCGCCGGCATGGGTATCGACGAACACGGCGGAGCGCGTGACCAGCGCGTCGTCGCACTCACGCATGCCGCGCGTAAAGGCACCAACAAGGTCCACGTGCGCGCCGGGCTTGACCCACGCACCGCGGACTACTGGCTCACGTGCAGTTGTCGCGCAGGTCACGATATCGGCGTCCGCAAGGCCCTGTTCGAGCGACTCCACGGCTTCGCATCGGCAGCCCTCGATCGCGAGCCCCGATGCCATGGCGCGAGCCCTTTCGAATGAGCGCCCCCAGACGCGTACGGTCCGGATCGGCCGCACGGCGCAGTGCGCCGCAGCCATGTAGGGTGCGAGTGCCCCTGTGCCCACCACGAGCAGGGTGTGCGACTCCGGCCGCGAGAGGTACGTGGACGCCAGTGACGAGGACGCAGCCGTACGGCGCAGGGTGAGCGACTCGCCGTCGATCAGCGCGCGCGGGTGACCTGTTTCGCCGTCCAGGAGCACATACAGTGCGGAGACGCTGGGGACGCCACGTTCGCGGTTGTGGGGAAAGACGGTGACCAGCTTTACGCCGAGGTCGCCGCTCGCATTCCAGGCCGGCATGACCAGCAGGCGGTCACCGGCGGGGGTCACCGAATGGCTGGAGCGCAGCGGTACCTCGGCGCCGGCGATGAAAGCTGCGCGCAGCGCATCGACCAGTGCGGGGTAGGCGAGGGCCGCGTGGACTTCCTCGGCGGTGATATGGCGGATCGATGCGGACACGGGGACTCCGAAGTGAAGCGGGGACGCTATGCTATGCACCGGTCGCGTGTCAACGCGGAATGCAGGGGCGACAGGCCATGGCGGGAAGGAAGGTGGTGATTATCGGCGGCGGGGCCGTGGGCAGCGCGATCGCGTGCTTTTTGCTCGGCGACCCTGCGTTCTCAGGCGAGGTCACTGTCATCGAGAGAGACCCATCGTATGTGCGTGCTTCGTCGGCGCTCTCGGCGAGCTCGATCCGGCAGCAGTTCTCCACTGCGATCAACATCGAGATCGGGCAATTCGGCATCGAGTTCCTGAGAGGGGTCGGGGAGAGGCTCGCGGTGGGCGGGGAGCGGCCCGAAATCGGCCTTGTGGAGGGTGGGTACCTGTTCCTTGCCTCGGCGGCCGGACGGGCGACGTTGGAAGAGAACCATCGGATCCAGAAAACCCTGGGAGCGGATGTTGCGTTGCTGGACCCAGCCGGGCTGCGGGCGCGATTTCCGTGGATTTCGACCGAAGGCGTTGTGCTGGGCTCGCTTGGACTGTCCGGCGAAGGATGGTTCGACGGGTACAGCCTGCTGCAGGCCTATCGCCGCAAGGCGCGGTCGCTGGGCGCGACTTACATTGCGGCCGAAGCGCACGGGTTCGATCGGGACGGCGCGCGGATCCGCGCGGTAAGGCTTGCGGACGGCAGCACGGTGCCCTGCGACATCGCGGTCAATGCGGCCGGCCCCTGGGCACGCGAGCCGGCGGCGTGGCTCGGCATCGACCTGCCGGTGCGCGCGCGGCGGCGATCGGTGTTTGTCTTCACCTGCCCGACGCCCGTCGAGGGCGCGCCGCTGCTGATCGATCCTTCAGGCGTGTACTTCCGGCCGGAAGGGCGTGGGTTCATCTGCGGTACTTCGCCCGACCCGGCGCGCGACCCGGACGACCTGCCGCTCGACCCGGAGCATGAACTGTATGAGGAAGTCATCTGGCCCGTGCTGGCCCAACGGGTGCCGGCGTTCGAGGCGCTGCGCCAGACGAGCGCGTGGGCCGGGTACTACGAGCTGAACACGTTCGACTGCAACGGCATCGTGGGTTCGCACCCGGAGGTGCCGAACCTGATCTTCGCGAACGGCTTTTCCGGGCACGGGCTGCAGCAGTCGCCGGCGGTCGGCCGCGGCGTGGCCGAACTCATCGCATACGGCGGCTACCGCACGCTCGACCTTTCGCCGCTGGCCTTCGAGCGGATCGCCGCGAACCGGCCGTTGCTCGAGAAGAACGTCGTCTAGAGCACGATCTCCCGCGCGGCCCCGCGCACGTCCATTTCGTACTCGAGGTCGACGACGGGCGGGCGGGTGTAGTTCCAGACGATGCCGCCGGAAGCCGCCCCGCGCGCTGCCAGCAGTTCGCCCACCAGGTGGCGCACGTTCTGGTCGGTGTAGATCTCGGTGG
>CAMAXP010000073.1 GCA_945862265.1 Bordetella parapertussis
ACCTACGGTCAGGACGTGCTCAATCTGGTGCTGGCGAAGGGGTATCTCACGAAACTGCTCGCAAACAAGCCGGTAGCGCGGTATCTGAAACAAAAGCAACCAGAATTACTCACCGAATTCGAGGCGATTGTGCAGGCCGTGTTGCCGCCGGCATCGATTTGACCAGGGTACGCCCAATGAATGCGCTGGTCAGTCGCTGATCGGCACTGCCCCAACTAAACGGTTCTGCAACGGGGCCGACGATCCCGCTCGGCCTGCGCTCGCGTGATGCGGTCAAAGTGGGTCGAAATTGGCCCCACGGGGTGACGCATAGACCGAAAAACCCGCGTGAGGGGGGATTTTCACAACACACCACGCAAAAGTGATTGCTTCTCGGTCCGGTGATAAAGTCGGGCATGGGGAAAAGGTGGTTTGAATTTCCTATACACCGCGTTGCGTTGAACATGAACACCTTCTCGAAGGAATCGACATGGCATTGCCTGCATCGTGTTTCGGTCGTTTCCTGTTGATCCCTGTGCTGCTCATGGTTGCTGGCGTGATTGGCTCGGCGGCGCAGGCGCAGAACTATCCGGCCAAGCCGATACGAATGGTCGTGGGCTTTCCGCCCGGCGGCGCATCGGATACCGGTGCTCGTCACTTCGCGCCGAGACTGGGCCAGTTGCTGGGCCAGCAGATCATCGTAGACAACCGCCCCGGCGCGAACACCAACATCGCGATCGAGACTGTCGCGCGCGCCCAGCCCGATGGCTACACGCTGCTGTGGGGCTTCAGCAACGGTTTGACCGTCAATCCCAGCCTGTACAAGAACGCGACCTTCCACCCGCAAAAGGATCTGCTGCCGGTCAGTCTCATCGATGAGTACCAGTTCGTTCTTGTGGTCCACAAGTCGGTGACTGCGGGGCGTCTGGGCGACCTGATATCGCTCATCAAGGCGGGCAAGCCGGGAGAGTTCACGTATGGCTCCACGGGACTCGGGAGCCAGAACCACCTTTCGGCCGTCCTGATGGGCCGCAAGGCCGGGATCGAGATGACGCACGTGCCCTACAAGGGCGGCGGCCCCGCGACGCTGTCGGTGGTCGCCGGCGAGACGAGGATGCTTTTCGCGAGCATCCCGTCTGTGCTGGGGCACATCCAGGGAGGCAACGTGCGGCCGTTTGCCGTGACCGCGCCGACCCGGGCGCCAGAACTTCCCGACGTCCCCACGATGCAGGAGTTGGGCTTCGCCGATTTCGACGTGCGCGCGTGGGACGCGATCCTTGTGCCCGCCGGGACGCCGGCGGCGATCATCGCCCAGCTCAACCGGGAGATCGCCAGGGTGGCGGCGATGCCGGAGATCCAGGAGGCCTTCAAGAAGGTCGGGCTGGAACTTTCGGTCACCTCGCCGGAGCAGCTTGCCGCGCGCATCCGGCGCGAAACGGCGATCTGGTCTGCCATCGTCAAGGAAGCCGGGATCTCGCTGCAATGACAGCGTCCAGCATCGGAATCGATACCGGCGGCACGTTCACCGACCTTGCGGTCTACGATGCAACCGCGGGGGACATCCGGACCATCAAGGTGCCTTCAACCGTGGCCGACCCTTCGGAAGCGGTCATGCGTTCGCTGGACCGGCTGGGGAAAGGGGGCTGGGCAAATTCCCGGATCGTCCACGGCACAACGGTGGCCACCAATATCCTTCTCGAGAGGAAAGGCGCGCGCCTGGCCATTCTCGCGACCGAAGGGTTTCGCGACCTGCTCGAAATCGGAAGGACCCGGCGTGCTTCGCCAGGGTTGTTCAACACCAAGTTCATCAAGGCTCCCCCGCTAGTACCGCGGGTAAGTCGCTTCGAGGTGCGCGAGAGGTTGCGCGCCGGCGGGCAGGTCCATCGTGGGCTGGATCCGCGCAGCGTCGAGGAGATTTGCGACCGGTTCAAGGCATCGCGGCCCGAGGCGGCCGTGGTGTGCCTGTTGCACTCCTATGCCAACGCAGAACACGAGCGCGAAGTCGGCCGGATCCTCGGCGAACGGCTTCCGGGGCTGCCGGTCATCCTGTCCTCGGATGTGGTTCCCGAATATCGGGAATACGAACGGCTCACCACCAGCGTGATCAATGCCTACGTCCTGCCGCGCGTAAAGACGTACGTGGGCCGCCTTGCCGAGCGCATCGGCCGCGCTGGGCTGTATGTGATGGGATCGAACGGCGGCATCCTCACCGCCGAAGCCGCGGGGCAGACGCCCGCAAGGACGATCCTGTCGGGGCCGGCCGGTGGCGTGAACGGGGCGATGCTCGCTTGCGCAGCGGCAGGAGTGGGGGATTTCATTACATGCGACATGGGCGGGACCAGCACGGATGTGGCGCTGGTGGCAGGTTCGAAGCCGACCGTCGTTCAGGAATCCATGATTGCCGGGCTGCCGCTGAAGCTGCCCCAACTCGACATCAATACGGTCGGTGCCGGGGGAGGCAGCATTGCCTGGCGTGACGTCGACGGCAGCCTGCGCGTCGGCCCGCAGAGCGCGGGGGCCGATCCGGGCCCGGTCGCGTATTTGCGGGGAGGGCAGGACGTCACGGTGACGGATGCAAACCTGTTTCTCGGCCGGATCGCTGCGGGAACGCTGCTGTCCGGGGAGCTTTCGCTCGATCGCGAAGCATCGGCCAAGGCCATCGGCCGGCTTGCCGGCGAGCTGGGGTACCCGAACCTAGAGCGGCTGGCCGAGGGCGTGATCAAGCTCGCGGTCGCGCGCATGGCGAGCGCCATCCGCGAGATCTCGATCGAGCGCGGTCACGACCCGCGCAGGTTCGCTCTCGTGCCGCTGGGCGGGGCCGGACCGATGCATGCGGCAGAACTCGCTGACGAACTGGGAATCCGCCGCATTGTCGTTCCGCGCTTTCCCGGCAACTTGTCGGCTGTCGGGTTGATCGGCTCCGACATCCGTCATGACTTTGCGCGAACAGTCCTGGCCGACCTGCGAGGCGTGGCTCACGGGTTCATTCGCGAGGCCAGCGCGGAGCTCGTGGCCGCTGGCCGCGCCGCTCTGGAGCGCGAAGGGTTCGCCGATTCCGATTCCCGCATCGAGTGTTCGGCTGACATGCGCTATCGGGGGCAGGCATTCGATCTCAATATCCCGATTGGCTCGGAGGACGGCGTTGCGCTACGCCTCTCAGCGGATTTCGAGGAGCGTTACGAGCAACGCTATGGGCATCGCCGCCCCGGCAAGCCGATCGACATCGTCACATTGCGCGTTGTCGCAACAGGCGTCGTGGCGCGTCCGAAACTTGCCGACATCCCACGGCAGGCAAACCCGATCACCGCAGCCGAAAAGGCAAGAAGGACGGTCTACTTCGACGGCGCCTGGCATCGGAACTGCCCGGTCTACGAGCGCAGCCGCCTCGGCGCCGGCGCGGAATTCGCCGGGCCCGCCGTCGTCGAAGAGTACGGCAGCACCACGGCCATCCCGCCGGCCTGGCATGCAGCCCTCGACCTGCTCGGCAACCTCCGCATGGAGCGTCCGTGAAAAAGCCGGCGATCGACCTGATCACGCTGGAAGTGGTGCTCGAGTACTTCGTCTCCACGGTCCGCGAGATGGGCAAGACGATCATGCGCACCGCGCATTCGTCGATTATTTTCGAAGGGCAGGATTTCTCCTGCGCGATCCTCGACAAGGACGGCGCGCTGGTGGCGCAATCCGAGGGCAGCCCGGCGCACATCATCCCGCTCCCGGCGCAGGTGCGCGAAGCCTTGTTGTACTTCGGCGGAGACCTTTCGGAGGGCGACGTCGTCATCGTCAACGATACCTATTCCTCCGGAACCCACATGAACGACGTCGCGATGATGGTGCCCTTCTTCGCCGACGGGCGCCGTGTTGCGATCGCCGTGGTCCGGGCGCACTGGGGTGACATCGGAGGAATGACGCCGGGGAGCATTTCGGGAGGAGCCACCGAGATCTATCAGGAGGGCCTGCGTATCCCCTTCGTGAAGATTTACCGGGGCGGCAAGCGTGTCGAAGGCTTGCTGGAACTCATCCTGGCCAACGTCCGCGTCCCCGACGAAAGAGAAGGCGATTTCTACGCCATGCTTGCGTGCTGCCATACGGCCCTCGACCGGTTGCGCTCGCTGGTCGAGCGCTTCGGGACTTCCCTCATCGAGGACCTCATGGCGGAACACATGGATCGCAGCGAGCGCAGGATGCGCGATGCTATCGCGCGTGTCAGGCCGGGCACGTATGCCTACGAGGATTACTTCGATGGCGACGCCGCAAGCGGGGGGCCGATTCCCCTGCGGGTCTCGATCACCATCAATGGCGGCACGCTGAAGGCGGATTTCGCGGGCTCTGCGCTGCAGACGGCCACGCCGGTGAATTGCAGCCTCGCGGTGACCGCCATGGGGACTTTCGTTGCGCTGAAGGCGCTTCTCGATCCACGGGGCCACATCAACCAGGGCGCCTTCCGGCCGGTAGCGGTCGTCGCGCCCGAGGGAACCATTGTGAACGCCTCTCACCCGGCGGCGATGGGCGGGTTCTCGGAGGTGCGCCGGCGGGTGGAGTCGGTCGTCATGGGGGCGCTAGCAATGGCGGCACCCGACTACGTTGCCGGTGATATCAAGGGCGCCACGAACCACACGTACATCGCGAGCGTCCATCCCGGGCACGGGCGCCCGACGATCTTCTACGAATACCCCTCAGGAGGAACCGGCGGATTTCGCGAACACGACGGGAGCCACACGATTCGCGCCTACGACGAGGGTGACTTTACGTCCATCCAGCCGGCCGAAGCGGTCGAGCTCGAGCACGCACTCCTGGTCGAGCGATGCGAACTGCGCGTCGATTCCTGCGGGGATGGTTTGCATCGAGGCGGACTCGGCCTGCACCGCGAAATCCGTCTTCTCGCGAAAGAGGGCAATTTCTCCGAGCTGTCGGACCGGAACATCCTGCCGCCGTTCGGCGTTTGCGGCGGGTACGCGTCCGCGCCAAACGCGTTCGCGGTCGTGCGCGACGGGAACGCAATCGCGCCGTCGGCGATCCCGGGGAAGGTCTCTAAGTTTCCTTTGTTCGAAGGCGATATTGTCGTCATGGAGACCGCGGGAGGCGGAGGGTATGGCTCAGCGCTCGAGCGCGACCCGGCCTTGGTGCTCGAGGATGTCCGGCAGGGCTACATCACGGCGGGACGCGCGCTGGATCGATACGGTGTCGCCATCGTGAGCGACAGCGTGGATCAGACCGCCACACAGTCGCGGCGGTCGGCGCTGAAGACCGCAATTGCGACGCTCCGGATTTTCGAAGCGCCAACCGATGAGTACGAGGGAGGGCGTCGAACCTGTCGCATTTCCGACTTCGACGCAAGAAAGCTGGAAATTGCCGACGGAGGCCTGATGGAACTGGTCAATGAACAAGGCGCCCCGCTTCGCGCATGGGCCGTCGTGGATGACGTAACGCCGCGGGGTTCGCTGCTGCTGGGCCCGATCGGCCGCTCGATACTCGGCGCAAAAGCCGGCGTGAGCCTGGAAGTACGGATCCTGAGCGGAGTCCTGCCTCGTTAGCCGCGCATCGCATCAAGGAGAAACCCGAATGAACAGCCCGAAGAAGAAGCCTGCTTCATCCAGCGAGCAGGTGAAGGAGATCGTCCCGAAACTTTTCGAATTGACCGAGAAAGTGCTGTTTGGTGATGTCTGGGCGCGTCCGGGACTGTCGAAGCGTGACCGCAGCCTGATCACCGTGGCCGCACTCGTCGCGCTCGCCCGGGAAGACCAGTTGAAGGGTCACCTGTGGCGCGCGCTCGACAATGGCGTGACCCGTGACGAACTCTCGGAAATCTTCACGCACCTTGCCTTTTATGCCGGCTGGCCGAACGGCATCATTGCGGCGAAAGTTGCGAAGGCGGTTTACGAGGAACGCGGATGACCGGTCCATCCGCTCCTGATACATCAGGCCCGGTGGCAGCATTTCGCCGGGAGAGCCAGTATCGGCGCGGCCATGGGTCGAAAGATTGACCCCATCCCCGTTTTAGGACCGGTCTATCGTAGAGATTTCCGGCTCTTGACCCCCCCGTGTGGCCAAATTGGCGCCGGCGGCAACACATGGGCGCCTCCGGACTTCCATTATGACCGTAACCGTGCTGCTCAACAACACCGTCAGCGCGGCTGAGCAGGAGCTCACGAACTGACTGAATCTTCAGAAAGACATGCGCTATTAGAAGCCCAGTCTCGCAAGTTCGTTACGGCGGTCTATAAGACGAAGCGCTGATACCGTTTAAGGAATTCGGCGCTGCTTGCGATGTTCTCGCGGCGCAATCGTTCGCTCTCCGTCGGATCACCTCTTCGCAGGGCTGCCACGGTCGCCCGATGTTGCTGCAGCCCCAAGTCCGCACGACCAGGAAGGATGATGATACGGCGCGCGATCTCGCTGACCTTGTCGTTTATCAGGTCGAGCATGTCGGTGAGCACGGGTGAGTTTGCGGCAGAGATCATCCGTCGCCTTAGCACCTGGAGGTTTTTGACGTATTCCTCCAGTTCGCCGAGTTGGACGTGCTTACCCATTGGCTCGTCAAAGAGGTCCACCAGATCTTGCCAGCTCTCGGGGGGTACGCTTTGGGCGGCAAGCCTCGCGCAGAGGCCTTCAAGCATCTCGCGCACAAGGTAGATGTCAAACACCTGGCTGAGCTCGAGGCGTATGACCACCGCGCTCTTATTCGGGCTACGCTGAATGAGCCCTCGTTGCTCAAGCTTGGTAAAGACGTCCCGAACGACTGCACGGGAAACTTGAAATTCTTCACACAACTGCTGTTCACTCAGGCGCGTCCCCGGTTTAATGTGATGCGACGCGATTCGCTCGCGAAGGACTTGCAAGACGTGGTCCTTCGGGTCAACAGGTGCTTCCATTTTGGTCTGAGTATGTATCTAAAGGCGCAATAGTACAGCGCGCCTCCGGTACACCCTTGGAAGATAGCTATTTCGGTTCAGCTGCCTGGTTTGTCATGGATGTAAGGAAAAAACATGTCCTTCCAGGATGCCGGCTTTGATTTGACTGTACCAACTCGGAACATGAAGTCCGCGGTCTTTTCCATTCCTTTGGGCGTCGTGGTGAACACCATGTCCGGGTCATTCAATATCTTCACCATCGATGCCACATCGCCTTCTTTTCCGCTTGTGAGCTTTACATAGATGGCAGCCGCTTCCTGGCGGTTGCTGTTGATGAACGTCATCGATTCGTCCAGCGCCGACATGAAAGCTTTCACCGTCTTCGGGTTTTCATTTTCATACTTTGAAGTGGTAAATGCGACGATAAAGCTGGAGTCACCTACAACATCCTTTGAGCTGAGAATCTTACGAATCCCCGGCTTTTCGAGTTCCTGGAACTGGTAAGGCGGCGATGTGAAGTGACTTGTCACTTCGCCGAACCCTGACAGGATCGATGCCATCGCGTCCGGATGCTTCATGCTCACTGTGAGTGAATCGAGTTTCGAGTAATTTTCGATCCCGAACGCCTGCGCAGCGGCCATCTGTAGCGTGATCGCCTGTATCGACACCTTGACCGATGGCACGTTCTGAGGCTTTTCAGCTTCGCGCAGCGGCCGGAAACCTCGTGCAGGGCGACGTTTCCTTAAATCTCGATGCAATCATCAGCGCGTGGTGCTTGCCGAAGACGCTATTCCAGAAACCGTGCAATCTATCGCGGCGCGCGTGGTAGGTGCCGGTTAGCGCACATCACGCAGTCATTTGGGAGGTCCGGGACCGCCGCTATGCCAAGCGGGGTGGTATGCGGCCTTTTCTCGGCTTGCTACTGATGTAGGATGGCGATGTTGTTTGTCGATGTATGCATCTTCAGCAGCGAAAGTTCTGCGAAGTTTCGGCTGAAGCCGGAGGGTACTACGCCTGCCAAGTTCGCCGTGTTGCTGAAGTCGGACATGGCGAAGTGGGAGAAGGTAGTGAAGCAGTCTGAAGCGAAGGTCGACTAAATCATCCGGACGCTATACACCGATCATGGCTAACTCCGGCGAGATCCACAGGGCGTGAGGGTTACTACCAAGGAGCTGAAATGACTGTTGGTGCTTTTGACACACAAGTCGCGGAGACCGACCTTCCGCATCCCGGCAACTCAATCGTCCTGCAGCCCGAGGAAGGCAAGTCGTACTGGCAACCCAAGCCGGCAAACGGCTTTGCGATTGTCAAAATTTCACCGGAGAATTGCTCATCGAATTTCCTGTCGATGGGCGTGCAGGCGATCGCCGAGAATGGCTACATCCGAGACCACTGGCATTCGAAGCATGAGGAAATTTTGTTTTGCTTCGAAGGCAAAGGCGAAGTGGTAGTCGATGGTGCCGTTCACTCATTCGTGCCTGGCACGACTATCTTTCTCGGACGGTGGGTTCGACACAAGATCACCAATACCGGACCCGGATATCTCAAAATGACCTGGACCTACCTGCCGCCCGGACTGCATGAGTTCATGGCGTCGATAGGCCAGCCGCGCCAGCCGGGTGAAGCAACGCCCGAACCTTTTTCCCGACCTGCCGACACGCTGACCATTGAGCGGCAGACCGGATTCGGCCCGAAGATCGGCGACTAGGACCGTAGTGGGCGAGGCTGCCGTATTGGGCGATCTTCACTAAACAGCGGGGAAACGTGAAGCGAAAATCTCAAATACTTGTCCTGATGTATGCGGCCGCATTTGCCGCTTCTGTCGTTGCGACGACGGTTCCTGCACAGGAGTACCCCACGAAGCCAATTAGGGTCTTGTTGCCGTGGCCTCCGGGTGGGCCGACCGACGTTATCGGCAGGCTCATGGTGCAAAAGCTGTCGGAGTTACTGGCGCAACCGATGATCATCGACAACCGTCCCGGTGCGAGTGGGATAATCGGATCGGAGATTGTCGCGAAGGCGAGTCCAGACGGGTACACGCTGCTGCTGAACAGCGGCTCGACCCACATCGTCTATTCTGGAATGTTCAAGTCGCTTGCTTTCGATCCCGTCAACGATTTCAGCCCTGTTGCGAACGTGGGCAGCTCGCCCGTGATTGTGGTGTCGCATCCGTCGTTGCCGGCGAAGGACATGAGTCAGTTAATAGCTTATGCGCGCGCAAACCCACGCTCCCTGAACCTCGCGATACCCGGAGAGGGCACGCTGCCGCACCTGTTGTCGGAGCTCGTGAACATGACAGCAAATATAAAGATGACGATGATCCCTTACAAAGGGACCCCGCCTGCCTTGAATGACGTCCTGGCAGGGCAGGCGAACCTAACCTACGTTTCTGTGGCGACGGCGCTGCCGCTTGTGGCTGCGAAGCGACTACAACCGCTTGGCATCAGCTCGATCAAGCGTGTGACGGTGTTGCCTGACGTGCCGACATTCACCGAGTCCGGCCTGACCGGAATGGAAGTCTCCACCTGGTACGGCATCTGGGCACCGAAAGACACACCTCGCAGGATCGTCGAACGTCTGAACGGCGCTGTGGCGAAGGCTGCCGAAGACCGGGCCTTGCAATCCCGTTATTCAGAAATGCTGACCGACCTCAATGTCATGCCCCCCGAAGTCTTCTCACGTTTTTTCGCAGACGAGAGCCAACGCTGGCTCAAAGTTATGCGCGATGCAGGCGTACGTCCGCAATGACGTCAGCGAGTTCCTCACCTCCCATTCCCGACGGTCCGGTTAGCGGCCCGGCTGCTTGGTACGGCCCAGAGTATCAGGATCGCGATGACTGGATGTGTAAGCTGCAATCGGGGCATCTCGCGGAGCTGGACGACGCGATTCGCGCATTTATTTCCACAGGCATGCCGCTCGCCGACATCTCCCCGGCGACTTTTCCGCTGCCGGCTCTGGGGCAGAAGCTGAAGCCACTGCTCAATGAGCTCGTAGATGGCCGTGGTTTCATATTCATCCGCGGCTTTCCCGTCGAGCATTACACGCGGAACGAAACAGCGGTTGCATACATGGGCATTGGTTCGTATTTCGGAAAACCCCGATCCCAGAACGCGAAAGGGCATCTGCTTGGACACGTGAAAGACTTTGACGTTGACGTGACAGACCCGAACGTCCGTTACTACCAGACCAAGCGGAAACTTAACTATCACACCGATTCTGTCGACATCGTCGGCCTCCTTTGTCTGAGGCCCGCGAAGAGCGGCGGCGAAAGCTTCATCGTGTCGTCGACAACCTGCTACAACGAAATACACGCGAGGCGCCCGGATCTCGCGCCCGTGCTGTTCGAACCTTTTCCCACGGATCGGAGAGGCGAGGTGCCGCCGGGCATGATGCCGTGGTTCGACATGCCGGTATTTCACTGGCACGCCGGAAAACTGTTGGCAACAATCACACGCGAATACATCGTTTCCGCGCAGACGAATTTTCCGCAGGCAAAGCGGCTAACACCCCAACAGTGGGAAGCGCTCGATTTTCTAGAGGCGCTGACCAACGATCCGGAAGTGAACCTTTCGATGGAATTCAGATCCGGCGATATGCAGTTCTTGCACAACCCACAGACCCTGCATTCACGCACCGACTTCGAAAACTGGCCCGAGCCGGAGCGGCACCGTCATTTACTGCGTCTTTGGCTATGTCCGGAGCACGGCTGGCTGTTGCCGTCTGCTTATGCACCGCGCTACGGCTCGATCACGCCAGGCGATCGTGGTGGCATCATCGTACAAGACACGAAGCTGACTGTACCGCTCGAGGCCGTTTGAGATTGGTTTTGCTGTAAGCGCATCTACAATCGCGCTACCCTGATGTATCGCCCCATCTATACGAGCCAGATGAAGGGCGGCAAGAAGGAGACCGTCACGCTTCTGGCCTCGAGCATCTATGCGCGCCGCGACAACAAGTGGTGGAGCGTTCTTTACCAGGAGACGGCGGTAACTTGAACGATACTCAAGGCGAGAACAGTTCCGTCATTGGGCCGGCGATCCCGCGAGGCCTGCGCTTTCGTGTGGCGGTCAAAGCGCCTCGGCGAGAGGCGATTCTTGTTGATGCAAGCTTCGCCGTCGCGGCGTGTGTCGTCGGCGAGGACGTAAGTGACTTTCGGCATTTTGTAACCGTCGTTGGACCGCAGCAATTCTAGTTGGAATCGAGGAAATCCAGCACTGTTGTGTCGAACAGGGCGGCCTGCTCGATGTTAGGCATGTGGGCCGCGCCCTTTATCACGACCATCTTTGATTGCCCGATTTCACGGTGCAGGATCTCGGCCGCCGCCACCGGCGTTCCCACGTCCAGTTCGCCCACCACGATCAGGGCCGGGATCTTGATGCCCGACAGGATCGGCAGGTGGTCCATGTCCCTGATCGCGCACGCGGAGCCCACAAGCCCGTCGACCGAGGTGCGCGCGATCATGGCGCCGAGTTTTGCCACGACCTCCGGGTGCTGCTCGCGATACCCCTGGGTGAGCCACCGGTCGGTCATTAGTTGCGTGAACGCGCTCGTGCCTTTTGCCTGCGCGAGCGCGATCCGGTCGTTCCAAGTCGAAGCGGGCGGCATCTGGCAGGCGGTGTCGCACAAGACTACCGAAGACAGGCGATCACCGTGCTTTGCCGCGAGCAGTTGCGCGACCATCCCGCCCTTGGACAGCCCGAGGAAATGCAGCTTGCGGATCCCCAACGCGTCGAGCAGTCCGACAACGTCGGCGACGAGCAGATCCATGGAATATGGGCCCGGCGTGGCCTCGGTGCCGCCGTGGCCACGCGAGTCGTAGCGCAGGAGGCGGTACTTCCTCGAAAAGGCCGGAACCTGCGAATCCCACATGCCGTAGTCGGTCAGCAGGGAGTTGCTCAGCATGAGTACCGGCGCATCCGCCGGCCCTTCCACCGTGTAGTTGATGTCGATCCCGTTTGCCTTGATGCGGCTCATTGTCCTTTGCCTCCCAGAGGAAATCTATTGAGTACGGAAACTGCAGCTACCGTCTCGTTTGATGCGGCTGACGAGATCGACTTCCCAGGAAAGGTACACTGCTGCGGATGTCCATGTGATAGTCGAAGGAAAACAATGAGAGCTACGCCATACTCAAAGGGAGCTTAGTCCGCCGACTTACTGAAGTCTCGTCTTTTTTCTTGCAGCGGTATTTGAATCCTATACATCGCCGAGGAAGTCTCTTTCGATACGAGTGGCCATCCTGTTTCTCCTTGGGTTGCGCATGGAGATGCTACGCTCACCCCTTCAGGGCGTCTTGGGCAGGGTCAGTCGGATCGAAAACCGCCCGTCCGGGATGGGCTCGCCGCTTCTTTCTGGAGAATCGAAAAATGTCGCGCAAATTCCTCGCCGCACTGGCCGCAACCATTTTCTTCATGCCCTGCGCCCTTGCTCAAACCTGGCCCGCCAAGCCCATCCGATTCATCATGGCGTATCCGCCGGGCGGCAGTTCGGACATCCTCGCGCGCCCAATCGCGAACGAACTGACCAGGACCTTCGGCCAACCGGTGCTGTTCGATTACAAGCCGGGCGCCGGTTCGAGCATAGGCGCCGATGCCATAGCCAAATCGGCGCCGGACGGATACACCATCGGGATGCTGCTCTCGGCGCACGCGGTCAACGCGTCACTGATGTCGAAGCTGCCCTACGACACCGTCAAGGACTTCACGTCGATCACGCTCGCCGCGACGCTGCCCCTGGTTGTCGTGGTGAATACCCAGGCGCAGATTCAGACGCTGCAGGACCTGATCAGCGCGGCAAAGGCGAACCCCGGCAAGCTCAATTACGGCTCGCCCGGTCCGAGCATCTTCCTGGCGGTCGAACTGTTCAAGGCGGCGGCCGGTATCGACGTGACGCATGTTCCCTACAAAGGCAGCGGGCCGGTGGTCGCGGCGTTGCTGGGCCGGGAAGTGGACATCGTGTTCGACAGCATCTCTTCTTCGCTGGCGCAGATCCAGGGCGGCAAGTTCCGCGCGCTGGCGGTCACCACCGCGAAGCGCTCGCATGTGGTGCCGCAGGTGCCGACGATCCAGGAGGCGGCGCTGCCCGGGTTCGACGCATCGCTCTGGTACGCGATCTTCGCCCCCGCCGGAACGCCGAGCGCAATCGTGCAGAGACTCAACGCCGAGGTCGTCAAGGCGATGGCCCATCCCAAGTCGAAAGAGGCGATCGAAGGCTTCGGCTACCAGATCGTCGGATCCACGCCCGAGCACATGGACGCTTACCTGAAGAGCGAAGTCGAGCGCTGGGCCAAGGTGGTGAAGGATTCCGGGGCGAAGATCAATTAACAGGCGTGGGAATTTCAGGTTCACGCTCTTTGCAACCACAGGCTCGGTGACGCGCACGATGCGCTGTACCGCTGGCGGTGCAAGGTGGGTATGGGTATTGCAAATTGATGCAGTGACCGCCCCGGTTGCAGCGCGTGTTCGAGTTCGACCTCGAACACTGCCCGCAGTGTGGCGGCGAATTCAGGATCATCGCCGCCATCGAGGAGCCGGCGGTCATTGCCAAGATCCTCACGCACCTGGGCTTGCCTGCGAGAGCCCCGCCGCGCTCACCGGCGCGGCCGCTGCCTCTCTTCCAGGCAGCCTGATACTCAAGGAAAAAGCGGTTCTGCAACGGGGCCGACGATCCCGCTCGGCCTGCGCTTGCGCGTAGCGGGAAAATTGCGCCCCAGTTAGGCAATTCGGGCCGATTCAGAGGTCAAATGGTTATCGAGGGCGGGGAATTTTCAGCAAACACCGCGCGATTGACCGCTTGTCGGGCCGGCGGTATGGCCGCGCATGGGGAAAAAAGTGGCTTAAATTTCCTATACACTTCAATTGAACCTGCCCGAAATCTGGAAGACCCAGATAGTCAAGTTCTTGCCCGGAGTGGGTTCTTGAGTTTTTGCAAATGTCGTGCGCTGCGCGATCCTCGCGTACGCTTGAGAGCAGCGAATCAAACCGACAGGCGACCCATGCAGCCCAACATCCTCCTGATCACCTCCGACCAGCAGCGCGCGGATTGCTACGGGTTCGAAAATCCCTCTATCAGGACGCCGCACCTCGACCGGCTTGCGCGCGAAGGCACGCGGTTCTCGGCATGCATCACGCCGAACCTGGTCTGCCAGCCCTCGCGCGCCTCAATACTGACCGGCCAGTTGCCGCTCACGCACGGGGTCTGGGACAACGGTGTCGACCTCGATCCGACGATCGGCGAAGCCGGCTTTGCGGGTACGCTCGCGCAGGCCGGCTACGCCACCGCGTTTATCGGCAAGGCGCACTTTGCCACCAAGTCGACGTTTGCACCGACCGGCACGCCCGAGGACCGTTTCAGTCATGCGCTGTACTCGGACGGCTGGATGGGTCCGTACATGGGCTTTGCGCATGCTGAGCTCGCCGTGCTCGGGCACTTCAACCGGATTCGTCCCTGGTTCAAGCCACCCGTCGGGCATTACGAGAAGTGGTTTCTGGAGCGCGGGCGTGACGAGGAAGCGCGCGTGCTCTGGGGTGAGTCACTGGAGCCTGACGTCGGTGCGGCGCAGACCTGGCACTCGGCGTTGCCCGAGGCCTGGCATGGCAGTACGTGGACGGCAGACCGGACGATCGCATGGCTGCGCGGGCGCGACGCAGCAAAGCCGTTTTGCGCGTGGATGTCCTACGGTGATCCGCACCATCCGTTCGATTGCCCTGCACCATGGAGTTACCTCTACGCGCCGCAGGACATGCCCCTGCCGCAGAACCGCACTCTCGATCTCGAGCGCCGCCCGTGGTGGCACAAGGCCGTGCTCGAAGGGGTGCCGCAGCTCGCCGACGAAAACATGCGCAAGTTCCGCGCGCAAGGCTCGCGCATGCCGCCGCAAACGGACCTGCAACTGGCGCACACCACCGCGAACTACTACGGCATGATTTCGCTCATCGACCACAGCGTCGGGCGCGTGCTCGACTGTCTGCGCGACCTGGGTCTGGAGGAGAACACCCTGGTCGTGTTCACTTCCGATCACGGCGAGCTGCTCGGCAACCACGGTCTGTATCTGAAGCATCCAATCGCCTACGAGGATCTGCTGCGGGTCGGCATGATCCTGCGCGGTCCGGGCGTCGCACGCAACAGCGTGGTGGCCGAACCGGTTTCCACGCTGGATCTCGCCCAGACCTTTCACGAACTCTCCGCCACGCGCGCGCAACTGCCGCAGCAGGGTGCGAGCCTCCTTCCCTTGGCCGCGGGCAAGCACGCGCCACGCAAGCTTGCCTACAGCGAATGGCATGTGCATCCGTCGCGCTGTGGGGTGGGACTGCAGTTGCGCGTCGTGCGCACGAAAACGCACAAGTGCAGCTTCGAGCTCGGCTCGGGCGCGGGCGAGCTGTACGACCTCGTGAATGACCCGGGCGAGATGCAAAACAGGTTCGATGATCCGGCGTACAAAGGCGTGCGCGACGAGCTCGAGCAGATGATGCGCGCGAGGCCGGGCGAAGTGCGCGAGCCCCTGGCCGAGCCGATCGGAATGGCTTGATGCGCGCGCTGGCAATCCTGTTGGCGATGCTGGTCTGCGGTGCTGCGCTCGCGCAATGGCCATCGAAACCGATCCGGATCATCGTCGGCTATGCGCCCGGCGGGACTGCCGATGTGTCTGCACGCGTGATAGGCGAGGCCGCTGGCCGAGCGCTGGGACAGACCTTTATCATCGAGAACCGCGCCGGTGCGGCCGGTGGTATTGCGGTCGAGGCGGTCGCCCGGGCCGCGCCGGATGGTTACACGCTGCTCGTCGCGCCGGACTCGTCGCTGTTCCAGCCGCTGCTCAAACCATCGATCCCCTATCGGGTGGAGAAGTCCTTCCTGCCGATCACTAACCTCACCAGCCAGCCGCTGGTGATCGTGGCGAATCCGTCGCTGGGTGTGACGACGCTGGCCGGGCTGGTCGCGATGGCCAAGGCATCCAGCACGCCGCTGCACTATGCGACACCGAGCATCGCGGGTACCCAGAACATCGTGGCCGAACTCTTCTTCCGCACCGCCGGTGTCAGGTTGCAGAACATTCCCTACAAAGGCGGCGGCCAGGCGGTGCAGGACCTGGTCAGCGGACAGCTGATGGTCGGCGTACTCGGTTCAGCACCGGTGTTGCCGCACGGCCAGTCGGGGCGGCTGCTCCTGCTTGCGGTGTCGACCAAAGTGCGCTCTGTCTCGATGCCCGAGGTGCCTACGATCACTGAATCCGGATATCCCGGATTCGACATGACGCAGTGGTTCGGTATCCTTGCGCCTATCGCCACGCCAACCGAAATCGTGGCGCGTCTGTCGACTGAGTTTCAGAAGGCGCTGGCCGACCCGGGTGTGAAGCAACGACTTGCAAATTCTGGACTGGAGCCGGTCGGCGGCAGCTCTGCAGAATTCGCCCAGCGCATCCGCGACGAATCCGTCACGTGGGCGCGCGCCGCGGCCGAATTCGGCATCAAGCTCGAGTAGGTTTTTCTGCGGCGTCCTCTAGGGCGGCGCAATGGCATACTTGACGCTCCATCACTCCGCTGCCATCGAATACTCCAAACATGTCCGAACACCTCCATGGATTCGGATAATCCGTTGGCGTCATTGCAGGCGGCCGCATGCACCTATCGCATCGCGCTGGGGCCGCGCGCCGGACAGAAGGTGCTGAGCCGGCGGTCATTGTCAGGATCCTCACGCACCTGGGCTTGCCTGCGAGAGCCCCCCCGCGCTCACCGGCTCGGCCCACGCTTGCGCCAAGCGGGAAAATTGCGCCCCAGTGAGGCGATTCGGGCCGACGCAGGGCCTGGAGAAACCACGCGCGAGGGTGAGTTTTTTAGCAAACACCGCGCGATTGACCGCTTCTCGGGCCGGCGGTATGGTCGCGCATGGGGAAAAAAGTGGTTTGAATTTCCTATACACCTGCATTCGTCTCGAATTTGAAAAGGGGTCCAACATGAACAGCCCGATCCCTCCCGGTGCCGTCGCCTGGACGGGGGAAACCCCGGCATCTATCTCAAGGACACTCAGGACGGGCCTGATGACATTTTTCCGGATCATGTGGTCACCCCATGGGCGCGGGCACGGCGTGCTCCTCCTTGACCGGCCGATGGAAGAGAAGGGGCTAGCCCAACTTGCGCGTTCGCTCCAGGCCGGCAGCCCTTCAACTTTGCGGTAAGGTCCTAGATAAATCGGGGGAGGCGGAACGCATGACAAAGTCGGAATTGGTCGTTCAACTGGCCCAACGCTACCCGCAGCTGGTGGCGAAGGATGCGGAATACGCGGTGAAGATAATTCTCGATGCGATGACGCAGGCGCTGCTCGAGGGCAACCGCATCGAGATCCGCGGTTTCGGCAGCTTCAACCTGAACTACCGGCCGCCGCGCGTGGGCCGCAATCCGAAATCCGGCGAGAAGGTGCACGTGTCCGAAAAGTGCGTGCCGCACTTCAAGGCGGGCAAGGAACTGCGGGATCGGGTTAAAAGGGCTGGCGCCTAGGAGCCACCGCATATTCGATCGGCGGGCCGTCGCCGCCCAGCATCGGTTCGGCAGCGCTGCCGGTGATCGCGATGACCTCGAAACGGCGGGCACAGAGCTGAACTCGTTGAGAACCCGCACGCAAGACAAGGAGGTCTCACGACGGGGCTTCACGACGGCCTGGCAAAACGGCGTTGTCCGCCTCCCATCGGACGCGTAGGATGCCTGCGATCCACACAGACCCGCCCCGACGCGTCCTCGCCCGGCGTGGAGCCGTGTTGCATCCACAGAGTCTTGCCTACCGAGTCTACCTATGGACAGCGCAATGAACCCGCCCGCCGCCGCACCCAACGACACCACACCAGGCAACACGCCGCCCAGCGAAGCGGAACTCGCCCGCATTCTCGCCCTCAATGGCCTGCTGCTCTCGCCCGAGCAGGTGCGCGCGATCGCGCCCGGCGTGGTCATCATCCGGGCAATGCTAGCGCGGGTG
>CAMAXP010000074.1 GCA_945862265.1 Bordetella parapertussis
GCAAGCTTCACCAGCTTCTCCCGTTGCGCGTCGTCCAGTTCGATCGTACTTGCCACTCGCATCGTCGTCTCCAAAACGCTTCTGATAATCGTTGGACTCGACGAAACGCATTTGGTTCTATTAATTACGAAGCACTACACTAGCATCGTCGCGGGGCGTATTCACTCTGGAGAGCGCACATGGTCAGCATCGAGTTTTACGATCCTTCCGGCGGTATCGAGGTTACCCAGCCGCATGCGGCGCGTCTGGAGTCTCTGTCCGGCAAACGCATCGGCTTTGTGACCAACGAGCAATGGCAGGCCTACCGCATGCTTCCGCTGCTGAAAGACTGGCTCGAACGCGATTTCCCGGACAGCGAGGTACTGCCGCTGGACGCCTTTCCCCAGGGCAACGGTCTGATCGGCGAACCCGAGACCGCGCGGCTGGTGAAGGCCTCCGGCGTCGACGCGGTGATCATCGGCAACGCCGCCTGAGGGTCCTGCGCCACAGCGTGCGGCCGTGCTGCCGCACATATCGAATCACTGGGCATCCCGACGGTCACGCTCACTCGGTCGGATTTCGTCGGGGTCATGAAGAACGCCATCTCGGGCCTCGGTCTCGCGCCGGATGTCGCCATGGTCGAGTTTGCCATCGACCTGTTCCTGCCCGGTAGCGACATCGGTGCGGTCGAGGCGCGCAGACAAGAGTTCTATGTCGGACTGACGCGCTGGAAATCTGCGCTCGCGCAGTCGGCCGGTGGTGCCCTGCCCATGCTCCGCGCCGAGGGGGCAAGCTACGAGGAGGCGCTTGAGCGCGCCAACCATTTGCTGATCACCAGCCTGCAGGGCGACGGCCTGCCGTTGTGGCCGGCCACGCGCGAGCGCGTCGAGCGGATCCTCGCCGGCAGCGCGCTGCCGCGCGAACACCTGCTCGGCAAGTTTCCGCCGCGCGGCGGCCTTGCAACGGTCGAGACCTGCGCGATCGCGCTGGCGATGGCGGGCGGGCGGCCGGAATACCTGCCGGTGCTGATCGCAGCGGTCGAGGCCTTCCTCGATCCGCAGACCAACGCCGAACAGTTGCAGGCTGCCTCGGGCAGCGCGTTCCCCGTGGTAATTGTCAACGGGCCGATCTCGAAGCAGATCCGTCTAAATGCCGGTTTCGGTTGCCTCGGGCCCGATCCGCAACGCCCTGCGGGCGCAAGCATCGGGCGCGCACTGCGCCTGATCCAGCAGAACGTCGGCGGTGCGCTGCCCGGCATCGGCGCGATGGCGAACTTCGGCGGCATGCGCGCCACGAACATGGTGTTCGCCGAGGACGAGGACAATCTCCCGTCCGGCTGGACCACACATGCCTCGGAGCGCCACGGATTTGCGCCGGGTGTGAACTCGGTTTCACTGCTGTTCGCCAATGGCGCGACCAACATCCGGCGGCGCGGCGCGAAAAAGGAAACGCCGGAGGAGGATGCCACGCAGGGCATGCACCGCATGGCCGATTTCATGCGCGTGCCCAACCTCACCAACCTGCAAGGCTGGGAGCATGGCACGCCCGGGGCGCTGCTGCTGCCGGGCATCGTCGCGCAGAACATGGCGCAACTGGGCTGGACCAAAGCGAAGATGCGCGCGTTCTTCTGGGCGCATTCGAAGATTCCGCTGGCGGACCTGCGGCGTGCCGGCGGCCCGGCGTGGATCGAGACGGATGCAAGCCCGGTGACGCGCGCGAGCGTGAATCTCGATCCCTGGCCGATCACTGCGAAGCCTGAGAATTTCGTCATCATCGTCGCCGGCGGCGGGCACCCGACCAACAGCTTCTGGCTGCAGGGCTACAGCCCGCGCGTCACGGGGCGCGAGATCCGTCTACCCGAGGATTACGACCGCCTGCTGGTGCAGGCCGACCGCGACCTGGGCTGCGGTGCGGATGCCTGCCTGATTTGAGATGAAATGAAGTGAGGACCGCAGTCACAGTCCGCCGGCCCCTTGCGGGTCTGTGCGTGATCGGGCTCGGTGCCTCACTGTCGCCGCTCGACCTGGCGGTCAATGTCGCGTTTCCGGCAATCACCGCGGCGTTCGAATTGCAGACGCAGGCAATACGCTGGGTAGTAGCGGCCTACGTGGTGAGCTACGCGAGCCTGATGCTGGCGTTCGGCAGGCTTGGCGATATCGTCGGTTACCGGCGCGTTTTTCGCGCCGGCCTGGTACTCGGCGCGGCAGCTTTCGTATTGTGCGGCTTGGCCCAGGACTACCCCTGGCTGCTCGCGGCACGCATCGTGCAGGGGGTCGCGGCCGCGCTCCTGCTGAGTTGCGCGCCGGCACTCGCCACGTCGCTTTTCGAGGAAAGCCGCCGGCTGTGGGTGCTAGGCGCGTACGCGAGCATGGCCGCCATGGCAGCCGTGCTCGCGCCCTTGCTCGGCGGAGCCAGCATCGCCGCGCTGGGCTGGGCCGGCGTGTTCTGGTTTCGCGTGCCGATCGCATTGCTTACTCTGCTTTTGCTGCCGTTGCTGCCGGTAGTGCAGTCGCCGGCGTCGATGGAGCCGCGTCAATTTGATCTGCAAGGCGCGTTGCTACTGGCGTCCGGGATTGCGATGTTGCTCCTCGCACCGGTCCTGGTGCAATCGGCCGGGAGCGTCTGGCCGGCACTGTCATCTGCGCTTGCGGGCGTAATCTTGCTGGCTGCGTTCGTGCATGGCCAGAGCCGTGCTGCGCAATTGTTCCTGCCGCTTTCAACGCTCCGCGATCCCGGCTTCGTGCTCCTGAACCTTTCCAGCACGGTGGTTCATCTGAGCGGCTTCGCAATCCCCTTGCTGGTGCCGTATTTCCTGACACGGATCTCCGACTACGGTCCGCTGCAAAGCGGTGGTGTGCTGGTGATGTGGCCGTTGGGGATGTTGATCGGCTCTGCGCTGGCCGCACCGGCTGCGCGCAAACTCGGGCGCGGGCGGACAGCCTTGATTGGTGGCGCGCTGGTGGCCGCAGGTCAGTTGGCCGTCGGGCAATGGCCGGCCGAGGCGACGCCATTGTCGATGCTGCCGGGCCTGCTGCTGAACGGTGCGGGGATCGGCCTGTTCCAGGTTGCATACACCGATATCGTCATTGCCAGCCTCCCGCGGCACGAACGCGGCGTCGCCGGCAGCCTGACGATTCTGACTCGCACGATCGGTATCGTAATTGGTGCGGCCGCGCTTAGCGCGGCGTTGCAGCTGGCCGAAGGACGCCATCTTGCCGCCGGATTGGCGCCGCCGGAGGCATTTGTCGCCGCGTTCCAATCCGTATTCCTTTACTCCGCGATGGCGTTCACGGTTGTTTTCGCGCTCACGAACCTGCGCCGTGGCGTGTGGGTCGGCAGTTGAGCGAGTTCACCGGGTCTGCGCGCGAATTTCTTCCAGCACCGGTCGCAGATAAGCGAGAAACGCCTCTGGGTTGGATCAGCTACTTAACAAAATCGTCCCCAATGATATTCAGGCTCTTTCGGCTAATCAGTTGAATTTGTTCGACTAACGTCCGGACACTACTGAAATGGGCCAATGGCTTACATATGCCGTTTATGATCGCGTGTGAGTAGCCCTTGGTTGTACCCTGCAGGGTCGAGGCAAATCCTAATCTCCCGGAGTTCCCATGCCGCCAGCCGGCTATCGCCATGTTGAACAACCCGTGCTGCCGGGATTCGAGCTGGATGAATCTGCAGCCAGCGCCTTTATTTCATTCATCCCTGACGAGGACGCGGGGTCTAGGATCATGGCATTCCAGCGCCGCATGCGCAGCCTGCATTGCCTGACAGGGCAGCTCCTCCCGCCCGAGCGCATCTACTCCTCGGTCTACGCCATTGGAGACTGGCCTGGGGCTCTGCAAAGCCTCGTGGACAAGGTCGCGATCGTCGCCGAGTCGATCGATTTCCCGCCCATCGAGCTTTCCTTCGACAGCGTGCTGAGTTTTTCGGGTCCTCTTGCCGTCCATCCGCTCGTACTGCGCGCAGGGCGGGACGCAGGCATTGCACGGGATTTTCACTCCACTCTTGGCGCGGCCATGAGGAACGCCGGGATCGGCGCCGGGCCGGCCCCCTTGTATGTTCCGCACATTGCACTGCTGCATGACGACACGATCGTGGCGGAAAAAAGCATAGAGCCCGTCCGATGGACGGCGCGCGAGTTCGTGCTGATGCACCGGGCCCCGGGCCAGAGCCGCTCGATGATCCTGGGACGCTGGCCGCTGCTGGGCTGAGGAGCCCGTCCGCCCGGCAGCCTGAATGTAGTCCGGCCTGATTCCGAGCTGCTTCACCAGCGCCGACCAGTACGCATAGTCGCGCTTCACGCGCTCTCTGGTGTCCGCGGGCGTCAGCTGGTTGGCGACGAGGCTATTGCGCTCAAGCACCGGCTTGAACTCTTCCGAGTTGGCAATCCGCCGTATTTCCAGGTTCAGCGCCTCCGTGATCGCCTTCGGCGTGCCGGCGGGGGCCAGCGCAATCACTCTGACTAAACGAGACATCGTATCGTCACATAACTCTGTTTCACTCTTTGAGTGCACAGAGGTCAAGGACCAATGGGCGGTGTTTTCAGCGATTTTCTTATCCACTGGAGTTTTCATGTCACACAATTTCGACGAGGAGAACTGCAATTTATCGAACAATGAGCACTTTCAAAATGTGCTTCGAAAAGGGCTTGAAAACCCCTCGCGCCGCCGCCTGATCCAAGGCGGTTTCGGTTTGGCAGCGCTGTCAACTATGGCCATGCTGCCCGGTTGCGCCAGCATCGGCTCTGCAGGTGCTGCCAAGAGCGCTTCGCTGGGTTTTGGATCTCTCGACAAGAGCCTGCTCGACGACGTGATTTTGCCGCCTGGCTACAGCTACAGGGTCTTGCATGCCAGCGGTGATGCACTCAACGCCAGCGTTGCAGCTTACTCAAACCAGGGCACTGAGACCGACGACTGGTCCGCCCGCATTGGTGATCAGCATGACGGCATGGACATTTATTACATTGACGCTGCCGGCAAGTATTCCGTGAAAGATACGGGACGGGCTGTTTTGAGCGTGATCCATGAAAGCTCGGCCGAGGCACATTTCCTGCACCCCAAAGGTCAGACCTCGAACGGCGTTTCCGGTCGAAAATTTGACCAGTTCGGCAAGTGGGACTTGGGCGCTCGCCCTGAGCTTGAAGTGCTCAAGGAAATCAACCTGCACGGCGTATCTGTGGTCGAGCTCAGCAAGACCGCCTCCGGCTGGAGCTACAAGCTCGACTCACCGTTGAGCCGCCGTGTGACACCCCAGACGCCTGTGCGCATCACTGGTCCGGCCGCCCACATGGCTGATATTCGCGCCATGATGAGCACCCCCTATGACCCAAGCGGCGCCACCAGCCGCGGCACAATCAACAATTGCGGTCACGGTAAAACGCCATGGGGCACTTTTCTGGCATGCGAAGAAAACTGGTCCATGTATTTCCAGATTCCCGTGGGCAGCAACCCGGGTGATGCCAAGACCGTGGCTTCGCGTAAGCGCTATGGTGTCGCTAGCGTCGCCCTGACCAGAGCCATCAAAACCGAGCGAAGCCAGGGTTGGCACACTGTGTCGACCAGCGATAACCGCTTTACCCGCTGGAACATTGCCTCCACCGGCAACTCAGCTGCAGACGACTTCCGCAATGAGCCAAACACCTTTGGCTTTAACGTGGAGATTGATCCGCTGGCACCCAATTCAGTGCCCGCCAAGCGCGTTGCCATGGGCCGCTTTGCACACGAGGCTGCTGTTTGCGGTCTGCCCAAAGAAGGCGCTCCGTTGGCCTTTTACATGGGCTGCGATGCCCGTAACGAGTACATCTATAAATTTGTCTCGGCTGCCAATTGGGATGCCAAAGACATTGGTGGCGGCATGGCGGCCGGCGATAAGTATTTGTCAGAAGGCAAGCTGTACGTCGCCAAGTTCAATGCAGATGGCAAGGGTCAGTGGATTGAGCTGTCGATCGCTGACCTGCGTATCGCCAACCACACGGCTTACCGCTTTGCCAACCAGGCTGATGTGCTGATCAACGCGCGTCACGCATCGGATGCGCTCGGCGCCACCCCGATGGACCGCCCTGAGTGGGGTGCAGTCAACTATCAAAATGGCGAGATCTATTTCGCGCTTACCAATAACAATGCCAGCAACCGCACACCAACCAAGGTCAATGCAGCCAACCCACGTGCTTACATGGACTTGGACGGCAAAAAGGGCGCAGGCAACCCGAACGGCCACATCATCCGTTTCAAGGAAGACACTCAAAGCGCCACTGCCATGGGTTTTGCCTGGGATATTTTTGTGTTCGGCGCCGAAGAAGATGCGGGTGATGCCAATTTGTCCGGCTTGACGGCTAAGAATGCATTTTCTTCCCCCGATGGTTTGTGGTTTAGCAAAGCCACTGGCATTTGCTGGATTCAGACCGACGACGGCGCCATGACCGATGAGACCAACTGCATGCTGTTGGCGGCTGTGCCCGGTCAAGTGGGTGATGGCGGCAAGGTCACAGTCAACAATGCGATGACCGTCAGCGGTGCCCAAGTCACTGGCAAGCAGGAAACCTTCATCGGTGCTGCGCTCGGTGAGACCCGTTTGCGCCGTTTTCTGGTGGCACCCAAGGGCGCCGAGGTCACCGGCATCACCGAGACCGAAGATGGCAAGACACTGTTTGTCAACATCCAGCACCCGGGAGAAAACACACCGGCTCTGGGCAATGCTGCGCAATTCACCTTGGAGAGCACCTGGCCTGGTAATGTTGGCTATGGTCCGGTGGGTCGCCCACGCTCAGCGACCCTTGTGATCACGCGCAATGACGGTGGTCTGGTCGGCGTTTAATCTAGTCGTAGGGGCAAAAAATAAGAAACCACAACCTGCGCAAGGACCTCGAACCCCTGTGCCGCTACATCACGCGTCCCGCGCATGCGTGTGGCGGTCAAAGTGGGTTGAAATCGGCCCCCACGGGGCGACGCAGAGATCGACCAATCCGCGTGAGGGGGAATTTTTCACAAAACTCCGCGCAAATAAATCACTTCTCGGTCCGGTGATACAGACGTGCATGGGGAAAAATGTGGATGCTATTTCACAAGCTGCCCTCGTAACCGCCAGAAGTGATCAAGCACCGCTACCCGACTGCGGCCCGGACGGGTAGCGTGCCGCAACGCGCCATGCACGTAATCGGACGCGGCCTCGCAGGCGGCGCGCAACGGCATGCCCAGGCACAGGTTGGCCGCGATCGCCGAGGCGAGGGTGCAGCCGGCGCCATGGCCTTCAACGTCGAGACGGTCGTGGGCGAATTCGGCCCGTGTCTGGCCGGCGGAGTAGCGATCGACCATCTGTGCTGGGCCCTGCAAGTGGCCCCCCTTCAGCAGCATCGCACGCGCACCTAGCGTCAGCAATTCGACCAAGGCGGCGTCCGCCGCCTCATCGTCATCTATGGAATGACCGAGCAACAACTCAGCTTCGGGAATGTTCGGCGTGAGGATCGTCGCCAGTGGGAGCAGCCGCGCGCGCAACGCGTCGAGTGCATCGGCTTCCAGCAGCCGCGCGCCGCTGGTCGCCACCATAACCGGGTCGAGCACGATATGCGCCGGCTGGTGGTGCTCCAGCGCATCGGCAACCGCGGTGATCACTTCGGCGTTGGCAAGCATGCCGAGCTTGACCGCACCAATACGGAAGTCGTCGAAGCAGGCGTCGATCTGCGCGCGCAGGAAGGCCGCCGGCGGCACGTGCACGGCCGTCACCCCGCGCGTGTGCTGCGCGGTCAGCGCGGCAATCGCCGTCAGGCCGTGCACGCCGTGCGCGGCAAAGGTTTTCAGGTCGGCCTGGATGCCGGCGCCGCCGCCGGAGTCGGAGCCGGCGATGGTGAGGGCGCTGAGGGGGCGGGTGTCGGAGCGGGACATGAAAAGACTCAGGGCTTTGCGGGGCGAGTCAGCCAAGCCAGAATAAACGTCAACGCCAGGGTTGGCAGGGCTGAGCCCCACTGGGGCGCCCAGTTGGCGAGCGTGTGGTAGAGCGCAATCCCGGCGAGCCACAGCAGTGCGGCCATGAGATCTACTTTGCGCGATGAAAGTTCAAACCCGGGTTTGCCCGAGCCGAGCCGGCCTAGGATCACGCCATACAGGGGCACAAAAACAGAGCTCAATATAAGCAGAAAGGGCTCGAGGCTGTGCATGGGCAGCACCAGTGCCAGACCCGTACACAGCACGGCCAGCAGCAGACCCCAGCGGCGGATGCTCCAGGCGGGCTTGAGGCTGTGCGCAGACACCGAACCCGAATACACATCGCCATAGGCGTTGTCCAACTCGTCGATCAGGATCAGGCCAAGCGCAATCAGGCCGCCTTGTGCAAGCAGCAAGGCGCCGACGAGATTGGCGCCGGGCTCGGTCACGCTCACGACCATAACCCCCAGGGCGTAACACCATATATTGGCCAGCGCATACCCCAACCAGGTTCCGCCAAATGTGCCGCGGCGACTGCGGCCATACCGGGCGTAGTCGGCCACTAGCGGCAGCCAAGACACCGGCATGGCAATCACCAGATCCATCGCCGACATCAGGCCCATGCTGCCATTGCCCGGACGGGCCCAAAACGCATCCAGCCCTTGGGCATGCAACCGCGAGCCAAATTGCCACGTCAACCACAGCAGCGAGGCAATCACCAGCGGCAGACCAAAGCGGCTCACGAAGCGGCGTACCAGCGTCACCATTGAGCCGGCCATCAGCGCCGTCAGCACGCCGCCCCACAACACTGTGGTCAGCACCATACCTAGCGGCTCGTCGAGCGATAGGCCCAGGCTTTGCTTGCTAATGGCCGCGGTGCCCTCGCGCATGATCACCAGCTCAAATGTGGTCCAGCCGACCAACTGCGCAATATTTAGCACCACGGGCAGCCGTGCAAACACGCTGCCGTAGGTGCGGTGCATCAATCCTGCACTCGACAGGCCGCTGTCGCAGCCCAAGCTGGCCGTCCACGCCAGCAGACCCGCACCTATCAGGGAGCCCAGAACAACAGCCATCGCAGCATCACGTGTGCCGGCCGCAGGCACAAGATAGGCGCCAATTTGAATCACCAGCAAGCCAACGCCAAGGCTAAACCAGAGCGAAGCGTGCGTGTTCCACGCGAAAATTCGGCTGGAGGCTGCCAGGGGAGTCAATGCTTCGTTACCAGACGTTTGCGTTTTGGATAGGGTTGCCATCAGGTGCGTTCCAGTGTCGATCGATTGTTTCTCAAGTCGGGGGCAAGCTTGGCGTTAAGCAGAGCCTCGTCCAGAGCGCCGAAGGTCGTATTGTGCCGGTCAGTCAGCGGACCCCCGCCGGGAATGACGTCGCCATTTTTTTCGTAACCGATGGCCTTGAACTTCCATACGCCGTTAATAAATTTCAGGTTACCCACATGCTCATCCTGGTCAGCAAGGACGCGATAAACGCGGTCATTGAGCCTGCTGAGCGTCAGCTTATGCAAGGTATTGTCACCATTTTTCAATCGGCGGCGGCACCGCTTTAGCGCGTTGGTTTCCCGCTGATCATGAGCTGCACGACAACATGGAGCAGCCGGGCCGCTGTCGCGCCCAGTCCGGGCGCTTGGCCGCGAAGATTTCCTTATCCGGTTGCTCGTCGTAGGGGTGCCGCAGCACCTCGAGCAGTTCGTTCACGAGTCCATAATCGTTCTGTTCGGCGCGATCGATGGCAAGTTGCGCAAGGTAATTGCGCAGCACGTACTTTGGATTGACGCTTTGCATGCCTGCGCGGCGTTCGTGCTCCGGCACGCCTTCCGTGCACACCTGCCCGGCGTAGCGACGCACCCACTGAAGCGTGCGCTGGCGCTGCGTATCGTTAAGCGTTTCCGGCCGGTAATACGCCGCCGCGAACGGTGCGAGCAGCGCTTCGTCAGACGCGGCGGGCGAAGTGTCAAGTAGGGCCAGGCGCCGAAAGAAAATGGGCATGTCCGTTTCGACCTGCTGCAGCACGTCCTGCAACTCCGAAATCAGTTCAGCATGGGACGGCGCATGAAAAGTCCTGAACCCCAGTTTTTCCGCCATCATCTGTTGCCATTGTGCGTCAAAACTCTTGCTGTATTCCGATAGTGCCTCGTCCAGTGGTACTGCATCTTCCACCAGCGGCATCAGCGCATTGCCCAGTTGCGCCAGGTTCCACATCGCGACCTGGGGCTGCGCGCCAAAACGATAGCGGTGGTGCTGCGCGTCGGTGGTATTTGGCGTCCAGCCGGGATCGTAGTCTTCCAGCCAGCCGTAAGGGCCGTAGTCGATCGTCAAGCCCAGTACGGACATGTTGTCGGTGTTCATCACACCGTGCACGAAGCCCACCCGCATCCAGTGCGCAATCATCACCGCCGTGCGCGTGCAGACCGCGCGAAACCAGCGGATGTAGGTTTCTCTGCCCGGCGCACCCAGTTCTGGAAAATCCACCGCCAGTGTGTAATCGACCAGTTTTCGCAGAAGATCAATGTCCTTGCGCGACGCGAGAATTTCGAAATTACCAAACCGCGTGAAGCTCTGCGCTACGCGGCACACGATGGCGCCCGGCTCGGGGCGCGGATTGCCGTCGTAGAACATGTCGCGAACGACGCTCTCACCCGTGGCCACCACGCACAGGGCACGGGTCGTCGGTACCCCAAGGTGATGCATGGCTTCGCTGCACAGAAACTCGCGAATCGAGGAACGCAGGACGGCCAGGCCATCGGCGCTGCGCGAGTAGGGTGTGGGTCCGGCCCCTTTGAGCTGCAGGGCCATGCGCTGTCCCGCGCGATTCACGGTCTCGCCCAGGATAATCGCGCGACCGTCCCCAAGCTGTCTGGCCCAGTGACCGAACTGATGGCCGCCATAACACATGGCGAACGGATCCATGCCATGGAGCAGCTTGTTGCCGGAGAACACCTGCGCGAATTCCGCCGATGCACAGGTGGCGGACGTGATATCGAGCAGTTCAGCCACTTCGCGCGCGCAGGCAATCAGGCGCGGTGCGGCCACCGGCGTTGGCGCCACACGCGAATAACAGGCGCCAAGCACCTGGCGCCGAAAATTGGCGGCCTGTGGGTCCGCGGGCAACTCGCGGGTAAAACGATTGTCGAAATGAAGTGTGTCGAGCATCAGAAGATCACCGCGTTGTAGACAGGTGAATCATGGCAGGAAAATTAAAGCGGGGCTGCGCGAAAAGTCATTCATGCCATTGTCCAGGCTGGCGTTGCTCAGGGCGTCCGGGTTTTCAGACTGTCGACGGCATGCACCGGCGCCCTGTCCCCTTTCATCAGGTCGGCGATGGCGCTATACACCATCCGCTGGCTCTGCAGCATGTTCTTGCCGGCAAACACGGGCGACGTCACCTCGATGTTGAAGTGGCCGCCGCCGCCGTTCACCTCGGCCCGTGAATCGGGAATCTGGCGCTCGATAGCCTCGCGCAGCGCATCGATGACGGAACCTTGGAACTCAGTCGGATGGGACGACATGCTGGTCTCCTTTGTATATCGGTTTATGAGTGTCAGCGCTCTTTCTCGCCCCCGAGCGCGGCAACGAGGTCGGCCAGCAGCAGCCCGAGCTCCCCGGTCATCAGCGCGAAGTCGATCTCGAACTTTTCTTCCTCGTCCTCGTCCGTGTCTTCGTTCGACCCATCCTCGCGCTTCAGGATATCGAGGAACGTGAGCCGCTTGACCTGCAGGTGCTCGGTGAGCAAGAAGGAGATCCGGTCGTTCCAGGTCAGGCCGAGCTGGACCACGGTCTTGCCCGCGGAAAGGTGGTCGCGGATTTCGCGTCCCTCCAGCGGATGGCGTGTGTAGCGCACCGTGGCCTTGCTGGCATCCGGGGCGCGCAGTTCGAGGTCCTGGTCGAGCGTGAACTTGCCCGGCGCGTCCCCCTTGGAAAGCCATTCGGCCATGGCCGATGCGGGCGAGCGCTGGGTCTCCAGGCGCAGGGCGGGGAGGTCGTCCTCGGCCCGGCGCAGCGTCTCCATGAACAGTTCCGCCTTCGGGTCGGCGGCTGCATCCACGGCCAGCCAGCCGTTCCTGGGGTCGATCCAGCCATGCGTGATCTTGCGGCGGCTGAGCGCCTTCGGCATGAGCTCGGTGGTCACCTGCTCGCGCAGCTCGCGCATCTGCTTGCGGCCGACTGGATGGGCTTGCTGGAGGGCCAGTTCCGCGGCGCGCTCTTCCGTGACCTGCCGGATCACGGACCCGGGCAGGAGCTTCTGTTCGATCCCCAGCGCCAGCAGCCACTGGAAGTTCTGGTTGAAGAGAAAGTACCCGTCAGCACGGGGGCTGGTCCAGCCGCGGCTCTCCATCTGGAAGCTGCCACAGGGGGTGAGGGGCTGGGCCGCAAGCTTCCTTTCGAAGTCTTCAGCCTTGACGGGCCAGGGGGCGGGCAGGCGGTACAGGGTGAGGTTCTTGAGCCACATTTTTTTCTGGGGATCGGCGGGAATGAAAAAGGCGTCGGAGTATACGTGCTTGCGGAGGCGCGAAGCTCGCCGTTGCGAACCGGCCTGACGAGGTTGCAAGCCCAGACGCTAGAATGGATGCGAGCCGCCAAACAGAGCGCCCATCGCGCCGGGCCGGCTCGGAACCCTGAGGAGACACGATGTTCTATGAACCCGGACACAGCCCAAGCGGGCTGCCTTACAACCCGTTCAAGGCGTGCTGCGTGCCGAGGCCGATCGGGTGGGTTTCCACCACCGCTCGCGACGGGGTGCACAACCTCGCGCCGTACAGCCAGTTCCAGAACGTCAGCTATGACCCGCCCATGATCATGATCGCGGCCCAATGCCGGGCCGACGGTACGCCCAAAGACACCGTCCGCAATGCGCTCGATACCGGCGAACTGGTCTGGAACATGGCGACCTACGACCTGCGCGCCGAGGTGGTCGGCTCCTCCCGCGACCTGCCCCCGGAAGTGGACGAGTTTGCCCACCTGGGCATTCCCAGCTTGCCTTCGCGCCTCGTCAAGCCGCTGCGGGTCGCCGCCTCCCCGGTGCAGTTCGAATGCCGCCTGAAGCAGAGCCTCTACCTGCCGTGCAATACGCCTGAAGCCAATACCTGGATGCTGATCGCGGAGGTCGTGGGCGTGCACATCGACGAAGCCGCGCTCACGCCGGACGGCCGCATCGACACGGCGCGCATCCGGCCCCTGGCCCGGCTGGGGTACCGCGACTACACCTACGTGGACAAGAGCTTCGAGCTTTCGGAGTTCACCGGCCGCGCGGACGCCTCCGTCGCGTTCCTTACTGAATCTTCGGAGGGGCAATGAACCCGATCCTCAGCCGCATCGCCTGCACCCTTGTCGCGTGCCTCCTGGGAGCGTCGCACGCATACGCCCAGAAATTCCCGGAGCGGCCCGTGAGGCTGGTGATTCCCTTTTCCCCGGGTGGCCCCGTCGATGCGACCTTCCGCGCGTTGGCAGAGCCGGCGGGGAAAATCCTCGGTCAACCGGTCGTCATCGAAAACCGGGCGGGTGCGACGGCGACGTTGGGGCCGGCTTCGATCGTCAACGCTGCACCCGATGGCCACACCTTGGCCGTGATGGCAGTGACAGTGTTTCGCTTGCCGCACATGTCGAAGACCAGCTGGGACCCGCTGAAGGACTTCACCTACGTGGTCCGGGTTGCCGGTTTGACGCTCGGCGTGGCGGTTCCCTCGGAAGCCCCGTACAAGACCTGGAAGGAACTGGTCGAATGGGCCCGTGCCAACCCCGGCAAGCTGAGCTACGGATCCAACGGCGTGGGGGGATCGATCCACCTTGTCATGGAACAGCTCGCGCTGATCGACGACGTGAAATTCTTCCACGTGCCCTACAAGGGCTCGGCCGAATCGATCCAGGGCGTGCTCGGGGGCCACACCCTCGCGGCACCGGATACCACTGCGTGGGCGCCCCACGTTGCCTCAGGCCGCTTGCGTCTCCTCGCGACCTGGGGCGAAAATCGCACACGGAAGTGGCCCACTGTGCCGACGCTGAAGGAACTCGGCTACCCGGTGGTGGGCAACTCGCCGTTCGGCATTGCCGGCCCGCGCGGGATGGATCCGCGGGTCGTGCGGGTGCTGCATGATGCCTTCCGCAAGGCCATGGATGACCCGGGCTTCGCCGCAGTCATGGAGCGCTACGACCAGGAAACGGCCTACCTCGATTCGGCCGCCTACGAAAAATATGCACGCGAAACCTATGCCGAAGAGCGCAAGCTCCTTGGCCAACTGGACCTGCTGGCCAAATGAACGCTGAAGTCAATGCCGCACCGCCAAAACGACCGCGCCGCTGAAGCTGGGATTGTCGTCGCTCTAGGGGCATCATGGACATCACGATGTATGGCATCAAGAACTGCGACACGATCAAGAAGGCGCGCGGCTGGCTCGACGCGCAAGAGATCGCTTACCGGTTCCATGACTACAAGGCCGAGGGAATCGACCGCGAACAGCTGGAGCGCTGGTGTCGTGAACTCGGGTGGGAGGTCCTCCTCAACCGGGCCGGCACGACGTTTCGCAAGCTGCCCGAGGCCGCCAAGGCCGGGCTCGACGAGAAGAAGGCGATCGACCTCATGCTCGCGCAGCCCTCGATGATCAAGCGTCCCGTGCTGGATCTTGGCGCGAAGCGCCTCGTCGGGTTCAAGCCGGAGCTGTACCAAGACGCGGTGCCGGTTCGCAAATGAGCGAACCGGACCTCGTGTTCATGCGGCGCGCCCTCGAGCTGGCGCAGTGCGCGGCCACTGAGGGCGAGGTTCCCGTGGGCGCTGTGGTCGTGCACGAAGGACGCATCGTAGGCGAAGGCTGGAACCAACCGATCGGCAGCTCGGACGCGACCTCTCACGCCGAGACCGAAGCGATTCGCGTCGCATGCAAGACGCTGGGCAACTACCGCATCCCCGGGGCGAGCCTGTATGTCACGCTCGAGCCTTGCGTGATGTGTTCGGGCGCGATCATGCATGCGCGCATCGGCCGGGTGGTGTTCGGCGCGTCCGACCCCAAGACCGGCGCGTGCGGCAGCGTGGTCGACCTGTTTGCCGAATCGAAGCTCAACCACCACGCAACGGTCGAGGGCGGCGTGCTGGCCGAGGAAAGCGTCGCGCTGCTGAAGTCCTTTTTCGCGGGGCGCCGATGAAGATCGTCATCGACGTGCCGGCGCAATCGCTGTCGCTGCAAGGCGACGCGGACGAGGTCCTGAAACGCTATGCGGTCTCCACGGCGGAGAACGGCGTGGGTGAGGAAAACGGCAGCTTTTGCACGCCGCGCGGCCGGCACATCGTGCGCGCGAAGATCGGTGCGGGGCAGCCTTCTGGGACAGTGTTTCGCGGGCGCCGTCCGACCGGGGAGGTCTGGTCGCCGGAACTGCATGCAAGCCATCCGGGACGGGACTGGATCCTGACCCGGTTGCTGTGGCTGTCCGGGTGCGAGCCCGGCTTCAACCGGCTGGGCAGCGTGGACACGATGCGCCGCATGATCTACATCCACGGCGCGCCGGATTCGGTGCCGATGGAGGAACCCGGATCGCACGGCTGTATCCGGATGCGCAACGCCGACGTGGCCGAGCTCTTCGACCTCGTTCCCTGTTACACGAGTGTTGAAATCAAAGGATTCCCAGGATGACTCGCATCAACGGACGTACGGCGTTCCTGCAGCTTCTCGTCGACGAAGGCGTGACGCACCTGTTCGGCAACCCGGGCACCACTGAACTACCGATCATGGAAGTGGTGCCGGACTTTCCGCAGCTGAAGTTCGTCCTCGGCCTGCATGAGGCCGTGGTCATGGCCATGGCCGACGGCTACAGCCGTGCATCGAACCGCCTGTCGGCGGCCAACGTCCACGTGGCGCCGGGCCTGGGCAACGCGATGGGCGCGCTCTTCAATGCCCAGTTCTCAGGCTCGCCTGTGATCCTGACCGCTGGGCAGCAGGAGCAGGGGCACGGCCTGCTCGAGCCGCTGCTCTATGCGCCGTTGGTGCCCATGGCCCAGCCGCTCGTGAAATGGGCGATCGACGTCACGCGGGCGGAAGACCTCCCGCGCATCATGCATCGCGCGGCCAAGATCGCGCTGACGCCGCCCACCGGCCCGGTGTTCATCAGCCTGCCCGGCGACGTGCTCGACGAGGAAGTGGAGATGGACATGGGGCGCCCGGTGCGCATCGACGCCATCAACCGCCCCTCCGATGAAGCGCTTGCGAGCCTCGCCGACCGGCTGCTGGCGGCGCAACGCCCGGTGATCATCGCCGGGCAGGAGTTGTCCATCCATGACGCCTTCGGCGAGGCAACCGAACTGGCCGACCTGCTCGGCGCGGCGGTATACCAATCGCCGATTCCCTATACCGCCCAGTTCCCGAGCGAACACCCGGCATTCCTCGGCTCGCTGACGCGCTCGCAACCGCAGGTGCGCGCTGCACTGGAGCCGTACGACCTGCTGTTCTGCGTGGGTGCGGACCTGCTGCGCATGTCGGTCTACAGCCCCGTCGATCCCCTGCCGCCGGAACTGCCGGTGATCCACCTGTCGGAGCGCGGCACGGAGCTTGGCAAGAACTACCGCACCGATGTGGCGATCCAGGCCAACGTCAAGGAAACGCTGAGGGCGTTGCTGCCGCTCCTGCGCGCGCGTCGCAAGCCGGACCAGGCCGCGGCTGCGGCGGCGCGCATCACCAAGCTGGCGCCCGTCAATTGGTCCGCCAAGCGCGACAAGTCGCGCATCGAAGCATTGCTGGCGGCCGAAACAAAACCCATCGACCCCCGCTACCTGATGCTGCGGATCACGGAAACCCTGCCGAAGGACGCAGTGGTGGTGGAGGAGGGGCTGACCTCCACGGTCTCGCTGCCGGGGTTCCTCGCGCTGAAGGAAGCGAACTCCTTTTATGGCCTTGCCAGCGGCGGCCTGGGGTTCGGCATCCCGGGCGCAGTGGGCGTGAGCCTTGCGCTGCCCGGCCGGCCGGTGGTCGCGATCATCGGCGATGGCAGCACGATGTACGGCGTGCAGGGCCTGTGGACCGCCGCGCACCACAGGCTGCCGATCACCTACATCATCACCAACAACCGCAGCTACCGGATCATCAAGGAGCGGCTGGTGGCGATGCGCTCCACGGCCAAGTTCACCGGCATGGACATGCGCGACCCGGAGATCGACTTCGCGCTGCTCGGGAAATCGTTCGGCCTCGAGACGCGGCGGGTCACGGACCCGCAGGACATCGCACCGGTGCTGCGCGAGGCATTCGCGAGTGGTAGACCAAACCTCGTCGACATGCGCGTCGCCGACGGCTTCGGCGGCTGAGCGCGGGACGACCTAGTGTAGTGCTTCGTAATTAATAGAACCAAATGCGTTTCGTCGAGTCCAACGATTATCAGAAGCGTTTTGGAGACGACGATGCGAGTGGCAAGTACGATCGAACTGGACGACGCGCAACGGGAGAAGCTGGTGAAGCTTGCGCAT
>CAMAXP010000075.1 GCA_945862265.1 Bordetella parapertussis
GGCACGCTACCTCGCCGCGTTCTGCTATCGCTTCAACCGGCGGTTCGACCTGCGCACGCTCCACCAGCGTCTCTTGGTCGCTGCCGCCGCTACAACACCCCAGCCCCTGCACTTGCTTCGGTTGGCTGACGTTCATTGCTAATCAGGTATTTTTTTGAGAATTGCATAAGGCGCCTCGCTTTGTTTTCGAATTGCTTGAAATTCAGCCCGCGCGGCTTCATGCGCGTCCGCTACGAAGCATAGTTAGATTCATTTTACCCACAGCCGATGGATGGTTCTCATGTTGTTCTCAACGTCTGCCGTGGCGTGAACAGCACGATGGCAATTCGCACACACAACTGCAAGGTCTGCAAGTGTTGTCCGGCGCGGGATGACGGCGCTCGACAAGGGCGATGTGTGGTGAACCTCGAAAACACTCGCAGCCAACGCAGCCGGATACGGCCCCGTTTCAGCTAAAGCGCAAACCTCGCAATGAAGCGAGCGCTCGCGCCTTCTGTGCGCCTGAAGATGAAATTTTCCCTCGGTAACTGAAGTTTCCGAAGGCTGATTAAACAGTCGGCTTCATAGATGGGCACTCCCATCCACTTCCCGAAAAGCCTACGTAGTGCCTACATGTGGCTTTTTTTGGTCAACCACTTAAGGCTGATTAGTCCATCAGTATTTGATTAAATTGGTGGGCCGTGTTGGACTCGAACCAACGACCAAAGGATTATGAGGCACTTGGAATGGGCTTTTAATCCACTCAAAACCGCCTCAGTGTTCGGTCGCTCGACCCTCCACCGCCCTGTTCTACCTCTGAAAATAGCCACACTGACCCAATTTAATCAGTTCATACTGTCCACATCTTGAACGGGGACTCATACGGGGACTGGGAGGCAGCGTGGCAAATCAAAGGACTTTCACCGATCAGTATATCCGCGCCCTCAAACCGAAGGCCACGGTATACAAACGCGCAGAGAGCGCCCCGAGGGGTGAGGGACGGTTACTGCTCAGGGTGCTGCCCAGTGGCACTAAGGAATTCTTTTACCGCTACAGGGCTGGCGACCTAGACCAAACACTGGCGCTGGGTCGCTACGATTCGGAGGGACGCACCGGAAAGACCCTCGCCGGTATCCGCAAGGCGCTGCGAGAGCGGCGCGAGGTACAGCGCGAGACAGGCGACGTTAAGCAGCATATGGCTCGCGAAAGGCACGTCAAGGCTATCGAGGCTCGCAAGGGTAGCTTTGATCAGCTGCTCAACGCCTATACCTGTTCGCTGGAAGTGGCGGGAAGAACGAGTTCAAGGGAGGTACGGGGAATCTTCAAACGGCACGTCATCAAACCGTTCCCCTTGCTGGCGAAGGCCAAGGCTCGCGAGATCAAGCCGGGAGACGTGCAGACAATCCTAGCTCGGATGGTGGAGGCTGGCCTAACGCGGCAAGTGAACAAGGCTCGCGCTTGCCTCGGGGCGGCTTTCGCGTACGGCGGCAAGGCTGATAACGACCCGCGCACGGTCGCCAAGGATGGTGTCCAGTTCGGCCTGACAGCGAATCCCGTACTGCTTGTGCCGATAATCAGGGAATACGAGCGCACCGGGGATCGAGTACTCGAAGAAACAGAACTGCGTGAGTACTGGAAGGCGCTGGATGCCCTCCCCATCGTGCAGCGGGTGACCCTCCGGCTAAATCTGGCACTCGCCTGCCAACGTCCGACTCAACTGGTTCGGGCGGGATGGCAAGATTTCGACTTCGCCGAGAACACGCTGCTGCTGCGCGACTCCAAGGGTCGCGGTGGCCCCCGTGATCACCTCTTGCCGTTGACCGCCTTCGCGCTGGAACAGGTGAAGATCCTGCGTCAACTGAACGAGCGTCCGGCCAAGGATGGCGACGAACCCTCCCGCCCCTTCTCCAGTTTCGGGCCTCGCCCTCTGGCAGTTGAAACGCTATCGGTTGCCGTGCGCGACATCTCCACGGCGCTCAAGAGGAAGCACAATATTCCGACCTTTAGGCAGGGCGACCTGCGGCGCACAGCGGAAACGATGCTGCAGAAGATGAGTGTAGACCGCGAGGTGAGAGCGCACCTTTTGAGTCACGGTAGGAGCAAGGGGGTTCAAGGAAAACACTACGAACGGTATGACTTTCTGACCGAGAAGCGAGCGGCGCTGGAACGGTGGGCGGCTCATCTTGAACGAGTAATACATCAGGCTAAGGCTGCGAACGTTATCCAAATCGGCGGGAGGACGGCATGAAGAAGAAACCGCAGAGAAGCCTTGCTTCCCTGTTGCCGAAAACAGCCGATGCCTCGCCCCGCATGACCAAGGCGACAGACGACCTTCTCGCGAGGACTGCGGGGAGGCGAAAGCAACTCTATCTTGCCTACTCCCTCGCCCCCCCGGCAGACGCACTCTGGCACTTAGCTACGTGGCAGTCCTTCGCGGAAGATTCACTCGCCGAGTCGACCCGGGAGGCGGACAAAACTCGAAGCCTCGCGCCCCCACCTTTTCCCGTGTCGATCACCCCTGCTCCCAAGATGCTGGTGTCGTTGGCCGATGGACGGCGACGCGGCGCAGCAGCACGAAAGTCTGCAGGCACCGTACGCACGGCAGAGCTTGAACGAAAGGTCGCATTTTATTTTCTAGATAGCACCCGAGCAGGTTGGTCAAGCGCACGAATAGCCAAGCAGATATACCCGATGCTGCCGAAATTCGACTGCTTTCAAAACAGCAAGCCTTGGGCGATATCGACCCTACTCCAGCGCGTGAAGCCTATCGTCAGGCGACTGCGCGAGGAAACTAGGAACATCGGCCCTGAAGCCATTTTGAAGAGAATTCGGTCGGTATAGATCAGGCCTGATCGTTCCAGAATCCTGTTTTCCGAGTCGGACTTACAGGCCCTTCTCCGCTTAAATTGGGTCAGGCAAAGCATCCGCTGAGTCGACCGAACGGAGAAGAAGATGCAACAACCCCTCAAGAACGAACAACATCAAGCGTTCATCCCGATCCGCAAGGTCTGCGAAATATCCGGATTCTCGATATCGAGCATCAAGAGAAAAGTCTCAGCCGGGAAGTTCCCCTCCCCCGTCATCCGTGATGGCAACGTCACGCGCTGGGACTTGGCCGAGTGCCTTGAGTGGCGGCAGGCTCGGCTGCGCGAACGAGAGGAGTGGCAGCATCGCAGTGATACAGCCGAGGGTAGAAACAAGTGAACGACGCCCTCCTCCGTGAACGGGTCTACAGCCTCGCCATCCGCCTCCCCGCTCTCGGGATAGGCGCAGACATCTGCGCCATGACCGTGTGCGAGCTACGGGGCCTGTATCGCTTCCTGACGCGGGTCGCGGCTGGAGGGTGATATATGACTCGCAAAGAGTCTTGGAAGCGAGCCAAGGACAGGCGGGACGGCGGCGGGTTCATCTTGGTGCCGAGGTCTGTCCTCAACTGCAAGGCCTACCTGACGGCGGGTGCCCACGCCCGGATGCTGCTGATCGACCTCATTGAGCAGTATCGAGGCAATAACAACGGCGACCTGTGCGCGGCGTGGAAGCTCATGAAGGCTCGGGGGTGGCGCTCTGAGGACACCCTCGCACGGGCGAAGAAGCAACTGCTGGAACGGGGACTGATTCAGGAAACCCGACAGGGCGCTCGACCGAACAAGGCGAGCCTTTACGCGGTGACGTGGTGTGCCCTCGACGACTGCGGAGGGAAACTCGACATCACCGCCCGGGGATTCCAGCGGGGGCTATACCGCAAGCTCGATCCCGCACCCGTGCTGGTTACAAAAAACACATCGCTTAATACGCCTCCCGTAGCAGTGACCCCTCCTACTACTGCGGCTGCCGGGGTAGCAGACCTCGCTGCTGCTACGCCTGCCGTAGCTATCCGGCAATAATTCGGTCGCTAGCTACTACGCCTACCGTATTGCTTTATAGAAGTACCATCTACCCACCGCGATCTCAGGCTCCGTTACCGAGCTAGCCTGCTTTCAAACCTATTCACTGCACAGTCTGGAGAGGCACGTCCGCATTTGCTTCCCGCGTGTTCTCAGTTGACTCAGGCAGAACATCCACCGCCCGGATCTTCGCCATCAGTTCGATGGCCCGACACCCAAGGTATTCGTCGATCTCCAGCGACCTGTCCTCCACGCTCGCGTTGATGGTCTGGGCAGGCCGACCCCACCCTCGGTCGAGCAAGGCGGTCGCTGCCCCAACCCGGGCGTGGGGCGGCGCGGCACGGTCACCCATAATGTCTACAAGCACCTGCAACGCCGTATTTGTGTGCTGACGGGCAATGTCGCGAATCTCGCCGAGTGCGGCGGGACGACCACCCGGATTGCCTGACTGACCCTTTGCCCACGTCATGTGACACCTCTGGATGACCGAATGAAGTTAGTTTAGGCTTAAAGTAATTACGAGACAAGGCAGTGCCGCTATTGCCGAGAAAGTCGCGGGGGGGCAACCCTGCGCTTTCGCGTCAGCAATCCGCTCGCGTCTCAAGCCACAAACCGTCCGCGCATCCCGGTCAAGTCAAACCGACTACTTCACCAAGATTAGGATTAGAAGAAAGATTATTACGACGGCCCCCAGTACACCTCCAACAAGTATCTGTTGACTTCGCCAACCGAAGGCGTACCGTGATCTCGCGCCGATTTGTTTTCTGCTTGCAGGGCGCGTTACAAAATCTGCTAAAGCGAGGGAACCCGCTCTAGCGCAAGCTTTTGCGGGTTTTTTGTTGGTGCAGCAGGGTCTAGCCGACCTCCCAAAAGGGGAACGGGCAGGGGGATTTGTTAACCAGATTGCGGCCCCGTGGGATTTTCCACATCCGCTAAAGAGGAGGTGTGCGATGTCTCGACTTCGTGGTGAAAAAGTGACCGACGCTGATCGTCGGTTGTGGAAGCGGTTGGAGTGGCGTTACCACTTCGATGACCATCACATCCCGCGCCGCATCCATAAGCGACTGTGGATGGTTTACGGGGAGTGGTTTGAAACCCGCGCTCGCAACGGTGGGTTCGTCTCATCGATGCCGGGACGGTTCCTAGTTCAGGGCGGGGTGTACGAGCAACTCAGTCCTGCGGTTCAGGTTGTGCCGACCACGCCGCCGAAGTCGTCATGAACAAGATCACGACCCTGCACGTCTTCCGATCAAAGCGCGAAGGTGACTTCTCGGTGTCCGAGGAGAAGTCGGCAGCGATGCGAGCCTTTGTGGACTTCAAGATGCGGCACCAACGTGCGATGGACGCTCGCGACGGGGTCAGTCCGATTCTTGACCCGCGCCCTTCGCCTGCCACGCTGAGAATCTCGCCGCAACTACGCGCCCTGTCGCTAGTACCGACATCCACATAACCGGAGGTATGCAATGACTCATGACGAACGGATCGAACTGTTGGTGCCGTACCTTCGCGGCCTCTCGGCAACGATGAATGACGACTACCTTTGTGACGCTGCCGACCTGATCGAGGAACTCGCAGGGGTTATCGTCGGCTACGCGCAGAACGGCGCACCTACTTCCGAGGAGGATCTGCCGCCATCGAGTTCAGTGAGTACCCCAACGCTGCAACCGCTGCTGCGGGAGTCAACCCTGAACGGATCAACTCAACTGCTTTGGGCCAATCGGCCTCGCTAAGAGTCTTCCTCATGTTCTGGATGTCCTGCCGCGCACCCGGCAGGGCATCATCTCTCGCAGTCTGCAACGGGATGTGTGATGACCCAAGACGAACGGATCGACCTTTTGGTCGAGTACCTACGTGGCCTGTCGGCAACGCTGAGCGATGATTACCGTGAGGATGCTGCGTCCCTGATCGAGGAACTCAGCGGGGCACTCTACGAGGAGTGCCAACGTGGGACGGTTCGCGAAGAGGAGGATTCCGAGATTCCGCGTTCGCCGAATCGAGACGCGGTTAACGCCGGGTCGGTTTCGGAGATTCCTCGCTCGCCATTGAACTCAGACTGTACCCCGCAGCAGCGAGGGCAACCGCGACGGGAGTTCCCGCCCGAACCTGATCGATAACTTTCGCCCAGTCTGCGTTGCCCTGCAGTTAGCGCGTATTATGGATCCTCCCTTGCGTAGTCGATAAGAAAAACTTAGTACGGAGGCCCAATGAAACAACTGAAAGAGTGGATGTTGGTTCAGTACGTACTCGCACTCCTCTTCCTCTACGTCGCCTACCGAGTGCAAATCAGCGGTGCACCCGCCTCGATGTATTGGGCACTCGTATGTGTTGGGATGTCGGTTTACATCCTAATCCGGAAACCCGTCTCGGGGAGGGATGAACCGCCCAATCCGCTAAGTGAGGTGCCTCAACATAGTGACGGTCAGCAGTCTCCGTCTTTGGATCTGCTTGAGAGGAAATTGCAGATCCGTCAATCTTTGTATGACAAGGAAAGTGAGAGGGAAGTTTTAGAAAAAGAGAAAAAAGAGAAGTATCGCGCCTATCTGCACGATGCCCTAGCGGAACAAAAATCGACTTTTAGTGCACTGGAATCTATGGAACTGCGCCGCCGACTGAATACTGTATCGGCGATCCTTCATGTCGCAATTCCGCATTTTTCGCAGATCGCGACAAAGAAGCTAAAACTAGAGTCTCGTTGGAAGTTTGATAAGTTGTGCCTTATGTGGGTAGCGTCTCTGTCGGCTTCTTGGATATTAGATCTCTTCCTTGAGATTGGGACGATCGGGCCATACAACATAAAATTTATGACCTTTATCTCTTGGATTATTTTTCTTTCAGTTGGCACCTACTTGCTATTTACTTGCTGGCAAGAATTTCAAGTCGGCAAGATGCAGGGCACTATCGATGAACTGCGCTACCGATGGACGGCCAATGGCGGAGATCCGGCTACGTTTCTTGAATTGCGGATGTTCGATGATGCATCTTCGGAGATCTTCTACGATTCGGATGGATTTTGGTGGGGTAAGGTAGAGGCAGCACTTTACAAAAGTATTCAGGGACACTCGCCGCACTGGAGAAGTTGACGCATTTTTGAACAAAGCCGCACCGTCGCGCTCGCTCGGCACTGATTCACCAGTGTGAGCCTGCGGAGGTCGAGAAGGCCCTGTTGTAGAGGGCACCGGGAGGCGCGTTGGCTGAAAAAATTTCCCCGCCAAAATTGAGGTCGAGGTTCAGGGGCAGGTATCACTAGCCCCCGGGGTCGGTGTAGAGACCGGGGCAGGGGGGTGCCCGTTGGCGAGCTTCCCCATAAACGGGGACTAGTACGGGGACTATTTTTCGATTGTTAGTGTTCGCTACCGTTAAAAGTCAATATTAGTGGTGGGCCGTGTTGGACTCGAACCAACGACCAAAGGATTATGAGTCCTCTGCTCTAACCGACTGAGCTAACGGCCCGTAAGGGAATTATTGCAGACTGCGGTCGCTACTTCACTTTCAAGATGCGACCGATCGTATCGGCGAGGATGTTCTTGCTGTACGGCTTGGTGATATAGGCGTCCGCCCCCAACCCCAAACCCTTGGTGATTTCCTGCGGGTCGTCCTTCGCCGTCAGCAACGCCACCAACAGCAGCGCGCATTTGGGGTGCTGGCGCAGCTTGGCGAGGATGTCGAACCCGTTGCCGTCCGGCAGCATCACGTCAAGCAGCAGGATATCGGGCAGCGGCTGGTTGCGCAGGTCGTCCAGCAACTCGCGGGCGCAGGTCGCGACGCGCACGCGATAGCCCGCCATCGAGACCCGCAGGTCCGCGAGCGCAAGCTGGTCCGGGTCGTCCTCGACGATCAGTACGGTCGTGTCGTCCTTGCCCTTTGTCGTGACAGGCCGGTTGGTGAGCCGCGCCTCCGCAATCCATGCGCCGGCCTTTGCGAGCTCGGCTTCGGCGGACTTGGCCTCGGCCTGGATCCGCTTCGCGTCCTCACCAGACACTTTGGGCTGCGCCACCGGCGCGAGGATCTTGGTGAAGTCCAGGTCGAAATCGGCTTCGCTCGGCACCGCCTCGAGATACCCGATCTCCTCGAGCTCCTCGACCCATTCGCCGATGAGCTTGTCGGGGTAGCGCCTGAGCGCGCCACGGATGACATCGAAGTGCGTGTCCGCGGTAATGAGCGCAAGAATGCGCCGGTAATCCGCCGGCACCGAAAGGTCGTCCCCGGCGCTGACGGCCTGCCCCATTTCAGTCAGCCTGTAAGTGCGTCCCGACGTGCTCATCTGGATTCCCACCGGATCCGGTGATCAGCTGCGCGCAAGCGCGCGTTCAAGGAACTCGAGCCGGTCCTGCCCCCAGAACAGCTCGTCCCGGTACACGTAGGTTGGCGCGCCGAATACGTTGCGCGCCAGGCCCTCCTGGGTGTTGGCCTCATACACGGCCTTGCCCTTTTCGATCGCAGCCGCAACGTCGCCGATGCCGTGCCGCGTGGCAACGGAGGCGAGCGTACCGGCTTCGGAAATATTCTCCTCGCGCGCCCACACGGCGGCCAGCAGGTCGCCGGCGACCGCCATGCGCGTGGCCTCAGGCGCGCCGCAGATGAGATACGCGACCTGCGTCCCGTCCACCGGAAAAAATTTCGGCTGGAGGGTCAGCGGCAGGCCGAGATGGTCGCGCCAGCGGGCGAGCTCCATCAGCCGATAGGCCTGGCGCTGCGGCGCGCGCTTGCCGAGCGGCAACCCACCCGACACCGGGAAGATCACGCCGTAATCGACGGGTTTCGCGTTGATCGTGGCGCCGTGCCGGGCCGCCATTTCCGCCACGCGGCCATGGCCGAGGTAGGTCCAGGGCGAAACCGGCGAGAAGTAGTAGTCAATGACCTTCATCCAAACTCCTGAAATGCAACGGGCCGCCAGGAGTGCATCGATGCGGCCCGTCTATTCTGCCCCGAGATCAACCTTCCTGGTCGAGGAAGCTCTTCAGCCGCTCCGAGCGCGACGGGTGGCGGAGCTTTCTCAGCGCCTTGGCTTCGATCTGGCGGATGCGCTCCCGTGTGACGTCGAACTGCTTTCCGACCTCTTCCAAAGTATGGTCGGTGGACATCTCGATGCCGAAGCGCATGCGCAACACCTTGGCCTCGCGCGGGGTCAGCGTGTCCAGCACTTCCTTGGTCGCGTCGCGCAGGCTGGAGTACGTGGCCGCGTCGGACGGCGCCATCGTCGCCTGGTCCTCGATGAAGTCCCCGAGGTGCGAATCGTCGTCATCTCCAATGGGCGTCTCCATCGAGATCGGTTCCTTGGAGATCTTGAGGATCTTGCGGATCTTCTCCTCGGGCATCTCCATGCGCGTGGCCAGCGTCGCGGGATCCGGCTCCGAACCGGTTTCCTGCAGGATCTGGCGGCTGATCCGGTTCATCTTGTTGATCGTCTCGATCATGTGCACCGGGATGCGGATGGTGCGCGCCTGGTCGGCAATCGAACGCGTGATCGCCTGGCGGATCCACCACGTGGCGTAGGTCGAGAACTTGTAGCCGCGGCGGTATTCGAACTTGTCCACTGCCTTCATCAGGCCGATGTTGCCTTCCTGGATCAGGTCGAGGAACTGCAGGCCGCGGTTGGTGTACTTCTTGGCGATCGAGATCACGAGGCGCAGGTTCGCCTCGGTCATTTCGCGCTTGGCGCGGCGGGCCTTGGCCTCGCCGGTCGACATCTGCTTGTTGATCTCCTTCAGCTCTTTGAGCGAGATGCCGATCTTCTGCTGCACGGCCACCATCTTGCCGAGCAGCTCGAGCACCGAAGGCTCGAGGCGGATGAGGCCCGTGCTCCACGCATGGTTGCCGTTGATCTCGGCGGTCAACCAGCGGCGCGAACCCTCGTTGCCGGGGAACACCTTGATGAAATGCTGGCGCGGCATGCCGGCCTTGCGCACGCAGATGTCGAGGATTTCGCGCTCGTGCGAACGCACCTGCTCGACCAGCCGGCGCAGGCTGTCGCACAGCCTTTCCACCGTGCGCGCCGTGAAGCGGATCGCCATCAGTTCGTTGGAGATCTTGTCGCGGGCGTTGAGGTAGTCCTTGTCCTTGGAGCCCTTCGCCTCGAGCGCCTTCTTCAGCTTCTCGTACAGGCGGCGGATGCGCGCGAATTTCTCGAGCGCGTCGGTCTTCAGCTGCAGCAGGTTGGCCGCGGCAATGGCGCCATCGTCATCGGCCTCCTCTTCCTCGCTGACCTCCTTGTCGTCTTCCTCGACCGCAGCCTCGACCTTCTTCGGGTCGAACTCATCCTTGGCGTTCGGGTCGATCAGGCCGTCGACGACCTCGTCGATGCGCATCTCGTCCCTCTCGACTTTCCCGGCCAGGTCCAGGATGTCCTGCACCGTAGTCGGGCAGGCCGAGATCGCCTGGATCATGTGCTTCAGGCCTTCCTCGATGCGCTTGGCGATCTCGATCTCGCCCTCGCGCGTGAGAAGTTCCACCGAACCCATTTCGCGCATGTACATGCGCACCGGGTCGGTGGTGCGGCCGAACTCCGAGTCCACCGTGGACAGCGCGGCTTCCGCCTGCTCCTCGACGTCATCGTCGGTCGCAGCGACCGGGGCCGCCTCGTTGATCAGCAGCGTTTCCTGGTCGGGCGCCTGGTCGAAGACCTGGATGCCCATGTCGCCGAACGTGGTGATGATCGACTCGATCTGCTCGGCATCGACGAGGTCGTCCGGCAGGTGGTCGTTCACCTCGGCATACGTGAGGAAGCCGCGCTCCTTGCCCAGTTTGATGAGGTTGCGCAGGCGCATGCGGCGCGTCTCTGCGTCCTCCTTGGGCAATTCCGGAGAGTTGGCGAGGAAGGCCTCCTTGCGCCCCTTGCGCCCGGGGCGGCCCTTGACGGCCTTGAGGCTGTTGACCTTGGCCTCCAGCAACTCAAGCGCGACCTTCGTGCTCTTGATGGTCGGCTTGGCGCCGGGCTTGCCGGCGGCCGCCGGTTGCTCGGGCTTGCCCGCCACGACGGGCGCGCCTTTCTTGCCGGCCTTGAGGAGGTCCTTGGCGGAGAGCGCCTTTTCAGCGGCGCCCGGCTTCCTGTCCTTTGCTCCCTTGGCGACTACCGGCGCCGGCAGCTTTTTCGCCGCGTGCTTGGGGATGGGCTTGGCCGCCGGCTTCTTGACCGGCTTGGCATGGACCTTCTTGGCCGCCGGCTTGGACACGGCGGATTTCTTCTTGGTGGCTGGCCGGCGCGCAAGGGCCTTCGCAGGCTTGGCCTTCGCAGGCTTGGCCTTGAGCGGCTTTTTGGCCTTCAACGCCTTGACTAGTTTGACTTTTTTCTTAGCGGGGGCTGCTTTCTTCGCTGCCGGTTTACGCTTGTCTTTGGCCATTCCTGCCTCGCGCTGATATCCCGGTCACGACCCTCCCGGACATGGGCTGGCGGCTTATCGGGAAGGGGAACCCTCAATTATAGCAGAGCGCGCCCTACATCCTCTGGCTCTTCAAGGCGGCCAGCTCCTTCGTGCGTCGCGCAAGCTCCGCCCCCAGGTCCGGCCGGCCGGATCCGTCCCGCAGGAGCGCTTCGATCTCCTCGTTGACCCGCTTGATGTGCAGCGACAGGTGGATCTGGCGAAATTCCGGTTCGGCCGACTCCTCGTTCGGCCCGTGCTCGAGCATGGCCGCCTGCGCCCTGAACACGACCGACTCGTGCCCGGACCCCTGCATGCGCTCGATCAGCATGACCTCGCTGAGGTCGCCCTCGTCCTCGACCCACCCGGCAATCGTTAGCAGCGCGCCGGTCTCGGCCAGCCGCTCGTCCAGCAGGTCGGCATTCACTTCGCCCGCCAGCTTGGGGGAAGCGAGCACGCAACGCAGGAGGTTCTGCTCCTGCGAAGTGATCAGGGGGGCCGATGCGCGCGCCGGTGCAGGGCGGTTGTACGTGCGCTCACCCGGGCGGCGCAACTCCATGAGCTGCTCGGCCTCGCCCTGCGAAACCCGCGCGAGTTCCGCAACCTGCTTGACGAGCTGCAGCTTGAGTCCCGGCGCCGTGATCTTCTGCAGGTGGGGCTTGGCCTCGGTCAGGAACTTGGAGCGCCCCTCCGCGCTGGCCAAGTCCGCCTCCGCGCGAAGCTCGCCGACCAGGAACGACGACAGCGTCTGCGCCTCCCGCGCCAGGCGCTCGAACGCTTCCTGGCCGTGTTCGCGCACAAAGCTGTCCGGGTCGTGCTCGGCCGGCAGGAACAGGAAGCGCATCGGCTTGTGGTCGAGCGCGAGCGCGAGGCTCACCTCCAGCGCGCGCCAGGCCGCCTTGCGACCGGCCTTGTCGCCGTCGAAGCAGAAGACCACTTCGTCGGCCAGGCGCAGCAGCTTGGTGATGTGTGTCGGCGTGGTCGCGGTCCCGAGTGTCGCCACCGCGTACCCGACGCCGTATTGCGCAAGCGCGACCACGTCCATGTAGCCCTCGACCACCAGCACGCGCCCCGCGGTGCGAATCGCATCGCGCGCCTGCGTGAGGCCATAGAGCTCGCGCCCTTTCTCGAACAGCGAAGTCTCGGGCGAGTTGAGGTACTTGGGCTCCCCGTCGCCCATCACGCGGCCACCGAAGCCGATGACGGACCCGCGCTGGTTCAGGATCGGGAACATCACCCGATCGCGGAACCGGTCGTAGCGCTTGCCCTCGTCATTATCGATCACGAGACCCGTCTCCACGAGGCTCTTGTCCGCGTAATCGGTGAACACGCCCTTCAGGCCCTGCCAGTCGTCCGGCGCGTACCCGATGCGAAAGCGCGCGGCGATCTCACCCGTGAGTCCGCGCCCCTTGAGGTACTGGACCGCCTTGGGCGAGCCCTTCAACTGGCCGCGATAGAACTCCATCGCCTTTTCCATCACGCCATACAGGTCGGTTTCGCGCTCGCGGCGCTGCATCTCCTGCGGCGTGCGCGGCGCCTCGGGCACGGTCATCCCTGCGCTCGCAGCAAGGTCCTTGACCGCGTCGACGTACCCCATGCTGGCGTAGGCCATCATGAAGCCGATTGCGTTACCGTGCGCCCCGCACCCGAAGCAGTGATAGAACTGCTTGGCCGGGCTCACCGTGAACGACGGTGACTTCTCGGTGTGGAAGGGGCACAGCCCCATCATGTTCGCCCCGCCCTTCTTCAGCGGGACGTACCGGGACACCAAGTCGACGATATCGACGCGGTTGAGGAGGTCCTGCTTGAACGAGTCTGGGATCATTGAAATCGGGGACAGACCCCATTTTTCCACGGAAAAATGGGGTCTGTCCCCGATTTCAAGCGCTGAGCCTGGCCTTGACCTGCGCCGAGACCTTGGCGAGATCCGCGCGCCCGGCGAGCTTGGGCTTCAGGATGGCCATCACCTTGCCCATGTCGGGCATGGCCTTCGCGCCGGTGGACGCCACCGCGGCGTCGATCTCGGAGGCGACTTCGGCTTCGGTCATCTGCTGCGGCAGGTAGCCCGACAGCACGCCGACCTCGAATTTCTCGGCATCGGCCAGGTCCGCGCGGCCGCCCTTCTCGTACTGCACGATCGACTCGCGGCGCTGCTTGATCATCTTCTCGATGATGCCCATCACGTCGGCGTCCGAGAGTTCGATCCGCTCGTCCACTTCGCGCTGCTTCATTGCGGACAGGAGCAGCCGGATGGTTCCGAGGCGCGCGGTTTCCTTGGCGCGCATCGCCGCCTTCATGTCTTCGGTAATCTGTGCCTTCAATGCCATTGCGGACCTCACAAATGAAAAAGCCGCGACCGGACTTGCGTCCCGCGATCGCGGCCTGGTGAGCGGTACTGCTTAGTACATCTTCTTCGGCAGCATCTGGCTGCGCAGGCGCTTGTGGTTGCGCTTGACCGCGGCGGCGAGCTTGCGCTTGCGCTCAGCGGTGGGCTTCTCGTAGAACTCGCGTGCGCGCAGTTCGGTCAGCATCCCGGTCTTCTCGATCGTGCGCTTGAAACGGCGCATTGCGACTTCGAACGGCTCGTTTTCCTTAAGGCGAATTGTCGGCATAACCCCTCTTGAACGCTTGACGTGAACGCTGCTCGGCCCGCATGAGGCCTCGGCGAAAGGCGCGGAGTTTACCGGGAAAAGGCCCATGCGCGCCAGCCCCTTATGCAACAACCCGGAAACCAACTGGACAGGGGCGGCCGGCTTGCCGCACACTTCGCCCAGCCCACGCACACACATTCCTTATAAATCAACAAGATGCTGATCCTCGGTGTGGAATCGTCCTGCGACGAAACCGGTCTCGCGCTGTACGACAGCGAGGCAGGTTTGCTTGCGCATGCGCTGCATTCCCAAGTGGCGATGCACCAGGAATATGGCGGCGTCGTCCCCGAACTCGCTTCCCGCGACCATATCCGGCGAGTCGTGCCGCTGGCACGCGAAGTCTTTGCCCGGGCAGGTCGCGACCTGGCCGGGCTCGATGCGGTCGCCTACACCGAAGGACCAGGTCTCGCGGGGGCCCTGCTCGTGGGCGCGGCGTTCGCCAAAAGCCTCGCCTTCGCGCTGGGCGTCCCGGCCGTGGGCATCCACCACCTGGAAGGCCACCTGCTGTCGCCCCTGCTTTCCAAGCGCCCGCCGGACTTCCCGTTTGTCGCGCTGCTTGTTTCGGGAGGTCACACGCAGTTGATGCGGGTGACCGGCGTAGGCCGCTACGAACTCCTCGGCGAAACGCTGGACGACGCCGCCGGCGAAGCCTTCGACAAAACTGCCAAACTCCTCGGCCTCGAATACCCGGGGGGCCCGGCCGTGTCGAAACTTGCCGAGTCCGGCCGCCCGGGCCGCTTCAAGCTGCCGCGACCGATGATCGGCTCGAACGACCTCGAGTTCAGCTTCAGCGGACTGAAGACGGCCGTCATGCTTCTGGCTCGCAGCCAACCCAACGACGCCGCGACCCGCGCGGACATTGCGCGTGCTTTCCAGGACGCGGTGGTCGATGTCCTGGTCGCCAAGTGTGTGTCGGCCCTGCAGAAGACCAACCTCGAGCGACTGGTGGTTGCGGGCGGCGTAGGCGCCAACAAGCAGTTGCGCGAAGGACTGGACGCCGCCGCGTCAGCCGGCCGCTTCGAGGTGTTCTATCCGGAGCTCGAACTATGCACGGACAACGGCGCGATGATCGCGTTTGCGGCAGCGCTGCGCTGGAAGGACGGCCTGCCGAAGGCGGATTCGACCTTCAGTGTGCGGCCGCGCTGGGAGTTGTCGCTCGCCGGCTGAACGCCTCAGGCGGGCGCCGACTCGCGCCTGCGCCGTGCCGCATAGGCCTGCATGTGCGTGTAGGCCACTTCGGTGATCGGCGTCGCAAGCGAATGCTTCCTCGCCAGCGCGAGCATCGCGCCGAGGATCTGGTCGGCTTCGGTCGAGCCGCCGTTTTCCGTGTCACGCATCATCGATGCAGTCGCCACCGAACCCTTCTGGGTCAGGGTCTTTCGATGGGTCGCGAGGATCGCCTCGCTGACCGGGAAGCCCTCGGCCCGTGCGACTGACACGCACTCGGCAAACATGCCGAGCAGGAGCTTCTCGCCGGCGTCCGCCTCGAGGATGTCGCCGATGGCTGAGCGCATCATGGCCGTCATGCCGGCGATGCTGGCGAGGAAGACCCACTTGTCCCACATCACCTGCAGGATCGTGTCACTGCGTGCGTGGCTCACCGGCGTTTTCGCGAACAGCGCCTCGAGTGACCGGCATACCGCGTCCGCCCGCGGTGACCCGTCGCGGGGGCCGAACGCGATCTTGTGGAACTCCCCCAGGTGCAGGATGGTGCCGTCGGCACCGAGCGTCGAGGCGATATAGGCGACGCCTCCGAGCACGCGCTCCGCGCCGAAGCGCTTGTCGAGCACCCCGAGGTGCGACATCCCGTTCAGGAGCGGCAGCACCATGCACTCGCCCTGCACGGCCGGCGCAATGGCGTCGATCGCGCTGGAAAGGTCATACGCCTTGGCCGTCAGGATCACCACGTCGTAGCCGTGCTTCAGCGCGTCCTGCGTGACGAGTTGGACCTTCTGCGCAATATCGCCCGCGCGGCTTTTCACGCGCAGGCCCTCCCGCGCCATCAATTCGGCCCGCTTGGGTCGCACGAGGAACGTGACGTCCGCACCGGCCTGCACCAGCCTGCCGCCGAAATAACCGCCGACTGCGCCGGCGCCAAGTACGAGGATCTTCATGGGTTGGGTTCCGCTACGGGTTTCTTTTTGGCGCCGATGCGCGGCTCGGTGCCGGCCAGCAGCCGCTCGATGTTGGGGCGATGCCGCAGCACCAGCAACAACACCATCGGGATGGTGGCCAAGGTGACCGGGTGCGCACCGAACAGCATGAAGGCAAAGCATGGCGCAAACACTGCCGCCACGAGCGCGGCAAACGATGAAATGCGGAAAAACACGGCGACGATGAGCCACGTCGCCAGCGTCCCGGCCCCCAGCCACCCGCTGTAACCGAGCAGGACGCCCGCAGCAGTGGCGACGCCTTTGCCGCCGAGGAACCTGTGGAATACCGGAAACAGGTGGCCGGTAAACGCCGCAAGCCCGGCAAGGGGGATCACCAGGCTGGTCGAGATATCCTCCCCGGAGATCGCCGTTGCAACGAGTACCGCGACCCATCCCTTGCCGGCATCGCCCAGCAGCGTCAGCACCGCCGCAAGCTTGTTTCCCGTGCGCAGGACGTTCGTTGCGCCGGGGCTCTTCGAGCCGTACGTATGGGGATCGGGCAGGGAGAAGACCTTGCTCACCAGCACGGCAAAGGACACCGAGCCCAGCAGGTACGCGCCGGCAACGATCAGGAGTTCATTCATCGTGGCGGCATTTTACCCGCAGCCATGTACCGCGGGACCTATAATGCCGCGACCATGGACCACATCTTCATCCGTGACTTCCGCATCGAGACGCTGATCGGCTTCCACAAGCGGGAGCGGATCGTCCCGCAGACGCTGCGTCTCGACCTCGAGATCGGTATCGCCAACACCGCCGTTTTCGAGAGCGACAAGGTGACCGACTGCATCGACTACGAGACGGTCACGATCCGCATCCGCGAACTGGTGGCGGGCAAGCACTTCAACCTCGTGGAGGCGCTGGCCGAGCGCATCGCGCGCATCGTGCTGGACGAATTCGGCGCCGCCTCGGTCAAAGTCAGCGCGGCCAAGCTCGGCATCCTGCGCAACGCGGGACTGGTCGGGGTCCAGATTGAGCGCAAGCGCTAGCGAGCGCACCCGCTAGTGTAGTGCTTCGTTCTGTTTGGAACTTAAGCGGCTGTTGGCGCGAATGACCTTGGCAAGGATGTCATTGGCCTTGGCAGTCCATACGAAAGGCTTGGGATTTTTATTGTGCAAATCGATGTACTCCTTGATTGCAGTGGTCA
>CAMAXP010000076.1 GCA_945862265.1 Bordetella parapertussis
ATGCGCAAGCTTCACCAGCTTCTCCCGTTGCGCGTCGTCCAGTTCGATCGTACTTGCCACTCGCATCGTCGTCTCCAAAACGCTTCTGATAATCGTTGGACTCGACGAAACGCATTTGGTTCTATTAATTACGAAGCACTACACTAGCCGCTGGGATACCGCGAGAGGAAATCTGCGTAGGCGTGCCTCAACCCGGTCTCGAGGGGTGTATGTGCGCGCCACCCGAACGAAGCCATGCGCGAGACGTCGAGCAGCTTCCTCGGGGTGCCGTCCGGCTTGGTCGCATCGAACACCAACTCGCCATTGAACCCGACTGCCTGGCGGGCCTTGTTCGCGAGATCGCGGATCGTGAGCTCAATGCCACTGCCCACGTTGACCAGCGGGGCGAGTTTCGAGTCGCCGCAGGCGCGCTTGAAATCGGCGTCCGGCAGGCGCATGAGGTGCGTCAGGCCCTCCGCGAGATCCTCGGAGTACAGGAATTCGCGCAGCGGCACGCCCGTCCCCCAGATCACCACCTCGCGCTCACCGGCAACCTTGGCCCGGTGGCATTTCTGGATCAGCGCGGGAATCACGTGCGAACCCTGCAGGTCGTAGCGGTCGCCCGGCCCGTAGATATTGGTCGGCATCGCGGCAAGGAACTGCGTACCGTGCTCACGGTTGTAACTCCAGCACATCTCGACGCCCGCGATCTTGGCCACCGCGTACGCGCGGTTGGTCTCCTCCAGCGGGCCGGTCAGCATGTAGTCTTCACGGATCGGCTGCGGGCAGTCCCGCGGATAGATGCACGATGAACCAAGGTACAGCAGCCGCTTCACGCCATTGCGGTACGCCTCGTCCATGGTGTGCGCGGCAATCAGCGTGTTCTCGTGGATGAACTCGGCGGGATAGGTGCTGTTGGCAGCAATGCCGCCAACCCGGGCCGCGGCGACAAACACGTACTCAGGTTTCTCGGCTTCGTAAAACCGCCGCACGGCGGGCAGGTCCAACAGGTCGAGCTCCTGGCGCGACCGAAGGATGAGGTTGGTATAGCCCGCCGCGCGGAGATAGCGCACGAGCGTCGACCCGACCAGCCCGCGGTGCCCCGCCACATAGATCCTTGCTCCCTTCTCCACGCCCCCCCCTCGTCCCCATTCAGAACCGACCCGATGGCCCGCAGGATAAGCGATGTCTCGAGGGCCGTCGATGGCGCGGTACGACGGCGCCATCTGTGGAAGAATTACGCCCAAAGGGGAAACCATGAACGCACAACTGAACGGGTCGCCAGAGAAGGGCGCCTACCGGACATTCGAAGTGGAACTGCTGTGTGGTGCGGGCGGCGCCGAGGTCAGCGGCTTGGATATCTCCAGGCCACTGCCCCCGGAAACCCTCGCCGAACTGCGCAGCGCGCTTGCGGATCACTGCGTCCTCTTTTTCCGCAACCAGGACCTCATCCCCGAACAGCAAAAGGCATTCGCCCTCCAGTTCGGCCCCCTTTCCGCCACGCCTTTCATCAAGCCGTTGGACGGGCACCCGGAGATGATGCGCATCGTGCGCGAACCGGACGAGAAGAAGAAGCTGAATTTCGGCGGACGGTGGCATTCGGACATGACGTTCGACGAAGCCCCGGTCCTCGGGACGGTGCTCTACAGCCGCGAGGCCCCGGCGGTCGGCGGGGACACGATCTGGTCGAACCAGATGCTCGCCTTCGACGCCCTGTCACCCGCGATGCAGCGCATGCTCGAGGGGCTTACCGTGATGCACAGCGCGAAGCGCTCCTACGGGCCGCAAGGCACCTACGCGGACGACGACCTGAAAAGCATGCGCATCAATGCAAGCGAGGCCGCATTGAAGGAAACACCGCATCCCTGCGTGCGCACGCATCCGGAGAACGGGCGCAAGGTCCTCTTCATCAACTGGGTCTACGCAATCCGCTTCCAGGACATGACGGAGGAGGAAAGCGCGCCGCTGCTCGAATTCCTCAACCGGCACAGCCAGCGCCCGGAATTCCAGATCCGCTTTCGCTGGAAGAAGGGCTCGCTCGCCTTCTGGGACAACCGTTCCACCCAGCACCTGGCTATCAACGACTACTCCGGCTACCGGCGCATCATGGACCGCGTGACGATCGCAGGCGACAAACCGTACTTCCGCCCCTAGTCACTCGGGCTTGATGCCCGCCTTCCTGATCACCTCGCCCCAGCGCGGGGTGTCGCGGCGGATCACCTCGGCGAATTCGTCCGGCGTGGTGCCGGTGGCGAGCAAACCCATCTGCAACATCTTTTCGCGCCCCTCGGGGGACTGGACGGCCTTGTTGATCTCGGCGCTCATGCGCTCGACGACAGCTTTGGGGGTGTTCGCCGGCGCCATGATGCCGTTCCATCCGGCGATGTCGAGCGGGTGGCCCTGCTCGACGAATGTTTGAAGGTCTGGAAATGCGGGCCAGCGCTTCGGGCCGGTGACCGCGAGCGCAACCAGTCGCCCGGACCGGATGAACGGGCCCACCGCTGCAAAGTCCTGGATCGCCATCTGGGCATGGCCCGCTACAACGTCCTGGGTCGCCGGGCCGGCGCCCTTGTAAGGCACGTGGACCATGTCGATCCTGGCCGAGCCTTTGAGCATTTCACCGTAAATGTGAGAGGTCGAGCCCGTGCCGAACGAGGCGAAGCTGGTCTTGCCCGGATTCGCCTTCACCCACGCGATGAACTCCGGCAGGGTCTTCACGTTGAGCGCAGGCGGCACCACCATCGCGAGCACCGACAGGCCGATCTGCGACACCGGCGCAAAGTCGCGCAACCCGTCGTAGGGCAGCTTGGCGTGCACATGCGGGTTGATCGAAATGTTCGAAACGTTCGCGTACACAAACGTGTAACCGTCGGCCGGTGAATTCTTCACCGCCTCGAGCCCGACGATGCCCTGCGCACCGGTCTTGTTCTCGACGATGACGGACTGCCCCAGCGCCGGGGAGAGTTTTTCCGCGAGGAAGCGCGATACGAGGTCGGTCTGCCCGCCCGGCGGGTACGGCGCGACGAGGCGCACCGGTTTGTCAGGCCAGGACTGCGATTGTGCCGGGGTCGTGAATGCGAACGCGAGGAACGCGGCCGCGAGGAGGCGGGTAGCGCCTTCACCCCAGCGGCCGGGCCTCCGGGGAAGCGGGATGCCTGGGCCGGAGGGGGACCGCGGGGCGATGGCGTACATTCAAGATACTCCTCTGCGATGACGAACGCGTTACAACAGGCGGATTTCGCTGACGCGCCAAGGCGCGTGAGGAGATTCTATCCGGATTGCAGCGCGCACACCCGCAACGGCGCTACGTCCGGATCGTGCAGCGCATCAATCGAGGCGGATGTTCGCCGCCTTCACGACCGCACCCCAGCGCGCGATCTCGCTCTGCAGGAATTTGTCGGCCGCCTCAGGCGAGTTGCCGATGACTTCAGACCCGCCCTCAACCAAACGCTGGCGGATCTCGGGAATCGCGAGTGCCTTGACGATTTCGGCATTGAGCTTCGCGACGATGTCCTTCGGCGTTCCCGGCGGCGCGACGTAGCCGAACCATGCAACCGCCTCGAAGTCCTTTACGCCCGCCTCCGACAGCGAGGGCACGTCCGGCAGCAGCGGGTGGCGCTTCGCGCTCGACACCGCGAGCGCGGTGAGCTTGCCCGACTTGAAGTGCGGCAGGAGCGAGACGATGTTGTCGAACATCACCTGGATCTGGCCACCCATCAGGTCGGCGTGCGCCGCGCCCGAGCCCTTGTAGGGCACATGGACCATGTCGATGCCGGCATCGAGCTTGAGTTTCTCCCCGGTCACGTGGTGCGAGGTGGCGATGCCCAGCGACCCGAAGTTCACCTTGCCGGGGTTCGCCTTGGCGTAGTCGATGAACTGGCGCACGGTCTTCGGTGCAAACTGCGGGTGGGCCGCGAACCCGAGCGGCGAGTGCGTGAGCACCGTGATCGACGCGAACGCCGCCGTTTCGTACTTGAGGCCGCGCACCGCCGTCGCCGTGATCGGCGTGGCGGCGGTGGTGACGAGCAGCGTGTACCCGTCGGGCGGGGCCTTGGCCACCACCTCGGTGCCGATCGTGCCGCCGGCGCCGGGCCGGTTCTCGACGAGGAAGGGTTGGCCGAGCGCCTGCGTCAGCCGGTCGGCGACAGTGCGCCCGATCAGGTCGGACGCCGACCCTGTAGCGAAAGGCACGATCACGCGCACAGGCTTGTTGGGATAGGACTGCGAAAAGGCCTGCGTGGCGACCAGCGCGAGCAGCGCGGCAAGGATGCGGTTCATCGGTAGGATCCTCTGGCTAAGTTGTGTTTCTGGAGTTTCAGGCCACTGCAGCCCGGGCGGCGTGCCGCTCGAGCGTCGTCGTGCGGCGCAGGTCGCGGCGCTGTGCCAGATCGTAGCGCAGGCCGCGGTGGAGCGTGGAACGGTTATCCCACATCACGTAGTCGCCGACGCGCCAGCTGTGCGTGTAGACGAACTCGCGTTGCGTAGCGTGCTCGAGCAGTTCCGCGTTCAGCAGGCGCCCTTCGGGTACCGTCAACCCGCTTACCCAGTCGATGTGCACGCTCGGGTAGAGGACTTTGCGGCCCGATCCCGGGTGGACATGCACCAGCGGCCGCTCGACCGGCGGGAAACGCTGGAGTTGCGCTTCGTTGTAGCCGTCGTCGCCGAGCGAGATCCGCGAGTGGAAAGCGCAATGCCGCGCCTTGCGGCCCTCGACGTGGCGCCGGGTTTTCTCCGGCAGCGCATCCCACGCCGCGCGCAGGTCGGCCCACTGGGTCTGGCCGCCCTCTTCCGGCACCACGACGGCCGAGAGCATCGAGTACTTCACCGGCAGGTCCTGGAACGTGCTGTCGGCGTGCCAGAGCTGGTTGGCGAGCACGCCGATCAGCTTGGCCGTACCGCGGTCGGCGATGGAGCCGTCGAGCGACACGTTGCCGATGTCGATGAGTTCCTCGTGCTGGAAGCGAGTGGGCGCGCCAGTGGCCTTGCGCAGCCCGGAGTCGAGCGGGCCAAACTGCCGCGCGAGCGCCACCTGCTCTTCCTGCGCCAGCGGCTGGCCGCGGAAGACGAGCACGGCATACCGGTCCATTGCGTCGTCGATGGCGCGGATCGCGTCGGCGGAGAGCGGCTGCCGGAGGTCGACTCCGTCCGCTTCGGCGGCCAACAGGGGATGCAGCGGCTTGAATGTGATGGTCATGGCGATGGGAAACCGGGAGTGCGCTGATACCAGCCCCGTGACTATATCACCCTCACCCCGGGAGGGCAGCCCGGCACCGTTTAATACCCTATTTATCGACAATTCCCTGCCAAAGTCCGCTCCTGGAGCGCCTCTCATGGCAATTTATGTACCAGCACCAGTACATTTTAGAGCGGCGCAGCGGACGGCCTTTCCTCCGCCGGAGCTGGGGTCGTCGACGACGAGGAGGGTCTTGGCGGGGGTCAGTGCTTCCCGCCCCCGTGCTGAGCGCCGCCCATGGACTCGACGGCGAACTCGGCTTTGACTTCGCCGGCCTTCTCGAACTTCAGCGTCACGGGGATCTTGTCGCCCAGCTTGAGGGGCGCCTTGAGTTCCATGAACATCAGGTGGAAGCCGCCCGGCTTCAGTTCGGCTGCGCCCTTGGCCGGCACGTCGATGCCCTTGACCTCGCGCATGCGCATGATGTCCTTCTCCATCGCCATCTCGTGCATTTCCATGCGCGCCGACGCGGGGCTCGAGGCTCCCACGAGGCGGTCGCCCGCAGCGCCCTTGTTGCGGATCACGACGTAGCCGCCACCGACGGAAGCGCCCGGAGGCGTTGCGCGCGCCCAGGGTTTTTCGAGCTGGAGGTCGCCTTTGGACTGGGCATGTGCGCAGGTCGCTGCGAAGAGCAGCGCGGCAAGGAGGGGACGGAGAGTGGTATCCATGCTTGATCTTAGCATTGGCCTGCTCGTGACTTCGCCCACCGGGACTATGGCGCCACGCTGCCAGCTCGCGGCTTTCAGCGCGGGGTCGATGTGCTCGGCGCGGGTTTCGGCTTCGTTCATTTCTTTTTCGGCTGGATAAGCTTCGCCACATCGGCAATCAGCGCCTTCGTGAGCACGATCAATTCCGCGACCGTGGACTCCTCCACCTCTAGGGCGCCTTCGTACTCGGCGCGATTGCGCTTCTGGTGCGCCAGGTCCAGCGCACGCCAGCGCACCGCCTCCCACTGCACCGTATGCTCGAGGCACTGGAACACGGTGAACCGGTGCTCGCTGCGATAGCCGTGCCAGCGTAGCGCGGCCAGCGCCGCCGCATGGCTTGCGCTGTAGGCCGCCGCGAAACGCCCGTGCAGCGAGACTTCCTTGAGTTGCGCGTCGGCGAGGTGGCTGCGCGCGATCTGCAGCATCCTCCCGGCCTCGGCCTCGCCGGCCGGTTCCGGCTTGAGCTGGCCGATCCTGACCAGGTTATCGAGGGCGGCTTTGGCCAAGCGCCTCTCCGACCAACGGGATCACGGGTTGCTCCAGCACGCGATGGAGGAACGAATCCTTCTGCCCCCGACGGCGCTTGAATTCCGCCTGCGTATACAGCGTGGGGCTGATCTTCCTTCCCAACTTCGACTCCACCGGCAGCAGCAGCTTGAGCACGTCGCCCAGCAGCAGGTCATTTCCGACCACCATCACGTCAATGTCGCTGCTGGCCGTGTCCGTGCCCTTGGCGACCGAGCCGTAGATGAAAGCCTGTTCGAGCCTCTCCTGCATTGGCGCCAGGGCCTCCTGCAACAGCGGCTGCGCGCCCAGCGTCTTGCGCGTCAGCGCGACCAGTTCATCGAATACCGGGCTGTCCTTGTTGGCCTGGAACCGCCTCAGGTTCCCGACCTTCTCCGAATTTACCAGCCCCGCCTCGGCCAGCTTGCCGAGTTCCCGCTGGAGCGAAGCGCTGCCGAGATTTGTCAGCCTGCGCAATTCGTTCAGATGGTAACTGCGTTCCGGCTGGCCAAATAGCCACTGGAAGACGCGGGACTGGCTATCGGAGAAAAGGGCGGAGGCGATGGACATAGCCAGATATTAGCATGATTGTGCCAATATTTGGCATACTCGATAGACATGATCGGCACCCGCCCCAATTACCGATATGTCGCAATTTCTGGATTTTTTCGACACGTTTCGTGGAAATGTCGTCACGGGCGACATTTCTGCCGGAGGCAGGTCGGGCCGTCCCGGGCGATTAGTCAAGTATCAGTCAAGTTTTGTGACTAGCGGGTATCAGGAACGACGATGTAGCCCGTCTCCGGTTCCCCATAGGCCCGACGCAAGGGGCTTCTTTTCCCTGCCGTAGAACGTGCGTTCCTGCAAAACCTTGTCCTGCGCGGTGGTGCGCTTGGGATTGGACTCACGCAGGTAATCGAAAGCCTCGCACAAAAACCCCGCCGACCCGACCGCTCCGTCGTACACACGCTCCCCCAACCGCGGCGCAGTCACCCGCACGATCGCCCGGATCAGCGGACGCGGGGTGTAGTACTCGCCCCCGTTGCGCCCGGCATTGCCCATGTTGCGGATCTTGGCTTCGTACAGGTGCGACAGCTCGTGCTTCTCGGCCTGCGAGCGAAAGCGCAGCTCGTCGATGTCGTCGATGATCTCGCGCAGGTTGTAGCCGCTGGTGATCTTGTTCTTGATCTCGCCGAAGATTTCGCCGATCTTGTACTCGATGGTGTTCGGGCCGCTGGCCTTGGCCTTGAAGCCGTGCAGGTAGGGAAACAACTTCGTATTGACGAACTCGGTCAGGTCGTCGCCAGCAAGCGCAACGTTGTGGTCGAGCTTGCCGGCCTTGTCCTTAGGCGCGGCCCAGCTTTCCCAGCGGTAGGGCTTATCCAAAATGTAGCCGTACTTCCGCCCCTCGAGCCTGGCCTCGGTGGCGCGGTCCTCCTCCAGGCTGTCCAGATACTTGAGGAACAGCAGCCACGAGGTCTGCTCGGTGTAGCCGAGCTCCGTGGTGCAGCCGGCCTCTTTCCAGAGGATGTTGTCGATGTTGCGGAAGGCTTGTTCGAACATGGGGCGGGAGGCTTTGTCGGGGGGGGGCCGGGACTACTCTACCCAGACACTAATATGGCGCAAAATTCTGAACTTTTAATTCAAAATTCTAGTCTGGGAGCGGCTTGCAGGGAAGTTTGTATACCGATATCAATATATTCTCCCTTGAGAATCCTGCGTCAACTCGGATCGACCCCCGTGCGTTCATTCGGCATGCCTGCCAACGCAGCCTTGCGATTCCCGCGGATTGGAGTCAAGCCTTTGGTTGCACTTAAGTAACGCATAAGTTACCATCATCATGCACATCGAAGTCCGGGAGTACCTGACCGAAGATGGGTCGAGCCCCTACAAGAAATGGTTCGATGGCCTGGACGCCCAAGCGGCCGCAAAGATCACGACTGCTAAGCTGAGGCTGGAACTCGGCAACACGTCGAATGTGAAGTGGTTCGACGGAATCGGCGAATGCGTGATCGACTGGGGTCCCGGCTACCGGATCTATCTTGCCAGGGACGGCGTGCAGCTGATCGTATTGTTCGGCGGAGGCACCAAACGGGGCCAGCAACGCGATATCGACCGGGCCAAGGCCCTGCATGCCGAGTACCGGGCCAGAAAGAAGTCGGCCCGGTAAATCAGAACAGGTGACGGATATGGCCCTCACGAGAAACTTCAAGCAAACCGTGGTCGAGCGCGTCGAGCGCGACCCGGCCTTCGCAAAAGCGCTGCTGGACGAGGCGGCCACGTTGTTCCTGAACGGCGAAACGCAAGCCGCACGCCTCATCCTGCGCGACCTGGTGAACGCAACGCTCGGCTTCGAGCAGCTTGCCGAACTGACCGACCGGCCGAGCAAAAGCCTGCACCGAATGCTTTCGCCCAGGGGAAACCCGAACATGGACAACCTTGCCGCCATCTTCGGTGCGATGCGCCAGCAGCTCGGCGTGGGACTGGAAGTGCGCGCCGTCAAAACCAAGTAGGTCGGCCGTCCTCAGGGATCCAGGAGACCAGCTACTTCCGCGCATCCTCCATCTCCTGCAGCTTCCGCCAGAAGACCTTCCCGGTTCCGGTCTTGGGCAGCTCGGTCACGAACTCCACCATCCGCGGGTACTTGTAGGCCGCCATCTTGTCTTTCGCCCACTCGATAATGTCCTCGGCCGAAACCTTCCCACGCGAGGCGGCCTTCAGCACAACGACGGCCTTTACAGTCTCGCCGCGGTAGGCGTCGCGGGAAGAGATGACACAAGCCTCCTGGATATCCGGGTGCGCATACAGCATGGCCTCGACCTCGGCCGGCCAGACCTTGAAGCCGGAGGCGTTGATCATGCGCTTCAGGCGATCCGTGATGAAGAAGTAGCCTTCCTCGTCGTAGTACCCGAGGTCGCCGGTGCGGAAGAACGTGTGGCCGTCGAATTCGAGGAAGGTGTCCTTGGTCGCCTTCGGTTGGTTCCAGTAGCCGAGGAACACCTGCGGGCCGCGGCTGATGATCTCGCCGACCTCGTTGGGGCCGAGTTCGACGCGCTTCTCGGGGTCGATGACGCGCGAATCGGTGTCGAAGAACGGGATCCCGCCGCACTGCTTCTTCGGCCGGTTTACCGGGTTCACGTGCGTGGGCGCCGCGGTCTCGGTCAGCCCGTAGCCTTCGATATAGGGCAGGCCGATCTTGTCCTGCAGCTTCTGCGCGATGGCCTCGGGCATCGAGGCCCCGCCGCCGCCTACCCGCGTGAGGCTGGAGAGGTCGTACTCGTCGAGGCGCGGATTGGCGAGGAAATCGATCAGCATCGCGGTGATGTTGGTCCACGACGTGACGCGCCGGCGCTGGATCAGCAGCGCGGCGCAATCGCGGTCCCAGCGCGTCATCACCACCACGGTCGCGCCGAGGATGATCGGGGTGTTCATATTTCCCTGCATCCCGGTGACATGGAAATTCGGCAGCACGCCGAGGATCACCGCCTCGCTGGTGCCTTTCTGCCAGGCCGTCCCCCCGAGGGCCGTGTGCATGATGGAAGCGTGCGTATGCATGCAGCCCTTCGGCTTGCCAGTGGTGCCCGAGGTATACGGCAGCACGGCGAGGTCGTCCGGGCCGGCAAGGTGCTCCGAGGGCGTGAGATGAGCGGCGAGCGCGTCGGTCCACGACACCGCCTTGGATGAAGTCATCGCGGCGCGTGGCGCGCGCACGAACTCCGGCAAAGGCAGGTCGGTGGCCGGGTCGATGTAGTCTGAGTACGCCCCCACGACGCAGTGGGCGAGGCCCTCGCTCATCAGCGGCTCCACTTGCGGCCACACCTCCTGGCCACAAATCGCCACCGTGGCGCCGCTGTCTTCCACGTAGTGCCGCAACTCCTCGGTGCGGTTCATCGGGTTTACCGGCACCACGGCCGCGTCGGCGCGCAGGATCGCGTAGTAGCCGAGCACGAACTGCGGGCTGTTCTGCAGGTAGAGCAGCACGCGGTCGCCCTTCTTCACGCCACAACGTTGCTGGAGGTACGCGGCCAGCGCGCAGACCTCGGCGTCCAAACGCGCGTAGCTGAGGTCGCCGCCGTAGTAATGGATCGCGGCCTTGTCCGGGTAGCGCTTCGCGCTGACCTGCAGGTTGAAGTAGAGGCTGGTGCGCGGCACCGACAGCGTCTTGGGCAGCCCGGCGGGCCATACGGCGTAGTGGCGGGTGAAGAGGCTCATGCGGCGTACTTTTTGACGGCTTTCTCGTCCCACTTCATCCCCACGCCCGGGCCGGAGGGCACGATCACGTGGCTGTCCTTGCGCGATACCGGGGCCTCGAGGATCGGCTCGGCCCAGTCCACGTACTCCAGCCAGTGGCAGGTCGGCGTGACCGCAAGCAGGTGGCAGCTCACCTCGGGGAAGAGGTGCGAGGACATCTCCATCCCCGCGCCCTGCGCGAGCGCCGCGGCGCGCATCCAACCAGTGACGCCCCCGATGCGCTGCGCATCCGGCATCGCGTAGTCGCAGGCGCCGGCGGCCAGCGCCTGCGCCATCTGCTCGGGGCCCATGAAGTTCTCGCCGATCTGCACCGGCGTGGCGAGTTCAGCGGCGATGCGCGCGTTGCCCTCGAAGTCGTCGGCGCGGGTCGGCTCCTCGATCCAGTGCAACCCGCCCTCGTCGTCCAGCATCCGTCCGCGCAGGATCGCGTCGTTGACGCTGAGGCCCTGGTTGAAGTCGCTCATCAGCGTGATGTCCGGGCCGATCGCCTTCTTCACGGTCCGCAATGCGGCGAGGTCGTCCTTGGCGTCGGCGCGGCCGAGCCTGAGCTTCACCGCAGAAAAACCCTCCTTCACCAACGCCTCGGCCTCCTTCGCCAAAGGCTTCAGCGGCATGATCCCGAGGCCCTTGGAGTTATAGGCCTTGATCGGCCGCGGCGTACCGCCGAGCACTTTCACCAACGGCTGGCCGAGACTCTGCGCGTAGGCATCCCACGCGGCCATGTCGATGCCGGCCATCGCGAACAGCACGATGTTGTGCACGCCGAGCAGCGTGTGCTTCTGGCGCAGCTTCTTCTCAAGGTCGAACGGAGCGACCGGATCGCCCTTGACCATCTCGCCCATCGTCTCGCACAGCGCGACCAGCGGCTTCAGGAACAGCCGGTTGACCGCAAACAGGTACGAGCGCCCGGTGATCCCGGCCGTGGTTTCGAGATCCAACAGCACCAGCGGGGCAATGTCCACGATGCCGGTGGCCGTCTGCAGCGGCAGGCGCATCGGCACGCAGACCGGGCGCACGCGCAGCGCGCGGATGTCGAGCTTTGAGTTCTTCAAGGCTGTCTCCTCTTCTTGTGGTTGCGATTGTCGCATTGACAGCGCAGGAAGCGATTGCCTAGACTCGAACGCAAAAATAAACCTGCGCTCTATTTTTGCACCACCCTAGAAACGCCCCAGCCTGAGGAGACTTCCATGGCCGACCTATCCCTGCGCCAACCCGTCGCCAACACCGCGCCCCGCGAAGGGTACGCCCGGATCCACGGCCTGCACCACTGGGCTTTCCGTTGCCGCGACGCAGACGAAACGCGCCACTTCTACGAGGAGATCCTCGGGCTGCCGCTCGCCGCCGCGGTGCAGCACGACCGCGTGCCGAGCACGCAGGAGTACTGCCCCTACTACCACTTCTTCTTTGAGCTGGCCGACGGCTCCTACCTCGCCTTCTTCGACCTGATGGACGGGCAGGGCTACGGCCACGATCCCAAGACGCCCGACTGGGTCAACCACTTGGCGCTGGAAGTCGACAGCATTGAAGCGCTGGAGACCGCGAAGAAAAAGCTGCTCGAGCACAAGGTCGACGTGCTCGGCGTGATCGACCACAAGTGGTTCAAGTCGATCTACTTCTTCGACCCCAACGGCATCCGGCTGGAGCTCGCCTGCCGCACGGCACCCATCGCCGACATGAAACAGAAATGCGAGGACGCCCAAAAGGTCATGGCCGGCCGCAAGTCACGCGTAGAGCAGATGAAGCGCGAGAAATCCGGCGCATGAACGGCCTGGAACTGGTGGTGCTCGACGTCGCGGCCGGCACCGCGATGGAGAGCCAGTCGGGCCTACAGATGAACCGTCCGCGCATCTACGGCGCGCTGGCCGGGCCGTCCAAGGGGCGCGTGGGCGCCATCGTCATGCACCCGACGAGCAACTTCATGGGGCACTACCTGATGGAGCCGTTCGCCAAGCGCGGCATCGGGCTTCTTGCGCTCAACTCGCGCTTCGCTGGTAACGACAGCGTATTGGTCATGGAGCGCGTGCTGCAGGACCTCGGTGCGGGCGTCGCCTTCATGCGGGAGCGATTCGACACGGTGTTCCTCATCGGCAACTCCGGCGGCGCGGCGCTGATGTCGTTCTACCAAGCCCAGGCCGAGCACCTCACGGTCTGTGACACCCCCGCAGGCGACCCAATCCACATCGCCCCCGGCGACCTGCCGCCCGCGGACGGCATCGCGCTGATGGCCGGGCACATCGGCCGCTCGCGCCTCTTGCTCAACTGGCTCGACGCCTCGGTGGTGGACGAGCGCGACCCGCTCGCCCGCAACCCGGTGCTCGACATCTACGACCCGGCGACCCGCCCGCCTTTCAGCCCGGAGTTCGTCGCGCGTATCCGCGCCGAACAGCGCGCCCGCAGCGAGCGCATCACCGCCACTGCCAAGGCGCGGCTCGCGCACCTGCGCGCGCTCCCGGACGGCCCGCGGGATGAGCCCTTCCTCGTCTACCGCACCTACGCCGACCCGCGCTTCGTCGACCTGTCGCTCGACGCGAACGACAGGAAGCCCGGTGGCAACCGCGGCGACGACCCGCGCCAGATGAACTACGGCGTGAGCAACCTCGGGCGATTCACTTCGCTCACCGCATGGCTCTCGCAGTGGTCGCTCGAGTCACGCGCCGACGGGCCCACGAACCTGGCAAAGACCAGCGTGCCGGTGCTGCACCTGGAGTACACCGCGGACGCCGCGGTCTTCCCCAGCGACATCCGCGAGTGGTCCGCGGCCATCGGAAGATCGGGCAAGGCGCGCGAAGAATTCCACCGTATCGAAAAAGGCAACCACTACCTGAAAGGCCAGCCCGAGCTCGTCGAGCGCGTGGCGGACCTTTCGCTGGCGTGGAGCCAGAAACTGCCAAGGAGGCAACAATGAACACCGTACGCAACCGCATCGCCTGCGCGGCGCTTGCGCTGCTGGCCGCCGCGCCCGCAACGCTCTTCGCTCAGGGCTACCCGAACCGACCGATCAAGTACATCGTCCCCTTCCCACCGGGCGGGGCTACCGACACGCTTGCGCGTGCGATAGGCCAGAAGCTCTCGGACGCCCTCGGGCAGCCGGTGGTCATCGACAACCGCCCTGGTGCGGGCGGCAATATCGGCATCGAAGCCGCCGTGCGCGCCCCAGCGGACGGCTACACCATCGTCAACGTAGCCACGGCCACCGTAGCGATCAACCCCTCGCTGTACCGCAACCTGTCGTTCGACGCGGGCCGCGACCTCGTGCCCGTGGCCTTCATCGCCTACGTGCCGAACCTGCTCGTTGTTAACCCGGCGATCCCCGCCAATACGCTGGGCGAACTGGTCGCCTACCTCAAGGCCAACCCGGGCAAGGTCAACTTCGCCTCGCCTGGCAGCGGCAACTCCAGCCACCTCGCGGGCGAGATGCTGAAGCAGCGCACCGGGGTCGAGATCACGCACGTGCCTTACAAGGGCGATGCAGCCGCCTTTGCCGACCTGATCGGAGGGCAGGTGCAGATGATGTTCGCAATCGCCGTCACAGCGGTGCCGCACGTGAAGGCGGGACGCCTCAAGGGCATCGCCGTGGCGGGCCTGCAGCGCACGCCCTCGATGCCCGACCTCCCCACGATGGCCGAGGCCGGCCTGCCCGGGTTCGACGCGGGCGCATGGTTCGGCATCTCCGCACCGGCGGGCACGCCGAAGGAGGTCGTGGCGAAGCTGAACGCCGAGATCAACAAGGCGCTGCTCTCGCAGGAGGTGAAGGATCGCCTCACGCCGCTGGCCGCCGCGCCGCTCACGATGACCCCGGACCAGTTCGCCACGCACGTGAAGGACGAGCGCGAGAAGTGGGGCAAGCTGGTGCGCGACTCCGGCGCACGCGTGGACTGAGCATGCTGGAAACTCCGGTCCTCATCGCCGGCGGCGGGCCGGCCGGCGCCGCGCTTGCGGCCGAACTCGGCTGGCGCGGCAGCGGATGCCTCGTCGTCGACAACACCGACGGCACCAACCCGCACCCGCGCGCCAACATGGCGGGCCAGCGGACGATGGAGATCTTCCGCCGCTGGGGCCTCGCCGACCAGGTACTGAACGCCAGCCTGCCGGCTGACTACCCCATCGACGTGATCTTCAGTACGCGGCTCACCGGCCTCGAGATCCACCGCTTTTCGCTGACGACCGCGAAGGACTTCTCCACTCCGACGCCGGAACTGCGCGCGAAACTTCCTGACGTCGACTGGTCGCCCTACTTCAAGACCCAGATTGGCCAGAACTACCTCGAGCCGGTGATCTCGGCGTTTGCGGCTTCGTTCGACGGCGTCAAAGTCCGGCACAACTGGAAGCTCGTCGACTTCGCGCACGACGCCGAAGGCGTCACCTCCACCATCGAGCACACCGGCACCGGCGCGCAGGAGACCGTGCGCTCACGGTTCCTCGTCGGCTGCGACGGCGGGCGCAGCTTCGTGCGCGGCAAGCTCGGCATCGCATTCAAGGGCCGCGGCGCGCTGGCAAACAACCTGGGCATCTACTTTCGCTCGCCGGGCTTCCCGCAGTCGCACCCGCGCGGGCGCGGCACGCTGCTGTGGACGCTCGCGCCCGACTGCCGCGGTGTTTTCATCGCGGTGGACGGCGAGCAGTACTGGACCTACAACCGCTACTTCGTGCGCGACGACGATCCCAAGGACCCGCGCGAACAGGTCTGGCAGGCGGTGGGCAAGAAGATCCCGCTCGAAGTGCTCTCCTCGCAGCCGTGGACCGGCTACCAGGTGGTGGCCGAGCGGTACCGGGAAGGCAACGTCTTCATCTGCGGCGATGCGGCGCACCTCTTCAATCCCACCGGCGGGTTCGGCATGAACACCGCGATCGGCGATGCGGCCGACCTCGGCTGGAAGCTCGCGGCGGCCTTGCAGGGCTGGGGCGGCCCGGCGCTGCTCGACAGCTACGAGGCCGAGCGCCAGCCCATCGGCGTGCGCAACACCACCGAGGCCGCCGGTAATTTCGACAAGGTCGCCGGCCTGATGCAGTTGCCCGCCGAGATCGAGGAAGACTCCGAACGCGGGCGCACCCTGCGCGCCGACGTGGCGCAGCGCGTGTCCGGGCAGAAGAAGACCTGGTCGGCGAGCGGCATGCACCTGGGCTACCGCTACGAGGGCTCGCCCGTCGTCGTACCAGACGGCACACCGCCCACGCCCGACCATCCGCAGGTATACGTGCCCACCACGCGGCCGGGCTCGCGCGCGCCGCACTTCTGGCTCGGCGAGGGTCACTCCATGCTCGACCTCGTGCCGCGCCACGGGTTTGCGTTGCTGCGCTTCGACATGGAGGCGGGCGAGTCGCCTTTCGCCACCGCGGCCCGCAAGATCGGCGTGCCGTTTACCGAACTGCGGATGGACAATGCCGATGTCTCGCGCCTGTACGAACGGCGCTATGTGCTCGTGCGCCCGGATGGTCACGTCGCCTGGCGCGGCGACACCTTCCCGACTGATTCCGCGTCCGTGCTCGACACGGTGCGCGGCAGGAATCCCATTGGTCTTGCACAGGATGAACCTGCATGTCCGACCAGCCCGCCAAGTTCCCTAAGAAAGACGGCGTAGCCGCCGCAGCGTGACCTGCACCAGCACGGGCGTAAGCTTGTGTAACACTAGTGTAGTGCTTCGTAATTAATAGAACCAAATGCGTTTCGTCGAGTCCAACGATTATCAGAAGCGTTTTGGAGACGACGATGCGAGTGGCAAGTACGATCGAACTGGACGACGCGCAACGGGAGAAGCTGGTGAAGCTTGCGCAT
>CAMAXP010000077.1 GCA_945862265.1 Bordetella parapertussis
TGACCACTGCAATCAAGGAGTACATCGATTTGCACAATAAAAATCCCAAGCCTTTCGTATGGACTGCCAAGGCCAATGACATCCTTGCCAAGGTCATTCGCGCCAACAGCCGCTTAAGTTCCAAACAGAACGAAGCACTACACTAGGAGGAAAGATCCATGAACATCGCAGCCCTGTCCGCCGCGCCCACGCTCGAAACACTCTACCCCTTGCTCGCCGAGCGCTCCGTCGGGGCCGGCTGGAACAAGCCAGAGCCGGCCATGTGGGCCGAGCCGAAGAAGAACTTCGTGCCCTTCCACTGGCGGTATGCCGACGCGGCCGCCGCCTTCGAGGCGGCCTCGCGCCTGGTCTCCACCGAGCAGGCCGAGCGGCGCAACCTGATCCTGGTGAACCCGATCCCGGGCAACCTCTATTCGACGCTGCGCACCATCGTCGTGGCGTACCAGTCGATCCTGCCGGGCGAAACGGCGCGCTCCCACCGCCATTCGCCCAACGCGCTGCGCCTGATCCTCGACGCGGGCGGTGGCGCGTTCACTACAGTGAACAAGAAGAAGATCCCTATGACCGAAGGCGACGTGGTGCTGACGCCCTCGGGTTCCTGGCACGGGCACGGCCACGACGGCGACCGGCCGGCCACCTGGCTCGACTACCTGGACGTGCCGCTGGTGCAGCTGCTGGAACCGATCTTCTTCGAGCACCACCCGGACGGGATCGAGCAACCGGAGCGCGTGACACCGGAGTCGCCGTTCATCTTCCATTTCTCGAAGACCGAGGAGCGGCTCGCGCAGGCGAAGTCCGACGCGCGCTTCGGCCGCCAGGTCGAGCTTGGCAACCCCGCCCTGCGCACCCTGGCGCTGTACATGATGCACCTCGACGCCGGCACCCAGACCGCGCCGGTGAAGACCACGGCGAACAACATCTACACGGTCGTGCGTGGCGAAGGCCGCAGCACCATCGATGGCGAAACCTTCCACTGGCAGCGCGGCGACGTGATCGCCGCACCCGCCTGGCGTTCGCACCATCACGTGGCGGGCAAGGACGCGGTGCTCTTTCGCGTCACCGATGCGCCGGTGATGGCGGTGCTGGGCCTGCTGCGCGGCCTCGAAGAGGCCGCCTCGTGATCGCCGCGCGCGCCCTCGCGCTCTGCGCGCTGCTCCTCGCCTCGCTCTGTGCCCACGCGCAAGCGTACCCGAACCGGCTGGTGAAGATCGTCGTGCCCTACCCGCCCGCGGGCACCATCGACCTGCTCGCGCGCGGCCTCGCGCCGGAGCTCTCGGCGCTGTGGGGCCAACCCGTGGTGGTCGAGAACATCCCGGGCGCTGGTTCGCTCGTAGGCGCAGAGCGCGCCGCGAACGCGCCGCCGGACGGCTACACGCTCTTCATGACGGTCAACCCCACGGTGGTGGGTAACCGGTTCCTGTTCAAGAAGCTGCCCTACGACCCGGACAAGAGCTTCGCGCCGGTCTCAATGATCGCGCAGAGCGGACAGTTCATTGTCGTGCACCCGTCGGTGCCGGCCAATACGCTGAAGGAGCTTATCGAGCTCGCAAGGCGCGAGCCGGGCAAGATCGCCTACAGCTCGTTCGGCAACGGCTCGCAGCCGCAGCTCCTGTTCGAGACCATCGCCAAACGCGAAGGCGTGCAGTTCCTGCATGTTCCCTACAAGGGGATTGCCCACGCCATCACCGCGATCGTCGCGGGGGAAGTCCAGTTGAACGTCGCCAGCCCCGCGCTGACCGGGGCGCTGGTCAAGGCCGGAAAACTCAAAGTTCTCGCGCTGGGCGCGCGCACACGCACCAAGGCGTACCCTGACGTCCCGACAGTCGCAGAAGCGGGGTACCCGTACGCGCTGGCTTCGATCTGGCTGGGTATTTTTGCGCCAGGCGGCACGCCGGCGGCGCTGGTGGAGCGCATCCGCAGGGATGTATCAACCATTGCGAACCGCCCCGACTTTGCCGACAAGCAGATCACCGGACGCAGCTTCGACCTCGTGGCCGGCACGCCGGCGGAGTTCGCCGCGGCAATCCGCGCCGAGGTGGAGATCACCGCGGAGATGGTGAAGGCGGCCGGCATCCAGCCGGAATAGGTTAGCGCCCGCGAAAGCGGGGCTTGCGCTTCTCCATGAAGGCCTTGCGACCCTCCTGGTAGTCCTCGCTCAGCGCGCAGCGCTCGATCGCGGCGAGGCCCTTGGCGAGGTCCGGTTCGCCCGAAGGGCGCACAAACTCCTCGATCAGGATCTTCGAGGCCGCGAGGGTCAGCGGCGCATTCTCGGCCATGCCCTCCGCGGTCTTCCTCACGAAGGCTTCCAGCTCGGCCGCCGGGACGCTGCGATGCACGAGGCCGATGGAAAACGCCTCGGCCGCAGTGTAGCGCCGACCGGTGAAAAAGATCTCCCTCGCGTTGGCGTGGCCTACCGTCTCGACCAGGCGCTTGGTGCCTTCGATGCCGTAGCCCAGCCCCAGGCGCGCCGCGGGAATAGCCACCTGCACGTCATCGCTGCAGTAGCGCAGGTCGCAAGCAAGCGAGATCTCTACGCCGCCGCCAATGCAGAAGCCGCGGATCATCGCGATCACGGGCTTGGGCGAGCTTTGCAGGGCGTGAAGCGCCGCGTCGATCAGGCGGTCGAAAACCGCGACTTGCTCCGGCGTCGTGCGAGCCGTTTCGAACTCGGAGATGTCCATCCCCACGGCAAAGGCCTTGTCGCCCTCGCCGCGCAGCACGATCACGCGCACCTCCGGGTCAGCCTCGAACTGCGCCACCGCCGGCGGGATTGCGCGCCACATGGCGCTGTCGAGCGCGTTCAGGCGGGCCGGGTTGTCGAGCACGAGCCAGCCGATCGCGCCGTCCTTCTCCGCCCTGATTGCACCGGCCATGTCAGGGCTTTCCCTCGACCCGTGAGGGGCGGCCTTCGGGACCGTAGATGGAATTCAGCGCCGCACGCGGATCGCGCGCCGCGTAGCGCCCGGACTCGACCTGGTGGAGGAAATCGCCCAGCAGCGAATTGAAGAGCGCCGGTTCCTCGAGGTTGATGCCATGCCCGCTGTTGGGGAACACCACGAGTCCGGCCTTCGGGATCGCGCGCTTCAGCATGATGGAGGGCTCGATGCAGGGCTCGTCCTCGTCGCCGGTCATGATTAGCGTGGGCACGTCGATCGCGATGATGCGGTCGATGAGCGTGTAGAGGCTCGGGCGGCGCCCCTGGTAGCCCTGCGAGCAATTGGCCGACCCGGCCGCCGAATGCTCGGCGAGCTGGCGGACGTACTCGGCAAAGCCGCGCGGGTCCTTGTTCTGGAACTGGACACGGGTCGGGCCGTGGCCGTAGGTGGTGGCCATCACGTCCATGCCCTCGGCGCGGATGCGCTCGGCGAGCTCGATCGCGTCGACCTTGAACTGCTCGTAACCCGCTGGATGGGCGCCGGAGCCGACCCCCGCCAGCGTGAGCGAGCGCGCACGGGCCGGTGCGCCTTTGCGGCAGTATTCCATGCCGAAATGCAGCGTACAGAACGCGCCCATCGACAGCCCTACGACATGCGGCATCTCGAGCTTGAGGCCCTCGATCACGCAGCGCAGGTCCTCCCGCCAGCTGTCCTGGGAGTAGCGGTCGAAATCCTCGGGCACGTCCGACGGGTGATAGCCGCGCGCGCTGTAGGTGATGCAGCGGTAGCGGCGCGAGAAATGGCGCACCTGCGGCTCCCAGCTGCGGTAGTCGCCCGCGAATTCGTGGACGAACACGATCGGCGTCCCGGTGCCGGTCTCCTCGTAGTACAGCTTTACGCCGTCGTCGGTCGTGATGTGGGGCATGTGAACGCTCTCTTTCTCGAAGGGCCGGTCACAGGTAAAGTGTCCGGCGGGGACTTTGAAGTCGATAAGCCTAACCAAAATCCACACACACAACTAGGGGAATTTCATGGACTTGAACCTCAAGGGCAAGCGCGTACTCGTCACCGGCGGATCGAAGGGCATCGGGCAGGCCTGTGCGAAGGTGTTTGCCGAAGAAGGCGCGTCGGTGATGATCGCCTCGCGCGACGGCGCCGCGCTCGAAGCCGCCGCCAAGGACATCCAGGCGAAGACCGGCGCCGAGGTGAAGTGGAAGGCGGCCGACCTCTCCAAGCCGGGCGTGGCGGAAGACCTCGCCAAATGGGCGGGGGATCTCGACATCCTCGTCAACAACGCCGGCGCGATCCCCGGCGGCGACCTGCTGAAGGTCGATGAAGCCACGTGGCGCAACGCCTGGGACCTCAAGGTCTTCGGCTACATCAACCTCACGCGCGCAGTGTATGCGCAGATGAAAGCGAAAAAGCACGGCGTGGTCGTCAACGTGCTCGGCAATGCGGGCGAAAAACTCAACGCCGCGTACATTGCGGGCTCCACCGCGAACGCAGGCCTGATGGCCTTCACGCGCGCCCTCGGCGGCGCATCCCATGCCGACGGCATCCGCGTGCTGGGTGTCAGTCCCGGCCCGGTGGAAACCGATCGGCTGCTGAAGCTCTACAAGCAGATGGCCGAGGCCAAGCTCGGCGATTCCAACCGCTACCGGGAGCTGTACGCTGGCATGGCGTTCGACCGTCCGGCCACCTCCGACGAAATCGCGTGGACGGTAGTGTTCGGCGCCTCGGACCGCTCGTCCTACACGACGGGCATCTACATCACCATCGACGGCGGACTGGCGGCGCGCTCCTGATGAAGCCGACCCTGCGCATCGCCACCGCTCTGCTGGGCCTCGCGGTCTCTCTCGGCGCCTTCGCACAAGGCTTTCCTGCCAAGCCGGTGCGCATGGTCGTCCCCTACCCGGCCGGCGGGCCGACCGACCAACTCGGCCGCATCATTGCCGAGCACATGACGCAGACGCTCGGGCAGACAGTCATCGTGGAGAACCGCGGCGGCGCGAACACCCAGATCGGCACCGCCGAGGTCGCCAAGGCCGCGCCCGACGGCCACACGATCCTCTTCGGCGGCATCACGCCTTTTGTGTTCAACCCGCTGATGTACTCCAAGCTCCAGTACGACCCGAAGGACCTCACCGGGGTCATCATGGTGGCGCGCTCGCAGCTGGTGCTGGTGTCCAAACCGGCGCTTCCTGCGAAGACCGTGCCGGAACTCGTCGCGGCGATGAAGGAGAACCCCCGCAAACTGAACTTCGGCTCGGCCGGCAACGGCAACGTGCTGCACCTCGCAGCGGAACTGTTCCTCCGCACCACCGACACCAAGGCCACGCACGTGCCCTTCAGCGGCAGCGCACCAGCGCTGGTGAGCCTCCTGGGCGGCAACATCGACTTCATGTTCGACGTGATCATCACCTCGAAGCCGCACATCCAGTCCGGCAAGCTCCGTGGGATCGCGACTTCGGGCGCCCGGCGCTCGCCGATCCTGCCGGACTTGCCCACCGTCATGGAATCAGGCTATCCCGCGTACGAATCCGCCACGTGGTTCGCGATCTCGGCGCCGAAAGCCACGCCCGCGGCGATCGTGCAGCGGCTGAATGCGGAGGCGGCCAAGGCCGTGCGCGACCCGGCGGTGATCGCCAAGCTCGAGGCGCTGGCCATGGAGCCGCCCCAGGACACTACGCCCGGGGACGTGACCGCACAGACCGAAAAGGACCTGAAGCGCTGGGGCGCGCTGGTCCGGGACCTGGGCATCCGCCTCGACTGAGGCGAAGCCCGGCCGAAAGCTAGCTCTTGCGTGCCGTGAGGAGCGGCACGATCTCCTTCACCACAAGCGCCGCCTTCTCGCGCAGCACCGCGTCGTCGTTGTTGGCGACCGGATGCCCGATCACCGCAAACGGGTAACCCGGCAGGCCGTTCAGTTCACCCACCAGTTCCGCGCTGACGAGGAAACGGTCGGTGATGATCGCGACGGCGGGAATCCCCAGCCGTTCGGCTTCGATGGCGTCGTGCAGACTGCACGACGAGCAGCTCCCTCAGTCGCCGATCGCGGAGAGGACTGCGTCCGCCCCGCTCATCTCCATCAGCATCTGGGGCGGCACCGGCCGCGAGGCGTCGGGCTTGCGCCGGCGGATGAACTCGCGCACGCCGTAGTCCTTGCGCAGGATCTCCTCGATGAAGTCGAACAGGCGCTCGGTGCCGATCTTGGCATTGTCGATCATGCCGACCACGGCGCCGTTGAGCGAGGCGAGCGGCGCGGCCATGCGCATCGCGTCGCCCTGCGGGGCCTGGCGGGGGTCGAGGACTCTGAGTGTCATGGGTCTGTCTCCTGAATTGACTGCGGGAACTGCGTTCAGTCCTGGATCGCGGCCGTCACGGCCAGCGATTTCTTGCCATACCAGGGCGGCACGATGGAGCCGAAGCCGCCCGCGGGCCCGCCGGCCGCGACCACCAGCAGGTCGTCCGGGGAGCGCAGTGCGCGGTACACCCTTTCCTCGTCCTTGCGGCCGGCAACGGCGGCCTTGCCGACCGAGCGCCAGTCGCCGCGCTTCACGCGCGCGACCTCGAAGACGTATTCGCGGATGTCCTGCTTGGTCCAGCCCGCTGCGCCGAAGATCTCGCGGTGCTGCTTGGGGATCACGAAGGCGTAGTTCCCCTCCCAGATCGAGTAGGTCAGCATGTTGTTGCGCATGGCGGATGCGTAGGTGTCGAGGATTTCCTTCGGGTCGTGCGTCCATTCGTTCATGATCTGGTGCGGCGACTGCACCTGCAGCGCCGTCACCGCGGACGTCCCGGCGGGAATGCCGCGCTCCACCGACAGCGGCAGCCAGATCGAATCCTCTTCGTCTTCCGCCACGCAGAACGTGAACTTGCCCGGATGCCCGAGCGTGGAACGGTCGAGCTGGCCGGGGAAGCCACCCAGCACGTTGAGCATCATCAGACGCACGCTGCGACCGATGGTGGCGTTGGCGCGGCTGCCGTTGCCGAGCGCGTTGTGGGTGCAGTTCATGCCGATCTTCTGGCGGATCGGGCCGTTGACCACGATGAACGGCGCGCTGCCGCCCGTGCTGGCGGTGCTGCCGTGCAAAGCGTAATCGGGCTGGCACATGGCCTTGACGATTGCGACGGTGACCGGGAAGTACTCCGGCAGGCAGCCGGCCATGACCGAGGCGATCGCCACCTTCTCGGCGATGATGCTGCGGCGGCGCACCGGCTCCACGCCGATGATGTCGGAGGGCGCGAGGCGCGCGGCAGCGAGGAACCGCGCCACTGCATCTTCCGTGGGCGGCACGACCGGCAGGCCGTCCGTCCAGCCGTTGCGCTGGAACAGCTCGTTCGCCTCGGCGGCGTCTTCCACCTCCAGAACGGCGCTCTCGAATCCCGTGGTGCTGCTCATGCGCGAATCTCGTCCAAGGCATTCCTCCGATGAATTCATATGATGCCACTCCCTTTCAGGCGCTGCACATCCGCGGCCGACAGGTTCGCAAGCCGCGCAAACACCTCTTCGCTATGCGCGCCGGGCAGCGGCGACGGCGTGTCGTAGCTCCCCGGGGTCAGGCTGAACTTGATCGGGAATCCCGGGCCGGAGGCCGCTGCATCCTTGCCCGTGAGGGGGTTTTTCAGGCGGACGATCATCTCCCGCTCGAGCAGCTGCGGCCACTGCATCACTTCGTCCGCGGTGCGCACCGGGCTGCACGCCACCGACACGGCAAACAGCGCCTCGACGATCTCGGCCTTGGTGCGCGTCGAGGTCCATTGCGTGACCACCGCGTCGACCTGGTCGTTGTTCACGATGCGCCAGCCGATCTGCATCATGTCCGGGTCGGCCTTGAGGTCGGCGCGGCCCATCGCGTCGAGCAGCGACAGCCACTCCTCATGCGTCGCCGCGCCGAGCGCAACCCACCCGTCGCTGGCCTGGAAGATGTTGAAAGGCGAAAAACGCATGATCCGGTTGCCCTGGCGCTGCGCGAGGTTGAGGCGCTCGTAGGTGTCGAAGGGCTCGTCAAAAATCAGCGAGAAGAGGCAGTCGGCCATCGCGACGTCGATCGCCTGGCCTTCACCCGTGCGCTCGCGGTGCAAGAGCGCAGCGACGATGCCGTGGGCGGCAAACACGCCCGAAATGGCATCCGACAGGGCCGATGCGGTCTTCACCGGCGGCTCGCCGGGCTGGCCCGTCATGCTCATCAGGCCGACCGCCGCCTGCACCATCAGGTCGTAGGCCTTGTCGTCCTTGGAGGGGCCGGTCGATCCATAGCCCGTCAACGCGCAGTAGATGATCTTCGGGTTCACCGCACAGAGCGCCGGGTAGTCCACGCCGAGGCGCGTCGAGACGCCCGCCCGGAAATTCTCCACGACCACATCCGCCTTCTTCACCATCTCCATGAAGATCGCGAGGCCTTCGGCTGACTTGAGGTCCAGCGTGACGGACTTTTTGCCGCGGGCCCGCTTGAGGTAGGCGAGGCCCATGTCCTTGTCGGTCTTCTTCTGCAGCGAGATCCCTTCCGGGCCGTCGAAGGGCGGGGCGAAAGCGATGGGATCGCCGCCCTTGGGGTCGTCGATCTTGATGACCTCGGCGCCCATCCCGGCGAGGAACAGCGTGCACTGCGGCCCGGAAAAAAACCGCGTCAGGTCCAGCACCACCATGCCATCGAGAATCTTTTTCATGCGCGGCAGTGTAGTCCACTCCCGCCGCGGGCCGGGCGCGGAAATCCCCTGTGTTTCGCAGCGAAATGCCGCCCCGTTTGCCGTTCGCCCCGAAGAGGCGCGTGGCACAATCCACGGGCCCGTTCCGGGCAGGAGGAAACCACCATGACCACAAAAATCCAAAAGACACTCTTTGCCGCCGCCGCGCTGCTCTGCGCGTGCACGCAAGCCTGGGCGCAGGGCGCCTACCCGAACCGCCCGGTCAAGGTGATTGTCGCGTTCCCGCCCGGCCAGGCCACCGACCAGGCGGCGCGCGCGATCTCGCAGAAGCTCTCGGAAAACCTCGGCCAGCAGTTCTTCGTCGAGAACAAGCCCGGCGCGGCGAGCATCATCGGCTCGGAGGCCGCAGCCAAGTCGCCGAACGATGGCTACACCCTCTTCATGGGGTCGTCCGGCAGCCTCGCGGTGAACCCGGGCATGTACGCAAAGCTTCCTTACGACCCGATCCGCGACTTCACGCCGATCGCGCTGACGCTGAAGGTGCCGTTCTACCTCGTGGTGCACCCGACGGTCCCAGGCGCCACGGTCAAGGACATCGTCGGCTACCTCAAGGCCAATCCCGGCAAGGTCAACTTCGGTTCGGCCGGCAACGGCGCGAGCAACCACCTGTCGACCGAACTGTTCAAGAGCACCGCCGGCGTCTCGATGGTCCACGTGCCCTACAAGGGCTCGCCGCCCGCCGTGACCGACCTCCTCGCAGGCCAGATCGGGCTGATGTTCGAGACCGGCCCGCTGATCTTCCCGCACGTGAAGAGCGGGCGCCTCAAGATCATCGCGACGGGCAATTCGCAACGCGCGACGGCCATGCCCGACCTCGTCACGATTGCGGAATCCGGCTATCCCGGCTTCGAGACGGTCGGCTGGGCAGGCTTCCTCGCCCCGACCGGTACGCCGAAGGAGATCACCACCAAGATCAATGCCGAGATCGTGAAGATCCTGTCGACCAACGAGATCAAGGACCGTTTCGTCGCGCTCGGCGCGGAACTGCTGAGCAGTACGCCCGAGGAGTTCGGCACGTACATCAAGTCCGAGACGGCCAAGTGGGGCAAGGTCATCAAGGAGTCGGGCGCGAAGGCGGACTGACCGCACCGCGAATCTCCATGGGCAAGAGCGCGCTCGCCTCCCTTCCGTCCGTCGACCGCTTGCTCGGTTCGGCCGAAGGCCTGCGCCTGGCGGAGCGACACGGCCGCACGCTGGTGGTCGAGGCAGTGCGCGAAGTGCTCGCCTCGGCGCGGTTGCAACTCACAGCCGACCCCCAGGCGCCCTGCCCCGACGAGGCGGCGGTGATTGCCACCTGCGCCAGCCGCATCGACACACTCTTGCGAGCATCGCTGCGCCCGGTCTTCAACCTGAGCGGGACGGTGCTCCACACCAACCTCGGGCGCGCGATCCTGCCTGAGGCCGCCATTGCCGCGGCCGCCGCGGCAATGGGGCGGCCCGTCAACCTCGAGTACGACGTGGACGGCGCCGCACGCGGCGAGCGCGACAGCCACGTCGAGGGATGGTTGAAGCGCCTCACGGGTGCGGAGGCCGCCGTGGTGGTGAACAACAACGCGGCTGCGGTCTACCTGTCGCTCTACGCGCTGGCGCGGCGCAAGGAAGTGATCGTGTCCCGCGGCGAGCTAGTGGAGATCGGCGGTTCGTTCCGGATCCCCGACATCATGGCCAGCGCCCAGTGCAAGCTGCGCGAAGTCGGCACGACCAACCGCACACATCCACGGGATTTCGAAGAGGCGATCGGCAAGGACACCGCCGCGCTGATGAAAGTCCACACGAGCAATTACACGGTGCAAGGCTTCACCGCGATGGTTTCCGAACCCGACCTCGCGACCATCGCGCACAAGCACGGCCTGCCGCTGATCAACGACCTCGGCTCGGGCACGCTCGTGAACCTCGAAGAGTTCGGCCTGCCACACGAGCCTACGCCGCGCGAGGCGATCTCGAACGGCGCGGACATCGTGACCTTCAGTGGCGACAAGCTGCTCGGCGGCCCGCAGTGCGGGTTGATCGTGGGCCGCGCAGACCTGATTGCTAAAATACGCAAGAATCCGATGAAGCGCGCGCTGCGTCTCGACAAGTCGCGACTTGCGGCGCTGGAGGTGGTGCTGCGCCTTTACGCGAGCCCGGAGCGACTGACAAAGGAAGTACCCACGCTGCGCCTGCTCAAGCGTGCTCAGGCGGAAATCCGAGCGCTGGCGGATCGCCTGCTGCCCGCCATCGCCAAGGCGGTCGAAGGGCGCGCCTCGGCGCGCATCGTCGAGTGCCTCAGCCAGATCGGCAGCGGCGCGCTCCCGGTGGACACGCTGCCGAGCGCAGGTATCGCGCTGGCGCCCCAGGGCAAGCGCCGCAGCGGCGCCGCCGACGCGCTGGCCGCAGCCTTCCGCGCGCTGCCGGTGCCGGTGATCGGCCGCATCAGCGAGGGGGCGTTGATCCTCGACCTGCGCTGCCTGGAAGACGAGGCGGCGTTCACGGCGCAACTGGCCTCACTCGCACCGTCCCGGGCGCCATGATCGTCGCGACCGCGGGCCACATCGACCACGGCAAGACCACGCTGGTCAAGGCACTCACCGGCGTCAACACCGACCGGTTGCCGGAAGAGAAGGCGCGCGGCATCTCCATCGACCTCGGGTTTGCCTACTGGCGCACGCCCGACGAAGGCCTCACGATCGGCTTTGTGGATGTGCCCGGGCACGAACGCTTCGTGCGCAACATGCTGGCCGGGGTGTGCGGGATCGATTTCGTGGTGCTGGTCGTCGCGGCCGACGATGGCGTGATGCCGCAGACCATCGAACACCTGAACATCGTCGACCTGTTGTCGGTCACGCACGGCGTGGCGGTGATCACCAAGGCCGACCGGGTCACCGAACAGCGCGTGGGCGAGGTCGCTGCCGAAGTGCGCGCACTCCTAGCGCCGACCCGTCTGGCCGGTATCGAGGTGCTGCCAGTGTCGGCCACCACCGGCACAGGCATGGAAGCTCTGCGTAAACGCCTCGCCGACTCGGCAAAACAACTCGGGCTCCGAGCGCACGAAGGGCGCGGATTCCGCTTCGCGGTGGACCGTGTCTTCGGCGTGGCCGGCAGCGGGACAGTCGCGACCGGCACGGTCTTCAACGGCGCGGTGGCGACCGGCGACAAGCTCGTGCTCTCGCCCGCCGGCACCGAGGTGCGCGTGCGCGGCATCCACAAGGACGGCAAGCCCGCACCCGAGGCCCGCGCCGGGGAACGCTGCGCGCTGAACCTCGCGGGGATCGAACTGGCCGACGCGCAGCGCGGCGACTGGGTGGTGTCTCCTGCGCTGCACGCGCCAACGCAGATCCTCGACGCGCGCCTCAAAGTGCTGGCCTCGGAGACGCGAGCCCTCAAGCACTGGACCCCTGTGCACTTGCACCACGGCGCTAGGGACGTCACGGCACGGGTGGCATTGCGACGCGGCGCAGAGATCGCGCCAGGTGAATCCGCCCTCGTGCAGTTGGTCACCGACGCACCGATTGCGGCGCTGACCGGCGACAGATTCATCGTACGTGACCAGTCGGCGCTGCGCACAGTGGGCGGCGGTGCAATCATCGACCCCTTCTCCCGCCGGCGACATCGGGGCGCGGAGCAGCGCGCCGCGCAGCTCGCCGCCCTGGAGAATCCCGATCCCGCGGCGGCGCTGGCGCAATTGATCGTCCCGTCGCCTGGCGGCATCGACCTCGCCTGGTTCGGCCGCAGCTTCAACCTCGCCGAAGCAAAGCTCGCCGAGCTGGCGAAGCGCAACGACCTCGTGGTCGTGGACAAGGACCATCACACGGCGCTGCCGCGCGCCGCAGTAGACGCTACCAAGGCGCAAGTGCTGCAGGTGCTCAAGCGCTTCCACGCCGATTCGCCGCAGGCCCGCGGCATCGAGGTGCCGATCCTGCGGAAGCAGTGCGCGCCACACCTTCCCGCTCCTGCCTTCGCCGGCGTGCTGCGCATGCTGGGCGAGGAAAAGAAGATCGAACTCACCGGCTCGATCGCCCGCATCCCGGCGCATGTCAGCACCGCGAACCCGGTCGACGACAAGATGTGGAGCAGCGTGCAGCCGGTGCTCGAGAAGGCCGGGTACGGCGGGCTGACGCTCGCCGAGCTCGCGGCCGCCGCGGCGATCCGCGAGCCGCAGCTGAAGGACTTCCTGCACCGCAAGGCCAAGACCGGCGAGGTCGTGCGCGTCACCGACCAGCGGTTCTACCTGCGCGGCACGCTGGCAAAGTTCGCCGCGATCACCGACGGCGTGTTCCGCACGGTGCCGGGCGGCAAGTTCAGCGCGGCCCAGGTGCGCGACAAGACCGACATCGGCCGCGGCCGCGCGATCGAGATCCTGGAATGCTTCGACCGCCTGGGCATCACGCAGCGGGTGGGGGACCTGCGCGTGATGCGCAAGGACTACACCGCCATCCTCGGCCCGGCCACCCCCCCCTGAAGGAGCGAGACCCCCATGGCTACGTTCGACCTCATCATCATCGGCACCGGCATCGCCGGCCTTGCCGCTGCACGCCAGGCAGCGAAGGACGGCCTGGTTGCAGCCATGCTGGAAGAGCGCTTCTTCGGCGGCCTCGTCGTCAACATCAACGAGCTGGAGGGCGAAGTCGAGGGCTCGGGTAGCGACGTTGCGGCCGTCATGATGCGCGAGGCCGCAAAGCTCGGCGTGAAGAACCTCACCGCCCGTGCCTCCTCCATTGCCCGCAAAGGTGAGGCGCTGGTCGTCAGCACCGACACGGGCGAACTGCAGGCGCGCAGCGTGGTCATCGCCACAGGGGCTCGACTGAGGACGCTGGGCGTGCCCGGCGAGGCGGAGTTCGAGGAGAACGGCGTCTCGCACTGTGCGGACTGCGACGGCCCGTTCTACAAGGGCCAGGACGTGGTCGTGGTCGGCGGCGGCGATTCGGCCGTGCAGGAAGCGCTGGTGCTGGCGGAGTTCGCCAAGCAGGTGCATCTCGTGCACCTGGGCGCCACACTCACCGCTCGCCCTGCGCTCACGAACCGGCTCGCGTCACACGCGAACATTGCCGTCCACGCCAACACGCAGGTCGAGGCCATCAGCGGCGAAGGCACGCTCACGGGCGTGCGCCTGCGCACAGGCGCGGACACCCGCGAACTCGCCTGCACCGGCGTGTTCCCCTACATCGGGCTGGAGCCCGCCGGCGAATGCGCACCGCCCGAGGTCGCACGCGATGCGAGCGGCGCGCTGGTCACCGATGCCGCGCTCCAGACGGCCGTGCCCGGCGTCTTTGCCGCCGGCGCGGTGCGCGCGGGATACGGCGGATTCCTCGCCGACGCGATCGCCGAAGGCACGGCGGCCGCGCAAGCCGCGGCCGCTTACTGTCGCAGGAGCGGCACCTCAGGCTAGACTTATGCATCAAGACACTTCAAATGGAAGGGAATCGCTCCCGGTGGGGCGGCCGGACTTCAAACCCGGTGTGGGCCATCTGATGGCCCTGTGTGGGTTCGACTCCCACTCCCTTCCGCCAATCCCCAAAGGACTTCGATGAAACTCGACGGCATCCGCGTGCTCGACCTCTCCCGCTTCCTTCCCGGCCCGTGGATCGGGCTCACGATGGCCGACCACGGCGCGGAAGTGATCAAGATCGAAAGCCGCGAAGGCGAGCCGACCCGCAAGCTCGGCCCGAAGGTCGGCGGCCACACCCCGTATTTCCGCAACACCCAGCGTGGCAAGCTCTCGATGACGCTCGACCTCAAAAGCGACGAAGGCCGCGAGATCTTCATGAAGCTGGCCGAAACCAGCGACGTGATCATCGACTCGTTCCGCCCCGGCGTGATGGACCGCCTCGGCCTGGGCTACGAGGCGATCAAGGCCCGCGCGCCGCGCATCGTGTTCTGCTCGCTGTCCGCGTTCGGGCAATCCGGCCCGATCTCGCAGCGACCGTCCCACGACGTGGGCGCACAAGCGATGACCGGCGTGCTGAGCCTCGGCCGCTACGAAGGCCGCGCGCCATCGCTCCCTACCATGCCCATGGCGGACATCGCGCTGGCCTCGGGCGCGCTGATCGCGATCCTGATGGCGCTGCTGAAGCGCGAGACGACCGGGAAAGGCGACTGCATCGACATGGCGATGGGCGATGCCCTGATGTCGTGGACGCCGCACATCCTCGGGACCGTGGTCGCAGAAGACCGCGCGCCGGTGCTGGCCGACGAACGGCTGCACGGTGGCGCCGCGTTCTACAACGTGTACCGGACGTCCGATGACAAGTACGTGGTGCTATCAGGCTCGGAGATGAATTTCGTCACCACCCTCCTCACCGCCCTCGGCCGCCCAGACCTGATTGACCTCTGCCGGAAGCCTGCGGGAGAAGCGCAGGCGCCGGTGAGGAAATTCCTCGAGGAAACTTTCCTCACCAAGACCCGCGACGAATGGGACCACTGGATGCAGGACAAGAGCGTGTGCTTCGCGCCGGTGCTCGACCTCAAGGAGGCCTGGCATTCGTCCGTGCTGCGCGACCGCGGCATGATCGTAAAGGGCCCCGATGGTATAGACGCGCTCGCTACGCCGATCAAGTTCAAGGAGGAGCCGGGACAACCCTCATTCGCCCTGCCCGGCCAGGGCGAGCACACCGACATGCTCCTCGAGCGACTGGGGTATGACGCGGACGCCCGCGCGAAGCTGCACACCGCCAAGATTTGCTGAGAACACAAGACCACAGGAGAAGGATCGAATGATCAAGCGCATCGCAACATCCCTCGTCGCCGCCACCGCCCTGGCTTTCAGCCTGGGCTGCGGCGCGCAGGGCAAGCCGGAACTCTCGAAGGTAAAGCTCGGCGTGGGCGGCAAGCCTTCGCTCTACTACCTGCCCCTGTCGATCACCGAGCGCCTCGGCTACTTCAAGGAGGAAGGCCTGGAGGTCGAGATCATCGATCTGCAAGGTGGGTCGAAAACCATGCAGGCGCTGGTCGGCGGCAGCATCGACGTGGCCTCGGGTGCCTATGAGCACACCATCACGATCCAGGCCAAGGGACAGAACGTGCAGGCCTTCGTCGCGCAGGGGCGCTATCCGGGCTTTGCGCTCGGCGTAGCCAAGGCAAGGGCGGCCGGCTACAAGTCCGCCAAGGACCTCAAGGGCATGAAGATCGGCGTCACCGCGCCGGGCTCGGGTACGCAGACCTTCGTCGAGTACCTGCTGAACAAGGAAGGCCTCAAGGGCTCGGACGTGGCGTTCATCGGCGTCGGTTCCGGTGCCACGGGCGCGGCGGCCATGCGCACCGGCAAGATCGACGCCATGTCGAACATCGACCCGCTGATGACCGAGCTCGAGTCCACCGGCGACGTGGTGATCATGGTCGACACGCGCACGACCGCGGGGACGCTGGCCGTGTTCGGCAGCGCCATGCCGGCGGGGACGCTCTACACGAGCAAGGAATTCATCGCCAAGAACCCGCGCACCGTGCAGGCGCTGACCAACGCCATGGTGCGCGCCCTACTGTGGATCCAGAAGGCGACGCCCGCGCAGATCGCGGATGCGGTTCCCCCCGCGTACCTGCTGAACAACAAGGACCTGTACCTTTCTGCGTTCGCCAAAGTCCGCGAGGGCATCTCGCCCGACGGCCTCTTCCCGAAGGAGGGCGTGGAGAACACCCTCAAGGTACTGAAGGAATTCGACGTCGCGACCAAGGCCGCCACCATCCGGCTCGAAGACACCTACACGAACCGGTTTGTCGAGCAGGCATTGCGCACCGTGACGCGCTAGTGTAGTGCTTCGTAATTAATAGAACCAAATGCGTTTCGTCGAGTCCAACGATTATCAGAAGCGTTTTGGAGACGACGATGCGAGTGGCAAGTACGATCGAACTGGACGACGCGCAACGGGAGAAGCTGGTGAAGCTTGCGC
>CAMAXP010000078.1 GCA_945862265.1 Bordetella parapertussis
TTCAGAAATCCCGGCATCGACAACCCAGATTGAAATTGAATTCGATTCATCGCCATTTCGTGTCCCTCCCGTTGTATGGTGAAGGTCACTTTATGCGCAACCAGGCTCACCAGATGAGCTTGGCTGACGTTCATTGCTAATCAAGAAAATTTTTGAATATATCAAAATTCACCGGACCGGAAAGCCATGAACCCATCTACGCAAAGCGCCTACTGCACCACCCGTGAAGCGGCTGAACTGCTCGGAGTGTCCCTGACGACCGCGCAGTTGTGGGTTGAGAGCGGCTTGCTGGACGCCTGGAAAACGGAGGGCGGCCATCGTCGAATCCATCGCACTTCGGTACAGCGCTTGCTGGATGGCGAAGTAAAACCGAAGCAGGGCGCCGCTGCTCCTGCCCGGCAAGGCGAGCGATTAAAAGTACTGGTGGTGGAAGACAACAACGATTTGCTGAAGTTGTACAAGGCCGTGATCGGCAACTGGAATCTGCCGATCGACACCCTCACCGCCGGCAACGGCGTCGACGGCCTGATTCGCGTCGGCCGCGATACCCCTGATCTGATGATCACCGATCTGGCGATGCCCGGCCTTGACGGGTATCAGCTGATTAACAGTCTCGCCACCACGTCTTACCGCGAGGGCATGGATATTGTCGTCGTCAGCGGACTCGACCCCGCCGACATCGAAGCGCGCGGTGGCATCCCCAAGGGGATCCGAATTTTCTCCAAACCGGTGCCGTTTGACCAACTGCGCGCCATATGCGCCGGCATGATCGAGCGCCGGACTCCCCACTTGTATCCCTCTAGCTTTAAGGAAGCAGGGCAGCCGCCTCATTCCGACGCGCAGCCCGACGCGCAGCCTGCCCCGGTCACGCCCTGAAGCGAGAATCTTCATGAAAAAGATACTGATCGTCGATGACCAGTCGGACATCCGCCGCATGATCCGGATTACCCTGGGCAAGACCTTCGAGGTGCTCGAAGCGGAGGATGGAAACACCGCCCTGGAAATAGCTCGCCGTAAGCGGCCCGATCTCGTTGTGCTCGACGTGATGATGCCGGGGGGGACCGATGGTCTTCAGGTGCTCGACGCCATCAGGAGCGACCCGCAACTCATGCACACGCGGGTCATCATGGTCACGGCGCGCGGCCAGGCGTACGACTACACAGAAGGCATGGATCGCGGGGCCGACGCCTACTTCATCAAGCCCTTCAGTCCGCTGCAACTCGTTGCGGCGATCAAGAAACACACTCTGCCTTTGAGCGTGGCATGAACCGGGCTTTCGATCCTCCCGAAAAATCCGCCCCGGCCGGAGGCCAGACGCAGCGCCTGCCGGGCAGCACACGCGATGCGGCCCTCCACGACCAGCTCTACCGTTACGCCGAAGACCTGCAGCAGATGGGCGACCGCTACGACGCACTGGAAAAGCACTACCAAGCGCTGCTGGAATCGAATGCCCGGCTGGTAGAAAGCCAGGCGGTGCTCGATGGGCTGATGCAGAACTCGCGCGACATCCACATCATTACCGACGGCGCGGGCAGGATCCGGGTTTGCAATCCGGCCAGCGCAGTGCTCGCGCCACAGCGGCGGCTGGCAGGCAGCAACCTGCGGGACTGGGTGCTGCCTGAGCACCACGAAAGAGTTCTCGCGCTAGTGTCTTGCGCCGACCAGACTGGCCGCGAATGCGAACTGCGCCTGCGTCGCGAAGACCACGCTGCGCCACCGCTGATTGTCTCGGCCCAGGCGCTCGCCTCTCTCGGAGAAGGAGAGGTCCGCCGTCTGCATTGGATCATGCGCGACATTACCTTACTGCGCGAAACTGAATTCGAATCCCTGATTTCATCAGTGGTATTCAAGAGTGCCGCCGAAGGCGTGATAGTCACGGATATCGAGGGGGAAATTCTCGCCGTCAACCACGCCTTCAGCCAGATCACCGGCTATGGCGAAGATGAAGTGATCGGCCGCAACCCGCGCCTTTTAGGTTCCGGACTGCAGGATGCAAACTTCTATACCGACTTCTGGCGGGCGCTGCGCGAAAACAGTAGTTGGCAGGGCGAGGTGTCCAACCGCAGGAAGAACGGCGAAACCTATCCCGTGTGGATGACGGTCAACGCCGCGCGCGACTCCGACGGCGGCGTGCTTGCTTACATCGCAGTATTCGCCGACCTGGCGCGACTGCGCAATGCGGAAAACCGCTTGGCCGATCTGGCCCGCCACGCCGCAGCATGACAAGTAAAGCACAAGCGCGAACTGGCGTTCACCCCGACTCGATGTGGCGTCGTATGTCGCTGAAGGGGTACCGGGTCGCGCTCGTGATCATCGCGGTGATCCTCGCCCTTTTGACGGGCTACAGTTATATGCAACGCGCCAATTACCTGGAACAGTCGCGTGTAGAACAGGAAACTACGTCAAAAGCGATCGCTTTTCAGGTCGAGCAGAGTCTTCTGGCCGTCGACCTTGTGTTGCGCTCGGTCACGGAACGAGTTGTCGATGCGCGCCTGTCGACTGTCGCTCAATTGCGCGAAAAGATGGGAACGCGTGAAATATTCGACTTGATCCAGTCCCGCAAGTCCGGCATTCCGCAACTGAGCGTAGTCTCGATCGTCGACAAAAATGGCGACATGGTCAATTTTACGCGCAACCATCCCCCGCGCTCCGCTGAGGGCAAGACCATCAATCTGGCCGAGCGTGACTATTTCAAGGCGCACCTCTCTGATGCCGCGCTCAAACTGTTTATTTCCGCGCCGGTGCAGAACAAGGGCACCGGGACATGGACGTTTTACCTCACCCGCAAGATCGAGAATCCCTCTGGGGAAATGATCGGCCTGGTGCTGGCGGGCATCGAGACCGCTTACTTCGAGGACTACTTCCGGGCCATCGCCGGGGCGGGCAAGAGATACACGATTTGGCTCGAAACCGGCATGAATATCGCGCAGTTTCCTAACAACGAACTCCCCCTCGGCAGATCCGTGCGCCTGGACGGGCCACTCTTCAAGACGCTCAATAGCGGCCTGCGTTCGGCGATTATCCCGCCCAATTACGATAAGGGTGTCCCTTCGAATTCACTCGAGCATAGAATCCTCGCGCCGAACCGGGTCAGTGGCTATCCGTTGATAGTAAACGTGCGCGCCGGCGAGTCGGTTATTTTTTTCGCTTGGAAACAGACACGCAATTGGATTGCGGGCTTTGGGCTTGCGCTTTCAGTGCTGGTCCTTCTCACGGCCTGGGGTTGGCAGCGCACCCTGCGGCAACGCGAAACCATCCATTCTCAACAGAGGACAGCACAGGCCACGCATGATGCGCTCGTCTTGAGTTCGACCGATGCGTTCATTAGATTCGACCCAGACGGCCGTGTCCTGGAATGGAGCCCTGTGGCAACGCAGATGTTTGGCTGGAGCCCCGCGCACGCAGTCGGCCGACTTTTGACCGAGACTGTTATTCCGCGCCGGCACCATGAGAGCCATGCGCAGGGCTTGGCGCGCATGGCGCAAGGCGTCGACACTGACATACTCGGAAAACTGAAACAGTGGTCTGCCTGCCGGGCAGATGGCACTGAGATTAGCGTCGAACTGATGGTGACGCCCGTTCCCTTGGAGAGCGGACTGAATTACATCGCATTCGCACGCGACATCACCGAGCGGCGCCAGGCCGAGGTGCGCCTCCGCGACCGCACCGAACAGTTGAATGCCATCTTATCCATGAGCCCGGACGCTTTCGTCTCTTTCGATCTCGCGCGCGGCGTCACGTCTGTCAACCCGGCGTTTGTGCGCATGACCGGTCTGGTGGAGAGCGAGCTGTTAGGCCTTGATGAATTCGCGTTTTTAGAACGACTGTCGCGTATCTGCGTGCCGGAGAAAAATTCCCGCAGCATGGGGCCGCTGCGCGCGATCAAGCAAGCCGGTGCCGAGGGCACGGCGGTGCCTGGGGTGCACAAGCGGCTTCAGAGGATCGAGCTGGCGAACACCGGCAAACGCGTGCTCGAAGTCGCCCTGTTCGAATCGAACTCGGCAACTGTCTCGCAGATTCTCTACCTGCACGACGTGACTCATGAAACCGAAGTGGAACGCCTGAAGAGCGAGTTTGTCTCGAATGCCGCGCATGAATTGCGTACCCCGATGGCGAGCATCTACGGTTTCACCGAACTGCTGCTGGCGCAGGATGTCGGCCAAGCGGACAGGCGCGATTTCCTGCTCACGATCTTCAGGCAGTCTGAACTGGTCGTATCGATCATCAACGATCTTCTCGACCTCGCGCGTATAGAGGCGCGACGCGGCAAGGATTTCGCCTTCGAAAGGGTGAATATCGGCACCCTCCTGAGCGAGATTAAAGCTGGCTTCAAGTTGCCGGCCGGCCGCGTGCCACCCAAACTGCAGCTCCCCAATGGGGCGCTGTGGATGCGCGCCGACCGCCAAAAACTGACCCAGGCCGTGACCAACGTGCTCTCCAACGCCTACAAGTATTCACCCGCAAACAGCGCGATAAGCATCGAGATCGCCCTGCCGGAGGGCGATGTGCACTATGCCTCGGACGGCCGCACGCCGATGGCCGGCATCCGCATCATCGACCGTGGCATCGGCATGACCCCCGAACAGCTGCGCCGTGTCTTCGAGCGCTTTTACCGTGCCGACCTGTCCGGCAAGATTCCCGGTACCGGTCTGGGCATGAGTATCGTGCATGAGATCATCGTGTTGCACGACGGTGAAGTAAGCGTCGACAGCGCAATCGGTGCGGGCACGACGGTGACGATATGGCTACCCGTCGCCGCCAACGCTCCGGTGCTGCCGCAGCGGAGCTTAGAGACCGCAGCACTGTGAAGATATCCGCAGCCGAGGTGCTCGATCGCCCCCCCCCGCGCGCTGCCTGGTCACGTGATGACCGATCGAGCCGAAAGATGATCAGGCTGATGCTGGTCGACGGTCACACGATCTTGCGCGCCTCCCTGCGCGCGTTACTCGATCGCGAGCCGGACATCGGCGTTGTGGGCGAGGCAGGCGACGGCGAAACGGCGCTGGCGCTGGCGCGCAAGCTCGCCCCGGATCTGCTGCTGATGGACATCGCCTTGCCCGGGCTGAGCGGTATCGAGACAACGCTGCGGATAACCAGCGAGAGTCCGGCGGTAAAAGTGCTTGTCCTGTCCGCGCATACCGAACGGCGCTTTGTGGCGCACATGCTGAATGCAGGTGCGTCGGGCTACGTCAGCAAGACCGCCAGCACCGAAGAACTTCTGCTGGGGATTCGCACGGCCGCGGCCGGGACCCGTTACCTTAGCGATCAGGTTGCGGCGATGCTGGCCAATACCCCGCCCGACAAAGCCTCGCAGGCCAAGCTCGGGCGGCGCGAAATCGCTGTGCTGGAATTGATCGCCAAAGGCTGGAACTCTCCTGCGATCGCCAAAACCCTGAACATCGCCATCAGCACGGTCGAGACCCATCGCAGCAACATCATGCAAAAACTCGACCTGCACAGCATCGCCGAACTGACGCACTACGTGGTTCGCGACGCCCTGATCCAGCCCGGAGGCTTGGGGTCGGACCCGGTGCACCAGCGCGCCGGGTCCAGCTAGCAGGTGAAGCAGGGTTAGTCGTACCGTCGCACTTCGAACAGGTAGTCGCCGCCGCGCTGGTGGCCCGAGGCGAGTCCTGCGCCGTACTGCGGGGCCTGCGGAATGTCGGCCTTCACGCCCTCCGACAGGCTCGCGAACATGTCAACGCCGCCAGACACGGTCTTCACGCCTTTCAGCTGCTGCATGAAGTGCCATGCGAACACCGAGTGCCCGTCCTTGCCCTGATCGGGAACCGGTTCGTTGCCCCCGGATGTGAGCACCGCGACCGAGCGCTGCGCGAGCACCTGCTGCAGATTGGGCAGCACATCTGCCTTCTCGATCTTGCCCTGGCTCGCCAGGTTCCCGGAATAGCAACTGTCGGAAACCAGCATGATCTGCTTGGCCGGAATGTTCGCCACCACCTTGGCGATGTCCTCGTTGGAGATCCACTGCGACGGGTCGTTTGCCGACGCCTTGGCCGGGATCCAGTAGCCGCGCTGCGTCTTCTCCACCACATGGCCATGCCCGGCGTACATCACGGTAACGCTGTCGTTGGGCCCCGACTCCCGGATCAACCGGTTCAGGGCGCTGACGATGGTGGCCTTGTCGGCGTTGGGCAGCGTGCGCACTTCATAGCCCAGGTGCTCCTTGTAGATATTGCCGATTTCCTGCGTATCCTTGATCGGCGAGTCGAGCTTCGGAATGCCGCCCTCGTAGTCGTTGATGCCGATCAGCAGCGCAACCTTGCGCTCAATCGCGGGCAGGTGCGAAATCTTCGGCGCCGACAAACTCTGGGAGCCAGCGCCGCGCAGAGCGTCGGGCAACGGACGGTCCGCGATGCAATTGCCCGAACCCCCGCCAGCGCAAGGCTTGAGGTCTGCAATGCTCGGGTTTTGCTCGAGCACACGAACCGCTTTCTCGATCACGCTAACCTTCAGTTCGCGCATCTGTGTCATGGCCGCCACGAGCATCGCTGCGGCCCTCGTCGCACCCTGCGCTACGGGTTTCTGCGCTCCCGCCTGCTGCGGTCGTTGCTCGCCCTTCTGCCCGCCTGAACCCTGCTGCGTGCCACCGCCCTGCTGGCTCTGGCCTTGGCCCTGCCCCTGCGTCTGGTTTGAAGCAGTGGTGTCGGGCGTTTCGGCCGCTCCGCCGGTCGGTCCCGTGGTGGTGGTGGTGGTGGTGGCCAAAGGCGGGGGCGCCGCGCCGGGTTCCGCTGCGATCGTCGTGCCCGTGGTCGTCTCGGGCGCGGGGTTCGTGGTGGCGGTGGCCAAAGGCGGGGGCGCCGCGCCGGGTTCCGCTGCGATCGTCGTGCCCGTGGTGGTTGCGGGCGCGGGGTTCGTGGCGGCGGTTGTAGCGATAACGGGCGAATTGGTCGTGATCGTGATCATCGAGGGCGAGAGGCCTGCGCTGGCGTTCGTGGTGGTCGATGTCACGATGCTCGCAGGCGCCGCCGCAACCGCTGCAACCGCTGCAACCGCTGCCGTCAACGTCAGGGGCGCTGTGTTAATGGTCAGCGTGCCGTTGTTCAGAGTGGTGAATTCGTAGTTGCTCGCGGACAAGCCCGATGCGCTGGCGACAATGCTGGCCGTGCCGACACCGGTGCCGACGCCAGCGGCGCTGCTGCCTGTGGCCGTGCCGCTCACGCCCGAGGTGCTGAGAGTTTCGCTGTTGACGAAGCCTGAGACGGTTTGTGTGAAGGTCGGATTGGCCGCGCCGTACAAGCGGCTCTGGCTGTCCGCGCTCACCGTCAGGGGCGCTTTGTTAATGGTCAGCGTACCCGCCACATAGCTGATGTCGAAGCCCTGCTGAACGGAATGAAGGCCAGATGCGTCAATGGTGTAACTGCCTGCATTGACCGCTGACTGCGATGAGCCACTGAAGACAAGCGTACCGGACGGGGCCGGGTTGGGGTTGGCAACGGAAAAGCTCACTCCGTAGCCATCGGAATAAGGCGCGCCCTTATAAGTCATGCTGACACTGGTGGAGGTCGCGGTCAGCGGTTTGAGGAAGGAGGTGAGCAATGGCGTAGTCTGGCCTTCGTAGATACGCCACACGGCGCCGCTGCCGCCGGTGTTGGCGATGTTGAAGCCGGTAAAGTTCGCCTGCACCTTCATGTTCGCAGTGGTGAGTCCGGTGGCACCACTGCCGCCTTGTCCGGCGGTAGATTGACCCGTGCTGCCGATATCCCAATAGCTGTTGCTGATCGCGCCGCCGCTGTTTGACCCCACCAGCCCGCCGACGGCGTCACCAGAGCCGCTCACTCTGCCTGTGGCGTAGCTGTTGCTGACCGTGCCCCCCACCAGACTGGGGACTGCGCCAACAGAGCTGAGCACGCTGACTGTGGTGGAGCTGTTGCTGATCGTGCCGCCGGTGTTTGACCCCACCAGCCCGCCGACGGCGCCAACAGAGCTGAGCACGCTGCCTGTGGCGTAGCTGTTGCTGATCGTGCCGCCGCTGCCTGCCCCCACCAGCCCACCGACGGCGCCAACAGAGCCGAGCACGCTGCCTGTGGCGAAGCTGTTGCTGATCGTGCCGAGGTCGTTTAACCCCACCAGCCCGCCGACGGCGACACCAGAACCGCTCACGCTGCCTGTGGCGTAGCTGTTGCTGATCGTGCCGGTGTTGTGCCCCACCAGCCCGCCGACGACCTTACCAGAGCCGCGCACGCTGCCTGTGGCGTAGCTGTTGCTGATCGTGCCGCCGCTGCTTGACCCCACCAGCCCGCCGACGTGGTTAAAGCCACTCATGCTGCCACCCACCAGCCCCACGTTTCGAATATTGGAACCCGTGCCGGTGATTCCAAACAGACCAACGAACTCTGTTGCCGGCCGATTGGTGGTGAGGTTGCTGATGGTGTGGCCCAGGCCGTCGAAGGTGCCGCTGAAAGGAGAACCGCCCGCCGTAAAAATCGGCTCAAAATCCTGACCGATCCCTCCCCCGGCCGTGGCCGTGAAATCGATGTCCGCGCCCAGGGCGTAGTTGAGATTACTCGCGCCGGTGCGTATGCCCGCCAGATCATTGTCGACGCTGCTGCCGGTGATGACCCGGTAGGCTTTGACGGTGCCGTCCGAACCCTGCCGGGTGGTGAAGTTTGCCGTTCCGGCCGGCAGGTTGACTGCCCCCCCCTTGGTCACGATGTTGCTGGTGTTGTTCAGTGCGACTGCGCCTTGACCGAAGTTCAGGGCAAGGATGGCCGTGTTGCTTGCGTTCAGGTCGGCGTTGATGTTGATGTTGCGGTGCGCGCTCAGGGTGAGCTTGTTGGCCGACCAGGAGACGGCGCTGTTGACAATAATATCGCCGTTGCCGCTGGTATCCGCAGCAGTGGCGATGCTGACATTGCTACTACCCAGGCTGGTCGACAGGGTGGTCGCGCCGATGCCCGACGCCGTGAGGGCGCCGCTGCCCGCAGCAATCTTGAAGTCCACCGGGTCGATCAGCCAGGTGCCGGTCTTGCCACCCGGGGCGGCGGTGGTGACCCGGGCCTCATCGGCGATCCTTACGTTTGCCGCCGAGGTTTCAATAAAGCCGCCATCGCCCCCGTTCGGGGCCGAGGCATCGAGCACGCCCCCCACCATCACCGTGCCTGCGGCCATGTCACCGAGCAAGGTGATGGTGCCGTTGCGGTTTTCCAGGGTGCGCGCCTCGATGATGCCGCTGTTGTTCACGACAGCCCGGCCCAGGCCTTGGAGCCCCTTGGCGGTGAGCAGGACCGCGCCGCCCGCGGCGCCGATGGCGCCCCGATTCGCAATCTCGGCGTTGAGGGCGCCCTCATCGACGCGGATCCGGATCAGGCCGTCGGCCATAAAATCCACCGTCGCCGCGTTGGCCGCCACCAGTGCCGCCGTGCCACGGGATGCGTCTATCGTCCCGTCGTTCACGACCCTAGGCGCAATCAGAGCAACGTACCCCTGCGGCAACGCGCGCAGCGTTCCGGCGTTGGTGATGGTGCCGCCAGCCCCATCGCCGCGCAACAGGTAGCGGCCCGACATGAAGTCGTCCGCCGACATCGCCAGCGTCGAGGCAAGCAGGCCTCCAACATCGACCTGCGCGCCCGGGGCGAAGAGGATGCCGTTGGGATTGAGGAGGAACACCCGGCCGTTGGCCGAGAGCCGGCCAAACAACTGCGAAGGATCCACCCCCTGCACCCGGTTGAGCGCAATCGCGCTCGCCGAGGGCTGGCTGAAGGCGACCGCGGCGCTTGCGCCGATGTTGAAGGACTGCCAATCGATGGCCACCCGCTCGGTGCTTTGCTGGATGGCCAGTGTGGCGCCCGTCTGGCTGATGTTCGCCGTGCCGGCAACCACGCGGGCGCCGGTGGGCAGTTGCGTCGGTGCGGGCGGGGCAGCGAGCACGACGGTGCTGCCGGCGAGCGCAAGCGCCACCACCTGCCCCGCAGTCCGCTTGCCGCGTCCCTTGGCGTTTTCAGAAACGGCCGCCCAGGTACGGGTAGCTTCATTCCAGAGCGAACGATAGATTTTGTTCATGGCGGGCTAACCCAATGGGTCGCTACATGCCCCGCTGCTTGATCTCGGGCGTGTTCGGAAACTCACGCGCCAGCGCTTTCCATTCGGCGCGCGCGTCGTGCGCGTGCCCTTCCACTTCCAGGGTCGTCGCGTAAAAAATTCGCGCGGCCAACTCGGCGCCGGCACCCGGTCGGCCAGCCGTCAGCCGTTCCCGAACGGCCTCCTCCGCAACCGTGAACGAACCCGATGCGCTGATCGGCTTCGCCACACCAAGCGCATCGACCTTCCAGCGGTACTTTTTGCCCACATCGAGCTTCACCGTAGATCCTGGTTGCACCGCCGCCTTCTCGGTAGTCACTTCGTGCAGAATCTGGTTTTCCGGCCCGTAAATCACCACGCGATAGCGTTTCCCGTCCGCCACCGGCGTCCATTCGAACTCCGGTTCGCGCGTCAGCAGCGCCGTCTTGTCCGGCCCCACCACGGTGAAGCTCTCCTTCACGCTGCGCATCACTACGGTAGCCTGCTGCAGTCGCCGCCACTGGTCGTTTGACAACCCGCCGCCGATGGTTCTATCCGGCCCAACCTTCTTCGAATCGACCGCCTTGCCTTCGAGCACCAGCGGCGCCTGCCCATCGAGCGCCACGAGCGCCGGCCCGTCGAAGCTGTACTGGACGCCGCTCGTAAAGTAGGTGACGCGGAACGTCGTCGCCGCATCGACCTTCACTTGCACCGGGGCTTCAAAATACGCAAGCAGCGCGAGTTTGCGTGGCTTGCCGCTCTCCATCGCCCACACATCGCCCTTCAAGTCCGTGATCATGGCAAACGGTGCTGCCTGCGCGAGTGCCGAAAACGCAAAACTTCCTAGTGCCGCAACCAAAACCTTCCGGTTCATGTTTGCTCTCCCTTGTTGATTTCAGTGCGCGATTCAGTGTGGCCGTAGACCGCCACCGAGGAGCGGCCCTTCACTTCATGTTCGCCTAGATAGACGTAGTCCTGCTGGTGGTCCAGTTGCAGCCAGACCGCGTGCGAAACGAGGAGCGTGTAGCCCAGGCTCTTGGTCAAACCCTCGATCCGGGACGCGGTGTTCACGGTGTCGCCGATGGCGGTGTATTCGTGCCGCTTGCTTGACCCCACGTGACCGATCACGACATCTCCAAAGTGCAGGCCGATACCGATCGAGATCGGCTCAATGCCCTGCTCCCGGAAACGTTTGTTCAGCTCCCGGAGCCGCTTGAGCATGTCGCGCGCAGCATTGACCGCTGCCGCTGACGGGTTTTCGAGCGGCTGCGGCGCGCCGAAAAAGCACATCATCCCGTCGCCGATGAACTTATCCACCGTTCCGCCGCACTCGTGCACCGACTGGGTCATCTCGGTGAAGTAGAGGTTGAGTATGCCAATCAGATCCTCCGGCGCCATGTGTTCACTGCGCGCGGTAAAGCCGCGAATGTCCGAAAAGAGGATGCAGACGTGCCTGCGCTTGCCGACGAGTTCCGGGGATATTCGGCCGGCGAGGATTTCGCTCATGATCTGCGGACTCACGTAGCCGCCGAAAGCATGGCGCAGGGTCGCACGCTCGCGCGCCTGGGCGAGCGAATCGCTCACGAAGCGGCCGAAGAGCGCGACAGCGCCCGCTGCAACTGCGACTGCGGGCTGCAGTACCCAGCCGACATTGAGCAGATAGAGCGTCGCGCCGGCCAGCGCGACGACAAAAATGAAAAAAGCGAAGGCCGCACGGCCGCCGCTGGGGAGCAGCACGAAGGCTGCCGCGAGGACTGAAAGCAAAAACACAACTCCGGCGCCGACGGGTTGCAGCAGCCCGCCATTGAGCATGCTGCGCAGCACCTGCGCATGTACCAGCACGCCCGGTACCGAACGGTTGCCCGGTTCCCAGCCCGCCAGGTCCACGGGCACGATATTGCGGTCTTCGAACGGAAGCACGAACCCAACGAGTACAGGCCGTCCCTCCAACGCCGCGCGCAACTCAGCCGGCGCGCTGTCCGCCCGTCGCATTACTTCGCGAAACGGCAGGTACTGGAATCCTGCGCCGATGCGATAGTCGATGTATCCCTGCCACGCCTGTTCGACCCCCAGGCGCTTCGCCATCGTCCCGGCAAAACTCGGAATCGCTGCGCGTGAGTTCTGGTCGCAAAGGAATTCATCAAAGCGGCGGATAACTTCATCGCCGTCACGGCACACCATGACCGAGGCGACCGAGCCCGCACCCGCTACGGCAACGTAGGGTGCAAAAATTTCGCGGAAATTGTTGAAGTCGTCCACGGTCCGTGCGAGCACCACCGGCACCTGCCCGCGGACCGCGAGCAGGCCTTTGAGCAGCGCCTGGTCCAGGCCCGGGATGAGATGCTGATAGGAGCGCTCGGGGAAGACAATATCGAAACCGACGACCGCGGGCCTTGCCGGGCCGAGCGCCGCGAGCAGGCGGCCGTAGTTCGCATGCCAGAGGTCGCGCGGTTCGCTGAATTCACGCAGGTCGTCGACGTCGATGCCGATCACTACCACGTCGCGCGCCACCGGCACGGGGGCGAACGCCCTCCAGAACGCAAATGCGCCGTCCAGCAATTTACCGTTGAGCGTCGCGACGCTCTCGGTGCGCTGCATGCCGATGGCCGCGAGCGCGATCAGAACCAACATCAGCGTCCGATGCGACCGCATCGCTGCCAGTATGCGCAACTGATCAAGCATGGCGTATCTCACTTCGACTCCTTTGTCGCGCGCTCAAAACGCGAGCCCCGCTTGGGTCCAGAACCGGGAGGCGCGATCCACATCGGCGCTCGCCGCCTCGGAGCCGGACTTGCGCGCAAACCAGGCGCGAATAAACCCGCCGCCCGGCACGGTCCACTCTGCCCCCAACCCGTAGCCCGCGAGATCGCGGGTATTCGCGCCTGCAAATGCGGCGTGGATGCGGTGGTTGATACGGGATTTCGCCGCGTCATAAAAACCGAACGGCGCGAATTGCCCAGGCCCGAGCAAGAATCCCTGATGGCGTAGTTCCACCTGTACTAATTGCGCCTGGTCGCCTGAGGCCTCGCCGGGCGGATAGGCGCGCACCCCCGAGAGGCCGCCCACGGAAAATTTCTCCGACGAGTCGAGATTGTTCCACGCCCACTGCGCGGTGTAATTGACCGATAGCCGCCACGCCTCGGTCAGCGCCTGGGTGTGGTTCACAGTGGCAAGAAGTTTTCCGTAGCCGCCCTGCGTTCCGGCACCCGCCGCGTCGGCGGCAGCAAGCGCCGCCGTCTGCAGCGCAATGCTGCCGCGGGTGAGCAGCAACTGAAACCCCGTCATGCCGCCAGCCAGCAGCGCGTCGCGGGCGTCGCCGCCAAGACCCAGTTGCAGCACCCGCGCGCGCTTGTTGTTCAACGTGTCGGTTGCGCCAACCTTGTCTTCGACTATGCGTGCTTCCCCGCCAACCGAGGCGCGCAGGTTGAACGCGGACGAACGGATGAGCGGATGGGTGAACGAGGCACCCAGCGCATCCGTCGTACCGCTCGCGTCGAGGGCAGCGAACGCATCGCCGAGCTGATAGGTCGTGCGCGACAGGTAGGGGCCGCCGCGCAGGCCGCTCGCGCCCACCGGCGCTTCATAGGCAAGGCGCAGCGACAACAGCTCCCTGCCGGAGGTCACGACGCGCGCGGTGAGGCGGTCACCGATGTCGGCCGGCGAGTTGACGATGAGGCCGGCGCTGATCCGCTGGCTCCCGGTGAAGCGGCTGCCCGCGTTGTCGAACGACAGATCGTACTCGGCGGTCCGTCCGGCACCGATCTCCAGCACCAGATCGGTCAATCCGCTGGATTCGCCAGGCTCGAGGGTCGCCTTCGGCACAATGCCGGCGAGTTCCGAGATCAGCAGTACGCCGCGTTCGAGGGCCGGACCGTAAACGAGCTCCCCCTCTTTCGCTTCGCCCAGCAACGACCGGATGCGGGATTCGCTGACCTCGGTCGCGTTGCGGATATCAATCCGTCCGTAGCGCCCTTCGAGCAGGCGTATTTCCACGATGCTGTCCCGCACATCCTGGGCAGGCACCAGGGCACGCGCCACCGAGTAGCCCCGGTCGGCATAAAACTTTGCCAACTGATCGGCGCGCGCCTGGATCTGCCCAAGGGTGAGCGCCAGGCCGGCTGGGCCGAGTTGCTCAAGCAACACCTTTTGCGGGAACGCGGTGGCCCCGACAATGCGAAAACCAGCCACATGGAACGCAGGCGTGTCTATCCCCTTGCCCGACGCAGGTGGTGCTTCGATACGAATCTCAGGCGGCTTGGCGGCGGGCACCGGGGCCGGCGGCACGCGCAACTGCTGCTGGATTCGCCCGGCGTCGGGCCGCTCCTGAGCAAGAGCTTGTGTCGGGCCCAGTCCGAGGGGTCCGAAGCACACCAGTGCCGACAACAGGCGATGAACAGGGTCTGCGCACAGTTGCTTCAACCCCTTCCGAACATTGCCGGTGCGATACGAAAAGCTGGATATCGGCATTTCATGGCAACCGTCTTGCAATTGCAGCAAAAAACAACCCGGATTCCCAACTATGGTGATTTAGCAGATTCAAAATTTATACTCAGATTCAATATTATGTGTAATTATATGAGAGTTATTGACGAAAATATTGTCACTAATTGTTAAGAAACGTTAGTAAGTAAAGCTTCCTGATCCAGTTCACTGGTTAGGGGACGAGCAGAAGCGCCGGCTTCGGCCGCATGACTTCTGGAGGACTGGGAATGCCCATTGACTCAAACGCTTGCAACCTCTCGCCTGTCCGCGCTGGGCTGCCCGTGCGTTTGACCCTCGTCGCGACCTGGACGATCGCGTGCATCGCCTCGGCGGCGGCGGCGGGCGGGTTGGGATACACCACCCAGGTAACCGAGGGGCTGATCACTTCGTACTCACGGCAATTCGGGTCGGTTGCGCGGGAGAGGATCGCTTCGTGGATGGATTTTTCCCGGGCGGAGAAAGGCGCCAGGCGCGTTGCCAGCCTCGTTGACGTTGACGTTACCGGGACTGATCTGGACGTGTTGAAGTCGGTGAACGCCTATTTCAACCGATTGCCATTTGTAACCGATCTATCGCATTGGGGAGTCGCGGATTACTGGGCGACCCCGGCCGAAATGTCGGCAAGCAACGGCGGGGATTGCGAAGACTATGCGATCTCGAAATATTTTCTCCTGAAGGAATTAGGCGTTCCGGTGGAGCGTCTGCGTATAACTTACGTCAAGGCTGTCAGCATCAACCAGCCCCACATGGTGCTCGCCTACTACCCTTCGCCCGGCGCCGAACCGCTGATCCTCGACAATCTGGAGGATGGCGTGCGTCCGGCTTCCGAGCGTAAGGATCTCGTGCCGGTTTACAGCTTCAACGACGAGGACGTCGTCATCGCGCGGGATGCGCGAAAATCCAATCCCCTGCAGATCCGTGCCTGGCACGATCTGCAAAAGAGGCTGGAAGCGGAGGCGCGCTTATGACCCTGGGGCGGCGGCTCTTCATCGGGCTGTCGATCATATTCGCCTTTTTGGCGCTTGGAATCGAGACGATCTTCGTCCAGAACGCCCGCCATTACCTTCAGCAGCAACTCGAGGCTCATGCACAGGAAACGGCAACCTCACTGGCGCTGTCTCTCGGGCGGGGAATGCAGGCGCCGGACCCCGTCCTCGCCAAAGCTTTGATCAACCCCGTATTCGATCGGGGAAATTTCGCTTCGATCAGGTTTCTGGGAGTCGAAGGTCAACCGTTGATTGCGCGTGATCTGGGGAATGTGCCGAATGAGGTTCCCGCTCTGTTCACCCGCCTTCTGCCGCTCGTCGCCCCTACGGGAGAGGCACTGGTAAGTTCGGGGTGGCTCCAGTTGGGACGCGTGCTCGTCGTAGTGCATCCACGCATTGCCTACGACCAGCTCTGGCACACCGCATTGGAGACACTGGCTTGGCTTGTGGCCCTTTATGTAGGCGCTTTGTTTGCAGCGCGGCGGTATCTATCCGGCATCCTGCGCCCGCTGGAAGCCATCGAGCAGGCGGCCCTTGCCATCGGCCGACGCGAGTTTGTTGAAGTTCATCTGCATACCAGTGCGCCCGAATTGCAGCGCGTGGGCATGGCGATGAACGATTTGTCAGAAAAAATGCGCATTGCGCACGCCCAAGGTCAATCCGGCAGAATTCGCGAAACGCGGCCACGGAGTACAGCGCGTCCCCGACACGCAGGCTTCACAACGCAGGTGAGGACTGGTGTTGCCGCCGGCGCCGATTTGACCAGGGTAGGCCCAATGACTGCTCCGGTCAGTTCACTTCGGCACTAGTGTAGTGCTTCGTAATTAATAGAACCAAATGCGTTTCGTCGAGTCCAACGATTATCAGAAGCGTTTTGGAGACGACGATGCGAGTGGCAAGTACGATCGAACTGGACGACGCGCAACGGGAGAAGCTGGTGAAGCTTGCGCA
>CAMAXP010000079.1 GCA_945862265.1 Bordetella parapertussis
GGCCAATTACTGCCCCAACAATCTCACCGAACTGCACTCCACCGCCCGCAACAAGCTCAGGAGCGCGCAAAAACGACCTTCGATCATCGCTGCTTGCTGGATGCAGGCTACACTTTGGTAATGTCATGAATTATGGAAGGCTCAATAAGCCGCGATGTCGACCCTGGCGCGTGCCGATGTGGTGATCGAAGAGCGCGAACTGGAGCTCGAGCGGCTGGCCATCGCCGGCTTTCTCGAGCTGCTGCGCACGGAAGCGCACGCGCTCGCCGAGAACGGGGTCGACAAGCTGGACGCCCTTGCGACCGACAAGCTCGCCCGCCTGGAACAATTGACGCGCTTCGCCCAGCAGCGCAACACGCGCCTGCGATCCGCCGGCTACACGGCCGACGTAGCGGGCATGCAGGCATGGCTCGCGAAACGTGCCGCCTACCCGGCCATTGCCAACGCGTGGGCCATGGTGGGGGAACTCGCCCGCGAAGCGCGCGACCAGAACGAGATCAACGGGCTCATGGTGGCCATGAAGCTGCAGCGCACGCAGCGCCAGCTTGCGTTCCTCAACCGTGCAGCGAGCAACGAGCCCATGTACGCCTCCGACGGCGTCACGTGCTCCGCCGTGCGCCAGCGTTCGCTGGGCGAAGCCTGACCCGGTATTTTTTTCGCGTCATGCCCTGAGTCAGGGATCCGTTTCAAGCACGAAATCGTTCTCCCCTGCCCTGGTACGCGTCGGGATCGCGTTGCGGTCGATCTTCCCCGCCAGCGTGTAAGCGAGGTCGTCGTACCAGACCTTGTCCTCCAGGTACCAGGAGTGGGAGACCATGCCTTCGATCTCGTTCAGTTCGCGGTTCTGGATCTTCATGTAGCGCGGACCGCAATCCACGTCGAGCGCCTTGGCGTTGCCGGGGTTGTCGGTGGGCATGCCCACCCGCCCGACCCGCGAGCTGATGTCGATGTTCTTCACGTTCGACACGGCCAGCGCCTCGTCGTAACCGCTGAAGTAGTTGGTAAGGCGCCCGCAGTGGTTGAAGACCGGCAGCATCTCCGGGCTGTCCTTGTCGAAGCACGAAGAGGAGAGGTCGCCGGCGAAAAGCACCATCTGGCCGATGCGCCAGTCGTTGGCGAGGTCCGCGTCGCGCCCCTTGTCCACCCCCCGGAACGCCTCGCGCACCACGAACGCACCCATCGAGTGGGCCATCACATGGACGTTGATCGGGCACTTTTCGGCGCTGTACTTTGCAAACGGGATGATGCCGCCCCTGATCAGGCTGACGGCCGCCTGCTGCGCTTCGGCGCGGTCGTAGAGGTAGGCGCCCGGATTGCCTGCGGTCGGCCAGTCGAAACCGACGAGGAGGCATTTGACGCCCCTTGCTCGCAGCTCCCTTTCGGCGAGGCGCTGGCGCTTGAGGGCTTCTCCAGGGTCGGTGTTGTAGCCATGGACGAAAAAGACGATGTCCAGCGCTTCGCCCGGGACGCCGTTTGCGGGGATCGCCTGCTGCATGACGCCTTCGATCCACTGGCTCAGGGTAACTTTGTGCGAGGGCCGCGGGAGCGATTCGCCCTCGGGGACCGCCAGCCAGGTCACCGGGCCGGAAGATATGCCGAAGGTGCCGGCCTGCTTGTCTTTGTCGCGAATGCAGAGGACGAAGCTGGTCATCGCGTACCCCCGTTCTGTTTCAGCCCAGATAGGCCTTGCGCACGGTTTCATTCTCCATCAAATCGGCCGCCTTGCCTTCGATCACGACCGAGCCGGTGCTGAGCACGTAAGCACGGTCGCAGGCCTGCAGAGCGAGGCGCGCATTCTGCTCGACGATCACGATCGTCATCCCGTCGCGGTGCAACGACATCAGCTTGCGGTAGAGCTCGTGCACGACGATGGGCGCGAGGCCGAGGGACAACTCGTCCACCAGCAGGAGGCGCGGATTCCCCATCAGGGCCCGGCCGACGGCCAGCATCTGCTGCTCGCCGCCCGACAGGGTCTCCGCCCGCTGTGTGGAGCGCTCCTTCAGCACCGGAAAAAGGCCGTACACGGTTTCCCGCCGCTCGCGCGAATCGCCGGACACGAGGTAGGCCCCCATGGTGAGGTTCTCCTCGACCGACATCGGGCCGAAGACCTGCCGCCCCTCGGGCACCAGCGCAATGCCTTTGCGCACGACCTCCAGTGGGGACAGCTTCGAGATGTCCTCACCTTCAAGCGTGATGGCATCCGCCTCGCGGTCGACCATGCCGAGGATGGACTTGAGCAGCGTGGTCTTGCCTGCGCCGTTCGCACCGATGACGCTCACGAGCTCGCCGCGGCGAACCTCGAGGTCCACCCCTTTGAGGGCGAGGATCCCGCCGTAGCGGCTCTTAAGCCCGGAAATCTTGAGCAAGACTGGATTCATCGCCGAGGTAGGCCGCGATCACCGCGGGGTTGTTGCGGATTTCGACGGGCGTGCCCTGCGCCAGGGCCTGCCCGAAATTGAGGACGAAGATCTCGTCCGAGATATCCATGACGAGTTCCATGTGGTGCTCGACCAGCATCACCGTCACGCCGCTGTCGCGGATGCTGCGGATCAGCGCGCCGAGCCCGGCCGCCTCGGCCGAGTTCAGTCCCGCGGCCGGCTCGTCGAGCAGCAGCAGCGAGGGCCCGGTCGCGAGCGCCCGGGCGATTTCCAGCAGGCGCTGCTTGCCGAAGGGCAGGTCTGCGGCGCGGTCGTGCGCGTGAGCCTCGAGACCGACCTCGGCGAGCAGCCGGCTCGCATCCGCTTCGATGGCAGCCTCCTCGCGCCGCGCGCCCCCGGTACGGAAGACCGCTGCGGCGATCCCGGCGTGGGTGCGCGGGTGGCGGCCCACCATCACGTTCTCCAGCACCGACATCTCGGCGAACAGCTTGAGGTTCTGGAAGGTGCGCGCAACGCCGAGCCGCACGATCTCGTAAGGCTGCAGTTTGTCGAGCCGGTGGCCTGCAAAACGGACCTCACCGGAATCCAGCCGCTCCAACCCGGTAATCAGGTTGATCAGCGTCGTCTTGCCGGCGCCGTTCGGGCCGATGATCGCCTTGATGCAGCCGCGCGGCACGCCGAAGCTCGCGCCGTCCACGGCCTTCAGCCCGCCAAAGGCCTTGCGCAGCTCGCGCACTTCAAGCAGGAGTTCGGCCATCGTCAGTCCCCCCGCCGGGCGAGCATCCGCTGCCGGAGCCAATGCTCGATCCCGCCACCGATGCCGCGCGGCAGGAACATGACCACCAGGATCACGATGGCGCCGTAGATCAGGACGTCGTAGTCCTTCATCGCCCGCAGGTATTCCGGCAGCAGCGTGAGCAGGATGGCGCCAAGCAGGCCGCCCCAGATGCTGCCCGAGCCGCCCACGATGACCATGACCACGATCTCGATGGAGAGCATGAAACCGAAGCTGTCGGGCGTGAGCACCGTCACGTAGTGCGCGTAAAGGCTGCCGGCGAGCGACGCCATGCACGCGCCGATCACGAAGATCTGCACCTTGGTCGCCCAGGTGTTGATGCCCACCAGCGAGGCGGCGATCTCGTCGCCCTGGATCGAGCGCAGCGAACGTCCCACCCTAGAATCGACCAGGTGGAAGGAAAAGAGCAGCAATGCTCCCACGATCGACCACACGAGGTAGTAGTACGGGACGTCGCTCGCGAAGCGCAGCGCGCCGATCCGGAATTCGGGGATGCCGGTGAGGCCCGATGGCCCGCCCGTCAGCCAGGCAAGCTCGCCGAACAGGATGTAGAGAATGATCCCGAATCCCAGGGTCGCCATGCTGAGGTAATAGCCCTGCAGCCGCAGCGCCGCAGCGCCGATGAGCCCGCTCGCGATGGCGCAGATCACGAGCGCAGCCCCCATCGCCACCCAGGGGTTGAACCCGTACTTGGTCGTCAGCACGCCCGAGGCGTAGGCGCCAAGGCCGTAGAAGCCCGCATGCCCGAGGGACACCTGCCCGGTATAGCCCATGACCAGGTTCAGTCCCAGGACCAGCATCACGTTGAAGCCCGCCAGCACGAGGATGCTGATGAAGTACTTGCTCGGCACCACCAGCGGCAGAACCGCGACCAGGACGAGGAATACCGCGAGCGCGGTCCGGTGCGGGAGGCGGTCGACCGTGGACTTCATTTCACGCGCGGCGCCGCGCGGGCGCCCCGAGGATGCCCTGCGGCCGCACCAGCAGCACGATGATGAGGAGGATGAACGCGATCGCGTCCTTGTAGGCCGACGAGATGAACCCGCCGCCAAGGGACTCAAGCACGCCCAGCAGCAGCCCACCGACCACCGCACCCGGGCTGCTGCCCATCCCGCCGAGGACGGCGGCGCTGAACCCCTTGAGGCCGAGCATCGTGCCGCGGTCGAACTGCGTGAGTGCCACCGGGGTGATGATGATGCCCGCGACCGCGCCGACCGCCGCGGCGAGCGCGAACGAATAGGCCGTCATCGCCTTGACGTTGATGCCGACCAGTGTCGCGGCGAACCGGTTGGCCGCCACCGCCCGCATTGCCTGGCCGGTGGTGGTGCGCGCAAAGAACGTCCGCACCAGCACGACCACGACCATCGCCGTGCCTATGATCCACAGCGCCTGCGGCAGGAAGCTCGCGCCGAGCACACGAATGGGCGTGTCGCCCGAGAACGAGGGCAGCGCGGCCGCGTCCTTGCCCCACAGCAGCATCGCCGAGCCCTTGAGGAAGATCGATCCGCCGATGGTGATGATGATGAGATTGGTGAGCGACACGTTCTTGAGCGGCGCGAGCGTCAGCCGCTCGAGCAGCAAGCCGACGAGCGTGACGATGAGCACCGACCCTGCGAAGGCCGCAAGAAGCGGCATGCCCGTGCCGACCAGCGCGACCGCGGTCATTCCGCCGAGCATGACGAACTCGCCCTGCGCGAAATTGATTGCCTCGGTCGCTGTGTAGACGATAGTGAAACCGAGTGCGATCAGCGCGTAGATGCTGCCGACCATCAGGCCCGAGAAGACGAACTGCAGCAGCAGGTCCGTCGTGGTCAAGTCGCTGCCTTTGTCCTGAGGGCCGCCACTGCGGATTTCACGGCCTTGTGAATCGAGACGTACCCGGTGCAACGGCACAGGTTGCCGCTGAGGGCCTCGGTGATCTGTTCGTCCGTGGGATCGGGATTCTCCTGCAGGAACGCCGACAGGCTCATCAGGAAGCCCGGGGTGCAGAAACCGCACTGCAATGCGTGCTCTTCGTGGAACGCCTGCTGCAGCGGATGCAGCTTTCCGTCCTGCGCGAGACCCTCGACCGTGCGGATCTCGGCGCCGTCCGCCTGCACCGCGTAGAGGAGGCACGAGCGTACCGCCACGCCGTTGAGGTGGATCGTGCAGGCGCCACAGACGCCCTGCTCGCAGCCGATGTGGGTGCCCTTGAAGCCCAGGGTGTCGCGCAGGAAGTCGGCGAGGCTGCGGCGCGGCTCCGCGCGGCCCTCGCACGCCTGGCCGTTCACCTTGAGGCGGATGATTTTTTCGCTCATGAGGCTTCCTTCGCCCGGGAAAGTGCTGCGCGCAGCGCGCGCCCGATCAACACCACGGCCACTTCCTTGCGATACGCAGACGAGGCGTGCAGGTCATCCGTGGGCTCCATGGCTGCGGACACCGCCTTGCCCAGCTGCTCCAGTTCGGGATCCTTCGGCATCGTCCCGGCGAGCCTTTGGGCAAGCGCAGTCGCATCGTGAGGGCACGGGCCTACGCCGCCGAGCGCGAGGCGGATGTCACTGATCGCTCCCGCAGCCGAGAGCGTGACTTGTGCGCCAACCGCCACCAGCGCGAAATCGCCGTGACGCCGGCTGACCTCGGCGAACTCGGCGCCGGTGCGCGAAGGCACGGCCGGGAAGCGAACCTCGACGAGGATCTCGTCGGCGGCGAGCGCAGTGGTCAGCAGCGAAACGAAGAATTTTCCAGCGGGCACGAGCCGCTCGCCCTTGGGGCCACGGAGGACCATGGTCGCCCCGAGCGCCACGGCCACCACGGGCCATTCGGCCGCCGGGTCGGCGTGCGCGAGGCTGCCGCCGAGGGTACCGCGGTTGCGGATGACGGCGTGCCCGATGTTGGGCGCCGCGCAAGCCAACAGCGGGCAACGCTGCCTCACCAGGTCCGAGCGCTCAATTGCGCGATGGCGCGTCATCGCGCCGATGGCAATGGCGCCGTCGCGCGCCTCGATATAGCTGAGCGAAGCGATGCGGTTGAGGTCGATGACCACCTCCGGGCGCAACACACGGAAGTTGGCCATCGGCGCAAAACTCTGGCCGCCCGCGAGCAGCTTGGCGGCGACGCCATGCGTGCCGAGCAGTTCCAGCGCTTCGTCGAGGGTTTCCGGGGCGAAATAGTCGAATGCGGCCGGCTTCATTGGACGCCCTTGTCGGGCGAACGCGCCCGCAGCAGCGCCCGCAGCCGGTTGTGGGTCAGGGGCAGGGTCGTGATCTCCACGCCAAACGGCGCGAGGGCATCGGCCACCGCGTTGGCGATGACGGCAGCGGCCGGCACGATGCCGCCTTCGCCCGCCCCCTTGGCGCCGAGCGGGTTGAGCTGCGAGGGATACTCGGCGAGCGTGTGGACGACCACTTCGCGCGGCAGCTCACTTGCCGTGGGCAGCAGGTAGTCCATGAAGGTGGTCGTGAGGAGCTGGCCGTACTCGTCGAACACGAGCTCCTCCATCAGCGCCCCCCCGATGCCCTGCGCCATCGCGCCGACCAATTGGCCGTGCACGATCTGCGGGTTGATCATGCGGCCCACGTCGGAGGCGATCACGTACTTGTGGACCGTGGTGGCGCCGGTGGCGATGTCTACCTCGACCAGCGCGGCCGCGCTGCCGAAAGCGAAGGTCGTCTCCGACTGCCGGAAGGTGTGCGAGACGTCGAGCCCGCCCTCGAACCCCGGCGGCAGCGGCGGCCCGGCAGCCACCGTGCGCGCGACCTGCGCCAGCGTCATCGAGACGTCCGGGTCGTCCTTCGAGAAGACGCGTCCTTCGTCGAGGTCCAGGCTGTCCTTGGGCACTTCCATGCGCCACGCAGCGAGCGTGAGGATCTTGTCCTTCAGTTCGCGCGAGGCTACGTGTACCGCGCTGCCGCCGAGCACCGCAACGCGGCTGCCCCATGCGCCGACGCCCATGGGGATGACCGAGGTGTCGCCACGACTCACGCTCACCTCATCGAAGGCCGCCCCGAGCGCATCGGCGCAGACCTGCGCAAGCGTGGTGTCGACGCCTTGCCCGATCGACGCCGTTCCCGTGTAGACGGTCACCCGGCCCGAGTCCTCCACCGCGACCCTCGCCCACTCCCACCCGCCCAGGCCCGAGGGCTCGACGAACGAGGCGAAGCCGACGCCGAGGTACCGTCCTTGCGCGCGCGCCTCGGCCTGCTTTACGCGAAACCCGTCGTAGTCGATCTCGTCCAGCGCCCGCTTGAGCGCCGCACGGTAATCGCCACCGTCGTAGACGACTTCGTGCCCGTACTCGTAGGTGCCCACTCGGAACGGCATCTCCTCCGGGCCGATCATGTTGATGCGCCGGATCTCGGCCGGGTCCTTGCCCAGCTTCGCGGCGACGAGGTTCACCGTCCGCTCGCGCACGAAGCAGGCCTCGTACATGCCCGGGCCGCGGTACGACCCGTGCGGCGTCTTGTTGGTCAGCACGCAGTTCAGCTCGATCTCGAAGGCCGGGAAGTGGTACGGCCCCGGCATGCTCGACACCGTGTGCGTCGGCGCCACCAGCCCGTTGGGGCGGATGTAGGCGCCCATGTCCATCATGACGCGGTCGCGCAGGCCCAGGAATTTCCCCTCGCCGTCAAAACCGATCTCGATGTCGTGGTACTGCTGGCGCGAATGGTTCGTCGCCATGAAATGTTCCTGCCGGTCCTCGATCCAGCGGACGGGCTTGCCCAGCCGCAGTGCCGACCACGGCACGAGGTAATCCTCGGGGAAGAACTCGCCGCGAAAGCCGAAGCCGCCGCCCACGTCCGGCTCGACATAGCGGATCTTGTCCTCCGCCATCTTGAGGAGGCCCGCAAGCACCTGGCGCGTGCGGTGGATCATCTTGGTCGGGCCCCAGACCGTCAGCAGCCCGGTGGCGGGATCCATCGCCGCCAGCAGGCCGCGCGTCTCCATCGGCACGCCGGTATGGCGGTTGGTGGCGAACGAGGCCTGGATGCGATGCGGCGCCTCGGCCATCGCTCGAGAGATGTCGCCACGCGTGGCGCCGAAGCGGTCACAGACGTTGCTCGTCGCCGGAGCGTGAAGGATGGCGTTGCCCGGCTCGAGGGCTTTGCGGGCATCGACGAAGGCGTCGATCGAGTCGATCTCAACGTCGATCAGCTCGAGCGCATCCTCGGCCACGTAGCGGTTGGCCGCAATGACGATCGCAAGAGGCTCGCCCACGTAGCGCACCATGTCCCGCGCCAGCGGCTTCTGGAAGAACGCCACCAGCTCGGGCTTGGGCACGATGGTGGTCGGGATGCTGTCCACCTCGCCGAGGTCGGCCGCGGTGTAGACGGCCGTGACGCCTGGCAGCGCGCGCGCCCTGGAAGCATCGATCCGCAGGATCCGGCCGTGCGCGACCGAACTGCGCAGGATCGCAGCCTCGAGCATTCCCGGCTGCTCGAGGTCGCCCACGAAGCGCCCCTCCCCCCGCAGCAGGCGAAAGTCTTCCTTGCGCCCGACCGCGCTGCCTACGTAATTCGACACGGGAGTGCGTCCCGGACTAGCGCGGCGCCAGCTTGAACGCGGCCTTCTCGACCACGAGCATGCGCATGCTGTCGACCAGGAAGCCGTTGTGGTCCGTGGGCGAAGTCGTGTAGATGCCCGCGGCACCGAGGTGGCCCTTGAGGTTCTCGAGGCCGGCGCGGATTTTCTCCTTGTCGTCGCCCACCTTGGCCATGATCGCGGTCACCGAAGAGAACGCGTCATAGACCAGCGCACCGAAGGCGCTCGGCGCCTTGTTGAACTTCTTCTGGAACGAATCGCGGTACTCGAGGATCACCTTCTTCTGCGGGTCGGTGTTCGGGAGCTGGTCGACGACCGGCAGCTTGTAGCCGGTGATGAACACGCCCTCGATCGCCTCGCCCGAGAGCTGGATCATGCGCTGGCTCTGGAACGCGGTGGAATGGATCTGGACCGCATCCAGCCCGATCTGGCGCGCGTTCTTGACGATGATGGCGCTGGCCGGCGTGGCGTTCCAGACGATCACGGCGCGCGCGCCGGAGGCCTTGATGCGGGCGAGCTGGGCGGTCATGTCCGAGTCGGCCGGGCCGAAGGTCTCCCAGGCGACGACGTCGAAGCCCTTGCCGGGGGCGGCCTGGCGCTCGAGCTCTTCCTTGCCGCTCACGCCGTAGCCGGTCGAATCCGCCAGCATGGCGATCTTGCTGACGTTGCGCGCCTTGAGGAACTGCAGCGCAAGGGAAATGGACTGGACGTCGGTGTTGCAGTACTGGAACACCCACTCCTTGGGCGGCTGGGAGATCTTGCCGCTCGCGGCGGGCGCGAGCTGCGGCACGCGGGCCTTCTCCGTGAACGGCATCATGGCCAGAACGTTGCCGCTGATCCCGCCGCCGATCACGGCAACAACGTTGTCCTGCTCGTGCAGGCGGCGCAGCGCGGCGACCGCCTTGGTCGGGTCGGAGGCATCGTCATAGATGATGGTCTCGACCTTGCGGCCGTTGATGCCGCCCCGGGCGTTGAGCTGCTCGGTCATGAGTTCGAGGGTGCTGCGCTGGTCCTCGCCGATGAACGAGGCGCCGCCGGTGAGGGACAGCACGGCGCCGAGCTTGAGGACCTGCGCGGACACGGGTCCCGCGAGGCACAGGAGCAGGGCTGCGGAAATTAAGGTCAGGAGCTGCTGGAGTCGCTTCATGGGAGTCCTTCGGAAAAGTAGCAGTGTTGTACGGCGATGTTCTGGCGTGGTCGATGGTACGTGAATTCATTTGCGCGCAAGGCACGGGCGGAACGCACGTGCCCGCGGTTTCACTATCTGCACCGGGCTCCGGCCTGCCGGCTGACGGCTGCCGGCGATGATTGACGAGACCCGCTCGGAGCATATAATAAAAATCGTCGACAGATAATATACAAAGTGAGGACACGCATGGGCGCCAATGAACCCCTATCGCCAGCACGGGTAACCGGCGGTACCGATGAAGAACTGCGCGACACGCGCGCCCCGCTCGCCCAGGCGACCCACCTGCCCGCCTACTACTACACCTCCCCCGAGATCCTCGAACTGGAGAAGGAAAAGCTTTTCTTCAAGGACTGGCTGATCGTCGGCCGGGTGGAAGAGTGGCCGAACCCGGGCGACTATCGCGCCATGGAGATCGTCGGCGAGCCCATTGTCATCACCCGCAACAAGGACGGCGAACTCAAGGCGTTCGCCAACGTCTGCCGGCATCGCGGCGTCGCGGTGGCAATCGGACAAGGCAACACAAAAGAGTTCCTGTGCCCATACCACGCCTGGGTCTACGACCTCGATGGCGGACTGGTTTCCGCCGCGCGCCCCCGCGGGATCAAGGTCGCGGCCGGCAAGGGCGACCAGATGCCACCGATCAAGATCGACACCTGGGGCGGATTCGTCTTCATCAACTTCGACGACAATGCCCCGCCCCTGGCCGACTACCTCGATGCAGACGACTACAGGAAGTCGGTGGCCTACGTGCACCCCGAGGACACGGTCCTCGTCGACACCTACACCTACGAACTCGACTGCAACTGGAAACTGGTGCCGGAAAACCTCGCTGACGTGTACCACGTCGAGGTCATCCATCGCGGCAGCTTCGGTGGCAAGACCTACAGCCCGGAGAAGGCCCTCGCCGAGATCGTCTACACGAAGTACGGCTGGTACAAGGAATACGTCAGCGGGACGATGGCGCCCGACGCGGAACTCCTTTTTGGCCCGGCACCTTGGCTGGCAGACCACCCGAAGGGCAAGTTCTTCGCCTTCTCGGCCTTCCTGCGCCCCAACTTCTACCTCTTCGCGCGTGCCGACATGGTGCAGCCTTTTGTCGCCTACCCGGTCGGCGTGAACAAGACGCGCGTGACCGGCTGGACCTGCATCCCCAAGCAGTTTGTCGACAGCCCGGCCTTCGCCGACAAGGTGGCGATCCTGGCGCGCTTCGTGCGCAAGTTTGCCGGGGAGGACAACGACCTCGTGCGTGCAATGCAGAAGGGCCTGGGGTCACGCTACTTCAGGCGCGGCCCGATGCATGAACTGGAAGCGATCGTCTACCACCGCATCAACCGGTACCTCGACGCAGTGCACGGCACGGGCGAGGTGCTCTGAGGCGGGTTCCCTAGGTGCGCGTGCGCCGGCGGGCCGGCGCACGCTTCGGCGCAGGCGCTCGCGGCTCGTGAGGCAGCAACACCGGCAGTGGCGCGCCCGCCCCGCTCGTCCTCGCAATCACGCGCATGATCCGGCTGTGGAACATCGCCGCATGCCTCGTGAGGATGTCGACCAGCTTGCCGCCTGCCATAGTGCCGCCCGGCCTCTTCCCGACCACATGGATGATGTCCTCGTGGTCGGCCTTGATCAACGCCTGGGTCTCGTGCAGGTCCGGGATGAAGTCCTGCTCCAGAAGGCTGACGAAATACGACAGCCGGCGCGCATGGTTGTAGAGCCTGAGCGCGTTCTCCGCCACGTATTCGTTGCGCGTGGCAACGGCAATGCGCGCATGCAGGCGGGCGTTGAGATGCGTCATCCTCTGGAATTCGCCGGCCGCATAGGCACGCAGGTAATCCCGCTGGATCGCTGCGAGGTCGACCCCGAGCGTTGCGTCGTCAAGTCGGCAGTAGAACCCCACGACACGCTCCGAGGCGATGTACGCGTCGAAGAACTGGCGGATGTGCACGATATCCATCGGTCGCACAAACGCGCCCCGGTTGCGCTGGATGATGATGAGCCCCTCGGACGAGAGCCGGTTGAACGCCTCCCGGGCGGGCGTACGCCCCATCTTGAAGCGATCCATCAGCAGCCCGTCGTCGATCCGGCTGCCGGGCGGCAGCGAAAGGTCGAGGATCCTGTTGCGGATGATGATGATCGCAAGGTCGGCCTGCGCGTTCTCGCGCAGGGCCTGTTCGTCGAAGTCGCCGGACAAGCCGAAGTAGGACAGCAGGGCCTGCCCGCTGCGCAGCACGTCGATGTCCTCGCGGGCCGGCTTGCGGGTCCCGTTCTTCTTGCGCGGTGAAACGTCCATGCGGGGATCCCCTGGGCAACGGTGGTCGGGCACGGAATTATAGGCGTGACGTCATGCGATACTTTCAGACTTCACAAGCGAAGGGAGGTCCGGTGAGGCCGGGTGGCGTGCCATTCCCGGCAATCGACCCTCAGGGATTGTTGACCAATAGAATGCCTGCGCCCACGAGCACCGCAGCGCCCAGGAACGCGGCGGTCATCGGTTCGCCGAGCAACAGCACGCCGGCGGCCACGCCGAACAGCGGTGTGAGGAAGGCGAACACCGACAGCCGTGACGCGAGGTAGCGCTTCAGCAGCCAGAACCAGCCAAGGAAGCTGAGAAAGGCAACGATCACGCACTGGTAGAAAAGGCTCGCGAGGACCGTGGAGGTCAGCCGTGTCACCCCAGGCTCGCCCAATGCCACGGCCAGCACGGCCAGCATCACCGCCGACACGCCCAACTGGTAGAAGAGCGTCTTGCCTGCGCTGATGCCGGAAAGCCGGGTGGAGCGGATCAGTACCGTGGTCGCCGCCCAGAAGAGGCCGGCGATCAGCCCGAACGCGTCCCCGAGCAAAGTGGCGCGCGGCGAAAGCAGGCCGTCGGCGAAAGCCAGCGCCAGCCCGCCGAACGCGAGCAGCACGCCGGACCATTGCTTTGCGTTCATGCGTTCGCCGGGCACGAACCACGCGAGGCCGATCGCGGTGAAGCACGGCGCCATGTAGACGAAGACCACGATGCGTGCGGCGTCTGTCCAAGCCAGCCCGAGGAACAGGAAGACGAATTCACCGCCGAAGAGCAGCCCCGCGAGAATCCCGGGCCAAAGCGTGCCGTCGCGCCCGAACAGCGGGAGCCCGCTCGCCCTTGCCCACGCAAACAGCAGGAGGGTCGCGACCGCCGAGCGGATCGCCGCCTGCGTCACGAGGGAAATGCCTTCCATCGCGAGTTTTACAGCGACCTGTCCCAACCCCCAGGTCAGGCACAGGAGCACCATCAGGGTGATGGCCGTGGCGTCGAGCGGTCTGCGAGTGGCATCCATTTTTGTTGTCGGCCTGATAGGCGCGGAATGGTATCCGACCCCCGGTTAAAATGCGCGTTGCATCGCAACCCGGCCCCTACCCATGATCGACCGCGTACTCCACTTCCGCGCCGCCACCGGCGAGCCGGAAATAGACTTCCCGAAACCGGAGCGGCTCGTGCGCGGCAACCCGCGGCGCGCCACCGTCAACCTCTACACGGATCCCGCAGGCGAACTCTCCAGCGGCCTCTGGAGCTGCGAACCCGGCGCCTGGAACATCGACTTCCCCGCCGGCAAGGACGAGTACTTCCATGTGCTGGAGGGCCGCATCCGCATCACCGGCACGACCGGCGCCGCCGAAGAGTTCGGGCCCGGCGACGCGGGCGTGATCCCGGCGGGATTCAAGGGCCTGTTCGAAGTGCTGGAGCCGGTGCGCAAGCACTATGTCGTGAGCGACAAATCGCGCGGATGAAGTTCGACGCGGTCCTGTTCGACATCGGCAACGTCCTCCTCGACTGGGATCCCCGCCACCTCTACCTCGACACGTTCGACGGCGACACGGCCGCGACCGAGCGATTCCTCGCCGAGGTCCTGCCCATGGCCTGGATCGTCGAGACGGACGCGGGCAAGCCCATGGCCCAGGCGGTGGCCGAGCGGATTGCTACCCATCCGCACGAGGCCGAACGCATTGCCCTGTACGAATCCCATTGGCCCAAAACTGTCCGCGGCGCAATCCAAGGGAGCGTGGAGATCCTGGCCGAACTGAAGGCGCGCAATACGAGGCTGTACGCGCTGACGAACTTCTCCGCCGACACCTGGCCGCGCGCGCTGGCGCGGTTCGAGTTCCTCAACTGGTTCGAGACGGCAGTGGTGTCAGGCCAACTCGGGGTCGTCAAGCCTGATCCGCGCATCTATGAGGCAGCCATCGAGCGTTGCGCCCTCGATCCCGTGCGAACCGTGTTCATCGATGACCGCATCGAGAACATCGAGGCCGCTCGCGCCTTCGGGATCCACGGGCTGCACTTTGCGGGGCCGGCGAAGCTGCGCGTCGACCTCGCCGCGCTCGGTCTGCTCTAGCCGCCCGCCAGCTTCTTCTGCACGCGCTGGGTATGCAGCCGGCTTGCGAGGCAAGCCGGTTCCGGCATGGGCCTAGGCCAGCGCGCCGGTTTCGATCGTGCCCGCGACCTGCAGTTCGTAGCCCTCGCCGCGCACGGTGGTAATGATCTGCCTCTCCTCGCACGTCGATTCCAGCTTGCGGCGCAGGTTCGCCACGTGCACATCGAGGCTCCGGTCGGCCGGATCCCAGGTGCGCTGGAACACTTCGCGGTAGGTCGCTTCGCGCGACAACGGGCCGACGCTGCGGCACAGCTCCACGAGAAGGCGGGACTCGCGCGCGGTGAGGTGGACTACGCCCCGCGGCCCGCTGAGTTCGCCGCTCGCGAGGTCCAGCCTCGCCGCGCCGAGGCGCACTGCGAGGACCGGCCCCTCTTTCATCCCGACGCGCGGCACCCGGCGCAGGATGGCCCGGATGCGGGCCACCAGCTCCGCGGGCGCAAAGGGCTTGATGAGATAGTCGTCGGCGCCGGCCTCCAGGCCCGTCACGCGCGCGTGGATCCCGGCACGGCCGGTCAGCATCAGGATGGGAATGTCGCTGACCTCGCGCACCGCCTTGGTAATGCTGACGCCGTCGTCCCCGGGCAGCCCGAGGTCGAGCACAAGGGCTGCGCAGGTGCCTGCCTCGACATGCCCGAGGATCTCCTTGCGCGTGAGCACCGCCTCGGGCCGAAAGCCGTTCTGGCACAATATTCGCATCACCTGCTCGCAGACCGCAGGTTCATCCTCGATGACGAGGAGGGGCACGCCGATCGTTGTGTTCAGCATGCTGTCACCGCTGGGCCCCGACCTGCAGGGCGACGCGCACAAAGCCGGGCGTCGACTGGTCTATGCCCACGCCAAGCGCACCCAGCAGGGCCGCCGCATGGTCCAGCGCAATCGCGCACGGGTGCCGGGAGAGCCGCCCGCCGGTCGGCGTTGCCGGCGCAGGCGCGCCGATGTCGAAGCGCAACCGCTCCACCCCATCGGGATCGCGGGCCGGGCCGCGGACCGCACAGCGCAGTTCGGCCACAGGACCGCCGTCGCGACGCAGCACAAAAGCGCCGCAAATGAGAACCGACCTCAGCGTGTCACGGTCAAGCCGTGCGGCCACTGCGACGAGACCGGGATCCGCCGGTACAGGGACGCCGGCGACCTCGCTGAGCGTGCCGAGGATTTCGCGCTGCGCCTCGACGTCCAGCATGAAGCCCGTGCCGCGGCCGGCCTCCTCCACATCACGGGCCGACAATCCAAGCAGGGACAGCGCCGCGCTGAGGGCGGTTGCACTCGCGCAGGCCTGGTCGAGTGCGACCCGGGCCCGCTCCACTGCCTTGGGGTCGGCCGGCGCCTCGAGATAGCTCGACGCTGCGTACAGGACGCCGAGCAGGTTGTTCAGGGCATGTGCGGCACCGGCGGCGATTTCGCTGGCGTTCGACTGATCGTGCGACGTATCGGACATCAATGCTTGCCCCCCCCGGAGCGCGCGAAGGACCGCCGGAACCGGCTATCACCTTGCGCAATCCCGCATTTTGCCCGATTCCCGGCCCTCCAGGGAGAACTTGAGGGCCGGGGGGCGGCGCGGGAGCAGGTCTTTACGCTTCTTAACGTTATTGTCACCGCCACGCACCGACACTAGTGTAGTGCTTCGTTCTGTTTGGAACTTAAGCGGCTGTTGGCGCGAATGACCTTGGCAAGGATGTCATTGGCCTTGGCAGTCCATACGAAAGGCTTGGGATTTTTATTGTGCAAATCGATGTACTCCTTGATTGCAGTGGTCAGT
>CAMAXP010000080.1 GCA_945862265.1 Bordetella parapertussis
TACATGGGTTCGCAGGACACGGTGCGCCAGGTCCAGAACGTTTACCGGATGAAGCTGTTGGGCGCGACCGTCGTGCCCGTGGAGTCCGGATCGAAGACGCTGAAGGACGCGCTCAACGAAGCGATGCGCGACTGGGTCACGAACGTCGACGACACCTACTACATCATCGGCACGGTGGCCGGCCCGCATCCGTATCCGATGATGGTGCGCGATTTCCAGTCGGTCATCGGCGAGGAAAGCAAGGTGCAGATGCCTGAGATGGCCGGGCGCCAGCCCGATGCGGTGATTGCCTGCGTCGGGGGCGGCTCGAATGCGATGGGGATCTTCTACCCCTATATCAACGTCGAGGGCGTGCGCCTGATCGGCGTCGAGGCCGCAGGCGAGGGCATCGAAACCGGGAAGCACTCGGCCTCGCTTTCCGCCGGCAAGCCCGGGGTGCTGCATGGCAACCGCACCTACCTGCTGCAGGACGCCAACGGACAGATCATGGAAACCCATTCGGTCTCCGCCGGACTCGACTATCCCGGCGTGGGCCCCGAACATTCGTGGCTCAAGGATTCGGGTCGTGCCGAGTATGTCGGGGTGACCGACGCCGAAGCGTTGCAGGCCTTCCACGACCTGTGCCGCCTCGAGGGCATCATTCCCGCCCTGGAGTCTGCTCATGCGATTGCCTATGCCTCCAAGCTTGCGGCCACGCTGCCCAAGGACAAGGTGCTGCTGGTCAACCTTTCCGGACGCGGGGACAAGGACATGCATACGGTCGCGGAAAAATCCGGGTTGAAGTTCTGATGTCGCGTATCGAAGCGAAGTTTGCGTCGCTGCAGGCGGCAAAGCGCAAGGCCCTGATTCCGTACGTGACGGCAGGTTTCCCGGTGCCGGCGACGACGGTGCCGATGCTGCACGCGCTTGTCGAAGCCGGATGCGACATCCTCGAGATCGGCGTGCCGTTTTCCGACCCGATGGCCGACGGGCCTGCGATCCAGCGTTCGTCCGAAGCCGCGCTGAAGCACGGCGTCGGCCTGGTCGACGTGCTCGGGATGGTGCGCGAGTTTCGCGCCACGGATGCGTCCACGCCGATCGTGCTGATGGGCTATGCAAACCCGATTGAAGCCATGGGTGTCGAGCGTTTCGTCGCGGAGGCGGCCAAGGCCGGCGTCGATGGGGTGATCGTCGTCGATTACCCGCCGGAGGAGTGCGTTGAGTTTGCTGCGTTGTGCGCGAAGAACGGGATCGACCAGATCTTCCTGCTTGCGCCGACCTCCACCGACGCTCGCATCAAGGCAGTCGCGAAGATGGGCAGGGGGTACCTGTACTACGTGTCGCTGAAGGGCGTCACCGGGGCGGGGCACATCGATGTCTCCCAGGTGGCGGCGCAGCTGCCCAAGATCCGCGCCGTTTCGAAGCTCCCGATCGGGGTCGGCTTCGGGATCCGGGATGCGGCTTCGGCAAAGGCCATCGCAGCGGTCGCGGATGCCGTGGTGATCGGCAGTCGGATCATCGAAGAGATCGAGGCGGCCGGCGAGGCCGACGCGGCGGCGCGTGTAGGCGCGCTGGTCCGGCCGATCCGCGCGGCGCTGGATGCCTGATCCCGAGACCCCGGACCAAGGAGGACTGCAAGCATGAGCTGGTTACAGAAACTCCTTCCACCCAAGATCAAGCGAGTCGAGGGGGCCGCACGCAAGCAGGTGCCTGAGGGGTTGTGGACCAAGTGCCCCTCCTGCGATGCGGTCCTGTACGCGACCGACCTCGAGAAGAACCTGCACGTCTGTCCCAAGTGCGGGCACCACCAGCGCATCGGAGCCCGTGCGCGCCTTGAGGCCCTGCTCGACGAGGATGGGCGCTTCGAGATCGGCGCCGAGGTGCTTCCGGTCGACAGCCTCAAGTTCAAGGATTCGCGGCGCTACCCCGAGCGGCTGGCCGAGGCCAACGAGAACACCGGCGAGACCGAATCGATGGTGGTGATGCAGGGCTCGATCAAGTCCATAGGCGTGGTCGTCGCTGCACACGAGTTCGACTTCATGGCCGGGACCATGGGGTCGGTGCTGGGCGAGCGGTTCGTGCGTGGCGTGAGGGTGGCGATCGAGAACAAGCTGCCGTTCGTGGTGTTCACGGCGAGCGGCGGTGCGCGCATGCAGGAGGGCCTGCTTTCGCTCATGCAGATGGCAAAGACCACCGCGGCGCTGACCGAACTTGGGGAGCGGGAGCTGCCGTTCATTTCGGTGCTGACCGACCCGACCACGGGCGGGGTGTCGGCCAGCTATGCGTTCCTGGGCGATGTCGTCGTGGCGGAGCCCAAGGCGCTGATCGGGTTCGCGGGGCCGCGGGTCATCGAGCAGACGGTGCGGCAGAAGCTGCCCGAAGGATTCCAGCGCTCCGAGTTCCTGCTCGAGAAGGGCGCCATCGACATGGTCATCGACCGCCGCCAGATGCGCGACAAGCTGGCCGTGCTGCTTGCCCTGCTGCAGGGCATGCCAGCCGAATCCGCAAACTAATTGCGTTCCCTCAAAGAGTGGCTGGCGTTCGTCGAGCGCCAGCATCCGAAGGCCATCGCGCTCGGGCTCGATCGCGTGGAAGAGGTGCGCGGACGCCTCGGTCTTGTGCCGGCCTGCCCGGTGTTCATCATCGGCGGCACCAACGGCAAGGGTTCGACCTGCGCCATGCTCGAAAGCATCCTGCGCTGCGCCGGGTATCGCACCGGGCTCTACACCTCGCCGCACCTGCTGCGCTATAACGAGCGGGTCAGGATCGATTCATGCGAAGTTCCGGATCAAGCGCTGTGCGCGGCGTTCGAGGCCGTGGAGGCGGCGCGGGGCGAGACAGCCCTGACCTACTTCGAGTACGGCACCCTGGCCGCGGCTTGGCTGTTCGCGCGCGAACCCTTGGATGGATGGATCCTGGAGGTGGGCCTCGGCGGCCGCCTGGATGCGGTCAATGTGTTCGACCCGGATTGCGCTGTGCTCACCAGCGTCGACATGGACCACATGGACTTCCTCGGGCCCACCCGCGAGGACATCGGGCGCGAAAAAGCCGGGATCTTCCGCAAGTCTCGTCCTGCAGTGGTTGCGGACGCCAAGCCGCCCCAGTCTGTGGTCGACGCGGCCACCGCTACAGGAGCGGAGCTGCTGCTGGGCGGCCGGGACTTCGGCTTTGCGGCAGACAAGGCGCAGTGGGTCTACTGGGGGCCGGGTGGCAAGCGTCCGGCGCTGGCCTATCCTGCCCTGCGCGGGCCCATCCAGCTCGTCAACGCAGCGGCCTCCATAGCGGCGTTAGACACGCAGCGCTCGCGGCTGCCCGTGGCCATGCAGGACATCCGCCGCGGCCTGGCCGAGGTCGAGGTGCCTGCGCGCTTCCAGGTGCTGCCCGGGCGGCCGACCGTGATCCTCGACGTCGGCCACAACCCGCAGGCGGCCCGAAACCTCGCGGCGAATCTTGCCGACAGCGGGTTTGCGCCCGAGACACACGCCGTTTTCGGGGCGTTGCGCGACAAGGACATTGCCGGCGTAGTCCGCGCGCTGGCGGGGCGCATCACCCGTTGGCATCTCGCAACCCTGCCGGGCCCTCGCGGCACGACGGCAGGCGAGCTGGCGGAGATTTTGCAGGCTGTCGGCGTCAAGGCGCCCTGCGACCTGCACGAGACGCCCGAAGGGGCGTTTGAAGCTGCGCGGGTGCAGGCGGGCGAAGCTGATAAAATCGCGGTTTTCGGGTCGTTCCTGACCGTCGCCGCCGTAATGCAACACCTTTCCACGCGCGGAACCCCCGGAAACCGCTGAGACCATGGCCGAGCGCTCTAACGCAACAACGAAGAAGTCGCAGGAAGCGGCGCAGAACGTAACCACGCTGCAGAAGCGCGGCCGTCGCCGGCTGGTCGGCGCCATTGCGCTGGTCCTGCTGGCCGTCATCCTCCTCCCAATGGTGTTCGATCCCGAACCGCGTCCCAGCGCTCCCTTGGTGAACGTGCGGATCCCCAGCGAAGAGGGCAGCAAGTTCACGCCGAAGGCCGGCGTGAAGCCCGCCGAACCCGAGCCCCGCCCGGTCGAGAAGAAGGCCGAAGGCAAGGGAGCAGAACCTGCACCGGCTGCAGCGCCGGCCCCGGAACCTGCTGCGCCACCGCCCGAGCCGGTGAAGGTGGAGGACACGCCGGTGGCCAAAACCGCGGAAAAGCCTGCCGAGAAAGCGGTGCCCGCAGCCAACGGCCAACAATACATGGTGCAGGTCGGGGCCTTTGCAACCGCCGAGAAGGTGAAGGAAGTCACCGACCAGCTGAAGGAGGCCAGGCTCGTCCACTACACTGAGTCGATAGCCACCGCCATGGGGGCCGTGACCCGGGTGCGCCTTGGGCCGTTCCCCTCCAAGGACGCCGCCGAAAAGGCGCGCGAACGCGCCAAGGCACTGGGCCTGAATCCTGCAAGTCCCGTGGTGAAATGAACTGGCTGGACTACGCTGTCATCGGCGTGATTGTGGTTTCGATGGTCTGGAGTGCGCTGCGCGGGGTCGTGCGGGAAATCCTGTCGCTAGGGGGCTGGATCATTGCCTTCCTGGCCGCCAACCTGTTTGCCGGCCCGCTCTCGGTGCACCTTCCGCAGGCCATCCCGGGGGAGGCGCTGCGTACCCTCGCGGCCTTCCTCGCGATTTTCATCGCCGCCCTCATTTGCTCGGCACTGGTCGGCGTGCTCATGTCGAAGCTCGTGAGTGCGATCGGGCTGGGATCGTTGGACAAGGCACTGGGGGCGCTGTTCGGCATCGCCCGCGGAGCGATCCTCGTGCTGGTCGCCGTACTTGCGGCCGGAATGACCAGCGCCCCGAAGCAGGGGTGGTGGGAAGAGTCCATGAGCGGGGGCACCCTGAAGCAGGTCGCGCTGACGCTGAAGCCCTGGCTCCCCGATTTGTTTGCGCAGCGCCTGCGCTATGATTGATCCTTAGCTGCGTCGGAGCAACCCCATGTGTGGAATCCTCGGCATCGTCGCCCGCTCTCCGGTGAACCAGCTGCTCTATGACGGCCTGCTGCTCCTGCAGCACCGTGGCCAGGACGCGGCGGGCATCGCCACCAGCGAACGAAAGACTTTTCACATGCAGAAGGGCAACGGCCAGGTGCGGGACGTCTTCCGCACGCGCAACATGCGCTCGCTGCCGGGCAACATGGGCATCGCGCACTGCCGATACCCGACGGCCGGCTCGGCCAGCAACTCCGCCGAGGCGCAGCCGTTCTACGTGAATTCGCCTTTCGGCATCGTCCTTGCCCACAACGGCAACCTCATCAACTCGGAAGAGCTGAAAGAGGAAATGTTCCGGCAGGACCTCCGGCACATCAACACGAGTTCCGATTCGGAAGTCCTCCTCAACGTCCTTGCACATGAGCTGGAGAAGGGCTCGGTCAAGCTTCGCCTCGATCCCCAGACGATCTTTTCGGCGGTGGCGAACGTGCACCGGCGTTGCAGGGGTGCGTACAGCGTGACCGCGATGATCGCGGGCTACGGCGTGCTGGCCTTCCGCGATCCCTACGGCATTCGCCCCGCGGTGATCGGCATCAACGAGACCGACGACGGCCCCGAGTACATGGTGGCGTCCGAAAGCGTGGCCATCGACGCGCTGGGGTTTCGCCTGCTGCGCGACATCGAGCCCGGCGAGGCCGTGTTCATCGACGAGGACGGCAATTTCTACAGCCAGCAGTGCGCGCCCAAGGCGACGCTCAACCCGTGCATTTTCGAGTTCGTGTATTTCGCCCGGCCGGATTCGCTGATCGACGGCGTGTCGGTCTACGAAACCCGCCTCAACATGGGCGAGAAGCTGGCCGAAAAGATCCGCCGCGACTACAAGCACCTCGACATCGACGTGGTGATCCCGATCCCGGATTCCAGCCGCCCGTCGGCCATGCAGCTCGCGCAGGGCCTTGGCGTCGCCTATCGCGAAGGCTTCGTGAAGAACCGCTACATCGGCCGCACGTTCATCATGCCCGGGCAGGCCGTGCGCCGGAAATCGGTGCGCCAGAAGCTCAATGCCATCGGCCTCGAGTTCAAGGGCAAGAACGTGATGCTGGTCGACGACTCGATCGTGCGCGGCACCACCAGCCAGGAAATCGTGCAGATGGCTCGCGAGGCCGGTGCGCGCAGGGTGTATTTCGCCTCCGCCGCGCCGCCGGTGCGTTTCCCGAACGTGTACGGCATCGACATGCCTACGCGCACCGAGCTGATCGCCTCCGAGCGCACCGAGGCCGAGGTGTGCGCGGAGATCGGCGCGGACGCGCTTATCTACCAGGACCTCGACGCCCTCAAGGAGTCCGTCCGCATGCTCAACCCGAAGCTCACCAGCTTCGAGACTTCGTGCTTCGACGGGCAGTACATCACCGGCGACGTGACGAGCGACTACCTGCACACCATCGAGGTGCGCCGCGACGCTGCGCGCGATTCCGAAGACGACGCGGAGGCGGGCCAGCTCGACTTGAATTTGGTGGCTACCGGCTAGTATGAGTACATCCAAGGCACGCGGCTTCACTACCTCGATCCTCCATTCGGACGCCGAAGGCGGCATCGAGCACGGCGCCCTGCACAAGCCGCTGCACGTGTCGGTCGCCTATGGCTACAAGGACGCGCGCGAACTGGCGGCGGTCTTCCAGGGCACCGCCAAGGGCTACGTGTACGGCCGGCAAGGCAATCCCACTTCGGCCGCGCTGGAAACCAAGGTGAGCGGCATGGAGGAGGGCGTGGCCAGCGCCTGCTTCGCCACCGGCATGGCGGCGATCGGCGCCACGATGCTCGCATTGCTGCGCGAAGGCGACCACGTCGTGTCGAGCCGGTTCTTGTTCGGCAACACCGTGAGCCTCTTCGCCACGCTCGAAGCCCACGGCATCAAGGTCACCTTCGTCGACTCCACCGATGTCGCAAACGTGCAAGCCGCGCTGACGCCGGCGACCCGGCTGGTGTTCGTCGAGACGATCGCCAATCCGCGGACCCAGGTTGCGGACCTGGCGCGCATCGGCGACCTGTGCCGGGATCGCGACGTGGTCTACATCGTCGACAACACAATGACTTCGCCCGCGTTGTTCCGGCCGAAGTCTGTCGGGGCGAGCCTGGTCATCAACGCGCTGACCAAGTACATCTGCGGCCATGGCAATGCCCTCGGCGGCAGCGTCACCGACACCGGCCTCTACGACTGGACGAAGTACCCCAACATCGCGGCGCCTTACAAGTCGCAGCCGCCCAAAATGTGGGGGATGCAGCAGATCCGCAAGAAAGGCCTCAGGGACTGGGGCGGCACGCTTTCGGCCACCGATGCGCACCACATCGCCATCGGGTCCGAAACGCTGGCCTTGCGCATGGTGCGCACGTGTTCCAACGCACAGGCGGTGGCGGAGTGCCTCGCAGCGCACCCCAATGTCCAGGCCGTGTACTACCCTGGCCTCACCTCACATCCGCAACACGCCCTTGCAGGCGAGCTGTTTTCCGGGTTTGGCGGCATCCTCTCGTTCGAACTTGCAGGCGGCGTGGACTGCTTCGAATTCCTGAACCGGCTCGCGATCGTGGTGTCGTCCTCCAACCTCGGGGACAACCGCACCCTCGCAATCCCCGTGGCCCATACGATCTTCTGGGAAATGGGCCCTGAGCGGCGCAAGGAGATGGGCATCGCCGAGTCCCTGATCCGCGTGTCGATCGGGATCGAGGACCAGGCGGACCTGATCCACGATTTCACCCAGGCGCTCGGCTAGCCGTTCACGCGGACCAGGCCTGGACGTCCAGCCAGGTGCTCTGGTAGGTCGCCCCCTCGCCAAGATCGGTATACCGGTCGGAGCAAAGCATGTTGATCGTGCCGTGCACGGCCTCCTCGTCGGGGCGTTGGCCGGGCACCAGCACGACGCCGGGCCGGATCTCGTCGGCCACCTTCAGCACCAGTCCGATCCGCCCGCGGTCGTTGAACAGGGCGACCTTCTGGCCGTCGGCCAGCTGGCGCTTGGCGGCATCCTCGGGGTGCAGGACGCACCAGGGTTCGCCCTCGCGTCCACGCAGGAAGTCGACGGCGGCATAGGTCGTGTGGGGCTGGAAATAGGAGGGCGCGGTAAGCAGTCGCAGCGGCCACTTGGCGGCCTCTCGCTCGTCCTCGGGGTCCGGCTGCCAGTCGGGCAGGGGCGAGATGCCCAGCGCCTTCACCTGTTCAGAATAGATCTCGAGCTTGCCCGAAGGGGTGGCGTACTTCTGTGTGCCGGCGGGTTTCACCTTGATCGGCCCGGCGTTTTCCACCGCAGTGATATCGAGCGCGGTCGGGCCTTGCCCGCCTTTGAGCAATCGTGCGGCGATTTCACGCACCGGCAGGCGGAATACGTCGTCGGCGAGTCCCATGCGCTGGGCAAGGGCCTGGGTCACTGCGAAGTTGGAGCGCGCTTCTCCCACCGGGGCGATCGCCGGCTTGGCGTATTGCATGTAGTAGCTGCCGTAAGAGCGGAACAGGTCCTCGGTCTCGAGGTAGGTCGTGGCCGGGAGCACGATGTCCGCATAGCGCGCCGTCGCGGTCATGAAAGGGTCATGCACAACGGTGAAGAGGTCTTCACGCGCCAGCCCTTTGCGTACCTTGGCGACCTCGGGGCAGGTGATGGCCGGGTTGTTCGCGGCAATGAACAGGCCCCGCAACGGCGGGTTCTGGGTGTTCAACAGCGCGTCGCCGAGGCGCAGGTGGTTCACCATGCGGGCGGTTGCCGGCCCCGACGGCTTGCGCACTGCGTTGTAGTCGAGCGCGATCGAGCCCGCCGACAGCAGCAAGGCGCCGCCGCCCTGCACGCCGTAGGCCCCGGTCATCGCCGGGAGCACGAGCACGGCCCGCAATGCCTGCCCGCCCTGCACGAGACGCGTCATGCCTTCGCCGAGGCGAATGAAGGATTTCTTCGTGGCTGCGTACATCGCGGCAAAGCGTTCAATGTCCGCGACAGCGATGCCCGTGATCTTTGCGGTGGCTTCCGGGGTGAATCGCGGCAGCACTTCCTTTTCGAGTTTGTCGAAGCCGAGCGTGTTGGCCTCGAGATAGGCGCGATCGCATTTTTTGTCGCGCACCAGGATGTGCGCAACGCCCAGGGCGAACGCTGCGTCGGTGCCGATATTGATCTGGATATGCCAGTCGGCCCGTTCCGCGGTCTTGGTGCGCCGCGGGTCGATGACGACGACCTTCACGCCTTTCTTTTTCGCTTCCTCGACGCGCGCCCACACGTGGACATTGACCGCCATCAGGTCGGCACCCCACGACACGATGAAGTCCGCATCGGACACCGATTCCGGGTCGGCGCTGCCGACCGGGCCCATGGTGAGCTCCCACGCCGTTTCGCAGCAGGTGTCGCAGACCGTGCCGGCCTGCAGGCGGCTCGTGCCCAGCGCGTGGAAGAGGCCGTTGGTCAGGCCGCGATTGATCAGGCCCTGGTGGGCGCTGTAGGCGTAGCCGAGGAGGGCGGAAGGGCCCGATTCGGCAATGATGCTCTTCCAGCGGGTGGCGATCTCGTCGAGCGCTTCGTCCCAGCCGATCGGCGCAAACTTGCCTTCGCCCTTCGCGCCCGTGCGCCGCAACGGGGTCGCAAGGCGGCGCGGCGAATGCACCAGTTCCGTGTCGCGCATGACCTTTCCACAGGCAAAGCCCGCGGTAAACGGTTGCTTGGGGTCGCCTTCGATCTTCGTGACACGTCCCTCCTGCACCGTGGCGATCAACGAGCACATGTCGGGGCAGTCATGCCCGCAAACGACGCGAACCGTATTCATGCAGCACCTCTTCTACTGGAATGGGGACTAGGGTACCCGGACGGCGCAACGACGCAAGGGGAGGTTTGCGAAGCGGGGTGCCCGACTTACAATGGCCCACTATGCCGCAACCCCTCGACATCGTCCCCGACCTCATCCTGCACAACGGCCGGGTCCACACGCTCGATAGCGAGAGCCGCACGGTCGAGGCCCTGTCGGTCGCCGATGGTCGCGTCATCGCGGCAGGCACGAGTGCTGCGCTGCTGGCGGGACGCGCACAAGGCACTCGAGTGATCGACCTCGAAGGCCGCACGGTGGTGCCCGGTTTCTTCGATGCGCATCCGCACCTGGACCGCATGGGCTTGCGCGACCTGTGCGGCGTGAAGATCGCGCATTGCCGGTCGGTCGCCGAAATCTGCGATGCGGTGCGTGAAGCCGCCGCGCACACGCCGCCGGGAGAGTGGATTGTCACGCTCCCCATGGGGGCCCCCCCGGAGGACTATGTGTTCGAGGCGGGCCAACTGGCCGAAGGGCGCTTTCCTGACCGCAACGACCTGGATCGCGCTGCACCGGACAACCCCGTCTACATCCGCTCGCCCTGGGGCTGGTGGAGCCGCCTGCCGCTGCCCTCGGTGGCCAACAGCCGGGCGCTTGAGATGGCCGGCATCACGCGAGACACCGCGCCTCCCAACAAGGTCGAAATCGTGAAGGACGCGGCGGGGGATCCCACCGGCCTCTTCCTCGAGCGCAACTGGGCGCCCATCCTCGAGTACACGCTGTTCCAATGCGTGCCCCGGTTCACCTATGAGGATCGGTACGCAGGGCTGCGCTACGCCTCCAGGCAGGCGAGCGCCGTGGGAATCACAGCCGCTTTCGAGGGGCACGGCGTCACGCCGCAGGTGATTGACGCCTACCGCCGGTTGGAGGCCGCCGGCGAATTGACGCTGCGCATGCAGTTGCCCTTGTCTGTGCCGAGCGCGGCCTTCGGCGACCGCAAGGTCGAAGAACTCCTCGCCCACTGGGCGCCGCGCTTGTCCGGTCGCGGCGAAGACGCCAGTGCGGCCGGGTTGCTGCGCGAGGAGGGGCTGTGCCTTGACGTGGCCGATCCGCAGTCCGCAAAGATCATCGCCAGCGGCTACCCCTACGAGCAGTGGGCCGGCCACTTCTACCAGTCGCTGCCGCACGAGCGCCTGGTGGCGCTGGGGTTGGCTGCGGCCAGGCTCGGCCTCCGGGTGTGCACCCTCGTTTGCTATGAGTTGGAGCGGGTGCTGCGCGCGTTCGAAGAGATCGACGCGCAGGTGTCGATCCGCGACCGCCGTTGGGTGGCGGTGCACGTGACCGAGGCCACGCCCGAGCAGATCGCGCGCATCAAGGCGCTCGGGCTGGTGGCGACCGTGACGCCGAACTTCATGTACATGGCCAAGGACCGCTTCAACCTGCAGGCGTTGGGCGCGCGCGGTACGCCTATCCGGCAACTGCTGGACGCCGGCGTGCCGGTGGCGCTATCGACCGACGGCGTGCCGCACTCGATGCTGTTCGCAATGTGGGAGGCGCTGGCCCGATGGGATAACGACGGCGGGCAGTCGCTGGGCAACAGCAACCTGACGCGCGAAGAGGCGTTGCGGCTGTCTACCGTGGCGGGGCACTACCTCACGTGGGATGAAGGGCGCCGCGGGCCGCTCGCGCCCGGCATGGCGGCCGATTTCGTTGTGCTCGGAGAGGACCCGCTTGCGTGTCCGCTCGACCGGATACGCCACATCGAAGTGCTCGGCACCTTTGTCGCAGGCCGGGCGGTGTACGGCCCTGGTGTTGAGTAGTTTTCTTTTTTGGAAAGAATATTGACCGGAAACCGGCTCCTGCCGCCAGTTATTGAAAAGTAAAGTTAAACAATTCTGATGCTTACTGCTTGCCAAGCGCGAGGAACGCCTCCACCATCGCGCGCAGGTGCGGCCGCACCTCGCTGGCAAGATCCTCGCGAAAGCCGAATGGTGGCGGCTCATCCATGTAGGTGATCTCGGAGAGTTCGAGCTGGACGGCCTCCACGCCCTCGGCTGGCTTGCCATAGGTGCGCGTGATGTAGCCGCCGGTGAAGCGCCCGTTCAGCACGGCGGTGTAGCCGGCCGCGGCAGAGGCGATCTCGATCATCTTCGCGCCGATGTCCGGCCGGCAGGACGCGCCCTTGGCGGTGCCGAGGTTGAAGTCGGTGAGCGTGCCCGGGAAAAAGCGTGGCACGACCGAAGCGATGGAGTGCGCGTCCCACAGCAGGGCCTTGCCGTGCGCCTGCTTCAGCCGGGCGAGTTCCTCCTGCAGCTTGGCGTGGTAGGGCTTCCAGTAGGTGCCCACGCGATGCCGGATCTCGGTCTCGTCCGGCTCTTCGCCCATGCGGTAGATCGGCTGCTTGGCGAAGGTGTCGATCGGGCACAGGCCCGTCGTGTCCTGCCCGGGATACAGGTTGGCGTTGTCCGGCGGCCGGTTCAGGTCCACGACGTAGCGCGAATGCGTGGCGACGAGCACCGAGGCGCCCAGCGCGTCGGCAAAGTCGTACAGGCGCTCCAGGTGCCAGTCCGTATCGGGGACCGTGCGCGCGATCGGCATCATGCGGCGCGCGAGCAGGTCCGGGAGGTGGGTGCCGACGTGCGGCATCGACAACAGCAAGGGCTGCGTGCCCTGCCTGAATTTGAAGAGTTCCATGGGCCGATTCTAGCCCGAGGGGAGCAGCCCCGCGGCTTCTGCCGTGTAGTGGCCGCCTGCAACGAGACTCTTCAGGCTGTTGATGCTGAGCGTAAAGCACAGCAGATAGCCGAGCTCAGCAGAAAATACAGAGGCTAAATTCAGCAAAAAACAACAAACATTTATTGAGTCAGCATGCTAGTAAAAAAAATGCCAACAACGGTTCAAGTGAATGGTTAAAATTAGAATTAAATTTTCGCATTCGAGACCTCAATTATGAAATATTTCTCTTCCTATACTTTAAAATTTTTCATGTTCATCTTGCCCTTCATGACTTCTTCATATGCTGCAGATGGAAAATGGTCTGATGGCTTTGGACAAGGTAATTATGAATACTCGATAGAAGTCAAAAAGTCCCGTCTCTATATCAGCTGCCCTACCGAGAACGGTAATGCAAGCGCAAGTTCTTTTGTAGAGTTCAGTGACAGCGGAAAGGAACTTAAATCATTTGAGATTTCTGTTAACGGGAAAAAGTATCAAGGACCATTTGATGCCTCAAGCAGAGTTGGCGCAAACAACTTCACTGCTTTGCTAGACGATTTAAAAAAATCGGATGCTGTTGTTTCATTTAATAATGGCAGTGTGACCTTGCCCAAAAGTAATGCATCTTCTGTGTTGCCTAGCTATGGGAAAAAAGGTTTTGCATGTAATTTAGATGATGTTCAGACTGCCAGTAAACCGAATCCGATTGAACGACCTTCAAATCCTTCAGTCTACGGTGAGTGCCATGGAGCTTTATCTGCGCAATTGAAATTGACTGGGGGTAAGTTGTCGAGTCAAAAGGCTGTTGATTTTCATAAAACTTGGACTCCTTTTGCTGAGACTTTGAAGGCGGATGTAAAAAAAGGCGGCGGCTGTACCGGTAATCTTAGTGATAGTCAATTGCTAGCCTGCTATAACAAAATTCTGCCTAATAAAAGTGATGCTCAATTCATGTTCAAAGCGAATATTGGATACGAGGCTGTGATTGAAAGGCCTGCAAGTGCAGCAAATTTGACCATTGCTAAAATTTGCGGCTCCCTTGTAATGGAATCAACTCCGGTATCTTCAAGCTCAAATAGCCGGTCTACTGCCTCATCGAGTTCTTCTCAACCCAGTTCCGGCACAATAACTAGGATTGATACTTCAACAGGAAATGTTGCCATATCGGGTTTCTCTCGAGTTACCGTTGGTAAAGGTACCAGCATCACTGTGAATGGTAGTCGTGTAAAAAATGAAGGTGATCTTATGGTCGGTGATAGGTGCACCGTTCGTATGGAGTCATATGACTTGTATGCGCAAAATTTGGTTTGCTCTCGTTAACTTAAAGATCGTACTTAAATACAATACTCTTGTAAAAAACCACCGAACTATTAGACACTCTCATGAAAATTGTATTTCTTCTTGGCCTCCTTTTAACGGTCAATCAAGCTTTGGCTCAAAAAACTCATTATTTGACGGGCGTCACGACTAACAGTAAACATGAAATTATTTGTAGATACGATAATGGTGCGGTTATTAATGTTGGTTTAACTGGATCATGCAAACCAAGCATTCAATCTGAAAAATGATGGCGAAAATGAAAGGGTGTGTTTGTTTCATCCTCTTTCTCTCATTTTTTATTGCGCATGCAAGTGATATAGACCGCCCTGAATATCCATCAGCATATGGAATGTGCTACGGCGCTTTACTTGGCCAGATGAAATTTACGGGTGGTAAATTGTCAGGTCAAAAGGCTGTTGATTTTTATAATAAATGGACTCCATACTATAAACAATTAACAGAGCAGGTAAAAAAAGCAGGCGGTTGTGATGCCAACTTATCTAATGGCAACCTATCGATTTGTTATGGAAAATTATTTAGCGATAAGCGCGATTCAAGTTTTCAATATCAAACAAACATTGGATTTAAGGCGGTAATCACCAAAGGTGAAAGCTCGGCGAATTCAGTAGTGGCTGAAATATGCAAAAGTCTTGTGACCGAGAGAGCTAAGCCGCCTTCTTATGAAGAGCTTGGTAGAGCTCAGTCTAAATCTACGCAATCAAGTTCGGGTACTGTGACAAGAATCGACACATCTACAGGTAATATTTCTATTACTGGATATGCGAGAGTTACTGTTGGTAAAAGTACCAGTGTCACTGTTAATGGCAGCAGAGTTAAAGACGAAGGCGACCTTATGGTCGGAGATAGATGTACTGTTCGCATGGAGTCAACTGACTTATATGCTCGAAATCTAATTTGCTCTCGTTAACTAACAGTTTTGGTCAGTAGTGTCCGGACGTTATTCGAACAAATTCAGCTGGGTAGCCGAAAGGGCCTGAATATCATCGGTGACGGTTTTGTTAAGTAGCTGATCCAATGGAATTCGCTCGAACATGGTCAGACTCAAGATCTGTAGCATTTCATAGAGGCTCGCCGAGAGGTTGAGCCGTTTTTTGACAATGGCGACGAGTACGTAGACCGAGACCGCGATCCAGATTTGAGTCTTGACTGCGTTCTCCGAAGTGCCGAAAAAGACCTTGATCCGAAGATGCTGCTTGATCCACTTGAAAAACAATTCGACCTGCCACCGGCACCGATAAAGATCGGCGATGGT
>CAMAXP010000081.1 GCA_945862265.1 Bordetella parapertussis
CGCTACATGAAGAGCCTGACCGACTGGGGCATCCTGAACTACACCTTCCACCCGTTCGTGATCGGGCGCGGGCACCGCATGATGGTGCTCGACAAGCTGCTGAAGACGCTGGCCGACGAAGGCGCCACCTTCATGGCCATGGAAGACGCCGCCGACCTCTACGACAAGACCCACCCCTACACAGCCTAGGACACGCCATGCAGAACTTCAATGCCAAGGACGGCACGCGCCTCGCGTACTACGTCGACGATTTCACCGACCCGTGGACCCAGCCCGACACCGTGCTGCTGCTGCATGCGGCGATGGGCAGTTCACGCCGCTGGTTCAAGTGGGTGCCGCCGCTGTCGCGCCGCTACCGCGTGGTGCGCATGGACCTGCGCGGCCACGGGGCTTCGCAGCTGCCAAAGGAAAGCGAACCGTTTTCGCTCGCCCACCTCGTCAGCGATGCGCTGGAACTGCTCGACCTGCTGGGCGTGAAGCAGGCGCATGTGGTGGGCAACTCGGCGGGCGGCTACGTCTCGCAGCAGATCGCGATCCACCATCCGGAGCGTGTGAAGACCCTGGCCCTGTACGGGTCCACGCCGGGCCTGAAGAACAGCCATGCGCTGACCTGGATTCCGAAGGTGAAGGAAGTCGGCCTGAAGAAGTTCCTTGCCGACACCATCGACGAGCGCTTCGACGCCAACGCCGATCCGGCGCTGGTGAAGTGGTTCATCGAGCAGGCGGGGTCCAACGACCCGGCCTTCATCGCAAGGTTTGTCACGCACATGACCACGCACGAATTCATGGAAGACACCGCGAAGATCCAGTGCCCGACGCTGATCGTCGCCGCCGGCAAGGAAAAGATCGGCCACGCCAGCGCCTACGACGACATGAAGAAGCGCATCGCCGGGTCGGAACTCAAGCTCTTCGACACCGGCGCGCACAACATCTGCGACGGCTATGCGGACGACTGCGTGGCAGGCCTGCTCGACTTCCTCAAGCGCAAGGGCTGACCAGCCCCGCCGCGACGAGGATCGCGGTGCATTCGGCCAGTTCTTCGGCCGAAGGCGACCCCAGCGGCGGCCGCGTGCCGCCGCTGGCCATGCCCATCAGCCCGGTCAGCGCCTTGGACAATGCGATGTGGTGGAAGCCGCGCGCGAAGTAGCGGCTCTGCAGCTTGCCGGCGATCTCCACGATGCCGCGCACTTCCTTGGCGGCGGTTGCGTAGTCTTTGGCAAACACCGCCTCGATGAACCGCCCGCAACGCGGCTCGGCCGCGTTCTGCACGAACAGCGGTCGCGATGACCCGAGCAGGAAATCCGGCGTGCGCCCGTCGGCAAAGGCGAGTTTGCCGGAGAGCATGGTTTCCTCGAGCGAGGTCGTTACGCAGATCTTGTCGCCGACGCGCTCCAGCATCGCCGCATAGCTCGGAAAGTCCGGCGTCGTGTTCTGCACGGCGCAGAGGTTTTCGATCGGCAGCAGCGCTTCGACCTGCTCGGGTGAGAGGTAGTAGCCCAGCTCCGCCAGCGTGGTGCTGTAGGCGATCATGCCGATGTCGATGCGTTCGGCCACGTATTCGTAGAAGGCGCGCACCCCGTCCGGCGTGCGGGGGCCATAGAAAGGCGGCCAGACCATGACCGCATCGGCGCCGGCCGCCGCGGCATGCCGGGCGAGGTCGACCACGGTGCGCGCGCTGGTGTCCGAACAGCCCACGACAACCGGCGCCGTCCCGCCCACCGCTTCGAGCACGATGTCGACGACGCGCTTTCTTTCGGTGTCGGTCAGCGTCCAGAACTCCTGGTGGATGGAGTGCACCGACAGGCCGCGCACGCCGGGCAGCGCGAGCGTGCGCGCCACGTTGGCGCGCAGGCCGGCTGCGTCGATTTCGCCGTCGGGCAGCAAAGGCGTGTAGAGCACGGTCAAATACCCGCGCAGGTTTTTTCGCACCCAGTCCCGGGCTTCCGAACGTGCGTACCTTGCCATCGCCCCGCATCCTTGAAAACCGGGGCCCACCGGCCCCCTCGAGGGACCCTCTATACCACGCCCCGGACGCACGGGCCCTCAAGGTTCGCCGGATCGTGCCGTAGTAAGCGATACGCGCCCCAGGCGCCGCTCCCACAAGGCCATGCCATGACCGCACCCGAATTCGGGCCGGGGTCCCTGAACCAATGGGTCGCCCGGCTCTCCGATGCCGACCTCCCGGTCCTCCGGGCGACCGTGCACGCGCTCAACACGTTCGCCGCCGAGGATGACGAGGAGGTGAACCTGCATTGCGTGGCCCAGGCGGTCCTGTGCGATCCGCTGATGACGGCCAGGCTCTACGTGCACATGGAGCGGGTGGTCGGCGAGCGGCACGAGCGGGCGGAACTCACGACGGTCGACCGCATGATCATGATGTTGGGCGTCCCGCCGTTCCTTGCGGCATTCGAGTCGCCGCCGCTGGTGGAGGACGTTCTTCACGGCAACCTGCGGGCGCTGGTGGGCCTGTTCCAGGTGATCCAGCGCGCCCGCCGGGCGTCCTCGATCGCGGGAAAGTTCGCGGTGCTGCGCAACGACGTGGGCTTCGAGGAGATCATGGAGTCCGCGCTGCTGCACGGCCTGGCCGAAATGCTGGTGTGGTGCCATGCGCCGCACCTCGCGCTGGAAATACAGCGGCGGCAGTACGCCGACCCGACCCTGCGCAGCATCGCGGTGCAGAAGGCGGTGCTCGGGGTCCGGCTGAACGAGTTGCAGGTCCACCTCGCGCACGCGTGGCGCCTGCCCGGGCTGCTGGTGACGATGATGGACGACAGCCACTCGCAGCATCCCCGCGTGCGCAGCGTCATGCTCGCGGTCAACCTCGCGCGGCATTCGATGTCCGGGTGGGACAACCCGGCGCTCCCCGACGATTACATCGCGGCCGCGGCCCTGCTCTCGACCACGCCCGAGCAGGTGGCCGGGCTGGTGAACCCCAGGTAGCGGGTCGCCTTCAGTTGGCGTCCCGCTCGCGCAGCAGCGCGAGGGCGAGGTCTTAGCCTTTCTTAACATAGCGGCCCGGCCGGGCGGCACACACTGGCCGCCATGTCGCAGGAAAGCACATCGATAAGCCGCGCAGTGACGCCCTCCGGAGCGCTTTCGCGGGCGCCGGACCCGGGGCCGCTGGTCGGCGGATTCCCCCTGCGCGGCTTCTACACCCGCAATGCGCTGTTCCTGTCGATCCTGATGGCGGCCCTCCTGGCCGGCTCGCTCGGCTACTTCAGCCTGGTGCTCTCGGACGAGCTGACGCGCACCATGGCGCGGAACTCGGATTCGGTGGCCGACGTCGTCGCGCAGGCCGCCGCCGCACCCATCGCGACGCGCGACGTGGCGGCGCTCGACGCATTGCTGCACTCCGCCGCGCGTGCGCCGAGTGTTCATGAGATCCGTGTCAATGATGCTCGTGGCGAAACCATCCGCCGCATCGCGCGCGTTGGAGAAGGTACGCAGATCGACTCCTCCCAGGGCGAACCGACCGCAGGGGGCGACATTGCGCGCCCGGTGCTGTCGTCCGGCGGGAAGGCCGTGGGCGTCGTGCGCGTGATCACCGCCGACCACCGCAAGACCGACCTTTTCCTGCGCGTTTTGCGCGACGGCATGATCGCGCTGCTCGTGATCCTCGGCGTGGGCCTGTTCCTGCTGGAAATCCAGCTGCGGCCGATGGCGCGCGCGCTGGAGCGGCTGACGCGGTTTGCCCTTGCGCTGGAGCGCGGCGAAAAGGGCGAGCTCGTCCCGGAAAAGAGCGTGTTCGAGTTCGAGATCCTCGGCGATGCGATGAGTCGCGCAGCGACCTGGCTGACGGCCCAGTCGAGCGAGTTGCGCGCAGCCGGGGAGCGGATGCAGACGGCGCTCGAGGCGCTCGAGGACGGCTTTGTGCTGTACGACATGACCATGGCGTTCCGGGTGCGCGATGCCGCGATCCTCGAAGGCTTCAAGGCCGAGGACAAGGTCCGTTTCAGCATCGAAAAAGACGGCCGCGACTTCATCGTCACGGCCCTCGAGCGTTCCGTAGGCGCGCAGGCGAGTGCTGCCGCACGCGGGCATGACCACTCCCGCCACTCGCACGACGCCCGGAGGTGACCCGCGAGGGTCGCGGCGGCGTATCAGGCAAGACACCAGTGAAACCACCACGGAAGGCTCGATGAACTCCACCCAATCGGCCACGCTCGACCCCGCCGCAGCAAGGATCCCGCGGGAGAACGTGGTCCGCCCGCCAGCCCCGGCCGCGGGGTTCAACCTGAGCCGGCGCTTCGCGCTGTTGAGCCTGGTGGTGATCGCGGTCGTGAGCCTTGCCTCGTCGGCGGTGCTGTCGCGTTTCCTCGCGCGCGAGATGCTCAACCGCGACGCGCAGGTGTCGATGCAGTTCATCCAGAGCTCCACGGTGCAGAAGAATGCGGAGAACTACTTCCTGCCCAATGCCGACCATGCCGCTTCGCGCGCCGCCGTCGAGGACTACCTCGCCGCGATCCGCGGCATGCCCGACGTGATCCGCGCCCAGCTCTACGCCGCAAGCGGCGAGGTGCTGTGGTCGAGCGAGAGCGCCGCCATCCACCAGACCTTCGAGCGCAACCCTGAACTCCAAAAGGCGCTGCGCGGCAATGTGGTGGTCGAGGCCGACCTGCTGGAATCGCGCCAGTACATCAAGCCCGAGCACGTGTTCTCGGCGCTGCGCGAAAAGCAGTTCGCCGAGTACTACATCCCGGTCTGGGACCATGGGCACAGCCGGGTGATCGGCGCGGTGGAGATCTACAAGTCGCCCGACGCGCTGTTCGAGTCCATCCGCACCGGCCTGCAGCTGATCTGGCTCTGCGCGCTGGGCGGCGGCCTGCTGATGTACGGCGTGCTGTTCTGGGTCGTGCGCCGCGGCCAGACCATCATCGGCGAGCAGCAGCAGCGGATCGCCAGCAACGAGGGCTTTGCCGCCGTCGGCGAAATAGCCGCCGCCGTGGCCCACAACATCCGCAACCCGCTGGCGGCGATCCGCTCTTCGGCTGAGCTGATGGCGGGCGAGCCGCGCAGCGGCAGCATCGATTTCGCCGGCGACATCATGGCCGAGGTCGATCGCCTCGAATCGTGGATCCGCAGCCTGCTCAACTATGCGCATGCCGGCACGCGCTCGGCGGACGCGGTCAATGCCAACGACGTGTTGCGCGTGCTGATGGGGTCGGCCGGGGAGGAGGCTGCTCGCCGCGGCGTGGCGCTCGCCTGGCGGCTCGACGAGAACCTGCCTGCGGTGAAGGCCGATGCGCTGATGCTCGGACAGATCGCCCGCACGCTGGTGGCCAACGCGCTCGATGCGATGCCGGGGGGCGGGACGCTTACCCTCGAGACGCGCAGCATTCCCAAAGGGATCGAAGTCGCGATCTCCGACACCGGGGTCGGCATTCCCGGCGAACAGCTGAGGCATGCATTCACTGCGCCCAGGACCACCAAGCTTCACGGCCTGGGGGTCGGGCTGCCGCTCGTGCACCGCACGCTGGAGCGGATGGGCGGCGGGATCGTGCTCTCGAGCACGCAGGGCCGTGGCACCACAGTCCGGTTCACGCTGCCCTATAGCGTTTGACCCGGGACAGACCCGGGACAGACCCGGGTCTGTCCCGGGTTTTTGGCTCAGGAAGGCGGGGCGGCCGGGCTAAATCCGCCGGCCAGCCGTTGCCAGGACCACTCGCTGGAACAACTCGTCGCCCAACGCGTGCATGGCGGTGCGGATGCGGACGTCGTGGTCGGCGATCCCGGTCAGGTCGAACATCGAGCGATAGGCCTGCATGCGGCGCTGCTCGTTCGCGGACAGAGCAAGCATTGTCGCGTGCGGCTTGACGAGGTCATCCTGCGCCCCGAGCGCATTGGCGGCGTAGCTCGACCACCGGTAGTCGGCCGGGTCGCGCACCATCCCGGCACGGACCGGATTGAGCTCGATGTAACGCTGGCAGGCGAGCAGGTAGGCCTCCGCCTGCACGATGCAGGAATGGAACCGCCCCTCCCAGAGCGTCCCGGTACGCGCATGGCGGCGATTGACGTATTGCACGTACCGCTGGCCGAGGTGCTTCATGAGCCTGGACACGCCGTCCGGCTCGGCCGGAGTGAGCAGCAGGTGCACATGATTGGTCATGAGCACGTAGGCGTGGACCGCGCATTCGAAGCGCTCCGCCAACGCGCTCAGCTGGGCGCGGTAGACTAGGTAGTCGGATTCGGCAAAAAAGCACGCCCCGCGATTGTTGCCCCGCTGCACGACGTGCAGCGGGACATCAGCAAAGCGCAGGCGGGCACGTCGAGGCATGGCAGGCAACCGGTCATGGCACCCCCTCAACAACGCGTGACCCGCCATCGCGCTGACACAGACCCGAAACCCGGAAAACCGGGGACAGACCCGGGTCTGTCCCCGGTTTTGTTGGTTCAGGGAAGCGAGTGGGCCGTCCGGCTCGGCGGGAGTGAGCAGCAGGTGCACCCACGCCATCGTGATCAACTGGTGCGTTGCAATATCACTGAAATTTTGGCCTTTGCAAGAAGCTCATATATCATCATTTATGCACAGTCTTTAATATTTATTCTCGAATTGATGCGCAGTATTTAATATTTATTTTGACCGTTCTACATTTTTCAACTATAATCACTTCTGATTCGCCTAGGGATTTATAGAAACGCCCTAAAGTTTACCCGCTCTAACGTTTTACCCTGCGCCCCAAACTGCCCCCCCCCGGGATTTGGGGCGTTTTTTTTGGGCGTCCCACGGCCCGAGACCGTCCCGACCGTCAGGGCCGTCGCGGCCAGCGCGCCGATCCCCCCCCAGTAGTTCCCCGCGTTCCATGATGGTTCCCCTTGTTTGAAGTGTGCTCGCCGCGAGTGTTAAGAAACGTTAACCCAGGGCGAATCGTAAAAGTCCTTTCGCAGCCCGCCGGCGCTTAGCTTTTCTTAACGTTTCCGAGGGTACGCCGAAACCATACTCGATTCCGAAGTCGAGGGTGCAGGCGCGTGAACGGCGCAGGAGTCTATGCGCCGTTACAAGGCAAGCACACAAACGCTACGCAGTGCGACCGGGCCGAAAGTAATCTGCGCCCCATGGCGGGTGAGGCGCTTCGCCGCATCCGGGCAACGCTAGGCGGGGGAACGGGACATGAATCGAATGACGAGGGCACACGGGCGCCGGCCGGCGCAAGGCGAGCGGGGGTTCACGCTGCTGGAACTGCTGGTGGTGATGGCGATCATCGGCCTGCTTGCCGGCTACGTCGGCCCGCGCTATTTCGCGCAGATCGGCAAGTCCGAGGTCAAGGTGGCGCGCGCGCAGATGGATTCGCTCGAAAAGGCGCTCGACCAGTACCGCCTCGACACCGGCCACTACCCGACCCAGGAGCACGGCATCGGCGCGCTGATCAAGAAGCCCGCCAACGAGCCGCGCTGGGACGGCCCCTACCTGAAGAAGGACCTGCCGCTCGACCCCTGGGGCAAGGCCTATCTCTACAAGATTCCGGGCGAGAAGGGCGATTTCGACCTGGTCTCCTACGGCAAGGACGGCGTGCCCGGCGGCACGGGCGAGTCGGCCGACTTGCGCAACAACTGAGGCACGCGAGGCAATGATTTTCGAGGTCAAGGCGCTGTCGGGAGCCGGCCAGGTGGTGGTGCTGAGCATCGATGCGGCCGTCGAGGCTGATGCCCGCCGCGAGGCGGAGCGGCGCGGCCTGTCGGTATTCCTTGCGCGGCCGGCCAGAAGCGGGCCGCGGCTGCGCCTGTTGCCGGGCCGTCCGGGCCTGCAGGTGCTGCCTTTCGTGCATGAACTGCTGACGCTCCTGCGCGCCGGCCTCAGCCTGGTCGCCGCGCTGGAGGCGATTGCCGAGAAGGAAAGCAACCCGGGCGCACGTGCAGTGGTTGAATCGCTGCTGCTGCGCCTGCGCCGCGGGGGGCGCCTGTCGGAGGCGCTCAAGGACTCGGGCGCGGGCTTCCCGCAGATCCTGATTGCCGGCGTGAGCGCCAGCGAGCGCACCGGCAACCTCGACGAGGCGCTGCAGCGCTATTGCGACTACGCCGGGCGCATGGACGACGTGCGCAAGAAGATCACCGCCGCGCTGATCTACCCCGCCATGCTGCTGGTGGTGGGCCTGCTGGTCAGCGCTTTCCTGATCGGCTATGTGGTGCCCAAGTTCGCCAGCGTGTACCGCGAATCCGGCGGGAACATGCCGTGGGCGTCCGCGATGCTGCTTGAATTCGGCCGCACGGTCGGCGCGCACACGCTGGAGTTTGTCGGCGGCGCCGTGGCGCTTGTCGTGGCCATGGCCGCAGTCTATGCGCGGCCCGAAACGCGCAACTGGCTCGGCACGCGGATCCGCGCGCTGCCCGCCGTCGGCCCGCGCATCCGCGTCTACGAGATGGCGCGCCTGTACCGCACGCTGGCGATGCTGCTGCGCGGCGGCACGCCGATCGTGCCGGCGCTCGCCCTGGCCTCGAGCATGCTGAGCGGCGTGATGCGCGGCCAGCTGGCGCGTTCGGCGCGGCAGATCGCCCAGGGCGCGCCGATTTCGCGCGCGCTGGACGACAACGGCCTCACCACCCCCGTGGGCAACCGCATGCTCGGCGTAGGCGAGCGCGGCGGCGGCATGGCCGACATGCTCGAGCGCATCGCCGATTACCACGACGAGGAGACCGAGCGCTGGGTGGATACCGCCGCGCGCCTGTTCGAGCCGGTGATGATGGCGCTGCTCGGCCTGGTGATCGGCGGCATCGTGATCCTCCTTTACATGCCGATCTTCGACCTCGCCGGGACGGTGCAGTGATGAATACCCTCACGCCCGAATCCATGCAGGCCGCGCGCCAGGGCGCCGAGGAGAGCGGCCGGCCGCTGCTCGCCGTGCTCGAGGAGCAGAGCGGCCTCGCGCCGCGCGAATTCGCCACGCTGCTCGCCGGGGCGTTCGGCCTGCGCTGCCTCACGCTGGAAGACCTTGATAGCGCGGCAGCCGATTTCGAGCGCATGCCGTTCGCCGAAGCCACCCGGCGGCGCTGCGCGTGCCTGCGCATCGAAGGCGGTGGGCTCACTTTGGTGATCGCCGACCCGTTCGACCAGGGCGTGCGCGAGTGGGCGCGCTTCGCGCTCCCGCCGAACACGCCGTTCAGCCTGGTGCATGGCGGCGACCTGGACGCCTACCTCGCGCGCCAGGAAGAGGCGATGAGCGCGATGTCCGGGCTCCTCGGCGAGTCCGGCGCGGACGGCGACCTGCTGCACGGCGCCGAGGAACTTTCGCTTGCCGCGATCAGCGAGGACACGAGCCAGGTGGTGCGGCTGGTCAACTCCACGCTCTACGACGCGTTCAAGTCCGGCGCGAGCGACATCCACCTCGAGAGCGAGCCCGCCGGGCTGATGATCCGCTACCGCATCGACGGCGTGCTCAGCACGGTCGGCAAGGTGCGCGGCCAGGCGCTCGCCCAGGAAGTCATCTCGCGCATCAAGGTGATGTCGGACCTCGACATCTCCGAGACCCGCGTGCCGCAGGACGGCCGCTTCAAGGTGTCGGTGCGCAATCGCCCCGTCGACCTGCGCGTGTCCGTGATGCCGAGCATGTTCGGCGAGGACGCGGTGCTGCGCATCCTCGACAAGCGCACGCTCACCGACGGCGCGCGCGAACTGCGCCTCGAGGTGCTGGGGCTCGACGCCGACTCCATCCGCCGGATCCGCAAGCTCTCGAGCGAACCGTATGGCATGGTCCTCGTGACCGGGCCCACCGGCAGCGGCAAGACCACCACGCTTTACGCGGCGCTGACCGAAATCAACCTCGGCACCGACAAGATCGTGACCATCGAGGACCCGGTCGAGTACCAGCTGCCCGGCGTGCTGCAGATCCCGGTCAACGAGCGCAAGGGCCTCACCTTCGCGCGCGGCCTGCGCTCGATCCTGCGCCACGACCCGGACAAGATCCTGGTGGGCGAGATCCGCGACCCGGAAACCGCGCAGATCGCGGTGCAGTCGGCGCTCACCGGCCACCTCGTGTTCACCTCCGTGCACGCCAACAGCACGTTCGACGTGCTAGGCCGCTTCAAGCACATGGACGTGGACCCGTACAGCTTCGTGTCCGCCCTCAACGGCATCGTCGCGCAGCGCCTGGTGCGGGTGAATTGCCCGGACTGCAAGCGCAGCGTGCAGCCAGACGCGCAGCTCATCGCCGATTCCAGCCTCGGCGAGGACGTGTCCGGGTACCGGTTCATGCTCGGGCAGGGCTGCGGCACCTGCCGCGGCACCGGCTTCAAGGGCCGCAAGGCGATTGCGGAGTTCCTCATCCTCGACGACGAACTGCGCGAACTGATCGTCGCCAACGCGCCCATCCGGCAGATCAAGGAAGTCGCCCGCAAGGGCGGCACGCGCCTCTTGCGGGAGGCGGCGCTCGACCTCGTGCGCAACGGCGAAACCACTTTGCAGGAGGTCAATCGTGTTACGTTTGTTTAGCCATACGGTCCACATCGTCGTGTTCGCCGACCGGGTGGTGTTGTCCCGGGTGAGCGGCGGGCTGGCACGCAAGGTGCTCCACAGCGAAGTGCTGAAGGTCCCTGCGCAGGCCGGCCTCGCAACCGGCGCGGGGGCGCTCGATGCGCTCGATGCCGCGCTGCATTCGCCGCGCTGGCGCGATGCCGAAGCGCGCGTGCTGGTGTCTAATGCCCTCGTTCGCTACGCGCTGCTGCCGGCGAACGGGCAGATGCTCAGCCCGGCCGAGGAAACGTCCCTGGCCGCGCTGCGCTTCGAGCAGGCGCTCGGCGCCGGCGCGGGGCCGTGGGACATCCGCCTGTCGGACCCGATGACCGGACGCGGCCAGCTGGCCGCGGCGCTCGACCGGGCGTTCCTGGGGCACCTGAACGCCTGTCTCGAGGGTGGCCGCCTGCGGGCGGTGTCGGTCGAGCCTTTCCTGATGTACGTCTTCAATCGCTCGCGCCAGCGCCTTGCCGGCCGCGATTTCTGGTTTGCCAACGCGGAGCCGGGCCTGCTGCTGCTGGCCCGCATCCGCAACGGCCAGTGGGAAAGCTTCACGGCCACGCCTTTCGAGGGCGCGCTCGCCCCGGCGCTTGCGCAGGGGCTGCGCGAGGCCAGGCTGCTGGCGCGCGGCAGCACGTTCCCGCGCAAGCTCTACCTGCATGCGACCGGGCTGGACAGCTCGCGCCTCTTGCATGAGGCCGACCTCGAGATCCTCGATACCGCATCCACCGCCTGGGCGAAGCCCGTCTTCGCCGACCTTGCCCTTGCTGGAGGCGTGGCTTGAAAGACCGCCTCCTGCTGAAGCTGACCGGTGCGTTGGCGCGCGCCACTGCGCTGCTGCGCGCCGTGGCAGTGCGATTCGGGCCCGCTGCACCCCGCTTGGAGCTGGACTTCGCCGGCGCGCAACGCCGCAGCCGTGGCGCCGGCCTCGCGGCGCTGGCCGCCGGCGCGCTGGTCCTGTCGTTCGCGCTCTGGCAGTCGGACCTGCACACCGAGCGCATTGCCAGCCTGGAGGGCGAACTCGCGACCCTCGGCGTCGACCGCGACGCGGATCGCCGGCGCGCAGCCGCGGCGCCGGCGCGGGGCGGCGACGCAGACGAGCGGGTGCGCAAGGCCAATAAAGTGATCCGCCAGCTCAGCCCGCCCTGGGAAGACGTATTCACGACGATCGAATCGCTCAACGGCAAGGACATTGCGGTGCTGAGCCTCGAGCCCGAGCCCGTCAGCGCGCAGGTGCGCGTCGGCGCCGACCTTCGACGGCTACTCCCAGATGGAGAACAACTTTTCGCTGTTCTGGGGCCTCGCGATCATGGCGTATGAATCGACGCTGGTGTCGGACGACACGCCGGTCGACCGCTTTGTCGGATGGGCCGGCACGCAGCCGAAGGTGAGCGCGCTCGGGCCGGCGGAGCGGCGCGGCCTGGTGCTGTTCCGCGAAAAGGCGATGTGCGTGTCCTGCCACAAGGGGTCGGAGTTCACCAGCGCCGCGACCTACCTGCAGCCCAGCCGCGAAACCAACCTGATCGAGCAGATGTTCGTCGGCGGGCAGATCGGCCTGTACGACAACGGCTTCTACAATATCGGTGTGCGCCCGACGATCGAGGACCTGGGCGTCGGGGCGCAGGACCCGTTCGGCAACCCGCTGTCCTTCTCGCGCCAGTTCCTCGACATGACGCGCGGCAAGGCGGTGCCCGATGCGTTCCAGGTGCGTCCGTGCCTGTTCGGCATCCTCACCGATGCGAAGGAGTGCTGGACGGCGCCGGACCCGGACCGCACCCGCGTCGGGGTGGACGGGGCCTTCAAGACGCCCGGCCTGCGCAACATCGCGCTCACGCAGCCTTGCCGAGGATCTGGTTTACCCGCACCGAATCGCCTACGTAGTGCGCTCCGGAGGGGCCGTCCCACTGCGTGCGCAGTTCGAGCCCCTTGGATAGGGCGGCTTCGGCGAACAGGATCCGGACCTGCCCGAAGAGCGCGCACACATCGAGCGGCGCGGGCTCCAGCACGATCTTGCCGGACTCGATCTTGGAGATGTCGAGGATATCGTTCACCACGCTCAGCAGCACCTGCCCCGACTGCAGGATGGTGTCGAGGTAGAGCGTCCGCTCTTCTTCGCTTTGGCCGGGCATGCGCAGCAGCTGCGCCATGCCGAGCACGCCGTTCAGCGGCGTGCGGATTTCGTGGCTCATGTTGGCGAGGAACTCCGATTTCGCGACGCTCGCCTCTTCGGCGCGCTGGGTGCTGTGCTTGAGACTTTTGGCCATCTGCTCGAGCTGCACGCTTTTCTCGCGCAATTGCAGCTCGATCCTCAGGCGCCGCGCGATCTCGTCGGCGAGCGTGGTGTTGCGGTCCTCGAGTTCGCTCGAGCGCCGGTCCGAGGCCGCGACCTGCGCCTGCAGGGTGTGGGCGCGGGAGCGCATGCGCTCATACATCAGCACCCCGATCAGCACGGCGAGCGGCACCCCGCCGGCGAGGAACAGCAGCAGGCTGGAGCTGACCTGCCCGTAGACCGCTTCCGGCGGGTAGGCGGTGACGAGCGAAAGCGGCGTTGTGCCGACGGCGGTGCGGATCGCGAGTTCGGCAGGCGGGTCCGCGGTCGCGGCGCCTTCAAGCCGCACCGGAACCAGCTTGTCGAGCGGAATCCACGCAAGCGCGCGGATATCCGTGGTGGAGAATGTGGACACGCGTTGCGGCAGCGCGAGTTCGTTTCCGCCTTCCGAGATCAGCGCCTCGCGGTGCTGGCCGGCGATGGAAGAGGCGGCGAGATACCGCGACAGCACGGCGATGTCGCCCGAAGCGACGATCGCCCCGGCCACCTCGCCCTTGTAGACGACGGGCGCGATGCCGACTATTCGCTGTTGCGTGGTATCGAATCGCACCGTCGTCTTCAGTCCGGCGAATTCGACGCCCGGCAAGGGGCCCTCGCCCGGAGCGATGTCGACGAGCACGCGGCCGGTCGCGTCGAGGAGCGCGATGCGCGCGTAAGTGGATTCGCCGCGCTCCTGCTTGCGGTGCGCGAGGCTCCTGAACCTCGCCTCGATGGCGTCGAGGTTCGCGGTGAGGCCGTACTTGGCCGACATGCCGAGCGACCGGTTGGCGAGGTAGTTGGCGATCTCGGGCAGCTCGGCCAGGTCGACCGCCGAACTGCGCCGCAAGGCGACGAAATCCTCGATCAGCCCGACGCGCCGCTGGTTGTCGTTGATGAACTGCTGCTCCGAGGCTGAGCGCAGGTGCTCGTTGGTGTGGTACAGGCTGCCGAGCAGCACCCAGGAATACGCACAGAACGCGGCCGCGACCAGCAGTCCCCAGCGGGAACGGATTTGCGTGATGGCCACGGTCTGGGCGCGCAGTTCAGCGTTTCGTTCAGCGTTTCGCTGCGAAGAATTCCGTGAAGCCGGTGGCGATGCTGTCGCCCTTCACCGGCAGGGTGCCTTCGAGGGTGGTGTCGTTGCCGTTGCGCACGATTTTCCTGTGTCGGGTCTGCGGGTTCAGTGCCCCTGGCGCGAAAACCCACTATACCGGGGGCTTATTGCGGCATTTGTCGTGCTTTGGTTGGTTGCGCGTAACTTTTTGTCAGCGTTGGGTAAGAAACTTAATACTTCTTAAGACTGGGGATCCGGGGTGGGCCGGATAGTGTGGGTTCATCATTCCGGCGCGCCTCGCGGCGCGGTTCCCATGTACGTCGCACAGGTTGTCGTCCGGGCAGTGTCGCCAAACCCCTGCTCTACAAGCAGGTCCAGGCACTGATCGGCAAATGGATGCCGGTCAAATGAGCCCACTGCGCAAGGCCGATCTCGCGGCGGCCTTCGACACGCTCCTGCCCGGGCACGGGGCATGAACGCGCCCGCGCGGCCCTTCGTCTCCGCGAGCCGGGTCCTCACCCTGAGGATTGCGCTCGCCTTGGTCATCGGGCTGGTGGCCACGACCGGGAGTGTGTTCTTTGCTTTGGAAAAGGCCCAGGAGGCCGTGCTGGTCCAGAGGGCCGACGAGGCGCGGCAGTTTTTCGGGAGCACAGTCCGGGAGGCGGACCGCCGGTTTCAGCGGGAGGGGCATCAATTCGTGGCCCTGCTCGAGCAGGGTTGGGTCCTCGAGGCCGAGTCTGCGCAACTTGCGCAGGCCCGCTTTGTGGCCTTCGCGACGGCTTTCGGCGGGACGCTAGTGTAGTGCTTCGTTCTGTTTGGAACTTAAGCGGCTGTTGGCGCGAATGACCTTGGCAAGGATGTCATTGGCCTTGGCAGTCCATACGAAAGGCTTGGGATTTTTATTGTGCAAATCGATGTACTCCTTGATTGCAGTGGTCA
>CAMAXP010000082.1 GCA_945862265.1 Bordetella parapertussis
ATGCGCAAGCTTCACCAGCTTCTCCCGTTGCGCGTCGTCCAGTTCGATCGTACTTGCCACTCGCATCGTCGTCTCCAAAACGCTTCTGATAATCGTTGGACTCGACGAAACGCATTTGGTTCTATTAATTACGAAGCACTACACTAGTATCGGCTGCCGAGTGCGCCGCCGGTGGTTGTCTACCCGTCTTACGGCTATGGCTACGGTCATGGCCCTCGCCCGGATGAGCCTGGGGGCGCAACTCGCCCTGACCCGGGCGCTCGTGCGGAACGTCGTCGACCGTCTGGAACTGGCGAATTCCCGCGTGGCACGATAGTCTTCACGGTTTTGGGGGAGGACGTCGCCATGAAACCGGAAATGATCGTGTTGCTCTGGGCCGTAGCGCTCGCGTTTGCGCAGGTGCTGGTCGCCGTGACCGGCGCGCTCCTGCAGGTCGGCCTGCCCGCGCTGGCGGGCAACCGCGACAGGTTTCCCGAACTGACGGGCTGGGCCGGCCGGGCAAAACGTGCCCACCACAACATGATGGAAAGCCTGCCGCTGTTCATCGCCCTCGTGTTCATCGGGGTCGCGATCCAGAAAAGCAACCAGATGACCGTGCTCGGCGCGCAGTTGTTCTTCTGGGGGCGCTTTGCCTACGCACTCCTTTACACCGGCGGCATCGCCTGGCTGCGCACCGGCGCGTGGTTCGTTTCGGTCATCGGCATGGTCCTGATGTTCCTGCAGTTCATCTAGCCAGGCTGCATCGCGTCACTACAACAATAAGCGAGGAGATCCCATGACACTCTGTACTATGAGGCGGCTTGCCGTCGCTGGCGCGGCCGCGTTGGCCGCACTGGCCTGCGTACCTGCTTTCGGCCAGGCCTGGCCTGCCAAGCCCGTAAAGTTCGTCGTGCCCTTCCCGCCGGGTGGGTCGGTCGACCCGCTCGCGCGACTGGTGGGGGCGAAGCTTTCCGATGCGCTGGGACAGCAGTTCGTGATCGAGAACAAGCCGGGGGCGTCGGGGTCCATCGGCACTGCCCTGGTCGCCAAGGCGCCGCCGGACGGCTACACCTTCGTGGTGGTGTTCGACTCGCACGGGGTCAACCCTTCGCTGATCCAGAACATGCCCTTCGATACGTTGAAGGACCTCGCGCCGGTGATGCTCGTTGGCACTGCGCCCTATGCGATCGCCACGGCCGCGTCCAAGCCCTACAAGACGCTGGCCGACGTCGTACAGGCTGCCAAGGCGAAGCCCGACTCCGTCAGTTTCGGGTCGGTCGGCAACGGCACCATGGGCCACCTTGCCATGACGCTCATTCAGCAGGCCGGCGGCTACAAGCTGATCCATATCCCTTACAAGGGGGGCGGGCCGATGTCGGCGGACGCAATCGGCGGCCAGCTGGAGCTTGCAGTCGGTTCGGTGGCGGTGCTGTCGCAGCACGTGCGCGGCGGCAAGCTGCGCGCGGTGGCGGTCACCGGCGAGAAGCGCTCCGGCACCATGCCCGACGTGCCCACGCTGGCCGAGCAGGGGGTGCCCGGCATCACGGCCTACGCCTACTGGGCGATCCTGGCCCCGGCGGCCACGCCGCGGCCGATCATCGACCGTTTGAATGCCGAACTCGGCAAGGCGCTCCGGCTGCCGGACCTGAACAAGCAGCTGACCGAGCAGCTTGGCATGGACTTGATGATCAGTACGCCCGAAGCGCTGCAGAAGTGGACCGTCGACGAGATTGCCCGCTGGGGCAAGGTCATCAGGGACGGCGGAATCAAGGCGGACTGACCCCGATGACCGCGACCCGCATCTGCATGATCCGCCATGGCGAGACCGCCTGGAATGCGGAGGGCCGCGTGCAGGGCCAGCTCGACATCCCGCTGAACGACGTGGGGCGCGCGCAGGCCCGGGCGACGGCGGAGGCCCTGGCGGGGCACGACTTCACCGCGATCTACTGCAGCGACCTCAGCCGGGTGCGCCAGACGGCGGAGCCGACCGCCCGCAAGCTCGCATTGCCGGTGTCCTACGACGCGGCGCTTCGCGAACGGCATTACGGGATGTTCGAGCGGCTGACCTATGTCGAAGTGAAGGAGAAGTTCCCCGTCGAATACGCGCGCTTTCGCGACAAGGATCCCGACTTCGATTTCCAGGGCGGCGAAAGCCTGCGCGGGTTCAACGAGCGTTCGCTCACGGCGGTCGGCCGGGTCATCGAAAAGCACAGGGGCGAGCAGGTCCTCGTATTCACGCACGGCGGGGTGCTCGAAATGGTCTACCGTCATGCGCGAGCCGTTGGGCTTTCTTCCACGCGCGATTTCGAGATTCCCAACGCGGGCATCAACTGGCTGGAGATTTCGGAGCAGCAATGGGAGGTCATGCAGTGGGCGCACGTTGCGCACCTCGAGGCGGCACTGGACGACCTGCGCGAATAGCAACGACAAGGAAACCGCAATGCCAAGACACACAGGGTATGTCCCCCACGGCGTGATTCCAGCGGTGTTGCTGCCGTTCTTCGAGGATTTTTCGATCGACGAAGCGTCCTATCGTGCCCACCTGCGCGATGTCACTGCAGCCGAAGGCATATCGGCGATCACCATCAACGCGCATTCGACTGAAGCGGCGTCCTGCACTTTCGAAGAGCAGAGGCGCGTGCTTGAACTCACACAGGACGAGGTGGGGCGGCGCGTTCCCATCGTCAACGGGGTTTACGCCGAGGGCAGCTTCGAAGCCGCGCGCATTGCGCGCATGGCCACCGAGGGCGGCGCTTCAGCGCTGCTGGTGTTCCCGCCGGGACCGTTCACGATGGGGCAGCGTCCCGAGATGGTCATCGAGCATTTCAGGCGGATTGCCGGCGAATCCGACCTGCCGATCATCGCCTTCCAGTACCCGCTCGCGGGCGGGCAGGGCTATCCGCTGCCGACGCTGCTGAAGCTCTTCGAGGCGGTCCCTACGGTGCGCGCAATCAAGGACTGGTGTGCGAACCCGCAATTGCACGAGCGGCAGATCCGCACGTTGCAGGCGCTCGACCCGGTGGTGAACGTGCTGACCACGCACAGCGCGTGGCTCTTCAGTTCCCTGGTGCTGGGCTGTAACGGCCTGCTGTCGGGCAGCGGGTCGGTGATCGCGCCGCTGCAGGCCGCGCTTTTCCGCGCGGTGCAGGCCAACGACCTCGCGACCGCGCGAAAGCTTCACGACCGCATCTCGGCCACGGCGGAAGTGTTCTATGCCGATCCTCCGGTGGACATGCACAACCGGATGAAGGAGGCGCTGGTGCTGATGGGCAAGCTGCCGCGCGCGGTGGTCCGTCCCCCGCTGGTGAAGATCCCGGCCGCGGAAATCGAGCGCATCCGCCAGGCGCTGGTGCGTGCCGAACTCCTGCCGGCGGCCGGGGCATGACATCATGGTGATGAAGTGGCTGGGAGGGGGCAAGCCGGACCACCCGCTGGCCAATGAGAAGGGTGCCAAGGAAGTCTTCGACGCCCTCAAGGAAGGCGAGGCCGCGCAGGCCATCGAGGATATCCGCCATTGGCTAGTGTCGGTCGCTTCGACCGAGGGCTTCAAGGTCGAGCGCCGGGTCGAACTGATCCTCCAGCTGGATGAGGCCGCACAGCCTCACCAGCAGAAGATTGCGCGCGACTACCTGACGAATCCGAGCCGCTCCAAGTTCCAGGAGACCCGGCTGTGGGGCGCGCAGGTCGGCCTGTGGACGGACCTGGGCGCGGCCTACGCCGCGTTGATCGACCTGCTGGCCGCCGACTCGGGCAGTGCGAGCCGCCTCAAGCCGCAACTGGCGACGCTTTGCGTGAGGGCCGTACGAGCCAACGCCGCGCAGATCAAGTGGCATTGCATGCATTACGAGCCGGCCGGCAGCGCCGTCTGGGCGTCGCTTGGAAAGGCCTACGCATTTGCGGAAATGAAGAAGCTCCAGCAGGAGTCCGTCCCAGTCTATCCGCGCGCCGCCCTTGCTTCGAGTGCCGAACGGGAACTCCTTAAGACATTGATGCTGGCTGCCTCATCGCCTGATTGCCTCATGCCGCTGGACATCGACCTTGCCGAAAGGCTCGTGACGCACCTGGGCGCGGGCTTTGTGCTCACGGGTACGCACCAGCCGCAGTCGATGCACTACTGGTTCGACCTTGCGGGTGGCATGGCGCCCAAGCGCCTGACGCAAACGCCGCCGGCCTCGGCGGGCCTGCGCTACTTTTCCTCGGGCGAGGCGAACGCCAAGCTCGACGGCATGATCCGGATCGCCGAAACGGGGGCCTTGCCCTCGGACCTGCAGCTCGGTGTGGCCTGTGAAGCGTCGAAGCTGCTGGGCGTGCTCCGGCACCTGAAGCTCTACTGGGGGACAACGCCGCCGGTGCGCAAGCACGACCGCTACGAAGTGATGCACCGGCTCAATGTCGTGAACGGGCTTGACGGCGTCCTCGCGCGTCTCGCGGAAGGCCCGTCCACAGCCGGCGCCGAATCCTGGGTGACGCACGACATCAGCTCTGGGGGGATCGGTGCAGTGGTCGGAGCCACCCAGGGTGACTGGCTGGGCATCGGCCGGTTGGTCGGCCTCAGTGTCGAAGGCGGCAGCAACGCCTGCTCGGTCGGGCGCGTCGTACGCTGCCTGCGCCTGCCCGAGAAGCAGGTCAGCGTCGGCATCCGCACCTTTGCCAAGGAAGCGTTCGCCGTCTCGATCGGCGGCGGCGAGAGCGATGCGCTGCTGCTGAACGACGGGCGAACCCTCAAGGACGAAGTGCTGGTCTGCGGGCGCGAAGGCTCGTTCGACAAGCGTTCGAGCCCGACGATGGCGTTCGATGGCGCCAACTATCTGCTGATGCCGGTCGAGCTCAGCGAATACGGCGAAGGGTTCGAGGTCGGCCGCTATCGCGCGATCAAGCAGGGCTGACCGCCGGGCCGGCCCCGGCGAATCCTGGGCCTACTTGCCGGTGTAGCACGGCTCGCGCTTCTCGACGAAAGCGAGCAACGCCTCGCGCGAGTCGGCGGAGTCCTTCAGTCCGCACATGGTTTCCACCACGCTTTCCATCGAGCGACGGTAGTCGAGGTCGTTGGCACGGACGAAGGCATCGCGCAACAGCTTCATTGCGATCGGTGATTTCTTCGCCAGGCGCCGCGCCAGCGCGCGGGCGGTGGGCATGACCTGCTCGCGCGGCACCACGTGGTTGACCACGCCGAGGGCATGCATCTCGGCGGCGCTGACGATGTCGCCGGTAAAGAGCAACTCGGCCGCGCGATGCCGGCCTGCCTGCTTGGGAAGATGGACGAGATGCATGGCGGGCAGCAGGCCCACGTCGATTTCCGGGTAGCCCATCTGCGCTTCCTCGGCGGCGATGATGATGTCGCAGGAGACCGCCCAGGTGACGCCTGCCGCACGGGCATGGCCGTTGACCGCCGCGATCGCCGGCTTGCCGAGGCGGTACAGGGCCTCGTGCATCTCGTAATAGAACACCTCGATGAAGCTGCGCAGCGCCTGACCGTCGAATTCCAGTGCCAGCTTGAGGTCGACGCCGGCCGAAAAGACGGTGGGCAGCGCACTGGTCAGGATGACTGCGCGCGCGGTGTCGTCCTTTCTCGCCCGATGGTAGGCGTCGATCACCTCTCGCGTGAGCTGGTGGTCGATCGCGTTCACCGGGGCGCGGTTCATGGTGATTTCCGCGACGCCTTCGATCACGCGATAGTCGACATACTGGGCCATGGTGTCTCCAATTGGGCTTTGAGGGGGTGCGCAATTATCGGCCATCCTCGGATACGATATCCCTCCCGAATCCGAAAGGTTCACCCATGTTTCGCAGCATCGACTCCGTACTGATCGCCGGTTACGGCACCATGGGCCGCGGCGTGGCAAAGACCTTCGCTGCCGTTGGCATTCGCACCATCATCTGGTCCCGCCGCGCGGCGGAACTCACGGACCTGCCCGAGGGCGTCACTGCGAGCGCATCGCTGCCCGCGGATCCGCCCGACCTGATCATCGAATTCCTGCCCGAGGACCTCGCCCTCAAGCTGGAGGCGTTCGCCGCAATCGAAAAAGCCTATGGCGACGCCGGTTTCCTGCTCGCGACCGGCACTTCGGGCATCGACATGGCCGATCTCGCGCGGCCGCTGAAGCGCCCAGAGCGGCTGCTCGCGCTCCACTATTTCATGCCGGCGGACGTGTCCCCGGTGGTTGAGGTGGGCGCGGGTCCCGCCACGCCACCGGAAGCACTGGAGGCTGCGGCGGAAGTAATGCGCCGCACGGGGAAGGAACCGGTCGTGGTGGTGGAGCCCATCATCGGTTTCCTCGTCAATCGCCTCCAGCACGCGATGCTGCACGAGGCCTACTACCTCATCGAGACGGGCGTTGCGAGCGCAGCAGATGTTGACCACTCGGTGCGGCGCCTGCTGGGCCCGCGCATGTGCATTTCCGGGTTGGTGCAGCAGAAGGACCTGAGCGGCCTCGTCGTGAATGCGGCTTCCCAGCGCTCGATCGTGCCTGCGCTGTTCCACAACCGCACGCCGAACCCGATGCTGCAGGCGATGCCCGCGCGAGGCGAGACCGGGCTCGACGCGGGCCGCGGGTTCTACGACTGGACCGACTGCAATCCGAAGGCGGTGCGGGAGCAGGCGGCGCGCCGATTGAAGCGGCTCATCGAATTCCTCGACACAGGGCTGGGCGAGGATGAGCCCGGCACTACGCCGAAATCGCGTGCGCTGGGAGTGCGCGCATGAGCCTCGTATCGGCCCAGGCCCTGCGCGACTTCGTCGCCAGTGCTTACGCCGCCGTGGGCAACGCAAACCACCTTGCTCCCTGGGGCGGCCTCGACATGCTGTTGTCGACCAATCCGATCGCGGTGGCCGTGCCGGCGCTGGTCGAGCCGCCGATCGTGCTCGACATGGCGACGACGGTCGCGGCGTATGGCAAGGTCAAGACCGCCGTGCATCGCGGAGAGGCCATGCCCGTGGGCTGGATGATCGACCGCGAAGGCAAGCCGCTCACCGACCCGAAGCGAGCCTCGCTGCCCTCGCCGCTGACCTTGGCATAGCAAAGCGCTGAAACCCGGGACAGACCCCGATTTGAATCGGGGTCTGTCCCGGGTTTTCTAGAGCGGCACGCCGGCGGCGCGCAGGATTCCGCGCGAGCGTTCGCGCTGGGCGTCGGAGATCGTCAGGCGCTCGGCGAAGTCCTTGCCCACCGGGCGCGTCGCGTCGATGCCCATTTTTGTCACGGTGAAGGTCTCCGGGTCCGAGGTAGGGTCGAGGATTGCGCCTTTCGCGCCCGGGATGAACACGATGTCCTTCTCGGCCTTGACCCGAGTCGACACGGCCCACATCACATCGTTCATGTCGAAGATGTCGACGTCCTCGTCCACCACGATCACGTACTTGGTGTAGAACTCGGTGCCCAGCGCCGCCATGATGGCCTGCTGCGGCTCACCCTGCGACGACTTCTTCATCTTGACGATGGCGAGGAACGCGCCGCAGGTGCGGTGGGGCACGTGCACCGCGATCACATTGGGGAGGTTGCGCCGCAGTGTGTTGAGGATTTCGCCCTCGCGCGTCACGCAGGACACCAGGATGTGGTCCTGCGACATGCCCGAGGCGACCGAGTGGTACATGGCATCGCGGCGCATGCGGATGCGGTGGGCGACGAAGACGTTCTGCGTGCTGCGATAGGAGGCGTAGCCCGTGAACTCGCTGAACGGGCCCTCGGGCTCGTGCACGTTGGCGAGGATCTCGCCTTCGATGATGATCTCGGCGCCGGCAGGCACTTCCAGGTCCTGCACGCCGGTTTTCGCGAGGCGGTACGGCTCGCCGAACAGGCCGCCGATGATCTCGAACTTGCGCACGTTGGGCGGGTAGGCGAACACCATCGAGCCCATGTAGTGCAGCGGGTGGATGCCCAGCGTGATCGCCGCAGGCAGCGACTCGCCCTTGGCCTCCGCCCGCCGGTGGAATTCGTACATGCGCCGGCGCGAATGCAGGCTCACGCCAAGGCGGTTCTTGCCCGTGAGCATGAAGCGGTGAAAGCCCGTGGTGTCGACGCCTGTGAGTGGGTCGCGCGCCGTGAGCTGCCCGGCGGTGACATACGGGGCGGCATCGACCGAGAAGTGCGTAGGGATCGGCAGCTTGGTCAGGTCGACCTGGTCGCCTTCGAGCACGACCTCGTTCCAGGGCGCGTCCTTGACGACTTCGCAGGGGATGTATTTCTGGCAGCGCTCGCGGAACGCGCTCGGCAGGTCCGGTTGCGGCACGCCGAGGCACGCAGCCAGCAGCCTTCGGTTGCCGGCGATGTTGGTCACCACCGGCATGGTGTGGCCCTCGACGTTTTCGTAGACGACCACCGGGCTTTTGCCGGCGTGTTCGAGTTCGAAGATGATCGAGGTCATGTCGAGCTGGGTGCTCACTGGCACCTTGATGCGCAGGAACTCCTCGGGATAGTCGCGCTCCACCATCTCGAGGAAGCCACGCAGGCTTTGCGGGTCGGTCATGTTGCTGTCTCCGGTGTTGTTCTTGGAACGGCTATTCGGGTTTGATGCCGGCGTCCTGGATGATCTTCGCCCAGCGGGTGAGGTCGTTGCGGATCGTCGCGCGGAACTGCTCGGACGTGTCGCCGATCGGGTTGGAGCCGATGTCGAACATCTTCTTGCGGAACGCGGGTTCCTTGACGATCGCCTGCACCGTCTCGGAGAGTTTCGCGACGATCTCGGGCGGGGTCTTGCCCGGGGCCACCAGGCCGTTCCACGGGCCGACGTCGTAGCCCGGCAGTCCTGACTCGGCGATGGTGGGCAGGTCGGGCGCCTGCTCGACGCGCCGGGCGCTGGTAACGGCGATGCCGCGGAGCTTGCCCGAGCGCACCTGCGGGAGCGCATCCGACAGGTTGGCGAACATCATCTGCACGTCGCCGGCGAGCAGCGCCCCGATGGCGGGCGGCCCGCCGCGGAAGGCTACGTGCACCAGCTTCGTGCCGGTCATGCTGGCGAACACCTCGCCCGACAGGTGGGTGGTGCCGCTGACGCCCGAGGAGGCGAAGTTGAGCTTGCCTGGGTTGGCCCTTGCGTAGTCGATCAGTTCCGGCACCGACTTCACCGGCAGGTTGGGATTGACCATCAGCAAGAGGGCATTGTTGGCCACGTTGCTGACCGGCGCCAGGTCGGCCACCGGGTCAAAGCCCGGCGATTTGAGCAGGCTGGGCGAGATGGTGTGCGGCCCCAGCGAGGACATCAAGAGGGTATATCCGTCCGGCGCGGCCTTGGCGGTGAACTCGGTGGCCACCACGCCGCCCGCACCGGGCTTGTTCTCGACGATCACCGGCTGGCCGAGGATCGCCTGCATGCGCTCGGCGATGGTGCGGCTGACGATGTCGGTGTTCCCGCCCGCAGCAAAGCCCACCAGGATGCGGATGGGTTTGTTGGGGAAGGGGGACTGGGCGTGGGCCGGCAGGGTGAAGGTGGCGGCGAGGAGCAGCAGGGCAGTGAGCTTGCGTTTCATGGCGGATTACCTCTCATGGTTTTATGCCGGGAGTTCGAGCAATCGCTGTGCCACCGGCCACCTGTTTCAGGGCGTCGGGTCGCTGGGAAAGATACCACTCGAGGATCTGCTCGCCGTTCCAGTGCAGCACGCCGGGCATCCGGTTGATGCGCTCGTAGACCTCCTCGAGGTACTTGATGCGGAACGGCTGGCCGCTGATGTAAGGGTGGATCGCGATCGCGAGGATCTTCGGCCGTTCGGCGCCCTCCTCGTAGTACCGCTCGAAGGAGTCCATGCACTTCTGCGTCCAGTAGGCGGCCTCGTGGTGCTGCACGGCCATCACCGGGATGTCGTTGGTCTCCACCGAGTAGGGAATCGTCACCAGCGGGCCGTTGTCGGTATGGATGGTGGTGGGCTCGTCGTCGTACACCCAGTCGCCGATGTACTTGATGCCGGCCGCGGCCAGCAGCTCGGGCGTCTCCAGGGTCTGCGTGAGGCCGGGTCCGAGCCAGCCCACCGGGCGCTTGCCGGTGAATTTCTCGATCGTGTCGAGGGACCGCGCGATCATCGCCTTCTGGTCCGCCTCCTTGTGGATCGGCCCCTGCTCGAAGCTGTGGCCCATGAACTCCCAGCCCGCGTCCCGGCAAGCTTCTGCCACTCGCGGGTAGTCGAGGCACACCCGGGCATTGACCGACAGGGTCGGGCGGATGGCGAGCCGGTCGAACAGCGCCTTGAAGCGCCAGAAGCCCACGCGCATGCCGTACTCGTGCCAGCTCCAGTTCGGCACGTCCGGCAGCAGCGGCACGCCGGTGGGCGCGGGCAGCACCTGGCGCGCCATGGGCTTGGCGATGTCCCAGACCTCCAGGTTGACGATGGTCCAGACGATGACCCGCGCGCCGCCCGGCAGCTTGAGCGGGGGGCGGTCGACGATGGCGGAAAAGGGGATGCGCTCGCGCGGTTGCATTTACGGCCTCCGGTCGGTGTTTGTCACTAAATTAGCGACTTTGTGTTTGCAAACTCGTTTCCGGGAGCGGCTCTCCGGGCAGTTTGTGAATCGGTACCGGTACATATCAGGCGGCACGGGCGGTTTTGCGCGCCGTGTTGATCGCCTGCCAGACGCGCTCGCTGGTGGCGGGCATCTGGAGCTCCGTCACGCCCAGCGGGGAAAGCGCATCGAGGATCGCGTTCATCACCGCGGCAAGGGCTCCCACCGTGCCGGCCTCGCCCGCGCCCTTGGCGCCCAGCGGATTGAGCTTGGTGGGCACCGGGTTGCTGCCGACCTCCATGTGCGAGATGTCGCTGGCGCGCGGCATGGCGTAGTCCATGAAGGAGCCCGTGATCAGCTGGCCGGACTCCAGGTCGTAGACGACCCGTTCCATGAGGATCTGCGCGACGCCCTGCACGATGCCGCCGTGCACCTGTCCCTTGAGCGTGAGCGGGTTGATCACGGTGCCGACATCGTCCACCACTGCGTAGTTCGCGAGCTGCACGACGCCGGTTTCCGGGTCCACCTCGACTTCGCACAGGTGGCAGCTGTTGGGGAAGGTTTCCTGGACCGGGGCGAACGTGCCGTTCTCGATCAGGCCGGGCGGCATCCCGGGCGGGAGCTTGCCCTGCACGAACGCTGCAATGGCCACTTCTTTGAGGCCCACGCCGCGATCGGTGCCGGCGATCGTGAAGCGGCCGTCGGCGAACGTGACGTCCGCTTCGCCGGCCTCGAGCATATGCGCGGCGATCTTCGTGCCCTTGGCGATGATCTTGTCCGCGGCGGCGACCAGCGCGCTGCCGCCGATCGCAACCGACCTTGAGCCGAACGTGCCCGTGCCGTAGGCCACTTGGTCGGTGTCGCCGTCGATGTAACGGAAGTCCGCCGGGGCGAGCCCGAGCCGTTCGCAGGCGATCTGGGTAAAGGTGGTGGCGTGGCCCTGGCCCTGGTCCTTGCTGCCCATCAGCAGCGTGGCCGTGCCGCCGGGCTCGAAGCGGATCTCCGCGTACTCCATGCCGGGCGCGCCGGCGCGCTCGATGGCGTTGGCGATGCCCAGGCCGCGGAGCTTGCCGCGCTTCGCCGTTTCTTCCTTGCGCGCGGCGTAGCCCGCGTGGTCGCCGAGAAGAAGTGCCTGGTCCATCCCCTTTTCGAATTCGCCGCAGTCGTAGGTGAAGGTGAGTGCCGTCTTGTAGGGCATGGCCGAGGGCGGCAGCAGGTTCCTGCGGCGCAGCTCGATGCGGTCCACGCCGAGCTTCGCCGCCGCCTCGTCCACGATCCGCTCGATCACATAGATGGCCTCGGGCCGGCCCGCGCCGCGGTACGGCCCGGTCGAATTGGTATTGGAATACGCGCAGCTCACGCGCACATGCGCGGCCCGGAACCCGTACACCCCGACCAGCGAGCCGATGTTGGAAAACGTCGGCGAGAGCTGCCGGTCGGACGAAACGTAGGCGCCGACGTTGCAGATGGTGTGCACGCGCAGCGCGAGGAACCTGCCGCCGGCGTCCAACGCCAGTTCGGCCTCGCTCACGCAGTCGCGGCTGTGCTCGTCGGCCAGCAGCGCTTCGCTGCGGTCGCAGGCCCACTTGACCGGGCGGCCGAGCTTCTTCGCCAGCCACAGCACGAGCCGGTGCTCGGTGTAGGCCCAGCCCTTGCCGCCGAACGCGCCGCCCACGTTGCCCGACACCACGCGGATGCGGTGCTCGGGGATGCGGAAGACTTCCCGGGCCAGCACCTCGCGGATGCGGTGCGGGTACTGCGAGTCGCACTGCAGCGTGTAGCGGTCCTCGCCCGGGTCGTAGCTGCCCAGCGCGCCGCGCGGTTCCATGTACTGGGAGTGCACCCGCGTGATCGTGTAGGCGCCTTTCACCACATGCGCGGCCGAGGCGAACGCCGCATCGGTCGCGGCGCGGTCGCCCGCTTCGTGCACGTTGCACAGGTTGTCTGCGCACTCGTCCCACACGGCGGGGGCGCCGGGGCGCAGCGTCGCGGCGGTATCGGTCACCGAGGGGCGATCGGCGTAGTCGATCACGACGAGGTCAGCCGCGTCCCGCGCCTGCATCAGGGTTTCGGCCACCACCGCCACCACGGGATCGCCTACGTGGCGCACGCGGCCCTCGGTGAGGCCCAGGTGCGCCTTGGTGAACATCGGCGAGCCGTCCGGGCGCTTGCGCTTGATCGTCACGATGCTGGTGCCAAGGCCCGCTGCCGCAAGGTCGGCGTGGGTGTAGACGCCGGCCACGCCGGGCGCCGCAAGGGCGGCGGAGACGTCGATGGCGCGGATGTCGGCGTGCGCGTGCGGCGAGCGCACGTAGACGAGGTAGGCCTGGCCCGGCAGGTTCAGGTCGTTGACGTAGCGGCCCTGGCCGCGAAGCAACCTCGGGTCCTCGAATCGCGATACCGGCTGGCCGATGCCGAACTGTCCCATGCGAGCGTTCCGTTCAGGAGTGGGGTGCGGGAGAAAGAGTCACGGGCGACATGACCGTTCCGATTCTACCTGCGGCGCGCTTCGATGTGCGGTACCCTTCCACGCTTCCGATCACGGGGTAGCGTGTTGCCGGGCCAATCAAATCCTCCGCGCTGGCTGGGCATTGTCGCCCTCCTGTGCATCTCGGTCGTATTCGGCAGCAACCACGTTGCGGCTCGTTTCGCGTTCGAGCATGGCTCGAACGTGGTCACGGCGGTGGCGTTCCGCGCCACGTTCGCGCTGTTCTTCGTGCTGGCCCTGATGCTCGCCAACGGCGTGTCGTTCGCGCTGCCCGGCGCGACGCGCCTGCGCGGCGTGTTCATCGGACTGTGCCTGCTGTTGCAGAGCTACTGCGTGTTTTCCGCCGTGGCGCGCATCCCGGTGGCGCTGGCCCTGCTGGCGTTCAACACCTACCCGATCGTCATTGCCCTGATCGCCTGGATCCTGGACGGCGAACGGCCCACGCTGCGCGCGCTGGTGGCCATGCCGGTGGCGCTGGCGGGCCTCGCCCTGGCCCTCGACGTGGGCGGCTGGAGCGGCGCAGGCGCGACGAATTTTTCCGGCCGCTGGGACGAGATCGGCATCGGCGTGCTGTTCGCCACCGGGGCGTCGCTGTCGTTCAGCGCGGCCCTCTACCTCACGACCCGCTGGCTCAAGGACGTGGATGGGCGCCTGCGCACGCTGCTCGCGACCGGCACCATCGCGGTGGTGGCGCTCGCCGGCCTCACCCTCACGGGTTCCTTCGCCCCGCCCGCGGACAGCACCGGCTGGGTCGCGCTGGTGCTGATGGGATTGTTCTACAGCTGCGGCGTCACGGGCCTGTTCGTGGTGCTGCCCAGGCTCGGCGTGGTGAACAACTCTGCGGCCCTCAATTTCGAGCCGGTCGCCGTGCTGGTAATGGGCTGGGTGCTGCTCGGCCAGAGCATGGCGCCGCTGCAGATCTTCGGCGCGCTGGTCGTGATCGGCGCAATAGTCGCGCTCTCGACTGGTAAGCGATGAGACTGCGGGAGGTCTGAGGAGGGGCGCAGCCCCTCTTCTCGTCTCGTCTCGTTAGTCGGGCGTATAGCGCTCGACGCGGTTGCGTCCGGAGTGCTTGGCTTTGTACAGGGCACGATCGGCGCGCCCGACGATCGCGTCCAGGCTCTGGCCGTCGCCCGGGAAGCTGGCCACCCCGATGCTGACGGTGGAGGTCACCGCCTTGCCGTCGAACACCAGGGGCTTGGCGGCCATCGATTCGCGAATCCGCTCCGCGACATCCATGGCGCCTTCGGCTGGCGTTTCCGGCAGCAACACGATGAATTCGTCGCCGCCGTAGCGCGCGGAGACGTCGGTATAGCGCAGTTCCGCCTGGATGCGCTCGGCCAGCTGGCGCAGCAGGCGGTTGCCCGCCTCATGGCCGTGGTTGTCGTTGACCGCCTTGAGGTTGTCCGAGTCGATCATCAGCACGCTCATGGCGCGCGAATAGCGCTGCGCCTGGCCGAACAGCCGGTCGGTGATGATGGCGAAACCGCGGGTGTTGTACAGCCCGGTAAGTTCGTCTGTTTCGGAAAGGCTCATATAGCGAATAATGTTGTTGAACTCATGCTCTGAGCGCCAGAGCGAGCAACCGTGCGGGATCGGGGCTGAAGCGGGGCGACCGGTCGAGAACTCTAAACCAACCGAGGTAGTGGGTGAGGTATTTCGTGGCAACACCCTT
>CAMAXP010000083.1 GCA_945862265.1 Bordetella parapertussis
AAGGGTGTTGCCACGAAATACCTCACCCACTACCTCGGTTGGTTTAGAGTTCTCGACCGGTCGCCCCGCTTCAGCCCCGATCCCGCACGGTTGCTCGCTCTGGCGCTCAGAGCATGAGTTCAACAACATTATTCGCTATATGAGCCAAACATAAACATTACTTTAAGGATATCGGCTCCCTGAGCCGGTCTGCTGTCATTTATAGTTTTTCTTTTGACAAATACTCCGGCACCACGCAAGGCCAGCCCAGGGTCTCCGAGATCCGCCTGCGCAGCTCGTCGGCCGCAGCCGGCTCGCCGTGCGTGATGAATGTCCGCTTCGGCGGGCGCGCAAACCCGCCCAGCCATCCCAGCACTTCGGTGTAGTCCGCATGCGCCGAAAGGCTGTCGAGGTTGCGCACCTCTGCGCGGATCGGCACGTATTCACCGTGGATCTTGACCGACTCGGCCCCCGCCGCCAGCGCCGCGCCGCGGGTGCCGGCGGCCTGGAACCCGGCGAACAGGATGAGGTTGCGCGGGTCCGGCGCAAACGCCGCGAGGTGGTGCAGCACCCGTCCCCCCGTGGCCATGCCGCTGGCCGAGACGATGATCATCGGCCCGCCGCGCGTGTTGAGCGCCCTCGATTCCTCGGGCGTATTCACCATCTTCGCGACCGTGCAGGCGGCCCGGCATTCCTCTTCGGTCAGGCGATGCTCGGTCCTGAACTGTTGGAAGATCCGCGTGGCATCGACCGCCATCGGGCTGTTGAGGTAGACCGGGACGCCCTCGAGGCGCCCGCGCGCCCGGATGCGGGCAAGGAAATGCAGCAGCATCTGGGCCCGTCCTACAGCAAAGGCCGGGATGACGACCACGCCCTTGCGCTCGATCGCCCGGGTGAGGTGGTCTTCGAGTTCTTGCTCCGGATCCCGGTCGGCATGCCTGCGGTTGCCGTAGGTGGACTCCACCACGACGTAATCGGCTTCGGCAACGGGGGTGGGCGGGCGCATGACCGGATCCGCCGACCGGCCGAGATCCCCTGAAAACACGACCTTTCGCCCCCCCGCCTCCGCCACCACGATCGCCGCGCCAAGGATGTGGCCGGCGGGCAGGAAGCGGAAATGCACCCCCCCTTCAAGCAACCGTGGGACGTCGTAGTCCATAGGCGTGAAGTGCTTGAGCGCCTGGACCGCATCGCCGACGGTATAGAGCGGCAATGCCGGCTTGTGGCGGGAAAAGCCCCGCTCATTGGCAAAGCGCGCCTGCTCTTCCTGCAGGTGGCCGGAATCCGGCAGCAGGATCTTGCACAGCTCGAAGGTGGCGCGGGTGCAATAGACATGGCCGCGAAATCCGTGCTTCACCAGCAAAGGCAGGTAGCCGCTGTGGTCGATATGCGCGTGAGTGAGAACCACGGCGCCGATGGAAGACGGCGGGACCGGCAGGGGCTGCCAGTTGCGCAGCCGCAGCGCCTTGAGGCCCTGGAACAGGCCGCAATCGACGAGCACCGGGCGCCCGGCCCCGCCGAGCAGGTACTTGGACCCGGTGACGGTGCCGGTCGCGCCGAGGAAGGTCAGTTCCATCGGCGCGCCTGGCCGTTTCGACCGGGGCTCAGCGGAAGACCAGCACCGGGATCGTCGAGTGCGACAGCACTTTCTGCGTCACGCTGCCGACGATGAGCCCGGTGAGGCCGCGGTGGCCGTGCGAGGCCATGAAGATGATGTCGCAGCCCGCCTCGCGCGCCGCATCGATGATGCCCTCGTACGGCTGCGTGACCTTGCTGATCTTCCAGTCGTAGGTGACGCCGGCGGCCTTGGCGGCCGTGGAGGGTTCCGCGGCATGCTGTTCGGCCGCGGCAATGGAGCGCTTGTCGAATTCGGCGATCAGGTCCTTGGTCAGGTGGGCGCCCGCGTGGTGCATGTTCATGTCCTCGATCGCGTAGTACCCGGTGACCTTGGCGCCGACCTCTGCCGCAAACGTGATCGCGGCCTGGACCGCCTTGTTCGCCAGCGGGGAGCCGTCAGTGGGAACGAGAATGTGCTTGTACATGGCAACTCCTGTTGTTGGTTATCGTGACGGCTTATTGTTGACCAGCCCGGTGTCGCGCTTTTTGATCTAGATCACTTCGCGACGCATTGGGATCATCGCGCTTGGGGCAGCCCTCGGGCCGTTGCGGGGGCTGCAGCGGACACATGTTGATCTCGTCGGCGGAGCGCTGCAGGAAGCAGGTGAACGCGCTCGAGGCGGCTGCAAAAGCCCAGAATAAAAAAACCCGCCGGAGTAAACCGCAAGCCGGCTCATGCCTGCGGGCTCACCGAAAAGGTGAAGCTCCATCGGGTCGAAAAGCGTGAAGAACAGCGTCTCGGCTGCGCCGCCGACGATGAACGAGGGCCACAGGATCCAGATGGCTTTTTGCATTTCGCGTCCCCCTATGAGGATTTGCCGCCGAGGCTGAACGAGGCCTCGCGGCCGCTCCATTCGCCCGCAAGGCGCCAATCGCCTTTCGCGGTTTCGATCTGCACGTTCCAGCGCCCGGCAGGCAGGTCCTGGGGCACGGCCGCTTCGTAGCGTCCCTCGCCGACCCGGATCAGGCCGAGCGCGAGGTCGAACCCGGAGCGCGTGGCATGCGCGAAGCGCACACGGAGTTCGGGCGGTTGCGCGCCGGACAGGTTGACCACGATGCGATGGCGGTCGCCCGGCAGTTCGATGCGGGCTTCCAGGCCGAGGCGCGCGGCGGCCTCCTCCTTGGCCAGCACCTTGTTCACCGCGAGCCCCTGCTTGTAGTAGTCCTGCGCGACCAGGCCGTCCGAGGTGGAGAAGGCGATCCAGGTGGTGATCGCGCCGGCCACGAGCACCGCGGCGGGCCCGGCCATGAGGATCCACGGCCAGCGTTGACGGTACCAGGGGCCGGTGTCGAGGGCAGCTGAAGTCATACGGGTCTCCTTATTTGCGAATAATGAATACGGATTTTTCGACGACCATCACGTGCGGGTCGTCCTCGGCTTCGACGACGAACCGGAACTTGTTCGTTCCGGCATGCAACTCAGAGGGCTGGACCCGGACCTTGACCGCCACCATCTGGGTCGAGGCGCCGGCAAGGCGCACCTTGCCGTCGCCCACCACCTGCACGCCCGGCAAGCCGTCCGCGTGGATCAGAAAGAGCCGCTCTTTCTCCACTGTGTTCATGACCTGCAGCCGGTAGACGTTTTCGATGAGTCCGCCCTCCACTTCCCTGGAGATGGCTCCGCGGTCGCGGATCACATCGACCTTGAGCGGGACGCGCAGCCAGAGGCTCGCGGTCGCGGCCATGATGATCGCGCCGAGGAGGGCGAAGTACACGAGCACCCTGGGGCGCAGGGCGCGCACGAACATCTGGCGCCGCGTGAAATTCCGCTCGGCGGCATGGGTGGTCGAGTAGCGGACCAGGCCACGTGCGTAGCCCATGCGGTCCATGACCTGGTTGCACCCGTCGATGCAGGCCGCACAACCGATGCACTCGTACTGCAGGCCCTTGCGGATGTCGATGCCCGTGGGACACACCTGCACGCAGATCCCGCAATCGACGCAGGCGCCGAGGCCCAGCGCCGTGGGATCCGCGCTCTTGGCGCGGGACCCGCGCGGCTCGCCGCGTTCGGTGTCGTACGCGATGATCATCGTGTCCTTGTCGAACATCGCGCTCTGGAAGCGTGCATAGGGGCACATGTACTTGCAGACCTGCTCGCGCATCCAGCCGGCGTTGCCGTAGGTGGCGAAGCCGTAGAAGAAGATCCAGAAGGTTTCCCACGGGCCGGTGGAGAAAGAGCCCACCTCGGCGAGGAGGTCGCGGATCGGCGTGAAATAGCCGACGAAGGTGAACCCGGTCCACAACCCGATGGCGATCCACACGGCGTGCTTGGCGGCCTTCAGCCGGAACTTGCGCGCGTCGAGCGGCGCGGCGTCGAGTTTCACGCGCTGGTTGCGGTCGCCCTCGATGACCTTCTCAATCCACAGGAAGATCTCGGTATAGACGGTCTGCGGGCACGCGTATCCGCACCAGAGCCGGCCGGCCACGGCGGTGAAGAGGAACAGCGACAGCGCGGAGATGATGAGCAGCGCGGTCAGGTAGATGAAGTCCTGCGGCCAGAAGACGAGGCCGAAGATGTAGAACTTGCGATGGACGAGATCGAAGAGCACGGCCTGGCGGCCGTTCCACTCCATCCACGCGATGCCGTAGAACACCAGCTGCGTGGCCCAGACGAGGGTCCAGCGCCACGCCGCGAACCACCCCTGCACGGCGCGGGGGTGGATCTTGGCGCGGACTTCGTAAAGCGACTGCTCGACCGGAACCGCCGGCGACGAGAGGCCGATGCCGCGCGCATCGACTGGCCTAGTGCCGCTCACCCCTTTGCATCCTTCATCACTTGGCCGGTGGCGAGGCGCTGGTTGACGCTGAGAGCGAGTAGATGTATCCGGTGAGGAGGTGGATCTTCGCAGGGTTGAGCAGGTCCTTGTGCGCCGGCATCTGGTTGTTGCGACCCAGCGTGATCGTCTCGATGATGACCGGCTCGCCCGACCCGTACAGCCAGGTCTTGTCGGTCAGGTTGGGCGCGCCCATCGCCGGATTGCCCTTGCCTTCCGGCCCGTGGCAGGCGGCGCAAATGCCCCCGAAGGTTTCCTTGCCCCGCCCGGCGCGCAGGCCGTCGTGCGAGAGGCCGGACAGCGACATCACGTAATGCGCCACGTCCTTGGTCTTTTCGGCCCCGAGGGACGGGCCCATGGGCGGCATCACCCCGGTACGGCCGCTGGTGATGGACGCCTTGATGGCCTCGGGCTCACCGCCCCACAGCCAGTCCTTGTCCGACAGGTTCGGGAAGCCCTTGCTGCCGCCCGCATCCGAGGCATGGCACTGGGCGCAGTTGTTCAGGAAGAGCTTCTGGCCGACCGCGCGGGCCGCCGGGTCGGCGGCAAGCGCCGGCACGTCGAGCGCCGCGAACTTCTGGTACAGGGGACCGAACTCCTTCTCGGCGGCGGCATTCTCCTCCTGCAGCTGCCCGACCTGCGTCCACTTCAGGGCCCCGGCGTAGCTGCCCAGGCCCGGATACAGGTAAAGGTAGGCCAGGCCGAAGACGATGGTGATGTAGAACAGCCACATCCACCACTTGGGCAACGGGTTGTTGTACTCGCCCAGGTCCTCGTCCCAGGTATGCCCGGTGGTTTCAGTGCTGCCGCCGGAGACCTTGCGCGAGCTTTGCAGCTTGAGCAGCACCCCGCAAGCGATGACGGAGATGAGGGTGAGCCCGGCGATGTAGAAATCCCAGAAACCGCTTGTGAACTGGCTCATTTCGTCTCCCCTTCGTTCTCGTCGAACACCAGTCGCGCGTCCTGCTCGAAGCGGTCGCGGCGCGACGGGCTGTAGGCCCACCAGATGACGCCGAGGAAGGCGGCAAACGCCAACAGCGTCATCAGGTTCCTTAGTGTGTTGATGTCCATGGCCGGTCCCTTAGTTGGATTTCTTCAGCGCGGTGCCGAGCACCTGCAGGTAGGAGATGAGCGCATCCATCTCGCTCTTGCCCTTCAGCTCGGCCTGCGCGCCGGCGATCTGTTCGTCGGTGTAGGGCACGCCCACCAGGCGAAGCGCGCGCATCTTGGCTTCGATGTCGGCCGCGTTGGCCGCGGCCCCGGCCAGCCAGGTGTAGGCCGGCATGTTCGACTCGGGGACCACGTCGCGCGGGTTGTTGAGGTGGATGCGGTGCCAGTCGTCCGAGTAGCGCCCGCCGACGCGATGGAGGTCCGGGCCGGTGCGCTTGGAGCCCCACTGGAACGGGTGGTCGTAGACGAATTCGCCCGCCGTCGAGTAGTGCCCGTAGCGCTCGACCTCGGCGCGGAACGGCCGGATCATCTGCGAGTGGCAGTTGTAGCAGCCCTCGCGCAGGTAGACGTCGCGGCCCGTGAGCTGGGCCGCCGTGTAGGGCTTGAGCCCGGCCACCGGTTCGGTCACGGACTTCTGGAACGACAGCGGGACGATCTCGACGAGGCCGCCGACGCTGACCACAAGTATCACGAGGACGATCAGCAGCGCCTGGTTGCGCTCGATCATGTCATGGGTAAGTTTCATCTCTCGGTCCTCTTGTTATCAGGCGTGTGCAAGCACAGGCGCGGGAATCGGGGCATCGAACGCCTTGCTGCCGGCAATCGTCCTGGCGACGTTGTAGGCCATGATCAGCATCCCGGACAGGTACAGCACCCCGCCGAGCAGGCGCACGGTGTAGTAGGGATAGGTGGCCTTCACGCTCTCGACGAAGGTGTAGGTCAGCGACCCGTCCTCGCCCACCGCCCGCCACATCAGGCCCTGCATCACGCCGGCGATCCACATCGCCGCGATGTACAGCACGATGCCGATCGTGGCGACCCAGAAGTGCACGTTGATCAGGCGCACCGACCACATTTCCTTCTGCCCGAAGAGGCGCGGGATCAGGTAGTAGATCGAGCCCATCGAGACGAGGCCCACCCAGCCGAGCGCGCCGCTGTGCACGTGGCCGACCGTCCAGTCGGTGTAGTGCGAAAGGGCGTTGACCGTCTTGATCGACATCATCGGGCCCTCGAACGTGGACATGCCGTAGAACGACAGCGACACGATGAGGAATTTCAGGATCGGGTCCTCGCGCAGTTTGTGCCAGGCGCCGGAGAGGGTCATCATCCCGTTGATCATCCCGCCCCACGAGGGCGCGAGCAGGATCAGCGAGAAGATCATGCCGATCGACTGCGCCCACTCCGGCAGCGCGGTGTAGTGCAGGTGGTGCGGGCCGGCCCACATGTAGGTGAAGATCAGGGCCCAGAAGTGCACCACCGACAGCCGGTAGGAGTACACCGGGCGCCCGGCCTGCTTGGGGATGAAGTAGTACATCATCCCGAGGAAGCCCGCGGTCAGGAAGAAGCCCACGGCGTTGTGGCCGTACCACCACTGGACCATCGCGTCCTGCGCGCCCGCGTAGGCCGAGTAGGACTTCCAGAACGTGACCGGGACCGCGGCGCTGTTGACGATATGCAGGATGGCCACGGTGATGATGAACGCGCCGAAGAACCAGTTGGCCACGTAGATGTGCGCGACCTTGCGCTTGAAGAGCGTGCCGAAGAACACGATCGCGTAGGAAACCCAGACCACGGCGATCAGGATGTCGATCGGCCATTCGAGCTCGGCGTATTCCTTGCCGCTGGTGTAGCCCAGCGGGAGCGTGACGGCGGCGAGGACGATGATCGCCTGCCAGCCCCAGAACGTGACGGCGGCGAGGCCATCGGAGAAGATCCGCGCGTGGCTGGTGCGCTGGACCACGTAGTAGCTGGTTGCGAACAGTGCACATCCGCCGAAGGCGAAGATCACCGCGTTGGTGTGAAGCGGCCGCAATCGACCGTAGGACAACCAGGACTGGTTGAAGTTGAGGTCGGGCCAGATCAGCTGGGCAGCGATGATCACGCCGACCAGCATGCCGACGATCCCCCAGACCACGGTCATGACCGCGAACTGCCGGACGACCTTGTAGTTGTACGTTGTTTCCGCTTGCATGGATTGATCCCTGTTAGCCGCACGCACACCCGTGCCAGGTGGGATGCTATGGAAACGGGGGTAAAGGCTTTTGACCCAGATCAAACGGGTCCGGAATCAGGGCTAGTCGTCGTCGTCCAGCAGGTCGAGCCCCGGGCGCTCGAGGTCGTCGAACTGGCCCGAATGGAGCGCCGTCCAGAAGACCCATCCGATCAGCACCACGAGGACGACTGACACCGGCACGAGGAGGTAGAGGCTTTCCATGGCTTATCCGCGCAACGCGATGGACAGGCGCGCGGAATTGAGCACCACGACGAAGGAGCTGGCCGCCATGCCGATCGCCGCCTCCCACGGGCCGATCAGCCCGAATGCGGCCGCAGGCAAGGCAAGGACGTTGTAAGCCAATGCCCAGCCGAAGTTCTGCCGGATGGCCGCCATGGCGAGCCGCGCGATGCGGCCGGCCTCGAGCACGCCGTCGAGCCGGCCGGACAGGAGAACGAGGTCGGCCTGCTGCTGTGCCAGGGCCGCCCCCTGCCCCATGACAATGGAAAGGTCGGCCTGCGCGAGCACCGGGGCATCGTTGAGCCCGTCGCCCACCATGCAGACGCGCCTGCCCGAGGCCTGCAGCAACTTCACATAGTCGTGCTTGTCCTGCGGCGAAGCCCCGCCTCGCGCGACAGTGATGCCCAAGGTGGACGCCACCTGGCCGACCACGGCAGGATCATCGCCGCTCAGCACGTGGACCGTGAGGCCACGTGCCTGCAGTCCCTGCACGAGCCTTGCTGCGTCGGTACGAACCCGGTCCTCGAACAGGAAGCGGCCCAGCCATCCGGAATCCGTGCCGAGGAAAACCGGGGACTGGTGGGCTGCCGCTTGCGGGATCGCCGGCGGCGTCCCGGCGATTTCACCGACAAAGCGCTGCGTGCCTATCCTGACCCTGCGGCCATCCACGGTGGCTTCGATGCCGCTGCCGGGGAAGTGCGTCATGCTCGTGGGCAAAGTTGTCGCCGCCCCGCGAGGCAATGCCAGCAGGGCAAGGGCCACGGGGTGACGGCTGCCCACCTCGAGCGCTTGGGCGAGGGCCACGCAGGCCTCGCGGGACTCGGCGCCGAGGAGGTCGAGTTGTGCGAGCCCGGGCCGCCCTTCGGTGAGGGTGCCGGTCTTGTCGAGCACCACGTCGGTGACGCTAACCAGGGTTTCGATGGCCTGCGCCCGCGTGAGGACAATGCCTCGTCGCGCAAGCGCGGCCGTGGCCGACGTCAGGGCAATCGGCGCCGCCAGCCCGAGCGCGCAGGGACAAGTCACCATGAGCACGGCAATCGAGGCCCAGAAGGCGCGTCCGGGATCGATTACCAACCAGACAGCCAGCGTCGCGGCGGCCGCAGCGAGCACCACCCAGGTGAGTGCATGCGCGATGCGATCGGCGGCCTCGACCAGGTGCGGCTTGCCCGCCGCAGCGCGCTCGATCAGGCGCCCGATCGCGGCCGCCTGCGTTTCGAGGCCTGCGGCGGTCACACGCATTTCGAGGGGTTGGCCGACGTTGATCGATCCCCCGATGAGCCGTGCGCCCACGGCCTTTTCCACGGGTTTGGATTCGCCGGTGAGGAGCGACTCATCGGCGCTGCTGACCCCCGACAGGACAATCCCGTCCGCAGGAACGGTATCGCCGGGTGCGACGAGCACACGATCCCCGGCACGCAGTTCGTGGGCCGCCACGCGCACCGTTGCGCCGGTGCCTTCGGCGAGGCGCAGTGCGAACGAAGGCATCCACCTTGCCAGGTGGTCCAGGCGCGCCGTTGCCGCCCGCCGCGCCGAAAACTCCATCGTCCGCGAGGCGAGCAGCAGGAAGACGAGCATGGTGATCGAGTCGAAATAGACCTCTCCGCCACCGGCCCAGGTGGCCCAGGCGCTGGCCGCAAACCCGGCGAGGATCCCGAGCGATACCGGGACGTCTATGCCCAGGCGCCGCGCACGCAGGTCGGCGCGCGCGGACGAAAAGAACGGGCCGCAGGCAAAGAGGATCACCGGAAGCGTGAGGACAAGGCTGGCCCATCGCATCACCTGCTCGGCCTCGACGGTGAGTGTCCCGGTGTCGTCGATGTACCGCGGCACGGCGTACATCATCACCTGCATTGCGCCGAACCCGGCCACGAACAGGCGCCAGAGCGCGCTGCGCCGTTCCTTTGCGTCACGCTCTCCCTGCCGCGCGGGATCGAACGGGTAGGCGTCGTAGCCCAGCGCGCGAACCGCGGCAATGATGGCCCCGAGCCGGACCTCGCGCTCGTCCCAAACCACCTGGGCGCGGCGGGTGGCATAGTTGATCGAAACCGACCTCACTCCGGGCAGCTCGCGGAGATAGCGTTCGTTGAGCCAGACGCAGGCCGCACAGCGGATGCCTTCGAGCATCAGGACCGCTTCCCGGCCATGCTCGCCGGTATTGGCGACGAACTGGGCCTGGGCCAGCGGATCGTCATAGATCGCAGTCGGCGGCAGGTCGGCCGGCCGCACGCCGTCACCGCGCGGCAGGTCCCTGGTCTCGTAGTACCCCTCGAACCCGGCATCGACGATGGTCCGCGCGACCGCCTCGCACCCGGCGCAGCACATCTCGCGCGGACGGCCGAGGACGGCGACGCGAAACGCCCCCGCCTCCGGTACGGGCAGCCCGCAGTGAAAGCACGCGGGCACCGCGGCCGGGTCGGCACAGGCCTCCAGCGGCGCGGCAAGCGTCTGGTTCATCCGTGAATGATAGTGGCTCGCAAATGGGCCCTTTTGACCTGGATCAAGCCGGTCCTGCTGATAGGCGCACGCAATAGAGGAAATTGCCAGAATCGATTTGCCCAATGGGCACTGCCCGCATACATTGGCTCACCGATCATTCTTCAGCACTCAATCCAATGGCCATCAAAGAAGGCAATCTCGAAGCGCCCACCCGTCACCCCCTCGACTGGAAAAACCCCGATTTCTGGGACCAGGCCAAGCTCGAAAAGGAGATGGAGCGCACCTTCGACATCTGTCACGGGTGCCGGCGCTGCGTGAACCTGTGCACCGCCTTCCCGACCCTCTTCGACCTGGTCGACGAGAGCTCGACCATGGAAGTGGACGGCGTCGAGAAGAAGGACTTCGCCAAGGTCGTCGACCAGTGTTACCTCTGCGACATGTGCTACCTCAGCAAGTGCCCGTACGTGCCGCCGCACCCCTGGAACCTGGATTTCCCGCACCTGATGCTCAGGGCGAAGGCCGTGAAGTTCAAGAAGGGCGAGGTGACCTTTCGCGACAAGCTGCTCTCGGCCACCGACGCCCTGGGCAAACTGGCGACGATCCCGGTGGTCGTGCAAACGGTGAATGCGCTGAACAAGAGTCCCGCGGCGCGGGGCGTGATGGACAGCGTGCTGAAGATCCACAAGGATCGCAAGCTCCCCGAATACGCAGGCAGCAAGTTCCGCCCCAACGCGGCGGCGAGCCACCCCTACCCGGTGCGGGACGGGAAAAACACCCCCGGCAAGGTTGCGATCTTCTCGACCTGCTATGTGAACTACAACGAGCCGGGGATCGGGCACGACCTGCTGGCGATCCTCGAGCACAACGAGATTCCCTACGTCGTCGTGGAGAAGGAAGCCTGCTGCGGGATGCCCAAGCTGGAACTGGGCGACTTGGACGCCGTGGAAAAGAGCAAGGAGGCGAACATCCCCGTGCTGGCAAAGGTTGCGCGTGAGGGATACGCCATCGTGACCCCTATCCCCTCCTGCACGCTGATGTTCAAGCAGGAGCTGCCGCTGATGTTCCCCGAAGACAAGGATGTGCAGGCGGTGAAGGCGGCCATGTTCGACCCTTTCGAGTACCTGGTGCTGAGGAACCGCGACGGGATGCTCAAGAAGGATTTCAAGACCCCGCTCGGCAACGTCTCGTACCATATCCCCTGCCATTCGCGCGTGCAGAACGTCGGCCAGAAGACGCGGGAAATACTGCAGATGATTCCAGGCACCGAGGTCAACACCGTCGAGCGCTGCTCGGGACATGACGGCACCTGGGGCGTAAAGACGGAGTATTTCGACAATTCGATGAAGATCGGCCGCCCGGTGTTCCGCCAGATGGCAACGCTCCAGGACGGAAAGTCCCCGGATTACATCAGCTCCGACTGCCCGATCGCCGCCCGCCATATCGAGCAGGGCATGGCAGCAGAGAACGGCGGCAAGCCGGAGGGAAAACAGCCGGTCAAGGAGCACCCGATCTCCCTGGTGCGCAGGGCTTACGGGGTCTGATGATGAATTCACTTGTTTCGGTGAAGCGCAGTGCCGATGGCGTCGCGCGCGTGACGCTCGAGCACGCGGCCAAGGCAAATTCCCTCTCGAAGCTGCTGATGCAACAGCTCATTGCCTCACTCAAGGGTCTCGGCGCTGACGCTTCCGTGCGCGCAGTCGTGATCACGGGGGCAGGAGGCAAGGCATTCATTGGCGGCGCCAACGTGGATGAGATGGCGGCGGTCGATACAGCAGGCGCCCGGGCATTCATCACGCTGGTCCATGAGACCTGCGATGCGGTTCGCCGGGTCCCAGTCCCGACGATTGCCCGGATCGACGGTTATACGCTGGGAGCCGGGCTGGAATTCGCGGCCGCCTGCGACCTGCGGATTGCCTCTGAAAAATCCATTTTCGCGATGCCTGAAGTGAGGCTCGGGATTCCCTCGGTGGTCGAGGCGGTGCTGTTGCCGCGCCTCATCGGCTGGGGAAAGACGCGAATGCTACTGCTGACCGGTCGTTCGATCGACGCGAAGACGGCGCATGCATGGGGACTCGTCGAGGAAGTCTGGCCCGTGGACGAACTGGATGCGGCCGTCGATCGATGTGTTGCCGATATCGTGGCCGGCGCCCCGCAGGCCGTCCGGCTGCAGAAGCGCCTCATCGATTCCTGGATGGATGCCCCGATGGACTCATCAATCGCTGCCAGCATCGACGCGTTTGCCCACGCCTGCGCGCTGCCCGAACGGACCGAACGGATGAGCGAGCATATCCAGGCGAGACAGGCGGCCAAGAGCAGGAAGTAAGCGCAGGAAAGCGGCGCAGAAAACAAAAAACCCCCGAAGACTCAGTCTTCGGGGGTTTTTCTTTTATGGCCTGGCGGTAACCTACTTTCGCATACGCAATTGCACACTATCATCGGCGCAAACTCGTTTCACGGTCCTGTTCGGGATGGGAAGGTGTGGTTCCAAGCTGCTATAGCCGCCAGATTGGCTATGGACTCGACACGTCGCACGCAAGTGCAGACGACGGTCAGTCGCGATTCGGGAGAAGTAAAGCTTGGGTGAGGCAGCTACAAGCGCCCACCGGGATGCACCTTAGCGGTGCTCACGGTTATAGGGTCAAGCCACACGGGCAATTAGTACTGGTTAGCTCAAGGCCTTACAGCCCTTACACACCCAGCCTATCAACGTCCTGGTCTAGGACGACCCTTTAGGGAGGTCAAGCCTCCGGGAAGTCTCATCTTAAGGCAAGTTTCCCGCTTAGATGCTTTCAGCGGTTATCTTTTCCGCACATAGCTACCCGGCGATGCCACTGGCGTGACAACCGGTACACCAGAGGTGCGTCCACTCCGGTCCTCTCGTACTAGGAGCAGCCCCCTTCAAACTTCCAACGCCCACGGCAGATAGGGACCAAACTGTCTCACGACGTTTTAAACCCAGCTCACGTACCACTTTAAATGGCGAACAGCCATACCCTTGGGACCGGCTACAGCCCCAGGATGTGATGAGCCGACATCGAGGTGCCAA
>CAMAXP010000084.1 GCA_945862265.1 Bordetella parapertussis
GCAGTTTCGTGAGATACCCCTTCGCCAGCACCAGATTGAGCACGTCCTGACCGTAGGTCTGCTCGACCAGCTTGTACTGCCCCTCCAGGTTGCTCATTTCGCGCTCCATCTTGGCCACCTGCTCCTGCGTCACGCCGGCACGGTGGACCGCTTTCTTTTCCTCGACCAACATGGCCGCAGGCGTGGCCATCAACATCGCCTCGGCATAGGACACCGTGATCGTGTTGGCCGAAAGCATCAGCTCCACGCACTCCACCTGCCGCGTGGGCTTCATCTTGCGCAGCGCCCGCGCCACTTGCGTGGAGAAGGTCTGGTCCTTCAACAAGTCCACCACCTCCGCACACAGACCATCGAGCAGCGTCATCTTCTTGTTGATCATGGCGATGTCCACACTCAACGCCTTGGCCAGTCGCGCCGTTGTCACCCCCCGCTCCACCGCCCGGCGAAGCATCATGTGCTCCTGGATACTGGAGAGCCGGTTGATCCGGTTGTTATAGGTAAAGGATTCGTCATCCTTTGACTCCAGACACGCCACCTCGGTGTGCCCCAGGTCGCGCAGCACAATCAACCGGATGTGACCATCGAGCAGCACCCGTTTGACCGCGGCGCCGATCAGACGGCCCTCCGCTCAGCGAACCGCCCCAATGTCACTGCAGGTGCATGCCCCATCGCCGTATCGTGCGCTCTTCGAGCACGCGGAAGATCAGGCTCTCCACCAAAAGCCCGATGATGATCACGCTGAACAGCCCGGCGAAGACCGACGGGATTTCCAGCGTGTTCTTGTTCTCGTAGATGAACCATCCCAGGCCGCCCGACCCGGAACTCGTGCCGAACACAAGCTCCGCGGCGATCAACGTGCGCCAGGCGAAAGCCCAGCCGATTTTCAGGCCGGTGACGATGCTCGGAAACGCCGCGGGCACCAGGATACGGCAAACGTAGCCCACGCCGGTGAGTCCATAGTTGCGCCCGACCATGCGCATGGTGTTCGAAACTGCCAGGAACCCCGAATGGGTATTGAGCGCAACCGGCCAGAGGACCGCGTGCACGAGCACAAAAATCAGGCTTGGGCTGCCCAGCCCGAACCAGATCAGCGCGATCGGCAGCAGCGCGATCGCCGGCAGCGGATTGAACATGGCCGTGAGCGCTTCGAGCAAGTCGTTGCCGATCTGCGAGGTCACCGCGAGCACGGCGATCACCAATGCGAGCGCGAGGCCGATGGCGTAGCCCTGCAGGAGCACCTTGATCGAGACCCAGGCCTTGGCCGGCAACTCCCCCGTCAGCGTATGCGCCAGGAACGACTGCACCGTGGACAGGAAAGTCGGCACCAGCAGGGTGTTGTTGAGGTAGGACGCATACGCCTGCCACAGCCCGGCCAGCACGATGAGGATGACCGCCTTGCGCACGGCGGATTGGCCCCACACGCGCTCCCAGACGGTGAGCGGCTTTCGCACCACGCCGAAGTTCTGTTCCTTGACCTGCTCGCGCACGTACTCCGCGCGCACGACTGGCTTGTCAGGCATCTGGGTGAGCCTCCTCTGCTTCCACTGCATCGGCAAACAGCATCTTGTGAATGCGCTCGGAAAGCGTGCTCCCGAGCGCAGGATCGACGCTGTCGTCGCCGTCGCTGTTCAGTTCGGCCTTCACCTGCCCCGGGTGCGGCGAAAGCAGCAGGATGCGATTGCCGATGCGCACCGCCTCCGGGATCGAGTGGGTCACGAACAGCACGGTGAACCGTGTGTCCTCCCAGAGCTGCAGGAGCTCGTCCTGCATCTTCCTGCGCGTGAGCGCGTCCAGCGCGGCGAAGGGCTCGTCCATCAGCAGGATGTCCGGCTCCATGGCCATCCCGCGCGCAATGGCCACGCGCTGCTTCATGCCGCCGGAAAGCGTGTGCGGGAAGGAGTCGGCGAAACGGGTGAGGTTCACTTTTTCGATATACGCCATCGCGCGGTCCTCCGCCGCCTTGCCGCGCAGCCGGCCGGACGCTTCGAGCGCAAACACGACGTTCTGCCTCACCGTCTTCCACGGGAGCAACTGGTCGAACTCCTGGAACACCATGACGCGGTCCGGGCCGGGCTTCGAGATCGCCTTGCCCTTCAGCGCGATCTCACCCTCGACCGGGTTCAGGTAGCCGCCGACGGCCTTGAGCAAAGTCGATTTCCCGCAGCCCGAAGGACCCAGCAGCACGAACCGGTCGCCGGTATGCACGTCGAAACTCACGCGGTAAGTGGCCGTGACGAGGTGCTCCCGCGTCTTGTACTGCAGGGTCACCCCCTTGACGCACAGCAGGGGGGCCGAGGCCCCGGCGGCACTCAACTCGCCGCTCAACTTCCCGGCTGGTCGTGAAGTTCCGGGAAGAACATGTCCTGCCACGCGGCCGGCTTGTTCTTGAGCGTCCCCACCTGGTGCATGAATTGGGCATAGGGCAGCAGCCGCTCCGGCGACATCGTGTAGTTCACCTGCGGGTCGCTCATGATCTTCAGGATCTTGTCGACCGACTCCTTGCCGCCGCCTTCCTGCACATAGACCTCGGCGGCGCGCTTCTTGTCCGCGTTGATCGCGGCGGTCGCCTCCTTCATCGCATCGAACACCGCCTTGTAGCTCTTCGGGTTGGCCTCGCGGAACTTGTTGGTCGACCACACCATCAGGAAAGTGTTCCGCCCTCCCATCACGTCGTAGGAGTTGAGCACGGTTGTTATACCCGGAGTTTCAAGCGCGTAGTTCTGGAACGGTGGCGAAGTGAACTGCGAGTTGATCTCGCCGGTGCCCGAGAGCAGGGCGCGCAAGCCTTCAGGATGCGGCAGCCCCACCATCAGCGGGTTCAGTTTCTTGTAGTTCTCGATCCCGTACTCCTTGGACACCGCCATCTGCAGGTAGGTCGTCTGCACCGAGGAGCCGGCCCCGGCCATCGCAATGCGGTCCTTGTCGGTCAGGTCGCGGATCGTCTTGATCTTCGGGTTGCGGGTGATCAGCAGGTTCGGCATCGACGACAGCGCCGCCACGCCGCGCACGTCGAGGTTCCCACGCGTCTTGTCCCACAGGATGAGCGCCGGCCCGGTCCCGCCCGAGGCGAAGTGCAGGTTGCCCGAAAGCAAGGCGTCGTTCGCCGCCGCCCCAGCGGCAACTTTCGCCCAGGTCACCTTGGTCGCGGCCAAGCCCGCCCTGGCCAGGTGCTTTTCAACCAGCTTGTCCCGGTTCATCAAGGTGAGTTGCATGTAACCGATGCCGTACTGCGACACCAGTTTGACTTCGTCGACCTCCGCCCGCGCCGCCCCGGTGGCCCCGACGCCGACCGTCGCGGCGACGAGGAACTGCAGCGCTTGTCTCCATGTTTTCATTTTTTTATTCCTCCTTTGTGAGTGCTCGGAAAAACATCAGGGCCGGACGCCGTACTTTGGCTTGCGCCCGACCGTCGATTTCAACCTGCCCTGCGCCGCGTCGATGAACCGGCACAGATACGGCCGCGTCTCGCGCGGGTCGATGATTTCCTCGACCCCGAAAGCCTCCGCTGTCCGGAAAGGCGATGCGAGCGCCCGCAATTCGGCTTCGATCTCCTGCTCGCGCGCCTTCGGGTCGGCGGCGGCCTGGATTTCCCGGCGGAATGCGGCGGCAACGCCCCCCTCCACGGGCAACGAGCCCCATTCGGCGGTCGGCCACGCGATCTTCAGGTCCAGGCCGTTCTTGTCGGTCGCCCCCATCCCCGCCATCCCGTAGCACTTGCGGATCACCACCGTATACATAGGTACCGTCGCCTGCAAGCCGACGTAGACGCTGCGCATGCCTTCGCGCAGCGTGGCCGCCGCCTCTGCGTCCTTGCCCACCATGAAGCCCGGCACATCCACCAGGAAGATCAGCGGGATATGGAAGCAGTCGCACAACTCGACGAAATGGGTCTGCTTGCGTGCCGCCCGTGCGTCCACCGCGCCGCCGTAGACCCGGGGATCGTTGGCGATCACGCCCACGACCTTGCCGTTCATGCGCGCCAGGCAGGTGATCACGGCTTTCCCGAAAGTCGGCTGGATCTCGAACATGGATTCGCGGTCGACCACCATGCCAATGACCTTCCTCATGTCGTAGGGCTGGCGGCGGCTCTCCGGCACGATCTTGAGAAGCGCGTCGTCGCAGCGGTCCGCCGGGTCGCCGCAGTCGAGCACCGGGGGGAGCTCCCAGACGTTCTGCGGCATGTAGCTGAGATACCTTCGGATCATCTCGAAGCATTGCGCCTCGCTGGCGGCCGCGTTGTCGATCGTGCCCGCGACGTCGACCGCTATCGCCGGCCCGCCGAGATCCTCTTTGGAGATCTTCTGGCCGAGCGAGCGTTCGACCACCGGCGGCCCCGCCGCGAACACCTGGCTCGTGTCCTTCACCATGACCGACCAGTGGGAAAGTATGGCCCGGCCCGCCGGCCCGCCGGCCGCCGTCCCCAGCACTGCGCACACGACGGGCACCTCGCCCATCAGTTCGACAGACCGCTCGAATCCGTGGACGCCGGGAAACACCGAGTAGCCCCGGCGCTGGATGGAAGTCACGCTGCCGCCCGCGCCGTCGATCAGGTTCACCAGCGGGATGCGGTACTGGTGGGCGAGGTCCTCGACGAAACCGCCCTGCCCGCCTTTCTTGCGTTCGCCGCTCCAGCTGATGCCGCCCCTCACCGTGAAGTCTTCGCCCCCCACCGCGACGGGCCGCGCCGCGATGCTGGCCAGCCCCATCACATACGGCGCCGGCGTGACGCCGGTCAGCACGCCATCCGCGTAGCGCCCCTGCCCGGTGAGCTTGCCGACTTCCTGGAACGAACCGGCATCGACCAGGCCCGCGATGCGCTCGCGGATCGTCAGCCGGCCCTGCTCATGGTGCCTGCGCACGGACTCGTCGCCGCCGAGTTTTTCCGCCTCGGCGCGGCGCAGCGCGAGTTCCACAACCTCTACGTCGCGCGCCGTGTCAGGCGCCTGGTCTTGGATGCTCATCGCCCGGTCATCCTTCGAGAATCGCCACGACCTCGCCTTCGGTGACGGATTCGCCTTCCGCGAAACGGAAGTTCTTGATCGTACCGCCGTCCTCGGCGATCACGGGGATCTCCATCTTCATCGACTCGATGAGCATCACCGTATCGCCCGGCGCGAGCTTCTGCCCGACCACGGTGGTGATCTTCCACACCGATCCGGTCACCTCTGTCTTTGCTTCAATCCTTGCCATATGCAACTCCCCTTTTTATTTCAGTAGCTCGTAGGCCAGGCGCGCATCAGGTGCTGCCCGACCCCCTTGGTCAGGCGCAGCGAATGCACCTCCAGCATGCGCACGAGGTAGTCGCGGGTCTCCTGCGGCCTGATCACCGACTGGACCGCGAAGATGGACGCCGCGTCCCAGACCTCACTCGCCCGGTCCATCTCGGCCAGCGCCGCCTCGAACCCGGCCTCGCCCGGTTCAAGGCCGTGCACGACCTTGACCGCGAAACGCGAGTCCATGAAGCTGATTTCGGCGGTCGGCCAGGCGGCGACCTCGTCCGAATTCCTGCCCCCGCCCATGTTGAGGTACGCCTGCCCGTAGGTCTTGCGCAGGATGACCGAGAGCTTGGGCACCGTCATGAGCGCCAGCGCGTTCATCATGTTCATGATCTTCCCCGGCGCGCGATGCCGCTCGGCATCGGTGCCGATCACGAAGCCCGGGGTGTCGACGAACATCACGACGGGAATATTGAACGAGTCGCAGAGCACGAGGAAACTGGTGAATTTCTCGCAGGCGTCGGTATCGAGCGCGCCGCCCTTCACCAATGGGTTGTTCGCGAGGATTCCCACCGTGCGCCCGTCCAGCCTCGCCAGCCCGGTGACGCCGACCTTGCCGAATCGCGGTTTGAGTTCGAAGAAGCTGTCCTTGTCGACAATCGTGCGCACCACGTTGCGCACGTCGTAGACCTGCGTGCGGCTCGGCGGCAGCAGGTTGACGATGTCGCGCATCCCCTCGCCGGAACCGGCCGGCACCGGGCGCACCGGCGGTGCCTCGTTGTGGTGGCTGGGCAGGTAGCCAAGAAAGACCTTGATCGCATCCAGCGCCTGTTGATCGGTATCGACCACCATGTCGGCCAGGCCCGTCGCTTCCGAGTGCAGGCGCCAGCCGCCCAGTTCCTCGGGATCCACCTGCTCGCGGATGGCCAGCGAAGCGAGCAAGGGGCTCGACACCGCCAGCACCGCGCCTTTGCGCATCACGCTGAAATCCGAAAGCGCCGCGTACCAGGACGAGGATCCGTACGACAACCCCAGCGTGGCCGACGCCCACGGCGTCTCGCGCAGGCGCTGGTATTGCGCCCCGTCGTTGCCGAGCAAGGACCCCATCCCGCGCGCGCCCATCGTGTCGGGCATGCGCGCGCCGGACGATTCGCCAAGAAAAACCAGCGGCATCCCGCGCTGCGTGGTGACCCGCTTCATATGGCCGATCTTGCGGCCGTTCGTGGCCCCGCTGGATGATCCCATCACCGTAAAGTCGTTGGCGACGAGCCCGGCTTCACGCTGGTTGATCTTGCCAAAGCCCGCGATCTTGCCGTCGGCCGGCGTCTTGCCGTGATCCGCCGGGAAAGTCCCCGAAGTGCCGAACAGGCCCGACTCGATGAAACTGCCCGGGTCGCACAGGTACGCGATCCGCTCCCTCGCGTTGAGGACGCCGGCGGCCTTGCGGCGCGCGAGCTTATCGGGACCGCCCATGGCCATCGCCCTGGCGAGCCTTTCTTCATAAGCGCGCAGCGTGGTATCGAAGTGGGATGCCGGCGGGGTTTGGGAACTCATGGACTCGTTTCTCCTGGCGAAGCTCTGGTCGTGGCGTCGTTGCACGTGACAATGCCGGTCGCAGCCAGGGCGTCGATCCGCTCGGCGGAAAAGCCGAGCAGTTCGCCGAGCACGCGGCGCGTATCCTGCCCGACCCGGTGGCCGGCATGGCGGACCGCGCCGGGCGTTTCCGACAGCCGCGGCACCACCGCGGCCATCGCAACCTCGCCCAACTCGTCGTCCGGGGCCCGCACGATCGCGCCACGCGCGCGATAGTGCGGATCGCCGAAGATGTCCGCGATGGTGAAGACCCGCGTCGCCGGCACGCTCGCTTGCGCGAGCACGGATTCAAGCTCGGCGATTCCGTGCTGCATCGTCCAGTGCGTGATCAGGTCGTCGAGTTCCTCGTGCCGCTCCGAGCGCGCGACCGCGAGCGAAAAGCGCGCATCGTCGGCGAGCCCCGGCTGCCCCATGGCGACGGCCAGCCGCCGGAACACCGCCTCGCCCATCGCCGTAATGTGGATGAACTCGCCGTCCTGCGTCGGGTAGAGGTTGTTCGGCGTGCTTTCGGGCAGGCGCGAACCCGAGCGCGTCGCGACATGCCCCAGCTTCTCGTAGGCCGGGATCCACGGCTCCATGAAGCTGAAAGCGCATTCGTACAGGGCCGAATCGATATATTGCCCGCGGCCGGATTTTTCACGCGCGAGCAGCGCAAGGGTCGCACCGAACGCGCTGTAGAGCCCGGTGATGTAGTCGGTCATCGACACCGCCACCCGCGTGGGCGGGCGGTCCGGGTCGCCGGTCAGGTGGCGCAACCCGCTTACCGCCTCGCTGATCACGCCGTAGCCAGCGCGCTGGCTGTACGGCCCGTCCTGGCCGAAGCCGCTGATCCGCACCATCACGAGACGCGGATTGATCGCGGAGAGCTGCGCATACCCCAACCCCCATTTTTCCAGCCCGCCGGGGCGGAAGTTCTCCACCACGACGTCGCATTTGGCAGCGAGTTCGGAAACGACCTTCTGCCCTTCGGGGCGGCGCAGGTCGACGCAGATCAGCGCCTTGTTGCGGAAGATACTCGCCGCGTAGAGCGACTTGCCGTGGAAACGCTTGCCCATCGTGCGCACAGGATCGCCGTCGGCCGTTTCGACCTTGATGACCTCCGCGCCGAAGTCCGCCAGCAGGCGGCCGCAGAACGGGCCGGCGACGGTGGACCCCATCTCGAGCACGCGATATCCCGCCAGCGGCCCCGCCGGGGCGGGCGACTGCGGTGCGGCGGCAGGCTGCGCGGCATCCATGTCAGAGCACGTATTTCTGGAAATTCTGCAGGCACGCCTTGGCGCTGCGCATGTTCTCGCGTCGCAGCGCCTCCGCTGCGTCCGCATCGCCGCGATTCATCGCCTCCAGCACTGCAACGTGCTCGCGCAAACCCTGCTGCGCCCGGCCGGGAAGAATGATGATCCGGCGGATCAGGACCTGGGTCTTCTCGTAGATGCTGTCCAGCATCTGCGCGAGCACCGGATTCCCGGCCGCCTCGATGCTGCGCTCGCGGAACTGCGCGTAGCCGGCGAGGAAGGCGTCGAAGTCGTTCTTCTCGACGTAGCGCTGCATCGGCCCCTTGAACAGGTCCAGCAAGTCGCGCCAGGACCCTTTTGGCGCGTTCAATGTCGCCAGCCGCACGCACAGGCCTTCCAGCACTTCGCGCGTGTCGTAGATATGGAAGACGTTGGCCGGGTCCAGCCGCGCGACGATCGCGCCCCGGTTGGGAATCCTCTCGATCAGGCCGCGCTGCTCAAGCGCCGAGAACGCCTCGCGCACCTGTGTCCGGGGGACGCCGAACTCAACCGCAAGCTCCAGTTCACCGAGCTTGGCGCCGGGGGCGGCCTCGTGCCTCGCAATGCGCTCGCGCAGGGCCTCGATCAGTTGCCCGGTGCGGTTGAGGCCCTGCTGCACGGGCCTGCCGCTTCGGACATGCGCTTTTGCACGCGGCGCCTTGCCTGCCGCTTTTTCCGGCGTACGCTCTCTTTTGCTCACGATGGGCCAGGCATCCGGTTCGTGCGATCTGCAGATACTATCTTTCAGGTTACATTTATGTAAACACTTTTGTAACAATCTTGCCAATGCTGGCGCCGGGCCGGCGACTCCTGAGTCAAGGGGTATTGAGCAGCCGCCATGCCAGCCAGCAATGAAAAAGGAATCCCGCCGCGCCTTCACCCTCAGCTATCTGGCAGAGAACGAACCGTATGGATGGCTCGTTGAGCGCTGCAACGCGATAGCACAAGGAAAGCCCCTGTCCCATTGCTGGAATGACTACATGCTGTCTAGTAATGCATTCATGGATTGGGTATTGCAATCGCCGCTGCGAGCCATTCAGGTGGCCAACGCGCTAGCCCTGGCTCAGATTGGGCGCGGGGAGCAGGCGGCTAACGCCAAGAGACTGAACGACGAAGCCGAATCCGCTTTCAGGCGCAGAGCGGCCGAACGTGCGCAATCGCAGCCCCTCAAGGAAATGCCGAGGACGACCGCCCTTCAGGAACAAACTGCGCAGACGGCGCGCTGCAAGCCCAAACTCGGCCCAATCTAAGACCCTCGCCCCCCTCGCCAAATTTTGAGAGGCCTGTCCCTACTTTGACTTGTTGTATCCACGATAAAGGGCCCCCGCACTTCCGGGGTCGGAACGCACCTCCAGTGACCCTTTGACCTTTGTTGCGTCGTCTCCGTACCGCGCCTTAGCCTCCTGTTCAGTCATGCGCCAAGTAGTCTGTCGGCGCAGATAGGCACATTGATCCAGTACTTTCGATCAGTAGTGTCCCAACGTTGATCGATTGATTGTCTGCAACTAACTTAAGTGGAGGCGATCATTCATGTTTTTTTCTGGTCTCGACTTGAACTCGGCTACTGACATTTGCCAACCTGCGAGGAACTCACTCGCTGGGGGCATGAATGTTTATAGGCAAGCTGGTGGCGTCGCGTATGGAGTACGTTTTTCGGGGGCAAGATCACTGACCGGAGCATTCATTGGGCGTACCCCGGTCAAACCGCACCCCCACGTGGTCAAATCGGCGCCGGCGGCAACACGGCCTGCACAATCGCCTCGAATTCGGTGAGTACCTAGAAGTTAAGCATTCCGCCAAGTTGTGGCCGCCGAAACACGACTCCATCTTTGGCGGCAAGCCGGAAAGAGCAGCTTCAAATGATGCAAGCTGTCGTCGCAAAAGATTGCGTGGGCCTGGGGAAAGGCTTGGCATTCCATCGAGATATAAGCCTGGGGGAAATATGGGTGCTGGAATCAGGCGGATTGGATTAGAATCACTGCATGATTCTCACACTTGGCCATACCAAAGGCGGCGTTGGCAAGAGCACATTGGCACTCAATATCGCCATCGAACGGCTGCTCGCCGGAGTGGATACTCTGTTAGTCGATGGCGACCCGAAACAAACCAGTATCAGCAAGGCGATCGGCATCCGCGCCGAAGCCGGGCTGACGCCACCCGTACCCTGCATCGTGCTTGAGGACGCCAGGGCATTGCGCCATCAGGTCGGATTGCTCAAGTCGAAGTACCAGGATATCGTCATCGACGTGGGTGGCAAGGACTCGAACGCGCTTCGCGCCGCCTTGACCGTGACCGATGCGCTGCTGCTGCCGATTGGACCTGAATCGGTCGAGATCTGGGCCATCGACGATATTCTTGAACTGATCGACGAAGCCCGCAGCCTCCACGATTTTCGCGTCTTCGCGGTATTGAACCGGGCAAAGCCGGTGGGCCGTGACAATGCCGATACCATCGCGGTGATACGCGAGTACGATGGCATCGAACTGGTTCCCGGTTCGGTCGGCAACCGCGGAATTTTTGGCAGCGCCTTCGGGCGCGGTCAGAGCGTTACCGAGTACAAGCCCCGCAACCGTAAGGCTGCCGCTGAGCTCACAACCTTGATGAATGCAATCTACGTCAATTGAACTGAATCTGCGGAAAGAAACCATGGCCATCACACGCGCAAGAAAGACGTCCAAAACTGCACCCAAGGCGGAAAAGATCGATACCACGGCCGAGCAGTTCATCGCGGGTGCGGACACATCTTCGGAAGCCTTGCCCGAGTCGCTTCCCGTGACGTCATTGGCCAGTCGTGAAGCGCCGGCATTGGCGGTGGTCGAGAGTCATCTTCCCTGGGCGGCAGGCGCTGGCATCCTGCCGCTGCCCGGCATCGACATGGCGCTGATCATCGGCGTGCAACTGCGCATGCTGGCCAAACTGTCCGAGGTCTATGGCGTGCCCTTCAAGGAGCAGGCGGCAAAGTCGATGGTTGCGACATTGATGTCGACCGTGTTGCAAAACAGCCTGGCGGGAAGTCTTGCATTGGCGTTTAAATTCATGCCGGTACTGGGCCCCTTGGTTGGGATCGCGGTATTGCCTGCTGTCGCCGCGGCCGGCACCTTGGCCCTGGGCAAAGTGTTTATTACCCACTTCGAAGCGGGTGGCACCTTCCTCGAATTCGACCCCAAGAGGGTGAGCGGGCATTTCCAGACGGAGTTCGAGAAAGCCCGAGAAGGCAGAAAAAAACACATGACCTGAGTTGAGGGGTTCCTAGCGGTCGGTCCATCTGTGAGCGCGCGAATCCGGACAGCAATAATCCGCTTCCGCAGGTTTCCCCGTGCTTATTTCGCCGTTGAAGAGATTCTCCCCTTCCCACTAGATTTGGCGCTCCACTCCATATGTTCACCCGTCAGATTTGGCAAGCAAAAGGAACTAAAAGTACAGCTGCCAAGCGCCATCGCACTTAATGCCATGCCCTTGAAGTGTAATGCGCCGATCTGATACATAGAGCGGCAGCGTCGCGGGAACCTGATGGATCAGGTGACCAATAAAGTAAGTCAAAACTCCTGCTCGGTAGGGCGCGCACCGCGGTTCACCAATCATGTTTCGACGCTCCTCCAGGGGCATGTAGTTAAATGCCTGAGCTTTGACAGGAGATTCGATTGAATGCCAATATCTCAGCGCTGACCCTGCTTTTGGCAACTCTAGGCACAGCGTAAACGACATGGGACTTGATAGATCCACATCGCGAAATTTATCCCAAAATGGACAGTGCGGTATGTATTGAATGTCCACATGTAAGTGCGACCACGAGTCACCCTCAGAAGAATCAATGAACGACTGTTTCATCTGACCTTCTGACCCAGTAGCGCCGAAGATATGAAAACCGGGGTGGGCCAGTTCTTCGGGGAATTCGCAAGGCGCATCAAAGTGTTTAGACAACAAATGTGCAAGATCAGAATACAGTCCTGAAAAATGTCGCCGAAGGACCGGGTTCATAAGGGCTCGATGCGAGTGATACGCACCTAACCGGTCGTAAGGTAAAACACCCTTTTCGTCAAAAGCCTCTAAATAAGTAACCGCGCCAAATGTATGGAAGTATTCGATTCGTGTGACCCATAAATTACTCAAGGAAACTACGGTGCCAGCGTGTTGTCGTGCAATTTCCTGGCTAAGAATGGGCACCAAGTGAATAATTCCATGCTCTTCTCGTTTTGGCGTCACGGTACAGGTCCTAATTCTTGAATAAAAAAAGGGGGGCTTCGCTTAAATGCGTACCAATGCATCGGATTTCCGTCCGCTCGAAAAACTCGAATGTGTCTTCGGTGATCCAAAGGCACGGGGCATTGATCTGGTCCGGCACCCAAAAACACTGTCTATGGAACCTGCAGTCGAATGCACATGGGCTGGTACGACCGAGCGCGTCGCAAAATGCGCGATCATTCGACTCAAGCTCCTCACTTACACACTTCAAACAATGTAAAATACTTAAAGTCTACCGTGACTCGAGAAAGAATTCGGAGACCTCTTCTGATGTAATACAAAGTAGCCTACTATTTTAGCCTGTTTGATTCCGGCGTTGTCAACCGACTTAGGGTCAAACACACTACTGCCCGGACGTTGAACGGTCGAACAGCGGCAAATGCCTGATCTTAAATAGCGAAGTCATGATTTTTATTGGTCTCGATTTGAAACGCGTTGCATCGATTTGCGATCCTGCGAGGAGTTTACTCGCCGGGAGCATCGATGAACTTGGGCAAATTGGTATTCGCGCAGCTTACGCAGCATTTGCCACTGACGACGTTTCGCCGCTGCGTCGCGCGCTACGGCGGAGAGCACAAGGTCAAGGCGTTTTCCTGCCTCGATCAGTACCTGTGCATGGCCTTCGCCCAACTGACCTATCGCGAGAGCCTGCGCGACATCGAAGCGTGTCTTCGTGCGCAAGCGGGCAAGCTTTACCACATGGGCATCAAGAGCCGGGTTTCGCGCAGCACACTCGCCGATGCCAACGAGGTGCGCGACTGGCGCATCCACGCCGAGCTTGCCCAGTCGCTCATTGGAATCGC
>CAMAXP010000085.1 GCA_945862265.1 Bordetella parapertussis
CGCCGCACTCGCGCTCACCTGCGCCCTGTCGGTCCTGCCCTCGGAGGCCCACGCAATCTCAGACGAGATCCAGGTCTATACCGACGGGATAAACAAGCCCGGCGAGTCCGGGCTCGAGTTGCATGTGAACACGACGCCCAGGGGCCGCAAGACTCCGGACTATCCCGGCGATTCTCCGCCGCATCACGGTGTGCGGTTCACTCCTGAGTTTTCTTACGGACTGTCCAGGGACTGGGAGGCCGGGATCTACCTTCCGATGTTGCGCGACCCCGGCGGTGACCTCACCGTGGATGGGGCCAAAGTGCGGCTCAAGTGGCTGCCTGTTCGCGGCGACGAGGACTCGGGCGGGTGGTACGCCGGGGCCAACGTCGAGCTTGCGAGCGTGGGGAAGCGCTACTCGGAGTCACGCTTCGGCAGCGAACTGCGAATCATGACCGGCTACCGGGCCAAGCGGTGGCATCTTGCTGCCAACCCGATCTTCGGATGGGACCTGTCGAAGGGACACCGCGGTGGCGGGCCCACCTTCGACCTCGCGACCAAGGCGGTGCACGACGTGGCCGAAGGCATTGCCCTTGGCGTCGAGTACTACTCCGGCATGGGCAAGCTCAACAACACGCTGCCGGGTTCGCTGCAGGAAAACACGCTGTACCTGGTCGTGGAATACGACCGCAAGCCCTGGGCCTTCAACATCGGCCTGGGCAGGGGGCTCAACAGTTCCACCGATGCCTGGACCCTCAAGGCCATTGTTGAAGTGCCGTTCAACTGAACCAACTGCCGGCGTCCGGTGTTCCGGCATACGAAGGAGCAATCATGAAGATGAAAGCAAGCCTTTCCCTGCTGGCGGCGGCCGCGGTGTGCACCGCAAATGCCGCAGCTGCAGAGGTGACCTACACCAGGGACATCGTGCCGATCTTCAAGGAATGGTGCGCCGAATGCCACGGTGCGCAATCCCCTGTGCTGCATGACTTCCTGAAAGAGGAGAAGAAATTCACCAAGGAGAAGACCGGCCCGCGCATGAATTCGTATGCCGACCTGGTCTTCTACGTGGGCTGGCCGGATACCGGGGCCCTGATGCGCCGCCTCGACGACGGCAAGTCGGCTCGAGACGGCAAACCGGGAAACATGTATACCAAGCTGGGCTCCGACGAGGCCGAGCGCCAGAAGAACCTGAAGGTCTTCAAGGACTGGGTGGGCGAAGGCGGCTGGAACATGAACCGCTGGAAGGCAAGGGGAGAGGTGCCGGCGATCACCAAGGAACAGCTGGACAAGCTCCTGCTCAAGCCTTGAGCACGGCAGCGGCGCGCGTCGCCACATCCAGGCGCGCATCGCTGCAGCGCACCCCGACGGTGAATTGCGGTATACACTTGCGCGCTCGATGAAACTCTCCGTCCTCGACCAGTCCACGTCTTCCGCCGGCCGCCCGCAGAGCGCGGCGATCCGCGAAAGCATCGAACTCGCGCAGCACTGCGACCGGCTGGGCTTTCATCGTTACTGGGTGTCGGAGCACCACCATAGCGACAGCATCGTGGGGTCCGCGCCCGAGGTCCTCCTTGCGGCGATAGGGGCGACCACGCAACGCATCCGCATCGGTAGCGCGGGGGTGATGCTGCCGCACTACTCGGCGCTCAAAGTGGCCGAGCAGTTCCGCGTGCTGGAAGGCATCGCGCCGGGACGGGTCGACCTCGGCGTCGGGCGCGCCCCGGGCTCGGACCGGCTGACGGCCATGGCGTTGAACCCGTATGCCAATGCGGCCGACGATTTCCCGCAGCAGGTGATCGATCTGCAGGCCTGGGTGTCCGGGGTTCCGCTGCAGGAAGGGCATCCATTCCGGGCAATCAAGGCGCACCCCACGGGGCCGACCCATCCCGAGGTGTGGATCCTCGGCAGCTCCGACTACGGCGCGCAGCTCGCGGCCCACTTCGGGTTGCCGTATGCGTTTGCCTATTTCTTCAGCGATGGTCGCGGTGTCGAGCAGGCGCTGGATCTTTACCGCCGCAACTACCGTCCGAGCGTTGCGCACCCGAAACCGCAGGCCACGATCTGCGTATGGGCCCTGGCGGCGGATACCGAAGCGGAAGCGCGCCGGCTCCTGCAGACGCGGGAACTCTGGCGCATCGGATTCGAGCGCGGGCTGCGCAACCCGCTCGTCTCGCCGGAGGAGGCGGCCGCCTACCCGTATACCGAGGCCGACCGGGTGACGATCGAGGCGATGCGCCGCAAGGCGGTTGTCGGCACCGGGGCGCAGGTGGCAGCGAAGCTGACCGAGCTTGCCCAGCGGCTCGACCTCGACGAACTGGTCGTTGTCACCTGGACCTACGACACCGCGCCGCGGCATCATTCGTACGAATTGCTCGCCGAGGCCTTCGGTCTGACCTAGCCGCGTTCCTCTGGCGGCCTTACGTTCCTGAACTTCGCATACAGCAGCAGGTCGTAGAGGATCTTCAGCCCGCCGGCCGCAATCAACGGCCAGCCGAAAGTCGAAATCCCGAGCAGGTAGCCAGCCATGAGCGGGCTGATGGCCGAGGCGAGGCTGCGCGGCACGGCGGTGAGGCTCGCAGCAGCGGGGCGCTCCGCCGGCGACACGACGGCCATGACGAACGAGCTGCGCGTCGGGACATCCATCTGCGACAGCGCACTGCGCACGAAGAGCAGCACGATGGCCCACGCGAGGTCGGGCACGAAGGGAATAGCGACGAGGCACAGGTTGGCGGGGATGTGTGTGAACACCATCGTATTCACCAACCCGAAGCGCCCGGCGATCCGCACGGCCGCAAGGTAGGAGAACGCCGTGAGCAGGCCGGTCCAGAAGAAGATCACCCCAGCGGTCGTGAGCGACAGCCCGAAGCGCTGGTAGAGCCACAGCGCGACCATCGACTGCACGACGAACCCGCCGCCGAACGCATCCAGGCTGAAGAGTGCCGCGAGCGTGTAGACGGTCTTTTTCGACGGGCCGAGAGGTGCGCTGGGTTTGTGCGTCTCGCTGACCATGGCCTTGGGCAGCCCGCGGTAGACAAGGGCAGAAGCGGCGGCGAGGAGCGCGTAGAACACGAACATGCCTTGCATGGCGGCGAGGGGCGCGATCCCGAGCGTGCCGAGCCAGGACGGCAGCCCGGCTGCGAGCGAACCGAACGCGGCGACCAGCGTGCCGATGAGGCTGTAGCGCGCGAACACCGCCGTGCGCTCGCGGTCGGTCACCACGCGGGACATCACCGCGTGCTCGAGCGGCAGGAATACGCTGACGTCGCCGCTGGACGGGTTCAGGGTGCCCAGGAGCGCCACCAGCGCCAACGGCCAGAAGGTGGTGAAGGCCGCGAAGCCCAGGCCCGTGCACGCCATCAGGACCGTGGCCGCGAGGAGCAGCGACCGATAGTGGAAGCGGTACGCATGCAGGCCGACCGCCAGCGTGAGCACGCCCGAGCCCAGCAGGGTGGTGGTGGCGATCACGCCGACCTCGAACGGCGTGAAGCCGAGTTCGAGCAGGTACAGCGGCAACAGCAGGCTGACGAAGCCATCGCCGAAGGCGCGCAGGCCCTTGGCGGCCAGGAGCCGGTTGACGTGCAGATGGGAAGCCGGAATATTCACCTGTCTGGTACTGTAATCCATTCGTTCCCCACTCCGACCGGAGATTCCCATGAGTTCGGACCACGCCCTGCACAGGGCGCTCGCACGCGTAGTCGCCGTGCGTCCCGGCGAGGCGCGTGCCCTGCTGTGGTCCTTCGCGTACTTCTTCTGCCTGCTGGCGGGCTACTACGTGCTGCGCCCGCTGCGCGACGAGATGGGCATTGCGGGCGGAGTGCGCAACCTGCAGTGGCTGTTCACGGCGACCTTCCTCGTGATGCTGGCGGCGGTGCCGGTGTTCGGCGCCGTCGTGGCGCGCCTGCCACGCAAGCGCTTCGTGCCGCTGGTCTACCACTTCTTCGTCGCCAATATCGCCGTGTTCTGGGTCCTGCTGACGCTGGATATCGAGAAGGTCGTGGTGGCGCGGGTGTTCTTCGTCTGGATCAGCGTGTTCAACCTGTTCGCCGTCTCTGTGTTCTGGTCGTTCATGGCGGACCTGTGGCAGAGCGAACAAGGCAAGCGATTGTTCGGCTTCATCGCGGCGGGCGGATCGGCGGGGGCGTTGCTCGGGCCGGTCGTCACCGTGGCGCTGGCCGTGCCACTGGGGCCGGTCAACCTGCTGATCGTCGCGGCGCTGCTGCTGGAACTGGCGGTGCTGTGTGCGCACCGGCTCGAGTCGGCGGTGCCGAAGGCGGAGAAGGGCGGGACTGCCAAGCCGGCCGATTCAGGCGCCATCGGTGGGGGCTGGCTTTCCGGAATCCTGATGGTGCTGCGCTCGCCCTATCTCGCAGGGATCGCGCTGTGGGTTGCGCTGCTGTCGCTGGCCGGGACGTTCCTCTACTTCCAGCAGGCGAGCATCGTCGCGGCGGCCTCGGACGACCCGGCGGTGCGCACGCGCATCTTCGCGAGCATCGACCTCGCGATCGGCATTCTCACGATCCTTGTGCAGTTCCTCGCTACCGGGCGGCTGATTGCGCGGTTCGGCGTCGGGCCGGCGGCGGCGGCGCTGCCGCTGGTGTTCGCGCTGGGGTTCCTCGCGCTCGCCTTCACGCCGGCACTGTTCGTGGTGATCGGGTTCCAGGCGCTGCAGCGGGCCACCAACTTCGCGCTGTCCAATCCGGCGCGCGAGGTGCTCTTTACCGTGCTCGAGCGCGAAGAAAAGTACAAGGCCAAGAACGTGATCGACATCGTCGTGTTCCGCGGCGCGGACGCGGGCAGCGGCTGGGTGTTCTTGGCGTTGCGCGGGGCGGGGCTGGAACTGTCGTCGATCTCGCTCGCGACGGTACCGGTGGCGGTGCTTTGGTTTGCGCTGGCGCTGGGACTGGGGCGTGGACAGGCGCGGCGCGCGGCACCCCTGCCGCGCCCTTAATTCAGACATTTATTTGAAAACCTCGCGCCAGGAGGCGGTTCCATGGCTATTTTTTACTGGAACCGGTACATTCCCGTCTTTTTTTCCCTAAATTGAGTCGATCCGATCCCGATTTTCGGGATCTTCCTGTCTATTGCACTAAGTGCTATATTCAGCCATGGTTCCTCGCGTATTCAAGACCAAGCCGTTCGCCAGGCTCGCGAAGGTTCTCGGCCTCCCGGACGCCAGCCTGTGCGCCGCCGTGCGCGAGATGGTCGCGGGGCTGGTGGACGCGCACCTCGGCGGCGGGGTGGTGAAGAAGCGCGTCGCGGGACGCGGCAAAGGCAAGAGCGGCGGTTTTCGGACCATCGTTGCGACGAATGCCGGCACCCTATGGGTATTCATGTACGCGTTCGGCAAGGACGAGCGCGACAACATCGACGCCCGCGAACTCGCGGCGTTCAAGAGGCTGGCGGACGTGTATGCCAAGTCGGATCCGCAGGCGATCAAGGCCGCGTTGGCCGCCGGCGAACTATTGGAGATTTGTCATGCAGAAAACTAAGTCGCGCATCCTTTCCGCAGTGCACGAGACGGCGTCCGGCCTGCGCAAGGCGGGCGTCATCGATGTGCAGACCATGCGGGAATTCGACGTCCTTTGCCTCAACCCGGTGAAGGCGTTCGATGCGACCCAGATCAAGCGGCTCAGGACGCGCGCCAAAGCGAGCCAGGCGGTGTTTGCCGCCTATCTCAATACCAGCGCGTCGACGGTGCAGAAATGGGAGACGGGCCAGAAGAAGCCCAGCGGGCCGGCCTTGAAGCTGCTGAACCTGGTGGCCAAGAATGGTCTCGAGGTGCTTGCCTGAGGCATGGGAAATCGGCTCTGACCCCGATTTTTATTTCCGTTTGAACTCCGGCTTCCTCTTTTCGAGGAACGCGCTGACCGCTTCGTGCTGGTCGTAGGTGTGCTGGGTCAGCGCCTGCAGTGAGGACGCCATCTCGAGCGCGATGGGCAGGGCTACCTGCTGCGAGTCGCGCAGGAGGCGCTTGGTCATGCGCAATGAATGCACCGGCTGCGCCGCGATGCGTCCGGCAAGCGCACGCGCTTCGGCCATCAGCTTGTCGTCGTCCACGACCTTGGAGACCAGCCCGATGCGGGCGGCTTCCTCGGCGTCGAGGAAATCGCCGGTGAACGTCATCTCGTAGGCTTTCGACAGCCCCACCGCGCGCGGCAGGTACCACGCGCCGCCGTCGCCCGACACCAACCCGACGCGCAGGAAGCTCTCGGCGAACTTGGCGCTGCGGCCGGCGATCCGGATGTCGCACATGGTGGTCAGGTCGCAGCCGGCGCCGACGGCCGCGCCGTTGACCGCGGCGATCGAGGGCGCTTCCAGCCCGTACATGGCCAGCGGGATGCGCTGGATGCCCTGCTGGTAGGCGCGCCGGATCTCGGCCGGGCTGCCGGCGAAGAGGTCCTCGCGGTTCTTCATCTGCTTGACGTTGCCGCCCGAAGAGAATCCGTCGCCCGCGCCGGTAAGGATCACGCAACCCACCGTCAGGTCGGCGTTGATGCGGTGCGTCGCCTCGACCAGCGCCTCGACGATGGCGGGCGAGATGGCGTTTCGCGTAGCGGGTTCGTTCAGCGTCAGCGTGACGATGCCGCCGTCCTGCTCGTACAGTACTGGGTCAGCCATGCGCCTCAAGCCTCCTTGGTGTAAGGCCAAGGATGGTACTTTTACGCTGGTGCGTTGTCTCGGCTATATTGGTCGTTGCAGTGCGAAATGGAGAAACACATGCATGAATTCCGGTTCGAGCCGGTCGAATTGCCGCCTTCCGCGAAGGAATTGCGGCACAAGGTCCGCGCCCTGATCGCGTCCGAAGTGGCGCGCGGCGCGTTCAACCCCAGCCAGCACACGTGGTCGTCGTTCGACGCGGACTTCTCGCGCAAATGCGGCGAGAACAGCTTCATCGGCATGATCTGGCCGAAGAAGTATGGCGGACACGAGCGCACGGCGCTGGAGCGTTACGTGGTGACCGAAGAAATGCTGGCGGGCGGGGCGCCCGTGGGCGGCCACTGGATCGCGGATCGGCAGAGCGGCCACCAGATCCTCAAAAACGGCAGCGAGCGGGCCCGGGCCGAGATCCTGCCCAAGATCGCCGCCGGCACGTGCTTTTTCTCCATCGGCATGAGCGAGCCGGACTCCGGCTCGGACCTCGCCGCCGTGCGCACAAAAGCGGCGAAGACCGAAGGCGGCTGGAAGATCAGCGGCAGCAAGGTATGGACGAGCAATGCCCACCGCGCCCACTACCTGATTTCGCTCGCGCGCACCGCGCCGAAAGAGGAAGACCGCCACGCGGGCCTCACCCAGTTCATCGTCGACCTCTCCAAGCCCGGCGTCACGGTGCGGCCGATCTACAACCTTTACGGCGGCCACGACTTCAATGAGGTGGTATTCGACGACTACTTCGTGCCCGATGACATGGTGATGGGCGGCGAGGGCATGGGCTGGAAGATGGTGACCGGCGAGCTGGCGTTCGAGCGCTCCGGCCCGGACCGGTTCCTGAGCACCTACCAGTTGTTCCTGCAGTCGATCCGCGAGATCGGGCCCGAGCCCGACGCGCGCGCCGCCGCCGACATCGGGCGCTTCATCGCGCACGTGGCGACGCTGCGGCGCATGTCGACTTCGGTGGCCGGGCAGCTGCAACGCGGCGCGCAGCCCAACGTGGAGGCGGCGCTGGTCAAGGACATGGGCACGACCTTCGAACGCGAGATCCCCGAGACGTTCCGCCACCTGATCCCGACGGAGCCCGCGCTCGGCGACGGCGCGACCTACCCTGAGTTGCTCGGCATGACCATGCTGCAGGCGCCGGGCTTCACCATTCGCGGCGGCACGCGGGAAATCCTGCGCGGGATCATTGCCCGCGGACTGGGGTTGCGATGAGCGCCGACCTGATCAGTACGATAGACCGCGTCTTCGAGGACCACTGCGCGAAGGCCGTGCGCGAGTCCGCGGAAGGCGGCGAGTGGCCCAAGGGGCTGTGGCAGGCGTTGGAAGAGGTGGGGTTGACCACGGCCGCACTGCCTGAGAGCGCAGGTGGGTCCGGGCTCGAGTTCCACGAGGCGATGCTGGCGCTGAAGCGCACCGCCTATCACGCAGCCCCCGTTCCGCTCGCCGAGACCATGCTGGCCGGCCGCTTGCTGGTCGCTGCGGGCCTCAAGGTGCCGGAGGGCGCGTTGACGGTGGCGCCTTCGCACCTGGGCGATCGCCTGGAGATTTCGCGCAGCGGCGCCGGTTACAGCGTGTCGGGAACGGCGCGCCGGGTGCCCTGGGGCGCGCAGTGCGCGCAGGTCGTCGTCGTGGGTGAGTGCGAAGGCAAACCGGTGGTGGGTATTGCCGCGACGTCGGGCCTTGCCGGCGCCACGGAAAAGAACCTGGCGGGCGAACCGCGCACGGTGCTCGAATTCAAGTCTGCGCCGCTCATCGCTGCGGCCGAGCTTGCGGGCGCCGGCGAGCGGCTGGTGGCCGAGGGCGCGTTGCTGCGCAGCGTGCAGATGGCCGGTGCGCTCGAGCGCACGCTCGAATACGCGCTGCTCTACGCCAACGAGCGCGTGCAGTTCGGTCGCGCCATCGGCAAGTTCCAGGCGATCCAGCACCTGCTGGCGGTGCTGGCCGGGCAGGTCGCGGCTTCAAGTGCCGCGGCGGACGCTGCGGTCGAGGCTTCGGCCGGCGGGCCGGATGACTTCATGGTGGCGGTGGCGAAGGCCCGCATCGGCGAGGCTGCCGGGCGCGCGGGCGAGATCGCGCACCAGGTCCACGGCGCGATGGGCTACACCCGCGAGCACAACCTGCACTACTCGACGCGGCGCCTGTGGTCGTGGCGCGACGAGTTCGGCAACGAAACGCACTGGCAGGTGCGCCTCGGCCGGATGATCGCCGCGCAGGGGGCGGATGCGCTCTGGCCCCGGCTGACCGGCGTCTGAGCGAGGGGCGGCCGGGCGCTCAAGGCGCTATTCGACCTTGCCGATCTTCTGGATCACCGCGGTGAGGCGCTTCGCGTCCGCGTCCAGGTAGGCCTGGAACTCGTCGGCGTCCTTGTAGACGATCGGCGCGCGCAGCTTCTCCATCGCATTCCTGAATTCCGGGTCCTGCACCACTTCGCGGGCCCCTCGGCGCAGGGCCGCGAGCACCTCTGGCGGCGTTCCCGCGGGTGCGAAGAACCCGGTCCAGACGAAGTACTCGACCTCGGGAAATCCGAGCTCCTTCATGGTCGGCACTTCAGGGAATCCGGCGACCCGCGCCGGAGCGAAGGTAGCCAGTGCCTTCAACTTGCCGCCGGCAATCTGGCCGGCGATGGTGGCAGGCAGCTGGGTGATCGCCTCGACCTGGTTGCCGACGATGGCCGCTACCTGCTGGCCGCCGCCGCCGTAAGGGATGTGGTTCATCTTGATGCCGGCGGCATGGGCGAACATCTCCATGCCCACGTGCATCGTGCCGTAGTTTCCGGTCGAGCCGTAGGGAATGCCGCCGGGCTTTGCCTTGGCGGCCTCGATGAGGTCTTTCACGGTTTTCCACGGACTGTCGGCGCGTACAACGAGGAAAGCCGGGTCGGCCGAAATGAGCGCAATCGGCGCGAACTGCTTGATCTCGTACGCCGGCGGGCGGCCGAAGAGCCGGTCCGACGCAGGAATCGCCGAAATGCTGGAAAGCGCCACCATGAGCGTGTAGCCGTCGGGCTTGGCGCGCGCCGCGTAGGCCATGCCCACGCCGCCGCCGGCCCCGGGGCGGTTTTCGATGATGAAGCTTTGCTTGAGTGCCTTGCCGAGCGAATGCACGAACGGCCGGCCGATCACGTCAGAAATGCCGCCGGGCGAGAACGGCACGACGACCGATACCGGCTTGGTCGGGTAGGCGTCCTGTGCACGGGCCGTGGATACTGCGGCCAGCGCGGCGAGCAATGCTGCGGCGAACAGGGTTCTTTTCATGGTCTCCTCCGGAAAATCGGTCAGGGGTTGAAGGCTTTTTCCATTTCCGCGAGCTGGACCTTCACGAGTTCGCAGGAGGGGTCGCGCAGCTGGTTCACCACGTCGAAGTGGTTGAGTCCCGGCGGCACGAGCAGTTCCACAGGATAACCGAGCTTGCGCCACAGGTCCGCCATGGCCTCCGACTGGCGGTGGTACTCGGGGGTCTCGTCCACGGCCACGACCAGCGAGAGTGGGGCGGGCACCGGGTAGCGCGCTAGCAGCGGCGAATTGCGGTTGGCCTCCTCAGGGCTCATCTTCAGCGTCTTGTTGAGATAGGACAGGCGGATCGGTTCCATGTCGTGGAGCCCGCCGATCGAGCAGGCGCCTTTCACCAGGCCTGCAGGCAGGTCGCGTTCGAACGCCGGCCAGTCGGTCGCCAGCAGCATCAGCACGAGGTGGCCACCGGCCGAATGGCCGCACACATAGATGCGGTCCGGGTCGGCACCGTAGGTTTTCGCGTTGCGCCACAGCCAGGCCAGTGCCGCGCGGTTCTGGCGCACGATCTCGTCCATCGAGGTGTCCGGCGCGAGGCCGAAGTTGTTCACCGCCGTGCAGATGCCGTGCGGGCGAAAGCCCTCGGCCACATAGCTGTAGTCGGCCTTGTCGAGCGAGTACCAGTAGCCGCCGTGGATGAATACATACAACGGCGCCCCCGGCTTCTCCGCCGGCAGGATGTCGAGTTTCTCCATCGGCGAGGGCCCGAAGGCGAGGTCGAGGTGGCAGGGGAGTTTCGCGCACGTCTCCGCGCTCCAGACCCGCCAGTTGGCGAAGTGCTCCTTGTAGTCCGGCCAGCGCACGCGGTTGTTGTACTGCGCGTCGAGCCCGGCCTGGTCGTAGTCGCGGAATATTTTCTTGTCGGTCACGGAGGCGATCCTTTCTGAGAGGCGGGCGATGGTAGCATTTGCATAGGAGAAAACACCCATGCCCACGCAACACACCCTCAGCGCCTCGACCGAAACCGTCCATTGGGGCTATTTCGATGCCAAGCTCAAGCCCCTGATCACGGTCGATTCCGGCGACACCGTAACGCTGCACTGCGTGTCGGGGTCACCCGGCGACGTCGGCCAGCGCACCGATCTCCTGCCCGAGCATCGCAAGATCATCGACACGATGAAGCCTTTCCTCGGCCCGCACATCCTCACCGGCCCGGTGGCCGTGCGCGGCGCGGAGCGCGGCGACACGCTCGAAGTGCGCATCAAGGACGTGCAGCTGCGCGTCGACTGGTCGTACAACGGGTTCAAGCCGCTGCGCGGCACGCTGCCCGAGGATTTTCCCAGGCTGCGCAACATCCACATTCCGCTCGACCGGCAGAAGATGACCGCGAAGCTCCCGTGGGGGCCGACCATCCCGCTGCGGCCGTTCTTCGGCATCATGGCGGTTGCGCCGCGCGCGGAATACGGCGCGGTGTCTTCCGTTGAGCCGCGCGAGTTCGGCGGCAATATCGACTGCAAGGAACTGGTGGCCGGCACGACGCTGTTCCTGCCGGTGTGGGCCGACGGCGCGTTGTTCTCCGCCGGCGACGGCCATGCGGTGCAGGGCGACGGCGAAGTGAACCTGCAGGCGCTGGAGACCCCGATGAGCGGCACCTTCGAGCTGATCCTGCACAAGGGCAAGAGCCTGACCTTCCCGCGCGCCGTCACGCCCACCCACTACATCTCGATGGGCACCGACCCGGACCTCGACGACGCCGCCAAGCAGGCGCTGCGCGAGATGATCAAGTGGCTCGTCGAGCTGAAGGGCTGGACGCCGGACGACGCCTACTGCTTCTGCAGCCTTGCCTGCGACCTGCGCGTGACCCAGCTCGTGGATGGCTTCAAGGGCATCCACGCCATGGTCGAGAAGAAGCTTCTCGACTACTGAGTCCCCGCACGGGCCTTACTTCTCCAGGTACACCTTGGTGTAGTCCTGGAACCAGGACTGGGCCTGCACGAAGCCCTTCACCTTCTTCGAGTACATGACCGGGTTGAGGTCGTGGACTACGAAGAGGTAAGGCGCCTCGTCGACGATCAGCTGGTGGGCCTGCGTCGTGCCGCGCGAGATCTCGCTCGGTTCGCTGGACGATTCGATCCCCGCGAGGATCCGGTCGTAGGCCACGCTCTTGAAGTGTCCCCAGTTCGCGCCATTCGGCCCGCCGTTGCCCGACAGGAGGTAGCGCGCCATCGTGGCAATGTCGATCGAGGGGCTGGAGATGTTGAGCCCGTCCACGCCGCGCGATTCCTTGCTCGGGGCGCCGTTGCGCCAGGCATTGAGGACGAGGCCCCATTCGACCACCTCGTAGGTCACGTCGAACCCGCACGCGGCGACCTGCTGCTGCAGCAGTTCGTTCATCGGCAGGGGCTGCATCTGGCCCGAGCCGGACGTGGAGATCATCACCTTGAACGGGATGCGCTTGCCTTCCGGGTAGCCGGCCGCCGCGAGCAGGGCTTTGGCCTTGGCGGGGTCGTACTTGTACTGCTGCGCGGGGGTGCCGAAGTTGGGGTGCTTCTTCGAGAAGTAGCCCACCGAAGGCTCGGCCGTCCCGCCGACGAGTGTGACCACCGCGTCCCGGTCGACGCAGTAGTTGAGAGCCTGACGAACGCGCATGTCGCTGAAAGGGGCCTTGGTGGTGTTCAGCGACCAGGGCCAGTAGTGGGGGTAGGAGTTGGTCGACAGGACATACCCCGCCTGCTTCAGGCTGGGGATCGCATCCGGCGGGGGGGCTTCGATCCAGTCCACCTGGCCGGAGCGCAGCGCCGCGGTGCGGGTGTTGGCCTCGGGAATCGGCAGCAGCACGATCTTGTCGAGCTTGGGCACGCGGGCCTTGTCCCAGTACGCGGCGTTCTTTGCGAGTTCCGCGCTCTGGCGCGGCGTCCAGCGGGCGAGCTTGAAGGGGCCGGTGCCGGCGGGGGCCTTCGAATACTCGTTCCAGTTGCCGGCCTTCTCC
>CAMAXP010000086.1 GCA_945862265.1 Bordetella parapertussis
AGGTTCACAGAACAGCAGATAGCGTTCGCGCTGAAGCAGCAGGAGGTAGGTACGCCGGTTGATGAGATCTGCCGCAAGATGGGCATTTCTGATGCAACGTTCTACAAGTGGAAGAAGAAGTACTCGGGCCTGGGCCCCTCGGAGCTGCGACGGCCCAAGCAGCTTGAAGAAGAGAACGGCAAGCTAAAGCGCTTGGTGGCTGATCTGTCTCTAGACAAAGCCATGCTGCAGGATGTCTGGAAGCGAAAGCCCTGATACCCGCAGGAGACAGAGGACGTGCTCCTGCAGCATCCCGCGGTCGCGGATGTGGCCGTGTTCGGCGTACCCAATGAGGAATTTGGCGAGGAAGTCAAAGCCGTGGTGCAACTCCAGGCGGGCACGGCCGCCTCGGAGGAACTTAAACGAAGCCTCATCGACTACTTCCGTGACCAGCTGTCCGCGCTCAAGTGCCCGAAGAGCGTGGACTTCGCCGCCACCCTGCCGCGAACCGAGACCGGAAAACTGATGAAATCCGAAATCCGAAATCCGCAACCGCTACCGGGCGGCGCAGGTGTGAAAGGCGGTATTCTGTATCCCGGCTAGAAGAGGAATTGAATCTCCCAAACGTCATTCCCTGGAGGAGGAACCATGTCTGAACGATTTCTGGTGACCGGCGCGCTTGGCTGCATCGGGTCCTGGGCGGTCAAGCGCCTGCTTGGCGAAGGGGTGGCGGTCTCGACCTACGACTTGCCCGGCAGCCGGCATCGGCTGGAACTGATCCTCGATGACGCGCAGCTGGCCAAGCTCAACATGATCAGCGGCGACGTTACCTATTTCGAGCAGTTCGAAAAAGCCGTCGTCGACAACGGCATCACCCACATCCTCCACCTGGCGGCGCTGCAGGTGCCGTTCGTGCGCGCCGACCCGGTCCGCGGCATGCGGGTCAATGCAGTAGGCACGACGATCCTGTTCGAGACCGCGCGCCGCCATGCCGCCCAGGTGCAGGGCATCGCCTACGCCAGCTCGGCCGGTGTCTACGGGCCGCCCGAGCGCTACCCGACGGGCCCGCTCGCCAACGACGCCCCCCACGACCCGACCAACCTCTACGGCGTGACCAAGCAGGCGAACGAGGGCACGGCCCGCATCTACTGGCTGGAGAGCAAAGTGCGCAGCGTGGGCATTCGCCCGTACGTCGTCTATGGCCCGGGCCGCGACCAAGGCATGACCTCGACGCCGACCAAGGCCATGCTGGCCGCCGCGGTCGGACGCCCGTATCACATCAGCTTCGGCGGCACGGTCGTCTATCACCACGCCGATGACGCCGCGGAGATGTTCATCCGGGCCGCGCGCTCTCTGCAACCCGGCGCCGAGGTGTACAACCTGGGCGGCAACACCGCTTCGATGGGCGAACTAGTCGCCGCTATCGATGCCGCCGCGCCGGACATGGCCGGCAAGATCACTTTCGAGCCGATCCAGCTGGCAACGCCCACTGAAATCGATGAGAGCATGCTCGTTCGCGCCCTGGGCCCGTCCAGGTGGCGCCCGCTGGTTGACGGCGTGCGCCAGACGATAGAGCATTTTCGCCAGTCCAGCGCGGCCGGCAAGGTTTCCGTAGACCAGATTCTTGCAACGTAGGTAGGAGAGAGACATGGCAAGCAGAACCAAAAAAGACCCGGCAAAGCTGCGTTCGCGCAAATGGTTTGCGAACCCTGATAACCCGAACATGACCGCGTTGTATCTTGAGCGCTACATGAACTGGGGCCTCAAGCGCGAGGAGCTGCAGTCGGGCAAGCCGATCATCGGCATCGCCCAATCGGGTTCGGACCTCTCGCCCTGCAACCGCCACCACCTCGTGCTGGCCGACCGCGTGCGCGAAGGCATCCGCGAGGCGGGGGGGATAGCTTTCGAGTTTCCGGTGCATCCGATCCAGGAAACCGGCAAGCGGCCGACCGCGGCCCTTGATCGCAACCTCTGCTACCTGGGGCTGGTGGAGCTGTTGTACGGCTACTTCATCGACGGCGTGGTGCTGACCACCGGCTGCGACAAGACCACCCCGGCGCAGCTGATGGCCGCGGCGACGGTGGACATCCCGGCCATCGTGCTCTCCGGCGGGCCGATGCTTAACGGCTGGTTTCGCGGCGAGCGCACGGGCTCCGGCACCATCGCCTGGAAAGCGCGCGAGCTGCTGGCCGCGGGCGAGATCAACGACGAGGAGTTCATCGAACTGATCGCCTCCTCCGCGCCGTCGCCGGGCCACTGCAACACCATGGGCACGGCCTCGACCATGAACTCGCTGGCCGAAGCGCTGGGTATGTCCCTGCCCGGCGGCGCAGCTATTCCCGCGCCGCACAAGGACCGCGCGGTGAACGCCTACGAAAGCGGCAAGCGGATCGTCGAGATGGTGTGGGAGGACCTGCGCCCATCCAAGATCATGACCCGTGAGGCCTTCGAGAACGTGATCGTGGTCAACTCCGCGATCGGCGGCTCGACCAACGCGCCCATCCATTTCAACGCCATCGCGCGCCACATCGGCGTCAAGCTCGACAACAACGACTGGGAAAAGATCGGCTACGACGTCCCGCTGCTGGTGAACCTGCAGCCGGCCGGCGAATACCTCGGCGAGGAATACCACCGAGCCGGCGGCGTGCCGGGGGTAGTCAACGAACTGATCAAGGCCGGCAAGATCCGCAAGAATGCGCTGACCGTCAACGGCAAGACGCTGTACGAGAACTGCCGCAAGACCCCAGTGCAGGACCCGCTGGTGATCTGGCCGTACGAAAAGCCGATGAAGCAGAAGGCGGGCTTCCTCAACCTTAAGGGCAACCTGTTCGACAGCGCGATCATGAAGACCAGCGTGATCTCGGGGTCGTTCCGCAAGCGCTACCTCTCCAACCCCAAGGACCCGAACGCCTGGGAAGGCCGCGCGATCGTGTTTGACGGCCCGGAGGATTACCACCATCGCATCGACGACCCGAAACTGAAGATCGACGACGACTGCATCCTGTTCGTGCGCGGCACCGGCCCGGTCGGCTATCCGGGCTCGGCCGAAGTGGTGAACATGCAGCCCCCGGGAAAACTCATCAAGCAGGGCATCACCGAACTGCCCTGCATCGGGGACGGACGGCAATCGGGGACTTCGGGTTCGCCGTCGATCCTCAACGCCTCGCCCGAAGCGGCGACCGGCGGCGGGCTGGCGTTGCTCAAGACCAACGACCGCGTGCGCATCGACCTCGGGAAACGCACGGCCGACATCCTGGTCAGCAAGACCGAACTCGCACGGCGTCGGAAGGCGCTGGAAAAGCAGGGCGGCTACCGGATCCCCGCCAGCCAGACCCCGTGGCAGGAAATGCAGCGCGGCATGGTCGATGAGCTATCGGCCGGGATGGTGCTGAAGCCCGCGGTGAAGTATCAGCGGATTGCGATCACCAAGGGGACGCCGAGGGACAACCACTGACGAAAGGTGGGGCAGACCCCGTGTAGTGCACCGCGACAAACTCACGGGTGGACTGGTGAAGCCGAAAGCTTTACGCCCACCGTGCCGGCGTGACGCAGGAGCAGGTGGCCAAGATGGAGCGCGAAATGAGCAACCTGGAGGGGCAGTACAAGCTGGTCGAGCAGACCTACGGTCAGGACGTGCTCAATTTGGTGCTGGCGAAGGGGTATCTCACGAAACTGCTCGCAAACAAGCCGGTAGCGCGGTATCTGAAACAGAAGCAACCAGAATTACTCACCGAATTCGAGGCGATTGTGCAGGCCGTGTTGCCGCCGGCGCCGATTTGACCTGGGGGTACGCCCAATAAATGCGCTGGTCAGTCGCTGATCGGCACTGCCACTCAAAACGGTCATTTTTTGGTCGGCGCCAACAGGTGGTGGTCGACGATGACGTCGACGTCCACAATCCGACCGAGGTCGAGTGGGCGGTGGCGACCCGGTTCCAGGCAGACCTGGACTTGGTGCTGGTCACGGGCGCGCAAGGCTCGCCGCTGGATCCTTCGACCACGCGCCATGGGCGCCACGACGGGACCACAGCCCAAATGAGTCTCGACGCCACCAAGCCGCTGACTTACGCGGGCCACACCTTCACGCGCGTACGAGTGCCGGGCGAGCAGGACATCGACCTGGACAAGGTCATCGATCCTGATCCGGCGCGCGCCCTGGCCGCACTGCTGTCAGGGCGCTAAGCGCCGGCTAGGCGGCCGCGCTCATCTGCCTCCTTGAATGCTCGTGGTCGGGCACCGATAGCCCCAGCTTGGCCGCGTCGCGCCCGAGCAGGTCGACGAAGATCCTGCGGACCTGGTCGTTTGCGGCCATCTTGATGCCGGCGTTGCAATACGCCGCTTCGTTCGCACTGCCGCCGGCGCCGAAGGCACGCAGCGCATGGCCGTACCAAGCGGCAAGGATCTTCGGGCCTGCCTCGCGAATGCTTGCGCGGTCGAGCGCCTGGGCACGCTGAAGCCACTGGTCGGCGATTTTCTCCTGGCCGTCGTAGTGGATGCCGGACCAGACCGCGAGCGGGACCAGGCAGGAACCGAACGTCGCGAGCGACGCGGTCTGCGATGCGCGCGCGGCGATCCATTGTTGCAGGCAAATTTCTACCCAGCTTTCCGGCAGCGGCTGCTTGAGGAAATCCACTTTGTGCTCTCCGCCGGTCAGCGAGCGCTCAGCCTCGTCGGCGATGGGGTCGGGGTTCACGCCCAGCGCGCTGAGCATCCTGGCCGTGTGCAGGCCCCATTTGCGGTCGTCGCGGTACTGGATCGCGACCGCGAGCTTTTCTTCCGGCGTGGGCGCGGCGAACACCGCCATCTCGTTTTGCCGCGCGTACTTGGCCTGCACCCAGCCGCTGATTACCTTCGCAAGCAGCGGACGGACCGCAGCGGGCACGTCGCTCGCCTCGAGGTACAGGCCTGTGCTGGCCAGGCTCTCTTCCGGGTATACGCGCCGGTTGCCCTTCCAGAGCGCGGAGGGCATTTCGAGCGACATCGCCTTGAGGTCGCGCTCGAGAGACTTGATCCAAAGCAGGCGCGACTGGTTGTTGCTCAATGTCTTGACGCCGAGTTCCAGGTAGCGCTTCTCGTTCGGCGTGTCGACCCCGCCGAAGATGTCCAGGCACGACGGATAGAACTTCTCGATAGCCTTTTGGCATTCCTCCCGCCGGCCTTCCTCCACCAGCCTTTTCGCATACAGGTTGCCCTGCGCGGTATGGCCAAGCGCTTCATCGACATAGTTCTTGGCGTGCCAGACGGCCAGCGGCACGTAGCTCGCGCCCAGGCCGCCGATCGACTGGATGCCGCCGGTGCGCTCGGCAAGGACCCGGGTCATGCTGCGCTCGACCCAGTCTTCCATGCGCAGGCGGAAGTAGTCCAGCTTGCGTCCGCCGACGGTGACCGAGCTTTCGGCTTCCTTGATGTAGGGTAGGGGATCGACGCCCATGTCCTGGAGGATCCGGGACACGCCCAGCCCGTGCTCCTTTTCCTGGGCGATCTGGAAATCGACCCAGGCCTTGTCTTCGACGGTGGGGCAGACGGAGCCGGAGCGATCCGGCGCGTCGGCGTACTCGGACTGGATCTGCACGGTCAGCATCTTGACGATGAACTGGCGCACGTCCTCCGGCACCTCGTCGGCGCGAAGGTAGATCTTCCTGTTGGCAACGCGTTCTGGCAGGGACATGGATTTCTCCTCGATCAAATGTTCGGGCGTGGTTGCGGATCCGTTACTTGCCGTGGAATACGGGCTTGCGCTTTTCGAGGATGGCAGCGATTCCTTCGCGCCGGTCTTCGGTGGTGCGCAGCAAGCCGCCCAGGAACGACTCGAGCCGTATGCCGTCTTCGATCGACAGGTCCGTGCTCTTCGTTACTGCTTCCTTGCCGTACTTGAGGGCGAGCGGCGCCTTTGCCGCGAGCTTGTTGGCCCACGCCCTGGCGGTGGGCAGCAACTCCCCGGCCGGCACGACGCGGTTGACCACGCCGATGCGAAACGCTTCCGCCGCGTCGATCCGCTCGCCGAACAGCACGAGTTCCAGCGCGCGGCCAAGACCGGCCAGGCGCGCGAGGCGTTGCGTTGCGCCGCCCGCGGGGATCGAACCGAGGTTGATTTCCGGCACCGCGAAGCTCGCCTCCTCGGCCGCGAGACGGAAGTCGCAAGCCAGCGCCAGTTCGAATCCGCCGCCGAGCGCCATGCCGTTGACCGCGGCGATGCTGGGTTTGCCAAGCGTAGCGAGCGTCGCGCGAAAGTCACCCCACCAGCGCGACTCCACCGACTCGATGGGCGGTTCGGTCACGCTGCCGTCCTTGAGGTCGGCGCCGGCCGAGAACGCCCTGCCGGCGCCGGTAATCAGGAGAACGCGCTGGGAGGCGTCGTCCCGCGCGGCGAGAAACAGGTGCATCAGCTCTTCGCGCGCCTTTGCGTTGATGGCATTGAGCTGTTCTGGCCGGTTTAGCGTGATTTCGACCACGCCGTTCTGCGCGGCAACAACGAGCGTTTCATAGTTCATCAGGCGACACCTCGGGTTTGAGCGGAACGCATTAGGCGCAGGCTGCAGCCTGCCCGGCATATCGCGCCACCAGGGCGCGCTTGTCGATCTTGTTCGATCCGTTGCGCGGCAACGCATCCACGATGAAAACCTGCTTTGGCAGCTTGTAGCCGCTCAGGAACCTGCGGCAGTAGTCGATCAGCTCGGCTTCGCTGACGACGGACGCCACACGCAAAGCGACGACCGCGGTCACAGCCTCCTCCCAGTGCGGGTGAGGCATCCCGAACACCACCGCCTCGAGCACGTCGGCGTGCGCCGCAAGCGCGTGCTCGACCTCGGCCGGGTGTACGGTCATTCCGGCCGACTTGATGACGTCCTTGATCCTGCCGGTAAGAAACAAGGTGCCGTCTTCGCCCAAGCGGCCGAGATCTCCCGTATGCATCCAACCGCCCCGCATGGCGGCCGCGCTGAGGTCCGGGGCATCCCAGTAACCGCTCATCCCGGTAGGCGATCGCACCACGACCTCACCCTCGCCGTCGCCTGGCGGCAAGAGGTTGCCGTCGGCGCCCAGGATGCCGATCTCGCTGCCGGGCCAGGCGAAGCCAACGCAATTCGACGGCTGCGCTGTCAGGGCATCGCACTCGTAAGTGGCGATGTTGCTGACTTCCGTCATGCCGTAGGTCACCTCGAGCGGCAGGCCCGGAAAGCGGCGAAAGATCTCGCTGCGGATCGCTTCGGGCAGGGATCCCGCGGTCCAGTGCAGGCAGCGCAGCGAACTCAAGTCGAACGGCGTGCGATCCATCGCGGCGAACAAGCTTTTCGCAGACAGGACCGGGTGGAGGTAGAGCCGTGTCACCCGGTGCTGCTGCACCATTCCGAGCAGCCTCTCGGGGTCGGTGCGCGACGGGATGACGAGCGTTCCGCCCGCAACCAGCACCGCGAAAGGACCCGTGAGCGAGCCTCCGGTATGCGCCATCGGCGCCCGCGCGAGCAGCACTTCCGCCCGCGACAGCCGCTGCGCCAGCATGGCGAGTCCCCACGCGACGCTCAAGTGGGAGCGTACGACGCCCTTCGGCCGGCCGGTGCTGCCGGCCGTGTAGTAGATCGCGCAAGGATCGGCGAGCGCCTGCGCACCACGGCTGGCGGGTGGATGGCTGCGAGCGATCAAGGCTTCGTAGTCCGCGATGCCTTCGCGCGCCGCATCGACGCAAACGACGGCCCTGACCCGCTGAGTCGTCTGCACGGCGACGAGTTCTTCGACCAAAGACAGGTGCTCGTTGTCGGTGATCACGCATGCGGGCCCGCAGTTGCCGATGTAGAAGCGGAGCTCTTCGAGGGCGGTGCGTGGATTGAGGGGAACGACCACCGCACCGCACCAAAGGACTGCCCACCAGGCCTCGACGAACCGCGCCCCGTTCGGCAGCAGCAGGACGACACGGTCGCCGGGCTCGATCCCGAGCGCCCCGAGCCCGCCCGCCAGCCGGCCGGTCCGGTCGAGCAGCTGCCCATACGTCGTGACGGCGGCGTCCTCGCAGATCGCCGCCCGGCCGCCAAAGCGGCGGGCGCTGGCAAGTAACAGCGAAACTGCGTCAAACGGCATGAGACTCAACACACTTTTCCTCGGGGGCAGCGTCGGGCCGCCGGGTCGGGATGAACCCGCTGCGGCCGATGTCCCCGTATCTCACTATGATACATTCGAACCATCGAGCTACCATCGGAGATCCGCCATGCGAATTGCACGCCGCTTCAGCATGCTCTGCGCCGTAGTCCTCTTTGCGGTCGGAAACACCGGAGCCCTCGCCCAGTCCGGACCCCAGAACCTCGCCTTTTCCACGCTCGGACAGGGGACCGCGTGGTATGTCTACGGGGCGACTATGGCCGAGCTCTTGCGCAAGACGTTGCCGGCCGGCTCCAACATCGACGTCAAGCCCTTCTCCGGCGGCGTGGGGAACGCCAGGCTGGTGGCGAAAAACGAGACGCCGCTGGGGCTGTCGTTCACGGTCACCAATCGCTGGGCCATGCTGGGTGCTGAAGGGTATGAAACGAAGCTCGACAACCTGCGCGGTCTCGTCGGCGGGCTGGACAGCTATTACCTGATCGTGATGGGCACCAGCAAGCTGAACGCGAATTCGCTGAAGGACATCAAGGACCGCAAGCTGCCGGTGCGGCTCTACACGCTGCCGGTAGGCTCTCTCGGCGAGCTGGGCGCCAAGCAAATGCTCAAAGAATACGGCATCACCTACAACGACATCAAGGCCTGGGGCGGAACCATCACCCATCAGGGCTACAAGGTCATCGTGGACGCGTTCAAGGACGGCCGGGCCGATTTGCTGATCGCGGTCATTACGCCGAAACATCCTTCGATCACCGAGATCGCGACTTTCTCCGACGTCAAGTTCCTCAACGTGGAGCCCGATCGCGTCAATGGCCTGAAGGCCCTGGGCTACCAGCCCTCCGTAATGCCGGCGGATGTTTTCAAAGGCCAGTCGCAGCCCGTGAGTACCGTCGGCTTCCCGACCGTCCTGATCACCAACGCCGCGCTCCCCGAACCAGTGGCCTACATGATCACCAAGACCGTCATCGACAACAAGGAAGCCCTGGTGCGCGGCCATGCCGGGCTGGCCGAGTTCGATCCGGCGACCTCATGGAAACCCGAAAACGTCGGTGCTCCGCTCCACCCGGGTGCCGAGCGCGCGTACCGCGAGAAGGGTTGGCTCAAATAGGGCGGTCGCGCGATTCTCCGGCAATTGCCGGATTGCACTAAGTTGCGGCCTCAAGCAGGCCGCAGTTTCCTGAACATTTCCTCTGGGGGCAGCCGTGGAACCTGATCTGCGTTCACCGCGCGTGGCGCTGGCAGTCATTTGGTCGTTGTTCCAGTTGTGGGCGGCGTTTGCGGGATCGCTCGATCTCATGATCCAGATCCCCCTGCACGTCGCCTTCGCCACGGCCCTCGGTTTCCTGACCCCGCACCGTACCGACGGCGGCGAGGCCACCACGCGCTCGTGGGACTATGGCGGCGCATTCCTTGCGCTTGGCTGTGCCGGGTACTTCATCGCGACGAACCAGCACCTCGTCACGCGCATGTCGATGGTGGACGCGCCACGCGTGCCCGACATGGCCGTCGCCGTGCTGTTCGTTGCGCTGCTGCTCGAGTCGGCGCGCCGCCACGTGGGCACCGCGCTGGTCGTGCTCACGATCGTGTTTGTAGCCTACGCTTTCGCGGGGCCGTGGATGCCGGGGTTCCTGGCGCATGGCGGAGTGACATTCCAGAAATTAATCGACCTGCAGATGCTTACGCTCGAAGGGGTGTTCGGCATCCCGGCGCAGGTGTCGGCAAGCTTCATTTTCCTGTTCGTCCTGTTCGGGGCAGTGATGCTGCATGGCGGGCTGCTAGGCCTGTTCACGGACGCCGCGCTCGCCATCGCGGGGAGCACGCGGGGCGGCGCCGGCAAGGTTGCCGTCATCTCGAGCGGCCTGTTCGGCACCGTCAACGGCAGCGCCACGGCAAACGCGGTGACGACCGGCGCGTTCACCATTCCGTTGATGAAGCGATCGGGTTTCCGGCCCGAGTTCGCAGCGGGCGTGGAGGCCACATCGGCAATGGGTGGCCAGCTGATTCCGCCGGTCATGGGCGCTGCCGCCTTCATCATGGCCGAGACCCTCGGCGTTTCGTACTGGACGGTCGCGACCGCGGCCGCGATTCCGGGCGTGCTCTACTTCTTCGCCGTCGGCGTAATGGTCCATCTCGAGGCTTCGCGGCTGAACCTGCCCGTGCTCGACCGCGCGCAGTTGCCCAAGCTGCTTCCGGTCCTGCGCCGAGACCTGCACCTGCTGGCTGGTCCCGTCGTGCTGGTCTGGATCCTCGCCTCCGGCGGGACGGCCGAGCGGGCCGGATTCTGGGCGCTGGTCGCCGCAGTCGTCGCAAGCTGGGTGCGCGCCCAGACGCGCATCGGTCCCAAGCGGATGCTCACCATACTCGTAGATGGCGCAACCGGCGCGCTCCCCGTCGCCCTCGCCTGCGCCACCGTCGGCATCGTCGTAGGCGTGGTGTCGATCAGCGGGATCGGCCTCAAGCTGGCCACCGGCATCGTCGGCCTCTCGCAGGGCGTGCTGCTGGTCACGTGCTTGCTGACCATGATCGCGGCCATCGTGCTGGGCACGGCACTGCCGACTTCCGCCAGCTACATCATTACGTCGATCATGGCGGCGCCTGCCCTGATCCAGCTCGGGATTCCGGCGCTGGCCGCCCACATGTTCGTCTTCTACTTCGGCATCCTCGCAGACCTGACGCCACCCACCGCGATTTCCACTTATGCGACTTCCGCCATCGCCGGGAGCGATGTGTGGCGCACCCAGTGGACCGCGATGCTGCTGGCGCTGTCCGGCTTCATTATCCCCTACAGCTTCGTCTACGATCCGGCACTGCTGATGATCAACGCCACGCCGCTCCAGGTGATCATGCGTACCCTGACCACGGGTCTGGGCGTCTACATGCTCGGCGCGGGTGTGATCGGATTCATGCGGGTGCCCGCTGTCTGGTGGGAACGGGTGCTTCTGGTAGCCGGCGCCGGCCTGCTGATCTTTTCGGGCCACATCACCGCCATCGCCGGGTTGGCCTGTTTCGCCATTGTGATGCTGACCCAACGCGGTCGCGTCGTTGCGTATCGTGCCGTGAACAGCCCGCCTTGAAAAAGGAGTCCACCGGCCTGATGTGCGGGCTCTGCATGGGTTGATTAGAGTGAATGCGTCAAAGCCGGGCGCGGAACAGATGGACTCTGCGGCAGTAGCGCCCCACGAAGTAACGATTATGTTGCGTGATGGGCGCAAACTAAAGTCCAGCCAACTCGCGCTCAAGGGTTCAATTGAGGCTCCTTTCGATAAAGCTGAACGTGACGCAAAATTTAAGGAATGCACGCTCAATTTCATGACTGATTCTGCAGCCTGTCAGCTTCGCCATCATGTCTGGTCTCTCGTATCATCGGACAACGTAGGAAATCTTGCCCAAATGCTCCGAAATGAAGTCGCGATTAAATTGAGTTGACTCGAATTCGTGGAAATTGGTCATTCAATACAAAAGGCTCATTTAGCGAATGATGTTGTTGAACTCATGCTCTGACCGCCAGAGCGAGCAACCGTGCGGGATCGGGGCTGAAGCGGGGCGACCGGTCGAGAACTCTAAACCAACCGAGGTAGTTGGTGAGGTATTTCGTGGCAACACCCTTGAAGCGGACCATCCATGCGCGCAGGCGCGAACAAAAGGCATGGCTCATTTAGCGAATGCTGTTGGTGGCTCATCTGGTGAGCCTGTGGGGGCGGAAACTGGCCGTGTGGCGCAGAGGCGCTGGACCAGGAGACGCGAAATGAGGACGAGGGAATTGGCAAGGTTGATAAGCACTCTGGGCAAGTTGCCGCGCGAGCAACGCTATGCCGTTGTCACCGAACTGGCGTCGATGCAATCGCGCGCATCCTCGATCGATGTCATCGAGGCTGAGACGCCGGCACGGCCTGAGTGTCCGCACTGCGCCAGCAGTCATACCATCAAGCATGGGCGT
>CAMAXP010000087.1 GCA_945862265.1 Bordetella parapertussis
TCCTGTACCAAGATCGCTTCACGCGGCAACACGGGTAAGATGATTCGAAGCCGACTTTCGCTCCGCGTCGGACGTTCGTCGCAGGCGACGAACGCCGCCACTGAGCGAAAGTCATTCAAGCCTCAAACACAGAAATCAGGACACTCCCGATTCCGGTTTGACCTGGGTGCGCCCGATGAATGCGCTGGTCAGTTCACGATCGGCACTACCCCTCTAAACCGGTCAATTTTCGGTCGGCGTCAACACGTGCCATTTAAAAGTAGAGAATTCCGTCAAACCATATTGAATGACGCCATGAAAAGTAGCCATGTTTGGCAACTTGAAAGAGAAGTGCATCGCACCATTCCACTACTCGCCTGTTCAAATATAATGCCTTTTTCAGAAAGCTCACGCGGTGAGCCTGCCTCGGCGTAGCATGTGGCTCAGGTATTCCTTGGATCCGGGAGGCAGGGTGGAGAACGGCGACAAACCGGCGGACGGCTCCAAAGCGCACCCAGCCTTCACGGTCATCCCAGGCGACGGCCCCGCGCCGAAAGAGCATCTTGCCAGGGACTCAGAAGGGTTCGTCTGCCTGAATCTTGCCTATCCCAGGAGTGCACACCTGCGGCTGGTCGACGAGTCCTACGAGCAGGACCCGATCCCTGAAGAGCCGTCCGAATATCCCCGGTTCTAGCCCCCTTCATGCCCCTGCCCCAGCCCCGCAATCCCCTCCACGGCATCACGCTTGAACAGATGCTGCTCGCACTCGTCGAACGCATCGGCTGGGAGGCGATGGGCGTCGCAGTCCCCATCCGCTGCTTCACCCACGACCCGAGCATCGCCTCCAGCCTGAAGTTCCTGCGGCGCACACCTTGGGCCAGGGCCAAGGTGGAGGAACTGTATTTGCAGGGCGTCCACGATTGTTGAAGCGCCTTCTCCCCCAACCTCAGAAGCCTACCCGCTCCCTAGCCGTAAGCCGCCGGACCTTGTTTGCCCAATTGGATGGCAATGTACGAGTAAAAGTCGGCAAAACGCCTACTCAAAAGCGTCATTCAGAATCTTCGCCAGCCGCACCCCGGAACGCTGAAATTGAATGCTTATGACTTGTGATGGGTCTCAATGCGCCACTCGGGAACTCAACTACTCTCGACCATACGTTCGAGTTTCCTGCTCAGGATCCACGACAGCACGAGGAACACCACCAGCATGAGTATGCCAAGGCCCGAGAAAGCATCGTGCATCAGCTTCTCCGATATTTGGCCAAACGCATGACCGGCCGAAAGAATGGCGCCGGCCCAAAGGCCGGCCGCGACGAAGTTGAAAGCCAGGAATGTGGACCAAGGGAGTCGCGACATCCCGTAGGCAAAACCTGCGACGCCGCGAATACCGTGCGGATAGCGATGGAACAGGATCAGCCAGACGTAGTAGCGATCCACCAGCCGGACCACGATCTGGCTGGTGCGGTACAGCCGCGGAAAAGGCGCAAGCCAATGGTTGCCGAAACGCCGCCCGATCCAGAAGCGAACCGTATCGCCCGCAAAACTGCCCGCCCAGACGACCGCAATGAGCACGCCAAGGTTGAGAGCGCCCGAACCGGAGGCATACCCGGCAAAAAGGGTCAGCAGCAGGCTATGCGATGAAGCGAACGCGAAGAGCAGGCCGTAGGCCGCATCGCCGTGCTGGCGCAACAATTCAAGGAATGAGGCTAGATCGGTGGGGAAGAGCATTTGCGAATTCTGGACTGTTTGTTAAACCCAGCCTTGGCACCAAACTGACTCGTCCCGCAGCTCCTGCCATTGAATGCGTTTGGTCTTCTTGGTAAAGACCGCTTCAATCTCGATCCATTCAATCTTGCCGTCGGGGAGCTCGGGAAGCACAACTTTGGTGACCAGAAAATGCTTTTGCTTGGATACCGGCTTTACCGCCGTCCACTTCGTCAGCAAAAGTTTTTTGGGGTGCACTGTACTCATGGCCCCGGCTTGCGAAAACCATCTGCAATCCAAGCGCTCGCACTGGCCCTGCTCAATTTGAATCCCGAACCTACGCGCACTTGGGCCAGCACATCATCGTTGGCATCGTGAGCCCGCAGCAGCGCGTGCGGATCGTCTTCATCCGCAACGATTTCCAGTGAAACGCTGAGCCGTCCGGACTCCACATTCACTGTAATGTGCTGGTGGTGCGCCGCATGCAGGTGTTGCACCTGGCGCAACCGGAATTCAGAAGCAGTCTTGACCAGGGTTTTGAAGGCAGCAGCGTCAAACGGCTTCGGGTTTCGCTTGTCCCGCCCCATGGTCCACGGACCCACCAGCACCGGCTCTACTTCTCCGTCCAGGATCATCTCGACAGCCCAGCCATCATCGTCTTCATTCTTGATGACCCGGGCGGTCCAGCCTTTGTCGCGCCACAGTCGCGCTTCCTTTACCGAGGAGGTATCTGACTCAGCGGCATCGTCCATCGCGTTCATCTTCCTGGTTCTTTGGTGGCTCCTGGAACCTGAGTGCCCTGCAGCTCCGCCAGTTCGCGCAGCACCTCGTCAACCACAGGCAGCACACCGGCCGGGTAGACATGAAATGCGCGCACGATGCCTTTCGGGTCGATGATCGTCACCGAACGCAGCGGAAAGCCGCCTTCCGCGTTGTAGATGCCGAGGCTTTCGCTGGCCCTGCCATGGGGGTGGAAGTCCGACAAAAGCGGATGGCCTATCCCGCCGAGGCTTTGCGCCCAGACCTTGAGGGATGGCACGGGGTCGCACGAAAGCCCGAGCAACTGGGCGCCCTTTGCTTCAAATTGCTTCAACGCACGGTTGAAGTTCGAGGTCTGGTTGCTTCATCCACCAGTGAATGCAAACGGGTAGGCGGAGATCACCAACCATTTCGAGTCGCGGTACTGGCTTAGCGAGACCTCGCTGCCGTCGTGCGATTTGAGCTTGAATTCCGGTGCTGCGTTTCCGACTTCGGCCATGTGTAGCTCCTTGGGGTTGGGAGGGGTTGCATCACTGCGGCGCGGATCATGCAGCACTGTAACGTTCCCGCCGTCCGCGGGCAACGCAGTTTCAGCTGCGCTTGGATCGGTACGCCGGAGCGGCGTCCTAGTGCTTCGAGCTCTCGACGTGGAAGCGCAGGGGGTCGCAGTTCCCGGTCAGGTCGGTCATGGAGTGACCGAAGCAGATCACGCCCTGCCCGCTCAGGAGGATCTGGCTGCGCCGCACCAGGCTCTCGCCCGCGCCCTTGAACGAGACATACGAACCGTTCAGGCTTTTGTCGGAGTAGAAGAAGCCGCCGTTGCGGTATTCGATGAGGCCGTGGTTGCGGGAGGCCTGGGGCGAACGAACCTGCACGTCGGCGCAAGGGTCGCGGCCGATGGAGAAGTGCTTGGCCTCCGGGCCCGCAATCCACTGCCGCTTGCCAAGCATGAGCACCAGTCGGGCGCTTGCCACGTGGGCCGCGCGGAGCTTGGCCTCGGTGACAGTCGTATCCTCACCGTCGGATTCGTGCCAGGTGACTTCCTCGACCTGCATCTCGTCGCGCTTGCCGCGAATATCCAGCGTGCCCAACGGCCGCATTGCGCGCCGGATCAAGGGTGAAATGCCGGGGGCGCTGGCGCTGGAGGTAAGAATCTGGCCCGGCTCGGCGTAGGCCGTAAGGCGGCTGGCGATATTGACGGCATCCCCAAAGACGTCGCCCAGGCGCTCTATGAACACGCCGGCATGGAAGCCTACATGCATGCCCAGCACCAGCTCGCCTTGCCGGGGGCAGGCATCCACATTCTGGAGCAGGTCGCAGGCGGCTCGCGCCGCCGCATCTGCATCGGGCATGACGGCCAGGATCTCGTCCCCGATCGTCTTCACCACCCTTCCTCCGTGGGACCGGACGGCATTCCCGGCAAGGCCGAGCAGCATGTCGATCACCACTCTCGCCTGGCGCTCGCCAAGGCGGTCATGGAGCAGCATGCTCTTGCTGACGTCCGCGAAGAGGATGGCCTGCACGCCGCCGATCCGGGCGGGCTTGGGCAGCGTGATGTCTGGATTCGCGCCCTGCAAGCCGCTGGTCTTGATCTGCTTGGTCGTCGAGAGCATTGGGTTCCCCTTGGCCGGTTCCCCGCGATTGCGTGGCACCCGGATCGATCTGGTTGGGATTCGCTTCGATTGTCCGCACTACCGCGACGACCTTCAAACAGTTTTTTACAATTTTGGTGACGCAGTCGACACTCCGAGTCATTTAGCGCCGAGCGAGATGAGGAATAGTTCCTCTTTCCTGGCGGCATCGGCATCGGCCGTGTGGTTCGCGCCAGGAACGACGGCTACACGCTCGGGATCGGGCATGCTGGGCTTAATTGTCCTTGGGCGCCTCGGGCGCCGCTCCCGACTGCGCCCGGGCCTCCACGATATCGGCGAGGCGTTTGCCCAGGATGCCGCTGATATTGAAGTTCAGCTTGGCCATGATGTGCGGGAACAAGACAAGGTCCTTCTCGATCCGCTCGTGGTCGAAACGCAGGACCGAGACCGGTCCCGCGGCCCTGACGTCCGCAGTGCGGCGTGTAGCCTGCACGAAGCCGATCTCGCCGAAAACGTCGCCCGGCCCGAGGTTCGCGATGTGCCGGTCGATCTTGCCGTCCACGCGCACCACTTCGAGCGTGCCGCTGACGACCAGGAACATGCTGCGCCCCATGGTTCCCTGCACGACCAGCCGATCGCCGTCGGCATACTCCAGCAGCTCGGAGATCAGGATCGCCTTGCGTATCTGGTATCCGCTCATGCCCTTGAACAGGGAACTGTGCTCGAGCGCAGCCCTCTGCCGCGACATTGCGAGGATTTCATATAACCCGACCAGCCGGATGCGCGACATCACCAATGGGGTGATCAGCAGGTTCGCAAAAATCGAAAAGAGCATCGTAGCGGCCGCCAGTGCCCCGAACTGCGCGATCAGGGTGAAGTCTGAAAGGAGCAGCACGCCAAACCCAAGCGCAAGGGCCAGGCTCACGGCGATCACCGGCGCCGCTTCGTCCTTGACCGTTTCGATGACGGCTTCATCGTAGTTCGACGTGCTTCGGCACAGTTCGCTGTAGCGCGCGAACAGGTGGATGGTGCCGTCGATTGCAATGCCGATGGCGATGACTGGGACCATGACGGTAGCGGCGTTCAACGGGATCTCGAGGACTTTCATTGCGCCGACGATCATCAGTATGGGCACCACGCTGGGCACCAGCGCAATGATCCCGCCCTTGATCGAGGTGAACATCAGCGACATCACGACGAACACCACCGCGAGCAGTCCGGCCAGGGCCGCCGCCTGTCCCTCGAGCAGCCGGTCGGCTGCAGCATTGATCATGAGGTTCTCGCCGACCACGACTGTGGCCATGTCGGCGCCGGCGTAATGTCCGACCACTTCCTTCAACTCGCGGATATGGTGGTTCAGCGTCGAGGAGTCGCGCACGTTGTGCCGCACCACGATGTTGGCGCGACGGTAATCATGGCTGACATAGGGTTCGAGGTCGCGCGGCGGATGCAGCAGCAGGTACTCGGCGACCAGCTTGCGGGTCCCTGGCACCCGGTAGGATTCCGGCCTGCCCCCACCCGCCTCCTGGTTGGCCTGGGACACCACATCGGCCAGCGACAGGCTCCGGTCGAATATCTTCTGCTTGGCGATGAAGGACTGGATGTCCGCGAGGCGCTGCAGGTTGGCCGGGTCGCGAAAGGCCCCCTCGGTGTTCGACTGGAGGGTGATGTAGAAGATCTTGACGCCGGCCAGGTCCTGCTGCATCCGGCTTGCGTCCTGCACCAGCGCCCGCTCAGGACGAAAGAAAGTGAGCGGTTCGTTGGTGACATGCAGGTTCGACGCCTGCTGCACGAACGCAGCGCAAAGCACTGCGGTCAGGGCCAGCGCCCAGAGCGCCAGGCGGCTGCGAAGCATGCCGAACGCCTTCGCGGCCATTGCGGAGAACCCCCCGGAGGATGCGAACGCGGGCAGCCCGCCCTTGTGCGGGCCGAACGCCGCGTAGAGCATCGGTAACAACAGCACGGTGATCAGCCCGTTGGCCAGGATCGCAAAAGACGCCGCGAGCCCGAAGTCGCGAATGATCGCGATGCCGGCAAACGCGTTGCTGGCAAATCCGAGGGCCGTGGTGAGCACCGTCAGGACTGCTGGTGCGCCCACACTCTTCAGCATGAATTCGGTAGCGACGGCGCGGTCCGGTGGCGCTCCCCGCGTGCGCGCGTCGAGCAACCCTGCGTAGTAGCCCGAAATCATCCGCATGATTTCGGTCGCCCCGATCACCACAACCAGGGAGGGCAGCATGGCCGAAAGGATGCTGACGGGAATCCCCGCCCAGCCCATCATGCCGAAAGTCCAGAGCAGGCTCAGTCCGGCCACCACCAGCGGCATGGCCGCGGCGAACAGGCTGCGGTAGAACCCGAACACCGTCAGGCCGAGCAGCAGGGCCGAAGCCGGCACCAGGACACGCATGTCGTGAAGCAGGCCGGCGCGGATTTCGGCATCGATGCGAGGCGGCCCCACTTCCACCAGCGTGGCAAACTGGCCGCGCGTGGCGCCAAGGACCTTTTCCAGCGTCTCGTGCACTTCCTTCTCGGTCAGCCCCTGCCCGCGCTCCTTGATGGAGATCCCGATGGCTATGGCGGTGCCATCGGCACTGACCAGGTTGCGTGCCGCGATCGGATCCTCGAGGGCTTCCCGGCGAGCCCGCTCGGCCCCGGCGGCATCCGCAGGGATGTCTTTCAGCAGGGGGCGCGCAGTCAGCTGCCCTTCGACGCTCTTGACCGTGCGCTGGGTGAAAAGGTCATCGATCCGTTCGACAAAGGGCAACTGGCGCAGGTCCTCGTGCAGCTTTTCGAGCGCCTGGAGCTTGGCCGGTGTCCACAGCTGCGGGTCGCGCACGTAAACGAAGCTGCGATGGTCGGAGCCGAATTCACGCGCCACGCGCAGGTAGGACTGGCGCTCCGCGTCGTCGCGCGGAACCAGTCGGTCGAAACCGCTGTCGATAACGACCTTTGGCAGCCCGAAAGCAGCCATGAGGCTGACGAGGACCAACCCCGCAAGGGTCGGCGCCGGGCGGTCGGCACCGAAGCGGAAGAACCGCTGCAGCAGGCTCGGTGGTTCCTCCGGCGGTACGTTGCGCACTTCTTCGCTCATTGTCCGCCTCCCCGGGGTTCATCGAACACGCCGGAGGGTACGTAGTCCGCCGAGTGCACGCGCCGCTCCACTTTGAGGAGCGTACGGCGGTCTTCCCGCATATCCTCTGTCAAAACCATGCCCGGGCGCCATGCCCCCGATGCGTCCGGGCGGGGATCCTTGAACGTCTGGCGCCGCGCGAGGCGTCCCTGGCGGTCCAGGTAGTCGATGCGGCTCACGTACAGGTTGTCCTTGCGCAGGTAGATCCTGCGGGTGCCATAACCGGTCGCCCGTGCCACGGCGTCATCCTTCGGTGTCGCACGCACCACGAAATGCGTCACGCGATCGAGTTCCTGTGCGGGCTCTCGCTCGTAAGCGTGCTCCGCGGCCTGCTCGCCCTCGAAATCGGCCACCGTGTAGTCCGAGCCGAACACGAGGCTGGCCCCGGCCGGCCCACGGCGAACGCCGCTTGCATCCCGGGAAACGTAGACGCGCAAACCGCGCAGCACTTGCGGAGTATCGATCACCATCAGGCGCCGGGTGCCGGCGGCGTCGCTGCGCAAGTAGAAGCGGGCGGTGCGCACGGTATGCTGGCCGGCGGTGTCGCTCAGCACGAGTACCTGCTCTTCGAACACATGGGCCGGAGGCGCCTGCTTGCGTATTGCGTCTTCCATGAGCTCGAGGCCTGTCTGCGCCAAGGCAGGCGAGGCGCTCCCGGTGAAAAGGCAGGCGAGCAGCAGGCGCGCGACAAGGCCGATCATGATCCGGCTGCACCCCTTGCGTGGATGCTGCGCGCAATCTCCTGCGCGAGCTGTGCGTAGACCGCACTCATGGAGGCAACCACGGCTTCATACGACGCATTGGCGCCCAAAGGTGTGCCGGAGAGCGTTGCACCGGGGCTGGCAAGCAGGGCCCCATCCGTGCCGCGGGTGATCCACCAGCGCGCCGAAAGTTCGACCTTGCCAGAGGCGTCGCGCTCGAAGCGCAGCACTTCCAGCTCCAGCCGCACGTCGGGCTGGAGTTTCAGGGTGTGCGGAGCCGCCACCACACGGTCGCTTGGCAGCAGCCGGGCGAGGTTCTCGGCCAGCACCCGGGTCATGTCCTGGCGCAGGTCACCGGCCCAGAGCTCGTAGTCGGCCATCAGGAGGCGGCTTTCACTGCCACGGGTCACGATCTGGGAGCGTTCCAGGTACTGCGGAAGGCGCACGTCGCGGATGACCACGGCGACGGGCTTCTCGGCCGCCCGTGCCGCCGAGGGCGCAGAGGCCGCGAGGACGTAGTAGCGCGTCACCGGATCGGAGGCGCAGCCCGACAGCGACACCACCGACGAAACGAGCGCGGCGACTGCAAACAGGGCACGCGGCATCATTGCTTTTCTCCCGTGGGCTTGCGGCCGAAGAGCAGCGATTGCGGGCTGCGTTCCAGCATTTCGACCAGGCTGCGGAGGGATTTCGCAGTCGAGGAAAGTTCCTGGGCCAGTCGGGCCGCGTTGTCGTGCATCGGCGATTCAGGCGACAACACGCCCTCCACCGCCGCCATCGTGGCCTTGGATTTCTCAAGGGCGTCGCGGGCGGCGGCCAGCGCCTGCTCGAGGTTCGCGGTAATCGGTTCGGCGCGGTCGTCGACTTTGCGCAGGATGCCGCGCAGGCTGGACAGCGATGCAGCCAGGTCGGCGATGGTCTTGTCGAGATTCGGCGAATTCGCGATCGCTGCCGTTCCCTTGAGCGTGCTCTGCAATTCCGAGCCGATGGCGACGATGTCCACCTTGTCGAGCTTGTCGACGATGCTTTTCATCTGGGTGGTCATTTGCTCCAAGTTGCCCATGACCGTCGGCAATTCGGGCTCGGTCCGGCCGGCACCCACGAGCCTGATCGGCGCCTTGGGCTGCATGTCGAGGTCGATGAACAACTGCCCGGTCAGCAGGCTGCCCGTCTGCAGGCGCGCGCGCAGCCCGCGCTTGACCAGGGACTGGAAGGCGTCGCGCGGGGCCTTCTTCATGCGCTCACCGCGGTCGAGGATCCGCTCGGGCTCGAGTTCGACGACCACCGGGATGCGGAAGGCGCCGGTACGCTCCTCGTATTCGAGGCGCACGCCGATGACCGATCCCACCTTGATTCCCTTGAACTCCACCGGCGCACCGACCGTGAGGCCGCGCACCGAATCCTCGAAGAACATCACAAAGCGGACTTTCTCGGTAAAGCCCTGCTCCAGGATGGACTTCTGGTCGTCATGCAGCGTGAACACGAGTCCGGCGATGTCATCCGGGCCGGTTTCCTGCCCGTCGGGGGTGTCGAAGGCGATGCCGCCGAAAAGCAGCGCCTGGAGGGATTCGGTCTTGACCCGCATGCCGTCCGGGCCGACCGACAGGTCGAGGCCGCTTGCGCTCCAGAAACGCGTATTGCTGCGGACCATGCGGTCGAATGGCGGTTTCACGAAGGCGTGGATCAGCACGCTCCGGTAGTCGTTGGCCATTTCGTAGCCGAGGACTTCACCCGCAACGATGCCCTGGAAATGGATGAGCGACCCGCGGTCGATCGACCCGAGTTTCCTCGCCATCAGGGTGATCTGCTTGCCCGCCTCATCGGCATTGACCACCGGCGGTGATTCGAGCCCGACGAACAGCGCCTGCGGTGCGCCCTGCCCGGGCTCGATCTCGATGTAGGACCCCGAGAGCAAGGTGCCCAGGCCCGAGATCCCACGCGCAGACAGCGTCGGCCGCACCACCCAGAAGCGGGTGTCTCTACGCAGGAAGTGCCCGGCCTCCTTGCCCAACCGGGCGCGAACTTCGACGCGCGAGAAATCCGAGCTGAAGCGGACCCCTTCGACCAGTCCTATGTCCAGGCTCTTGTACTTGATGCGCGTCTTGCCGATCTCGATGCCCTCCGCCGTGCGGAAGGTGATCGTCACCAGCGGACCCTTGTCGGCCAGCGTATGGACGATCAGCCAGACGCCGATCAGCGCCGTCAGGATCGGGATCAGCCAGACGATCGAGGGACCGCCCCGCTCCTTGACCACTGGCTGGTTCATGCCGGCGCCCCGATCCGCGTACGTCCCGCCCTGTCCCACACCAGGCGTGGGTCAAACGAATGCGCGGCAAGCATGGTCAGGACTACAGCCGCGCCGAAGAAAGTCGCCCCGAGACCGGGGGTGACTGTCGCCAACGCGTCCATGCGCACCAGCGCAACCAGGATGCCTACCAGGAAGATGTCGATCATGGACCAGGCCCCCAACGCCTCTGTCACCCGGTACAGCAGGGTACGGTCGCGCGTGCGCCAGCCCGACCCCCGCTGGACCGTGACCAGCAGGACGACCAGGGCGATGATCTTGGCAATCGGGACGACGAAGCTCGCAAACAGCACGAGCAGGGCCAGGGGCACGGCGCCATCCTCGACCAGGTGCACCACCCCGGCGAGGATGGTGCTGGGCTCCCCTTGGCCGAAGCGGACCACCGTCATCACGGGGAGAAGATTCGCGGGGACGAGTAACAGCATCGCTGCGCAAAGCAATGCCCAGGTGCGCGGGATACTTTCGTGAATGCGCATGCCATGTACCGGGTCGCCGCAACGCGGGCAGGCCCAGCGCAAGCCTGGTTCAGGGCGCGCAACAAGGAGGTCGCAGGTATGGCAGGTCGCATAGCCAATTTCCGCCGCGCTACCCTCCGGCGCCTTGTCAGTCACCGGCCCCATCCGCGTCCAGAGCACGGCCGGTTCAAAACTGGCCACGGCGGCGGCTGAGATCACGAGCAGCCCGATAAACGCAAAAAAGGCAATCCCGGGGATCACGGTCGCGAGGTCCTGCAGCTTGACCACCGACACCAGCAGGCCAAGCATGAACACGCCGATCAGGCTCCAAGGCGTGATCATGCGGACCATGCGCCAGACGGGCGTCATCCACCGGGGACGGATGCCGAATCGTAACGGCAGGAGCAGGTACAGCATCCCGCAGATGGTCAGGAAAGGAAACACCACGCTGGTCAGCACCACGAGCAGCCCCAGTTCGGGCATGCCGGCCTTATGTAAGGCAAAGGCCCCGGAGATCAGCAGCGTCTGTTCAACCCGGTCGCCGAATTTGAGGGCCACAAACGGGAAAGCGTTGGCCAGTGCGAACAGGACCAGCGCCGCCACGTACAGGGCGGCCGAGTGGTCCAGGCTCCTGGGCAGGTTGCGATAGAGCTGGGTCCCGCAGCGACCACACAGGGCCTTGCCCCCTTCAGGCACCGGCACGATGCGATGCACGCCGTCGCAGGCGTGGCAGGCGATGAGCCCGTCCGACGCATAGCCTGGTAACGCCATCTCCCCCTTGATTCTGGCCACAGAGTCTTCGTCCTGTACAGTCCAAGGGCGATGATAGCGGCACGGACACGCTAGTGTAGTGCTTCGTTCTGTTTGGAACTTAAGCGGCTGTTGGCGCGAATGACCTTGGCAAGGATGTCATTGGCCTTGGCAGTCCATACGAAAGGCTTGGGATTTTTATTGTGCAAATCGATGTACTCCTTGATTGCAGTGGTCA
>CAMAXP010000088.1 GCA_945862265.1 Bordetella parapertussis
ATGCGCAAGCTTCACCAGCTTCTCCCGTTGCGCGTCGTCCAGTTCGATCGTACTTGCCACTCGCATCGTCGTCTCCAAAACGCTTCTGATAATCGTTGGACTCGACGAAACGCATTTGGTTCTATTAATTACGAAGCACTACACTAGCCAGCATGGACACCAGCAAAGCCACCCGACCGGACGCGGCAGCGCCAGCGGGAATCGCTCTGCAGCCGTGGCACATCTACGCCATCGGCCTGCTGATCATCGGGCTGACACTTGCCTTCGCCGGCCTCCAGATCAAGATCGAGCGCGATTACAACCTCCAGCTCGCCGGCACCGCGGCCGAGGCTGAAGCGCGTGCACTGGCGGCACACGCCCGCCAGACCATGGCCGCCGCCGACCTCGTCCTGCGCTCGGTCACGGACCGCGTCAACACCGCCCAGATAAAGAGCGTGGCGGAACTGCGCACGGTCCTGGGCACCCCCGAAATCCACGAGATGCTGAAGGACCGCCGCAGCGGCGCGCCGCAGGTCAGCGTCGCCTCCATCGTCGACATGGGAGGCGACATGGTGAACTTCACGCGCAACTACCCGCCCCGATCCAACCAGGGGCAGACGATCAACCTCAAGGACCGCGACTACTTCCGCGCGCACCTCGAGGACCCCGGGCTGGAGCTGTTCGTCTCCCGGGCCGTGCAGAACAAAGGCACCGGCACCTGGACCTTCTACCTCGTGCGCAAGATCCGTTCGCCTTCGGGCGAGATGCTCGGGGTGGTGCTGGCCGGCATCGAATCGGAGTACTTCAACGACTTCTACAAGGCCATCAGCCTGTCGGGCAAGACCTTCTCGCTCTTCCATGCCAACGGCCGGGTCCTCGCGCGCTGGCCGGACGAAACCGTGATCGATGCAGACTTGAGCACCGGACACGCTTTCCAGGCGCTGCGCGCCGGCAAGGCTTCGGTCCAGCTGGATTCCAGCACTATCGGCCTGGTGCCCTCCAACTCGGGGGAAACCCGGATCCTCGCCCCGGCCTCCGTACGTGACTACCCGCTGGTCGTAAACGTGCGCGTGGCCGCCGACCAGATCCTCGCGCCGTGGCGTCGCACCGCGATCACCACGGCGGCGCTGGCCCTAGGCCTGTCGCTCGTCATCCTGCTGATGATCTTCCTCGTGAACCGGCTGCTGCGCCGGAACGCTGCTGCGCTCACGGCCCTCGCCGCAGCCAAGGCCCAGGCCGAAGTCGCCGCGCGCGCCAAGAGCGACTTCCTCGCCACGATGAGCCATGAGATCCGCACGCCGATGAACGCCGTGGTCGGCCTCGTCGGCCTGCTGGCCAGCACGCCGCTCGACCCGGAGCAGAAGCACCTCATCAACGTGCTCGAAGGCTCGACCAACACCCTCCTCGGCGTGGTCAACGACGTGCTCGACTTCTCGCAACTCGAGTCCGGGCGCCACGTGCTCGACACCCGCGACTTCGACGTCCGCACGCTCGTGGGCACATCGATCGACATGGCGCGCGGCAGCCCGGGCGCCGAGAACCTGTCCATTGAAGGCCGGGTCGCCTCCGACGTGCCGCCCTTCCTGCAGGGCGACAGCGCGCGGCTCACCAGCGTGCTGAACAACCTGCTGGGCAACGCGATCAAGTACACACCGCAAGGCGCCGTCACGCTCGACGTGCGCAGCGAGCCGGGTGCCGGGGACACGCTGCAAGTCAGCTTCATCGTCTCCGACACCGGCCTCGGCGTGCCCGACGCCATGCAGGAGCGCATCTTCGAGCCGTTCGAGCAGGACTCCGCAGGCCGGCTGTCCCCGCACAGGGGCACCGGCCTCGGCCTGGCGATCTGCCGCAGGATCGCCGCCGCCATGAACGGGCGCCTGACGCTCGACAGCACCGTGGGCGTCGGGTCGACATTCGCCTTCACCGTCCCGCTGCGGGTCGGCGTCGCCCACCCTCGGGCAGTCCCGCTGCTGGAGAAGGCCGGCCCCGACTCGCGCCTGCGGGTACTGGTTGCGGAAGACACGCCCTCGAGCCAGCTCGTCATCCGCCTGATCCTCAAGCGACTCGGTCATACCGTGCGCATCACCTCCGATGGTTCGGAGGCCTTGCGCGCATTTTCGGAGGAGCACTTCGACCTGGTGATCCTCGACGTGCAGATGCCCAACATGAACGGCTTCGAGGCCGCCCGCGCGATCCGCGCCATCCGCGACGTGCCGATCCTCGCGCTGAGCGCATTCGCCCAGCGCACGGACCGGGAAACCGCGCTCGCCAACGGGATGACCGCCTACCTCACCAAGCCGGTCAAGGCGGCCGAACTCGCCCAGGCGATCGCGGTGATGGACCTGCGCCCCTCGCGGCCCGAGGGGCCCGCCGTGGCCCCGCCTGAACCGCCGGCAGCGCATGCGCTGGTAGATCTCGCCGCGTTGAGCGAACTGGCCGAGGACCTCGGCCACGAATTCCTCGAGCAGGCCGTCGGCCGCTTCGAGACCGATGCCCGCGCCACGCTGGAGCAACTGGCCTCGCTCGCGGCCCATGCCGACGGGGAGGCCATCGGTCGCGCTGCGCACCGGCTCAAAGGGCTCTTCATGCAATTCGGGGCGTCCAATGCGGCAGAGCTTGCCCTGCAGGTCGAGCGCTTGCCTGCCGGCGAACGCGCCGCAGCCGCGCCCCGCTTGTGGGCCGAAGGCGGCGATGCCGTAGAGGCAGTACGTGCCGCGGCCCTGACCGTACTCTATGAAGGCAAGGCCGGACCAAAACACGCGGAGGCATTTTGATGGATACGCCCGTTAAAAGTACTGTCCTGTCCGGGCGGCGCGCGCTCGTCACCGACGACTCCGAGGCGGCGCGCGAGATCCTGAAGCGCATCCTCGAGCGCGCCGGCATGCAGGTCACCACGGCCGGCGGCGGCGCGGAAGCCGTCGAGCGGCTGGGCGCCACGCCCGGCGGGTTCGACGTCATCCTCATGGACCTCGTGATGGAGAAAATCGACGGGATCGAAACCATGAGCCGCATGCACCCGATGCTTGCCGGGCAGCGGTGCAAGCTGATCGCCATGTCCGCCAGCACCAGCCCTGAAATCGCCGCCCGCTGCATCGCCGTGGGCGCCGAGGCCGACATCCTCGCCAAGCCTTTTCGCACCGCCAACGTCCTCGCCGCCATCAACCGCGCCCTCGGCGCCCCCCTCCCCCCCCGAAACCCGGGACAGACCCCGATTTAGTGCAGGCGCCGGTCCCCTCGTTTCCGGGATGCGACCTTGCGGGGGCGATCGAGCGCTGCGGCGGGGATACGACGATGCTGCACCACCTGCTTGCGGACATCGCGATCGCAGGGTTCGGGCAAGTGAACGCCGCCCGCGACACGCTGCGCCGCTCGGACCTGAGCACCACCCTCAAGCGCATGCACAACCTGCGCGGCGACCTCGGCAACCTGGGGATGACCGACATCGCAGCCAGCCTGCTCGAGTTGGAGCAGGCGCTGCGCAAGGAGGAAAGCCCGGCCCGCGACACGCCGAATCCCGGCGCTCCCGATAAAACGCAATCCCTGGAGATCCAGCGCCTGCGCGAAATGGCTGACGACCAGCTCGTGTCGATCGGCCTCGGCCTGGTGAGCACGGTGGCCAGCCTGCGCAGACTGCCACTCTTTCACCCCAAGCCCGCCGCGGAAGCCTCGGCCGCAGCCGCGGGCGAAACGCACGACGACGGGCAGTTCGCCCACCTCGTGGGCGCAATGAAAATCAACGATGCCGTTGCCTTCACGCTGGCACAGCGCATCGGCCGCCGGCTGCCGCCTTACTACACGGGCGACGTGAACGTCGCGTTCTGGCAACGCTTCGACGCACTCGACTTCCCTGCGGCGCTCGGCATCCTGCACGAAGAGGACCGTTCCGCGGAGCCGGCCGACACGCGCCTTGACGGCGCGCGCATGCTCGTCGTCGACGACGCCCCGCTCGCGGTGCGGCTGTTGTGCAATCTGCTCGAAGGCATGGGCCACATCCGCTTCGCGCTGTCAGGGGAGCAGGCCCTCGAGATCACGAGCAGCTGGATGCCCTCACTTGTCATTTCAGACATCACCATGGGCGAAATGTCGGGCATCGACCTGTGCCGCCGCCTGAAGCAGGAGCCGCGCACCGCCGACACGCCCGTCATCCTCATCTCGGCGGACAACGATGTCAGCTGCGAGGTGCGGGCCCTGACCGCGGGCGCCGCCGACTTCCTCGACAAGCCCCTCAACCCGGCCCGCGTCATCGGCCGGGTCAGCGCACAGCTCTCGAACGCGGCGCGCATGTCCGAGCTCGCCTCAACGCTGACCGGCGAGTCGCAGAACACGCAGTCGGGCTTCCTGACCTGCGCCTTCTCGGGCGCCATCATCGAGATCAACCCGAGGCTGTCGGCCCTGCTCAAGCACCCCACCGGCGAGCCCACGCGACGCATGCTGCGCGACTACCTCGACGCCGAATCCGCCGAGCGCTGGGAGCGGGTGCTGGGCATCCTCTCCAAGACCGGCCGGCCGCTGCCGTTTGAAGTCGTCGCGATCGCCGCAGACGGCAGCCGGCTGCCGCTGCGCCTGGTGTGCCGCGCGGCCCCGGGCATCCATGGCCGCATCGTCTGGGTCGGGGTGGACGATCTTCGCGACCGCATGCTCGCCGAGCGCAGGCGCCTCGACGAAGAGGTGTCGCGCGCCGTCGCCACGCTGACGGGCGGCATCGCGCACGAATTCAACAACCTGCTGAACATCGCCATCGGCAACCTCGACCTCGTGCTCGAAGACGACGACGCCGGGCTGCGCAAGGGACGGATCCAGCGCGCGAGCGAAGCCACCCTGCGCGCCGCCGAGATCTCGCGGCGGCTGACCGAATCCGCGCAGCGGGCGGTCGTGTCCACCGGGCTGCCCTCACGGGACCTCGAGGCCATGATCGACACCTTGTGGCCTGTGATCCGCAACAGCGTCCCGCGCAACGTCAACGTCGTGCGCGTGCGCGCTGAAAGCCCGCTGCCTGTGACGATCGAACCGGAGGGCCTGCGCACCACGCTCGCCTCGGTGCTGCAGAACGCCTGGGAAGCCATGCCGGCCGGCGGCACAGTCGTGATCCAGACCAGGCACGAGGATGCGGCTGCAGACGGCCACCAGGGCGGGCGGTTCGCGGCGCTGGAAATCGCCGACTCGGGCAGCGGCATGCTGCGGGACACCTGGGAGCGCGCCTTCGACCCGTTCTTCACCACCAAGGGCCCGCGGTATCGCGGCCTCGGCCTCACCCAGGTCAAGGGATACGTCTCACGCCATGGCGGCAGCGCCGAGGTCAGCAGCGAAATCGGCCGGGGCTCGGTCGTGCGACTGCGATTCCCGATCTCGGGCGGTACATCGCGCAGTCCGTAGACGCAGTCCGTCGACGCAGTCCGTCGACTCAGTCCGCCACCAGGTAGCGCACCTGGGCGAGCACCTCTTCGTTGGTGGCCCGCTTGGACACCGCCGGCCGGCCGCCCACCTGCCCGCCCCGCCCGGCAAGCTGCAATGGGGTCGCGAGCGCAGTCAGGAACAGCAAGGGGATCGCGCGCGTTGCATCGTCCCCCCAGAGCGCCGCAGACACTACGCCGCCATCGACCAAAGGCATGTCGATGTCGCACACGATCAGGTCGGGGCTGTGTTCCTTCGCGAGCGCCACGGCGAGCTGGGGCTCGTTGCTCGCCACCACATTGAACTCGTTGCCCAGCAGGCCCTGCAGGGTGCGCATTGCCACCGGGTCGTCGTCCATCACCAGGATCTTCTTGCGGACCACGAGCATCGCGGCAATCCGCGCCTTCAGTTCCGCAGTGGACGCCCGCTTGGAGATCGCGGGCCTTCCACCAACGTGGTCGCCCCGCGCCGAAAGCTGCAGTGGCGTCGCAAGCGCAGTCAGGTAGAGCACCGGGACGTCGCGGGTTGCAGCATCCGCGAGCAGCGCGGCGGACACGGCACCGCCATCGATTACGGGCATCTCAATGTCGCAGAGGATCAGGTCCGGCCGCAGCTGGCGGGCCAGCGCCACGGCGTCTTGCGGCGCGCCGGTCGTAAACACTTCATAGGCGCCCTCGAACCGTTCGCGCAATCCCTCGAGGAAAGCGCGATCATCGTCTACAAGCAGCAGTTTTTTCATTTCAGGTCGCCTCCGGTTCCGTGGCGAGCACGGCGCCGATGCTGCGCTCGAGGTCGCTCTTGCGGTAGGGCTTGCTCAGCACCGGCCACAGAGTCGAAGCCTCCTCGAGCAGCGTGCGAGCATACCCTGAAGTCAGCTGCACGCGCAGGCCGGGCTGCAGCGAGCGGGCCTCACGGGCCAGCGCGATCCCGTCCATCCCCCCGGGCATCACCACATCCGTGAACAACACGTCGTAGGTCCCGGCCTTCAGCCGCTCCAGCGCCTCGGCCGGCGAGTTCACCCCCTCCGCCTCATAGCCCAGCGACCCCAGCCACACGCACGCAAGGTCGCTCAGCCCCACCTCGTCATCCACCACCAGCACCCGCCACTTCTTATGCCCCGCCGCCGCTGCCTGCGCCGGCCCCGCGTCCACCACCTCCGCCACCCGCGCCTCCCCCGCCGTCTCCAGCGGCAGGTACACCCTCACCTTCGTCCCCACCCCCGGCTCGCTCTCGATCTGCGCCGTCCCGCCGAGCTGCTCCGCGTACCCGTACACCATCGCCAGGCCCAGCCCCGTCCCCTTGCCCCTCTCCTTCGTCGTGAAGAACGGCTCGAACGCCTGCGCCCTCACCTCCTCGCTCATCCCGCTGCCCGTGTCCTCCACCTCCATCACCGCGTACCCACCCGCCGTCAGCCCCAGAACGTTGCCCTCTGCCTGCGCCTCCCGCAGCGTGCGCACCGTCAGCACCCGCTCCCGGCCCATCTCGCGCATCGCATCGCGCGCATTGATCACCAGGTTCAGCACCACGTTGCTCAAGCCCCCGGCGTCCAGCCTCGCCACCAGCGAACCCTCGCTCAGCGCCGCCACCAAAGTCACCGACGAGCCCGCCGACGAGCGCAGCAGCGGCACCATCTCCCCCAGCAGCTCGTTCAGGTCGTGCCCCGCCACCTCCATCGGCTGCCGCCGCGCCACCGCCAGCAGCGAGCGCGTCACCTCCGCGCCACGCAGCGCCGCATCCAGCGCCGCCTTCTGGTGCTTGTCCCCGGGAAACTTTTCCCCGAGGAAATCCAGGTTCCCCACCACCACGCCCAGCAAATTGTTGAAGTCGTGCGCCAACCCGCCCGTCAACTGGCCGATCGCCTCCAGCTTCTGCGCCTCCCGAAGCATCTGCTCCGTGCGGCGGCGATCGGTGATGTCCTTCTGGATGCCGACATAATGGACGAGCGTGCCTTGCGCATCGCGGATCGGCGCAATGCTCAACTCGTTCCAGAACTCGCTGCCGTCCTTGCGGAAGTTGCGCAGCGCCACCTGGCAGCTTTCCCCCGCGCGGATCGCGGTTCGCAGCTTGCGCAGCTCGGGCTGCGTCCGATCCCCCGAGTGCATGAACCGGCAGTTGCGGCCGAGCGCCTCCTCGCGCGAGTAGCCCGACATGCTGACGAAGGCATCATTCACGTAGATCAACGCAAGATCGCTCGAGAGCGCGTCCGCGATCACGATGCCATAACGGGCGGAATCGAGGGCCGAGAGGGTGAGGCCCATGGCCCTGGTGCTGTCGCGGATCTTGATCCGCGCTTCCTGCAGGCTGCGGGCGAGGACCTTGGCCTCCACGGTGGCGCCTTCCACCTGCGCGTCGTCGCCTCCCCTGTCGAGGCTTGCGGGGTCAGCCAGCTGGCGCGCCTCCGCGGCAAGCCGCAGCATCGGCAGGCCGATCCTGCGGCCGATCAGGGTGCCCGCCAATCCGATGGGCAACGCGCTGCCCAGGGTCAGGAAAAAATACAGCCACAGCGTCTTGCGTCCCTCCGCCGCGATGGCGGCCCGCGGGTACCCCAACGCGACGTGCCAGTCGAGTGCCTGGTACGGGTGTCCCATCTCGATCCTTTGCGACACCGCCCTCAGCGCAGGATCGGCGACCAGGCGATCCACCCGCTGCTTCGTGCCCAGGGCAACGCTCCAGCGGTCCGACGAAGCAAAGCGCGACAGTTCGTCGAGCCCGATCCGGCCCACGGCAATGCCCTCGGGGCGCCCGGTCGAGGCAAACACGATCGGATAGGCCACCATCAGCACCCCGCCTCCCTCGTCGTGGAAGGCTGCCGGGGTACCGCCCATGACCTTCGCCACCCAGGGGGCGCCCCGGTAGGACGGCTTGCCGGCGCCGCTCGCCGTCCCGATCACGTCGCCACGGTAGTCGAGGATCGAGACGCTGGCGCTGCTCAGCCCGCCGCTGCCGGAATCGAACTGCCGGGCCAGCGTCGACTCCACCAGCCGCAGGTAGGGCAATAGGTACCGGTCGCGCCCGAGCGTGTCGACAAGGCTGGTGGACACGACCTCCTCTTTTGCCAGTTCAGACACGAACTTCGCAAACTGCCCGGAGACCCCGTCGACCCGGCGCGCGACCTCGACGACATGCTCATTCATCCACTCGACTTCCTTGCGCTCGAACGCCTCGCTGGTCTTCCAGTAGCCGATCGCCGCGGCAAGGGTGAACGACGCCAGCATGCACAGGACGAGCGCGACCCCCACGCGGAACCCGACCGTGTCACGCACCCGGGCGATCCGGGCCAGCGATGGGAAGGAGGCCCTCATGCGCACCGTCTCAGCGCGTGAACGGGACGACGGTGCCCGCGGCGTTGAACCGGCCGATGAAGAGGTACGCCGGACTGAGCGCCTCGTGGCTCGTCGCGGAGAAAGGCTGGGCGAAGCGCCCCATCAGGCCCTCGTAGTTGCGCACCTGCTCGAGCGCGTCGCGCACCTTCCCGCGATCCGTGCCGCCCGCGAGCGCAACGGCCCGCGCGAGGATGTGGGTGAGGTCGTACGCATGCGCAAAGCCGACATGCGAAGGGATCTGCTCGGCGGCCTTCAGGTTGAACAGCTTGGCCGCACGTGCGACCACCGCGGCACTGCGCGCGTCGCGCCGGCCATGGAAGGTGAAGGTCTGCACGATCGTGAAATCCACGGCATCGAGGCTCGACCCGGCCAACTGGACGAAGTCGCCGCCCGCCACGCCCCAGTGGCTGGCTACGGGCAGGCGGGTGGCCGCCGGGCGGCCGGCGATCTCCTTCACGAGCAGGGACGCCTCGCCCTCGTTGCCGACGAACAGGATCGCCTGCGACCGCGCAACCACCAGCTTGTCGTAAAGGGGCGCAATCGACTTCGTGCCCCAGTTGTACCACTCGATGCCGGCAATCGCGGGCTTTGCGCCACTCGCGCGATGGCGTTCCACCATCCGCTCGTTGGACCGTCCCCAGCCCGACAGGGGCAGCATCACCCCGACGCGCTCGAAGCCGCGACCCTGCAGGTGGCGCAGCAGCGCGGGAATCGCCCAGGAGTCGCGCAACGACAAGCGGAACGTGTAGGTGCCGGCGGGCGGGTCGCTGATGATGTCATCCGCCGCGGCCCACGGATCCAGCAGCGGCAGCTTGAGCGCATTGGCCAGCGGCGCCTGCTCGAGCGCCACCGGGGAGAACTTGCTGACAAACACCGCGACGAGGTCCTGCAGGCCGGCCAGTTCCTCGAAGTTCACGCGGCCGCGCGCAGGCACCGAATGGTTGTCGCGCTCCACCAGCTCGAGCTTGCGCCCGCCCAGCACGCCTCCGGCCCCGTTGATCTCGTCGATGGCCGTCAGCATCCCCATGCGGATGGCGTCGTCGGCGGTGCTGGTGAGGTGGCTGAACTCCGCATCGAGCCCGATGCGGACCGGCGCCGCCGCCTGCCCCTGGGCCAGCGCGGCACTCGCCATCATGAGGGCGCCGACCAGGCCCTGCCACACCTGTTGTCTCGTTTTCATGCGTCTGCTTTCGCCTTCTCGATTGCCGTTTCAGTCCGGGTCGAGCGGAAGGTACACGCTTACGCGCGTGCCTGCGTCCCTGGCGCTTTCGATCCGCGCCGTGCCCCCCAGTTGCTCTGCGTAACCGTACACCATCGCCAGGCCCAGCCCGCCCCCCTTCACGCAATCCTTGGTGGTGAAGAAAGGCTCGAAGGCCTTCTCACGCACGGCGTCGGTCATTCCTATCCCGGTGTCCACGACTTCCAGCACAGCATACTCTCCCGGCGCCAAGCCCAGCGTATTGCCCACGGGCGCGGTCTCCATGCGCGTGCGCAGGAGCATGAGGTAGCGTCCCGGCATCATGCGCATGGCTTCCCGGGCATTTTCCACCAATGCCATCACCATTTTGCCCAGCCCGCGGAAGTCCAGGTGCACCAGCAGTTCCCCGCCGCCCCAGAGGCTGGACCGCAGCCTGACATCCGGTTCGAGCGAAGTTACCAGCACCGGCAGCATTTCCGTAAGCGTCCGGTCAAGGCCCTCTTGACCTGGGGTTGGGCGTGTTGATTTCGTCGATGAAGCGTTCTTCGTTCCAGGCGATCGCGATGGCTGCGTCCAAGCGCACGAGGAGGTCGCGCAGGCTCTCGCCTTTCCGGCGCTGCAACATGGCCAGGCAGTTGTGCTCATCGTTGGCGATTGCGGCACAGGGGATTGGTGACATTTGGCCGACGCTGATCTGGCCGCCATTGCTGACCAGCTCGTCGATGTTCTCCAGCGCGTCGCCTGGCGTACTTACGCTGCGATGCGCAGCTCGTTCGCGGGTTCGAGTTCGACGCGCCATGGCAGTAACTCATCGATGCGGTTGATCGGATGCTCGGCGATACGTTCAAGAACGTAGCGCAGGTAAGCTTCCGGGTCCAGCCCGTTGAGCTTGGCTGTTCCGATCAGGCTGTAGATGTCCGCGGCGCGTTCACCGCCCGCGTCTGATCCGCAGAAGAGGTAGTTCTTGCGGCCAAGGGCGACGGTCCGCAACGAGCGCTCGGCGGCGTTATTGTC
>CAMAXP010000089.1 GCA_945862265.1 Bordetella parapertussis
CTGACCACTGCAATCAAGGAGTACATCGATTTGCACAATAAAAATCCCAAGCCTTTCGTATGGACTGCCAAGGCCAATGACATCCTTGCCAAGGTCATTCGCGCCAACAGCCGCTTAAGTTCCAAACAGAACGAAGCACTACACTAGCATGTGGCGCATTGACAAGCATTTCACTCGTCGTGACAATAGGTATACCGATAGCGTACTCCAGTCCGGTAGATTAGAACCTGATGCCAATGACGGGCTCGAAGCAGGCCTCCCCCACGCCCCTGGCAGGACCCTACGTTTGGCATGGCAAGGACCTCGCCGCCTCTTCGTCGTGGATCAACACCCTTTCGCCGGAAGACATAGACGAAGTGAGAGCCGCGCTTTCCTTCGCGAAATCGAGAGGCGCCGCACCCTCGTCCATGCGGCGGAACGACTTCCCTCTGCCCGGACTGCAGGACAAGCTCGCCGGAATCGGGCGGGAGGTGGAAAGCGGCCGGGGCTTTGTGCTCCTGCGCGGCCTGCCGACGGACACCCTCCCCGAGAACGACGTGCGGCTGGTCTTTTGGGGACTCGGGCTTCACCTCGGCATCCCCATGTCACAAAGCAAGAACGGGGAATTCGTCGCTGAAGTACGTGACATCGGCGTGAAGCTTTACCAGCCGGACACACGCGCTTACCGCAGCGCCGGGCGCCTGAGATTTCACACGGACCGCTGTGACATCCTTGCCCTGCTGTGTGTGCGGGAACCCATCTCGGGCGGTACGAGCCGGATCGTCAGCTCGGCCGGCATTCATAACGCGATACTGGAACGCCGCCCCGACCTGGTCGAGGTTCTGTACCGGGATTTCCATTTCAGCCGCCAGGGTGAGGAACTGCCCGGCGAGGGTCGCTGGTTCTCGATACCGGTCTTTGCGAAAGAAGGCCGCTTTTTCTCGAGCGAATTCTCGCAGTCGTTTATCGACTCGGCACAGCGCTTCCCCGAAGTCCCTCGCCTGGATGCGAAGCAGCGCGAAGCCATCGAGGTGGTTGCATCTCTCGCAGATGAACTCAGCTATGACATGCAGCTTCAGCACGGCGACATCCAGCTCCTCAACAACCATGTCACCTACCACTCGCGCACCGACTACAAGGACTACGACGAACCGGAGCGCAAACGCATGCTGCTGCGTCTGTGGCTGGCCACCCCGGTGAGCCGCCCCCTGCCCGTGAGCCATGCGACGAGCTGGGGATCGACTGCCGCCGGGAGCCTGCGTGGCGGGGTACCGCCCCAGCCCGGGCCGAGATACGCATTCGACAGCTGGGAGGGTGCGGGCTGGCCCGGGGATCTCGACCACAAGTAAAGGCGGTGAAATGAGCGCAATCACGGTTCGCATATCCTCTGCCCGCAAGGCAGCAGCGCTGCTGCTCGTCCTTGCATGCACCAACGTGGCCGCGCAGGCCTTCCCGGCCAGGCCGATCCGGGTCATCGTCCCGTTTCCGCCGGGGGCGACGTTCGACACGACCGTTCGGCTTCTTGCGCAACACATGAGCACCGGACTGGGCCAGCCTGTCGTCGTGGAGAACAAGGCTGGCGCCGGCGGCATCCTCGGCACGGCCGAAGGCGCACGCGCGGCCCCCGACGGCTATACGATCGTTGCTGTCGCCAACAACTTCGCCACCACGCCGGCAGTACGCGACGACCTGCCCTTCGATGCCGCGAAGGACTTTGTGCCGGTCATCTTCATCGGCTGGATATCGCAGATCCTTGCTGTCCCGGCCGCGTCGCCAGCGAACTCCGCGCAGGAGCTGATCGCGATGGCCCGGCAGAATCCCGGCACCATCAGCTACTGCTCCCTCGGCGACGGCAGCATGGGCCACTTCGTGGGCAAGAAACTCGAGCAGGTTGCGAACGTACAACTCCTGCAGGTGCCGTTCCGCGGTTCGGCGCAGTCCCTCCCGGCCCTCGTCAGCGGGCAGATCTCGATGTGCTTCGGCAATGTTCCCGAAGTGCTCGGCTATGCCCGCAGCGGACGCCTGAAGGCGCTTGCAATTGCGACACCTGAACGCACTCCGCTCGCGCCCGACCTTCCGACGCTCGCCGAGGCGGGGATTGCAGGGGTGTACTCGCAAGCGTGGTATGGGTTCCTCGCACCGGCCGGCACCCCTACGCCCGTCGTGAACCGGCTGAACCAGGAAACGGGCCGGGCGCTTGCGATGCCGGAAATCAGGGAACGGCTCGCTACGATGGGCATCACCATCGCCAACGGCACCCCTGCCGAGTTCGGCGCGATGCTTCGTCGCGACCTCGAATCGTTTGCAAAGCTGGCCCGGGAGGCGAACATCAAGGTGAGCAAGTAGCAGTCCGAACCGCGCACCGGCATCAGGCGGTTCCGGAAGCACTCCTCCAGGCGCGCAAGTCCTCGGACGTCCAGCCACCGGATTCCCAGTCCTCGAACGCGAACCGACGCCCGGACGGGTGCCAGACCCCGCCTCGGAGCGCACCCGCCTGCGACGTACCCCAATAGGACTCGATGTAGTCCGGGAGCCTGCGGCTGTCGGGCGCAGCGAGCCAGAGCCTCGCCAGCGTACGCTTGCGCTCCGGCTCGGGGTGGTCCTGGTAGTCCGTGCGCGAGTGGTAGGTCAGGTGGCAATTGAACAGCTGGATGTCCCCGCGTTGCAGCTCCATCGAAAAGCTCAGCTCCTCGGCAACTTTAGCGACGAAGTGGGAGGCCTCGTCCTGTGCTGCGCTGAGCGGGGGCACGCCCGCAATCTTCTGGGCACTTTCTATGTACGACCTCGTAAACAAGGTCGTAAACCGACCGCCGTTCAGGTCGAATACGGGGCGTCGGTACCAAGGGTCCTCCCAGGGCGCCGCCTCCCCCTGCTGGCTGAAGTAGTAGGGCTGCCGCAGGAGTTCAAGATAGTCCGGCCGCCGCGCGAGGATCTCGTTGTAGACCGCGGTTGCACTCGCGATCCGGCTGTGCCCGCCCGACGCCGACCCGCGGATACACAGGAGACCCAGCACGTCACACTGGTCCGTATGGAACCGCAAGGGCCCCGCCGCGCGATACGACCGCGTGTTCGCCTGGCCCATCGTCTCTCCGGTATCCTTCACCTCGGTGATGAAGTCGTGGCGCTTGTTCTGGCAGACCGGCATGCCGATCTGCATGCCCATGCCCCAGAAGAGGCGCTTGCAGTCGTCGTCCGTCATCCCGTCGAGCGGGAGACCGCGGATCAGCACGAGGCCACGGCCGTGCTCCAGCTGCCGGCTGATGCCGAGGAATTTCTCCTGCAACGCGGGCAGGGCGAAATCGCTGCGCCGGACCTCCGGCGGTTGAAGCCCCCGATTGCGAACCGCATCCAGAGCGAACATCAGGGCATCCGTCTCGCCGGCATCGAACGTATCGATCCAGTCCGTCCGCTCCGCCAGGTCCCGTCCGTGCCAAGCACTGGGCTCTTCGATGGCGGTGGCGGAGGAAGTACTGCTCATATCCTGAGCCGTTCCACCACCCGGCCGCCCTTAAGGTGCTCTTCGATGATCTCGTCAACGTCGGCTTCGTCGAGGTAGGTGTACCAGACCCCATCAGGGTAGACCACGAGGCAGGGACCTTGGTCGCACCGGTCCAGGCAGCCGGCTTGGTTGATCCTGACCTTCGAGGGACCGGACAGTGCAAGTTCGCCGATGCGCTGCTTGGCGTAATTGCGCATGGCCGGGGCGCCCTTGTCGCTGCAACAGGCGCCGTCGCGCTTGTTGCAACAGAAGAAGACGTGGCTCGCGTAGTAGGACATTGCGCTACTTGAGCTCCACCTTGATGTTTGCGGCGCGCACGGTCTTGCCCCAGGCTGCGTGGGACGTTTCGACAAAGCGCGCGAAATCCGCAGGCGGCGACACCGAAGGCACGACCTCGAGGCCCGTCTTCGCAAACGAAGCACGCACTGTTGCATCGTCCATCAATGACTTGATTTCGCGGTTGAGCTGCGCAACGATGGCCGGATCGGTCTTCGCCGGCGCGAACACGCCAACCCAAATCCCAACATCCGGCGGCATGCCGGCGCGCGGGAAATCCGGGGCCCCCGCCGGGCGCCGGATGGGCGTCACACCCAGGATCCGGACACGGCCGGAGGCGTGATTGGACTCGGAAGTCGGCAGCGTCACCATCATGGCATCGACCTGCCCACCCATGACCGCAGCGATTGCCGGTGCCGACCCCGGGAACGGGACGTGAAGCATCTGCAGGCCGGTGGGCTGGAGGATCATCTCCATGGCAATCTGGCTTCCGCTGCCGATGCCCCACGAGGAGTAGGTCATCTTGCCCGGGCGCTCTTTGACGATGCGCAGAAACTCCTCGATATTGTTTGCCGTTACGTTCGAGTTGACCACCAGCGTCATCGGGAGGTCACCAAGCAGCGCGACCGGGGCAAAGTCCTTGATGGCGTCATAGCGGATATTCGAAAACACGGCCGGGTTGATCGCGTGAGTGTCCGCGGAACCCATGAGCAGCGTGTAACCGTCCGGGGCGGACCGGGCCGCCGCCTCCGCACCGATCAACCCGCTCGCGCCGGGCCGGTTGTCCACGACAACGGACTGCTTGAGGCGCTCCCCGAGCGGCCCGGAGATGAGGCGGGCCATGGTGTCCATTCCTCCGCCCGGCGGGAACGTGACGATCATCCTCACGGGCTTCGTGGGGTAATCCGCGGCGAATCCCGGCGACGCAAAGTACGAGACCGCAAGGACGAGCATGGCTGAAAGCGCTGCAAATCTGGTGCGGGTTGTCATCTTCTTCCCTTTCTGAAAGGTGAGCCGTGGTTAAGGAACTGCACTCAAAACGTGGAGCAAGCTACGTACCCAAAACGGAAACGCCGCCACACCTGTGCGATCGGGCCGAGACGCATTACCGATTCCGGCTACGGCGCAACAGCCCTGCCGACCGCTATCGCGCGTCAGCGCGGTTCAGGACACGGGACGAGACGTGAAAGCCGCGCTCGTGCGCCATCCGCCGACGTTCCGTAGCGGGCTCGGCATCTCGAGCCACCGGCACACCACCCTTGAACACCGCTCGGATTCGCTCGGGCTGCCCGAGGACGCGAATGTCCGCAAGCGGGTCGCCGTCGACGACCAGCAGATCTGCCGCGAGGCCGGCCCGTACCGAACCGACCTGGTCGGCAATCCCCATCGCCACGGCGTTATTGCGGGTCCCGGCAAGGATCGCCTCGGCCGGGGTCAGGCCGACGAGCTCGACCAGCAGTTCCATTTCGCGGGTGTGCCACTGGCCATAGGGCGTGACCGAGAAGCCCGCTTCGGACCCGGCCATCATCGGGATCCCCGCCGCGTGCGCGCGGCGGTGGATATCGGACAGGGCGTCGAGCTCGCGCTTCTTCACTTCGATGTAGTTCGGGTCCACCCCAACATCCCTGCCCCACTCCACGATGTTCGCGGTGAACGTGATGGTCGGGCAGATGGAAACGCCGCTGTCCCGAACGAAGCCGATGTCCCCCGGGCGCATGTAGGACGCGTGAATCACCCAGTCGAACCCGGCACGCACAGCCGCGAGGACCGTTTCAGCATACCGCGAGTGGATCGTGAGCTTGCGGCCAAGGCCCTTGGCCGTCTTTGCGATCAGCCGGAATTCATCGTCGGAAAAGCACGGCCCCACATCCAGACGGCTGTCCTGCGCCTGGCTATCGCCACTGACCTTGATGAGGTCGACGCGGTTCTTCACCTGCCTGCGGACCTCGCGAACCATGTCGTCCGGGGTCGGGCACAGCACCCCTTCGGCGGAAACGGGCATACCCAGCCAGCTCGGGAAATAGTCCGCGAACCCTCCGTCGGCGACAATGTGCCTGCCAGCAGCGACGATCCGCGGACCGGGGAACATGCCGTTCGCGATGGCGTCCCGCGCGGTCACCGCGGTGTTCCAGGTACTGCCGCAGTCGCAGATTGTCGTGACCCCCGCGCGCAGTACCTTTCCCGCATTCCACACAGCGCGGACCGCGGACCACTCCGCCCCGCCGTATACGTCGGCCTCCTCTGCCGACCGCGCCTCGCCGTACGAGATATGGCAATGGGCGTCGATCAGTCCCGGCAGAATGGTCATGCCGGTGGCGTCAAACACCGAATCCGGTTGCGTACGCGCCTCCGCGGGCCGTGCGGCGCCAGCCCAGACTGCGGCGATCGACCCTCCCACCACGCGCACTGTGGCGTCCTTCAGCGGCTTTTCGCCCGTGCCATCGATGAGCGTGCCCCCGCGAATTTCCAGTGTCCCGGTCGCCATGGTGGTCCCCCGTCTATACGTCGATTTCGTAGAGCTTCTTCGCGTTGTCGAATGTCACCTTGCGCCGCTCCTCCACGGTGAGGTCGCTCGTGATCTCGGCGATCTTCTCGTGCGTCCTCGGATACGGACAGGGCGGGTGGGGGAAATCCGATCCCCAGAGGATCTTGTCGATGCCAATCTCGTAGCGTAGTTTCTGCGCGAGAGGATCATTGATGATGCCCACGACGACGTTGTCGTCGACATAGCGGCTTGCCGCCTTTTTCAAGGGTGTGAGTCCAGGGAACTTCTGGATGCGCTCCACTCGGTACTTCAGTATAGGCAGCCACGAGGCATCGTATTCAGAAAGGAAAATCTTCAGCGCTGGGAACCGGTCGAAGATCCCGCCAAAGATGAATTCGTTCGTCAGCACGGGAGCGGCCTCTCCGAACAGGTCGATAAAGGATTTGGGCACCTCGCCACGCTCGTCGGCACCATGGTAGGTGAATGGGTCGCGCACCGACCCGGTGACGATGTGGACGGTCACGGGCATTTTCATCTCTGACACCGTAGCCCAGAACTTGTCGTAGTAAGGGTCGCGATAGGGCAGCGCCCCGGTGGGCGGGTTTGTCGCGATTACCACCCCGCGCAGGCCGCGTCTTGCACAGCGACGCAACTCCTCCACCGCCCAGTCCACGTCGTCGATCGGAACAAGCGCCACCCCTACCAATCGCCGCTTGTCCGTGGAAACGTAATCAGCAATCCAGTCGTTGTAGACACGCGCGCACGCCTTGCGCGCTTCCGGGTGCAAGATGCGGGGAACCCAGAGACCCCAGGTAGGATTCAGGACCTCGGCGGCAATCCGATCGGAATCCATCATCGCTAGCCGGGCGATCGGATCCTTGCCAGCCTTGGCGAGATCCGCAAGGCGGCGGTCGGTGTCGTTCGCATCCACCATCTCCTCGACGCGCGCGGCTTCGCCCTTGCGACCGAGGTAGAAGAATTGGCCTTTCATCCCCTGGAAGCCATTCACCACCCTCGGGATATGGCCCTCGTATTTTCCCGCCAGCGCCTTTTCCCACAGGTCTTCCGGTTCAAGCACGTGCGAGTCGGCCGAAATCACCATGTTCTGAGTCGACATCCTGTTCCTCGGTCGTTGTGGATCAATGTTTAACGATATACATTATCGGTATACCAGTCAATCATCCTCTCATCATCCTCTCAGGAGGCAAGCCGTCATGTCGAAAATCACTCGCGGGGACCCGAGCGGCCTCAAGAACGTCCGTTCGAACGTCTATCACCACTTCATCCGCGTGGACGAACCGAAGTCCCTGATCTTCCTGTCGGGCCAGCTGTCCCGCGATGCCTCCGGCAACCTCGTCGGGCCCGGGGACATGGCCGAGCAGACGCGGCAGGCGATCCACAACATGCGCACAGTGCTCGAAGCGGCCGGCGGCACGCTGGAGGACATCGTGTCCATCGTTGTCTATACGACCGACATGCGAACCTTCAAGGAGATCGTGCAGGCGCGCATGGAATTCTTCAAGACCAAGCTGCCCACCAGCACGATCGTGGAAGTGAACCACCTGGCGGACCCCGGACTGCTGATCGAATTCCAGGCGATCGCCGCCCTCTGAAGGAATGGGGACGTCGGTCGCTAGCGGTGCGCCAGGAGGAAAGCCAGCGCCCGATCAGTAAAGTCCTTCGCCTGGAAATTCAGTATCCGATGGGGGCGCCCGGGAAAGATGTCCAGCGTCGACCCTTTGATTCCCGCGTGCATTCGATGGGAATAGGCAACCGGCGTGACAGGATCGTCCGAACCCACGGCAATCCACGTCGGCGCAGAGATTTGGCCAAGTCGATCCGCCGCATCGTGTGTGAGGATCGCGCGATAGTGACCTTCGAGCCCGACCTTGGACGGCGGGTTGGGTGAGTGCCATCGGGCCGCGCGCCGTCCGATCTCGTCCCGGATTTCGGCCTCGTGGGCATTGATGTAGTTCTCCCCGAACGCTGAGAACGCCGTGAACATCGCCCATATTTCGGGAGAACTTTCGCGTAGCACCTTGACCAGCAGGTCGTAGCGCAAGCGCAGGTAGGGGTCGGCCTTGTCAAAGGTTGAATAGAGCGAGAGGCTCGCCACCCGTTCCGGCTCGGAAAGGGCCATTTCCTGGCCGATCGCACCACCGAGAGAGTATCCGCCGACGTGCGCCCGGGGGATGTCCAGCGCGTCGAGGAGCGAAAAGGCGTCCACGGCCATCTCACGGGTGGTATACACGTCTTCTGGCGTATCCGATGCACCTATGCCACGCATGTCATAAACGATGCACCGGAAGCGTGGCGAGAACACGGGCAGCTGCTCGTCGAACGTGGTGTGTTCCATGCCGTTGCCTGCGATCAGCAGCAGCGGCGGGCCCTCGCCGACGCTGCGGTAGAAAGTCCGGACACCGTTGGCATTCACAAAGGGCATGGGCAATTCTCCGCAAGTCCGTCAAATGTTAACGGTATGTTCAATCGGCATACCGATCAAAATCATATAATGCACGAGCGGCCATGCCGGTTCAAGGCGCCGCCATGCAAACCATTGGAGACACGCGTTGTCGACTGCAGCAAACCAGGTATTCGAGATCGTGGTCAGCGACATCCTCGCCGGCATTCTGCGGCCGGGTGACCGACTCTCGGAGCGCGACCTGGTTTCGCGGTTCAAGCTGAGCCGCACGCCGGTGCGCGAGGCGATCAAGCGACTGTTCGAGCGCGGATTCGTCGAGGCGGGCCCCAAGGGTGTAGCAGTGATCACCGTCTTCAACGACGAGGAACTCAAGGATCTATATTCGCTGCGCGTACAGATGGAGAGCTACGCGGCGCCCCTGACTGTCGCGAACATCACTGCGGCCGAGATCGATGAACTCCGCAGGATCAACAAGCGCTACGCGGCCGCCCTCGCGATGCGCGACCTGGTGCAGATGCTCGAAGTCCGCGCCGAGTTCCATGCGCTTACGTCGCGCGCCACGAAGAACCGCTGGCTGGCGGAAATCCTGGTGATGCTGCGCGACCGCGCCTATCCGGTGCGCCACAGCCACTGGCAGGACGCCAAGCGGGCGGGCCAGACGACCGATTTCCACAACGCAATGATTGAGGCGCTCCGGCTGCGTGACGCAAAGAAGTACAAGGAACTGGTCGTCCAGCATATCCGCGCGGCGCTGGAGTTCTATGACAGTCAACTGCGCGTCCCGGAACCATCGCCCCCCCGGCGCCCCAAGGCGATCAAACGCACTTCCGTACTCCCGGTTAGCTCGCGCTAAGGCACCACCGACCGCCCCGCCCCGATCCGCCCGATCAGTGGCAATTTGATCGCCGGGTCGAACGGGTTCAGCCCGAAGGTCAGGCCGAGCACGTTCAGTTCCAGCCCTTCAACGCCGCTCGCAGTCAGCGCGAGCAATCCCGCGAGGGTGGTGGACGACGATATACGCGCACGCCTGGCGCAGCAGGACCGACCGGTTGATCCTTGCCCCCAAACCCCACCCCACCACCAACTTCCGTTCATCAAGGTACGGGGGCATTTTTGCCGAAACCGTAAAACCCACGCCGCCGTACTAAGCCCGAAAAAGTCAGGAGGTTTTGAGATAAACGGGGGTTGAGACGGTTTTTGCGGAAAAATACCGCGACCGCAGTCAGGAGCT
>CAMAXP010000090.1 GCA_945862265.1 Bordetella parapertussis
ACCACTGCAATCAAGGAGTACATCGATTTGCACAATAAAAATCCCAAGCCTTTCGTATGGACTGCCAAGGCCAATGACATCCTTGCCAAGGTCATTCGCGCCAACAGCCGCTTAAGTTCCAAACAGAACGAAGCACTACACTAGCTAGCGGCCAGCAGGCGGACGATCCCGGCGCGGTCGGGCGTGGCCACAACACCGCGTTCGGTGATGAGTGCGGTGATGAGGTCCGCCGGGGTGACGTCGAAGGCAGGGTTGCAGACCTGTACGCCGGCCGGGGCCCAGCGCACGCCGCGATAGCCGGTCACTTCATCCGCCGGGCGTTCCTCGATGGGGATGTGCGAGCCGTCGGGGATGGCCGGATCGAACGTCGACAGGGGCGCCGCCACGTAAAATGGAATCCCGTGTCGATGGGCAAGCACCGACAGCGTATAGGTGCCGATCTTGTTGGCGGTATCGCCGTTCGCGGCGATGCGGTCGGCGCCCACGATCACTACGTCCACCTGGCCGCGGCTGATGAGGTGCCCCGCCATGTTGTCGGTGACCAGCGTGACCGGGATGTTTTCCTGCACCATCTCCCAAGCCGTCAACCGCGCACCCTGCAGATAGGGCCGCGTTTCATTGGCGATGACCGAGATTGTCTTGCCCGCGTCGCGCGCCGAACGGATCACGCCGAGCGCCGTGCCGTGTCCTGCGGTGGCCAATGCGCCTGCGTTGCAGTGGGTCATGATCCGCGCGCCGTCGGCGATGAGTGCCGCGCCGAACGCGCCCATGGCCTTGTTGGCCGCGATGTCCTCGGCATAGATCGCCAGAGCTTCGGCTTGCGGGTCCGCGGAGCCGCGCATCCGTTCCAGCGCCCAGAAGAGGTTTACCGCAGTCGGCCGGCTTGCGGCGAGGAGCGCTTCGGCTTCGGCGAGGTTGCGACCTGCCCCGGCGTCGAGCGCGATCCCGTAGGCCGCCGCACAGCCAATGGCCGGCGCACCGCGAACCACCATGTCCCGGATCGCGGCGGCTGTCTCGGCGGCCGTGCGGCACGTGACGTAGACGATGTCCTCCGGCAGCCGGCGCTGGTCGAGCAAGTCGAGGTGATCGCCGTGCCAGCGGATGGATTCGACGCTCATTCGGAGTGGGCCCGTGGACGGGGATGGCCGTGGAAAGGCCGCAATTCTATACTCCGCACATGCTGCTTACAGAAACCATGGGGTGGGACCAGGCCAGGGCCGACGCGGCCCCGATTCGCTTCGCAGTGTTTGTCGACGAGCAAAAGGTCCCCGCTGAAATCGAACTGGACGAGCATGACGCGGCCTGCCTCCATGCGATTGCGCGCTCGGAAGGTCGCGCGGTGGGGACGGGGCGCCTGCTGCCCGACGGACACATCGGTCGCATGGCCGTGCTGAAGGCGTGGCGAGGGCAGGGCGTGGGCGCAGCGATGCTGACCGTGCTCATCGATGCGGCGCGGGCCCGCGGCGATCGCGCGGTCGCGTTGTCTGCGCAAACCCATGCGCTCGGCTTCTACCGCCGGTTCGGGTTTACCAACGAGGGGCCGGAGTACATCGAGGCCGGCATCCCGCACCAGGCCATGCGCCGGGTGTTCTAGGCGCTGCGGCGGAATTCGTAGCGCGCGGTGTCCTCTTCGATGCCGTCCGGCCCGTAGGTGCGCTCGGCAAAGCGGGTTGCGCCGTCTGCAGAGTGCATCAGCACGCTGGAGCAGCGTGTCCCATAGGTAGCGGAGACGATGCGTGCAGCCGACAGCATCCTTTCGCGTTCACGGCCTACGCCGGTTTCAGGCAGTTCACCCTCGGCAGCCATGGCGGTGTCGGCCATGAGCGCAAACAAGGGCTCGGTGGAGGGTTCAGGCAACAGGGCAGCGCCCAGGCGTTCGCACGCCAGCCGGACTTTGGGCCAGGGCGTATCGAGCAGGTGGTTGGACAGGCCATAGATGCCTGGCTCCAGCTTCTTGCGGGGCGCGCCGCGGTTCGAGTAATAGAACAGGTCCTGCGAATCGAATGCAAGCAGGTTGAATCCGCGGTAATCGTTTGCCCGGGCCTCGACTCCATCGAGGTAGGCATCGGCCGTGCCCGCATGTGCAAGGAAATTGCTCACCAGGGTGCCGCGCGATTCACCACCGGTGCGCAGGTCCGCCGGGTCGCGAAAGTTGGTGACTGCGGCGAAGCGCCCGCTGCGTGTTACGCCGAGCCACGTGCCCATGCCTTCGAGGTCGCGGCCGGCGAGGATGGAAGGTTCGTCGTCCCAGAATGCGGCCTGTGTTGTTGGGCGCGCATAGAATTCGTCGCGGTTTGCTGCGACGACCAACGGGTATCCCGGATGAACGCGATACGCAATCGCGATCAGGCACACTGGAAGATCTCGGTGATGCGGGGAATGCCGAGTCGCGCAAAGCCGGCCTTCTCCAGCGCAGACTGCAGGATCGGGTCGAACGCGGCGGCATCGGCTACGCCGGCGTAGATCTCCATGAATGTCGAAGGATCGTCGCGCCGCCTTTGCCATTGACCCGTGATGCCTGTGGCCGCATGGACTTCATGAAACAGCGCGTCGACTACGCAGCGCACTTCCTCGATCCGGGCCGGATCGAATTTGTAATACACGTAGTAATCGACGGTACTCAAACCGTGTAGGGCAGGGGAAGGATGCCGGCGAGCGGTCCGTCCGCAGCGCCCAGCCTCAGGGGCGCGCCTTCTTCGACCGACGAACTCTGCAGCACGGCGAGGAATTCGTAGCCGCCGCCCGGGCGCGGAGCGGCGTTGACTACGGTGCCGATCGGTTGCGGTTCGTTCGCGTATACGTCCATCCCGGCTGCAGGCGCCGTAGTGGCATCGACCTGCGCGCGATACATGCGCCGCTTGAGCTTGCCGAGGTACTGGGTGCGCGCGACGATCTCCTGGCCCGGATAGCAGCCTTTCTTGAAGTCGACCCCGCTGACCCGTTCGAAGTTGGCCATCTGCGGCACGAACTGGTCTTGCGTGGGCAGGGTGACGAGAGGCACGCCCGCGCGCACTTCTTCGAGCGACCATGCTTCGGGGGCAACCGGCGCAAAGCCGGCCATGAGGCTGATTCCCAAAGTGTCAGGCGCGATCAGGAGGTAACGGTCGTCCTCGAGGGCCACCACGATTCCATCCGGGCCGGCGGTCGACTGCAATGGCTGCCCTGGGATCTCGAATCCGCATTCACGCAACTTTGTGGCGGCGTCGCGACCCCAGATGCCGAACTGCTTCCAGGTTTCGCCGGCATCGGCGATCTTCACCTTCGAGCGCAGCACGAACATCGTGAGGCGCTTGGCGATTGCGGCTGCGATATCGCCTGACACCTGCAGCAGGAACCCATCCGCCTGCGGCACGACCAGCAGGCTCGCCAGCAACCGGCCCTTGGGCGAGCAATAGCCCGCGCGCCGGACAAGGCCCGCGGCAAGCTGCTCGATGTCGTTGGACAACTGGCCGTGCAGGAACGCGCGCGCGTCCGCACCCGTGACAGAGAGCAGGGCAAACTGGGGCAGCGGTGCGAAGACGACTTCGCCGCGGGCGTTCAGGTCGGTATCCATGGAAGCCGCTATTATATCGACGCATAACTCCCCACCGCAGTTCGTTGCGGCACATCGTGCTCTCTCTGATCCGCAAAGTTTTTGTCCTTGTTGTCGCCGGGGTTTTCGCGCTTGCTGCCTATGCAGCCTGGTATGCGTTGACCCCGATCGAAGCCACCGCCTACCCAGCCGAATTCCAGGTCGCGCCGGGCAGCGGGCTGCGTTCCGTCGCGCGGCAGATCGAGGCCGGTGGCGTTGCGGTCGGGCGCCTGCGTTTCGAGCTCCTCACGCGAGTGCTGGGTCGCTCGCAGGAAATCAAGGCGGGCAGCTACGAGCTCGAAGCGGCAGTCAACCCGCTGCAATTGCTCGACAAGCTCACGCGCGGTGACGTGACCCAGTCCGAGCTGACCCTGATCGAAGGGTGGACGTTCCGCCAGTTCCGGGCCGCCATCGACGCCAACCCGGCGCTCAAGGGCGACTCGCGTGGACTGTCCGATGAGGAGATCCTCAAGCGCATACGCGTGCCGGATTCCCATCCTGAAGGCCTGTTCTTTCCCGACACTTACCTCTTCAGCAAGAATGCCAGCGACTTCGACGTGCTGCGCCGTGCATACGCCAGCATGCAGCGCCACCTCGAGCAGGAATGGCTGGCGCGTGACCAGAAGACGCCCTACCGCTCGCCGTACGAGGCGCTGGTGATGGCCTCGATCATCGAAAAGGAAACCGGCAAGGCCGAGGAACGCGACCTGGTTGGCGGCACGCTGGTCAACCGGCTGCGGATCGGGATGCGCCTGCAGGTGGACCCGACTGTCATCTACGGGCTGGGCGCCAACTTCGACGGCAACCTGCGCCGACGGGACCTGCTGGCGGACGGTCCCTACAACACCTATATCCGGGGAGGCTTGCCCCCGACCCCGATCGCCATGCCCGGCCTCGCTTCCCTGCGCTCGGCCCTGCGGCCGGCGCACACCCTGACCCTGTATTACGTCGCCCGCGGCGACGGGACCAGCCAATTCTCGCGCACCCTGGACGAGCACAATCGTGCCGTCGCGAAGTACCAGTTGAAGCGATAATCCTGCATGCGCGGAAAACTCATCACCTTCGAAGGCGTCGACGGCGCCGGCAAGTCCACCCACGTCGAGTGGTTCGCCAATGAGCTTCGTTCGGCCGGACACAGCGTGGTCGTCACGCGCGAGCCCGGCGGCTCGCCGCTGGGCGAAAAGCTGCGCGAACTCGTGCTGCATGAGCCGATGGACGCCGTGACCGAGACCCTGCTGGTATTCACCGCCCGTGACGACCACCTCAAGAAGCGCATCCAGCCGGCCCTGGACGCCGGGACCTGGGTCGTCTGCGACCGGTTTACCGATGCGACCGTCGCCTACCAGGGTGGTGGCAAAGGTGTTGCGCCAGGCCTGATCGAGGCGATGCGCAAGATCGTCCACCCGGACCTGCAACCCGACTGCACGTTGATCTTCGATTGCGCGTTCGAGGTGAGCCAGGAACGGATGCAGCGCTCAGGCCGGGCGCTGGACCGATTCGAGCGGGAAGGGCGCGCATTCTTCGAGCGGGTGCGCGCCGCCTACCTCGCTGTGGCCAAGGCTGATCCGGGACGGGTCCGCGTGATCGACTCCACCCACTCGCTGGATGCCATCCGCACCGAATTGCGCGGCATCCTGGCAGGCCTCTGACCCGGGCCATGGCCATGTACCCGTGGACCGCCGGCGCCTGGGAACAATTGCTGGCGCGTCGGGAAAATCTTCCGCAAGCGCTCCTGATCCATGGGCCGCAGGGCATAGGGAAAATGGCCCTGGCCCGGCATTTCGCGCAACTGATCCTGTGTGAAACTGCGGGCCGCCGCGAGCCCTGCGGCCAATGCGATGGCTGCCGCTGGTTCCTGGCCGGCCAGCACCCGGACTTCCGGCAGGTTGAGCCTGAGTCGATGGCCGCCCCGGTCGACCCATCGGAGGATGCGCCAGCCCCGTCCAAGACCACCAAGCCCAGCCAGGAGATCAAGGTCGACCAGGTCCGCGAACTGGTCGATTTCCTGAACATCGGTTCGCATCGGGGAAAGCGCCGGCTGGCGCTGTTCCATCCGGCTGAAGACATGAATGCCAATGCCGCAAATTCGCTTCTCAAGTCACTGGAGGATCCGGCTTCAGGGGTTTGTTTTATATTGATTTCAAATAATCCGAGGCACTTGATTCCTACGATCAGGAGCCGTTGTATCAGCCTGGCGGTCGGGATTCCGGAGGAGGCGGTGGCCCTGGCGTGGTTGAAACAGGAATCCGTGCAGGATGGGGCTCAGTGGTTAGCTTTTTCAGGGGGCGCCCCCCTCTTGGCCCGCGAGTATGCGGATTCGCCGCGTGGGGAGAAGATAGCCCAAGTCGTTGAACTGTTGAAGAAAGGCGGGCGGGAGGCGCTTTTTGCGTGGCCGGCCACGGATCGCGAGCACATTGAAATACTGTCGGAAGTGCTGCAAAAGTGGGCCCTTGACCGTGCTTTTTCGGGCTTTTCCGGTAAAACAAAGTACTTTGGCGAGGTAGCCGGGAAATCCGGCGCGGACCCAGCGCAATGGCTAAAGTTTGCACGGGAAGCTGGCCGTTATCGCCTTGCTTCCCACCATCCGCTCAATCCGAGGCTGTTTGCCACGGATTTGGTCAGCAGGATACCTGGGTGATATTAGTCAAATATAAACAACTTGTTGGAGCACTTATTTCGTGTTGAATATTAACTTTGCACGGGCTTTCCAGAAGGCTCTACACAGCCTTGTTTTCATGCTTATTTTGGTGCCCAGCAGCAGTTTTGCACAGGCGCTCGAGGATACGTTGCGAGCGGCGCTTGAGGGCGACCTGGTTACGCTGCAGAAACTGCTGGACCGCGGGACCAGCCCGGATACCACGGACGCGGAAGGCAATACGCTCCTGATGCTCGCCGCCCGTGGCGGGCATGTCAAAGTGGCCCAGTTGCTGGTTTCCCGGAAAGCCTCGGTAACCCAGAAAAGCAAGGTTGGCGATACCGCGCTGATGGCGGCGGCCCTCAAGGGGGAAATACCGATGGCGGCTTTCCTGCTGGAGCAAGGCGCCGAGCTGAATCCCGACGGGTGGGCGCCGCTGCATTACGCCGCCTTCGAGGGGCGCGCACAGATGATCACTTTCCTGATCGGCAAAGGCGCCAACAAGGATGCGCCGGCGCCGAACGAATTCACCGCGCTGATGCTTGCCGTGCGTGGAGGATTTGAGGATGCCACTCGTTCGATGCTGTACGCCGACCCGGATGTGAACTACAAAACCCATGGCGGGGATACGGCCCTCAAGCTGGCGAGCCAGAAAGGCTATGCGCCGATGGTTGAGTTGTTGAAGCGGGCGGGTGCGACGGAATGATGCAGTTTAAGTAATTGAATGGCAGAACGATTCAGCCAGATCAAATATTTAACATAATACACATTGTGTCCAATTCAAGACGGTCCAAACCAGCCTCGTATCAGTTCAACCGACCCGCAGGAGGCACCGGCAGCCGGGCCACGGGGATCCCTTCCTCGATCATCTCCTGGTGCTCTTCCTCGGTCGCTACGCCACGGATTGCCCGGGCTGGTGCTTCTTCGTAATAGATCCGCCGGGCTTCTTCCGGGAAAGACTTGCCGACGTCCTCGCTCTTGGTCAGAAGTTCATCGAGCATCCGGGAATAGAGCATCTGCGCGATCGCAAAAGGGTCCTTGTTTTCAGCGGGCTTGGGCGCCTTGGGGCGTTCGACCGCGCCGACGTTGATCCGCGTGGCCGACGGCATACGTTCGACCTGCGAATCCGAGCAGGACGGGCATGCCAGCAGGTTGCGCTCCTGTTGCGAGGAAAAGTCCCCGGCGGAAGAGAACCAGCCCTCGAACCGGTGGCCTGCGCTGCATTTGAGGTCGTAAACAATCATGCAGCGAGTTTAACCGAACCGGATCGCGCCCATGCAAGGACGGATAACCTTTTCGAATTAGAATCGGCCCAATGATTACTGATCGCATCGAAGGCAAATGGATCGACCTGTTCGCGGACGTTTTTGCGCGCTGCAAGGTCGGTCCGGGCGACGCCTGCGCCATCCTGTCTGAAACCCAGTCGCGCCAGCTCAACGTGCAGCTGGCCGAACTGGCGTTGCTGAAACTCGGTGCGCGCCCCTTTCACGTGGTTGTTCCCACCCCCCGCCAGACGGCCCCGGTGCCGATCCGCTCGACCGGGGCGTCGGTTGCGCTGCAGGGACTCGGACCCGTGCTGGCGGCCCTGTCGGCCTCGACTTTCGTCGCGGACCTGACCGTCGAAGGGCTGATGCACGCGGCCGAACTGCCGGCAATCCTCAAGGGGGGCGCCCGGGTCTTGTACGTTTCCGACGAGCACCCGGAAGCCCTCGAGCGACTCGCCCCCTCCTCTGCCGACGAACAAAAGGTGAGGGCAGGCATGCGCCTTTTGCGCGGGGCCAAGGCCATGCAGGTCACCTCGCCCGCCGGCACCGACCTGGCCATCCGGGTCGAAGGGGCGCAGGTCGGCGGGGTCTGGGGCTACACGGAGAAGCCGGGCACCCTGTCCCACTGGCCCGGCGGCCTGTGCCTCGCATTTCCCAAGGCCGGCAGCGTGAACGGTACGCTGGTCATGGCGCCCGGGGACATGAACCTCACCTTCAAGCGCTACCTCGAGTCGACCGTCCGCCTGAAGATCGACAACGACTATGTCACCGCAATCGAAGGCACCGGCCTCGATGCTGAATTGATGCGCGAGTACTTTGCCGCCTGGGGCGACAAGGAGGCCTACGCGGTCTCCCATGTGGGCTGGGGCATGAATCGCGGTGCGCGCTGGGAAGCCATGACCATGTACGACAAGCGCGACTGCAACGGCACGGAGCAACGCGCCTTTGCCGGCAACTTCCTCTATTCGACCGGCGCGAACGAAGTCGCCGGGCGGCACACCCTCGGTCACTACGACCTGCCGCTGCGCCATTGCACCGTGACCCTCGATGGCCAGCCCGTCGTGGCAGACGGCGTACTCCAGGGGGACCTGGCATGACTAGCCTGCTCTTCCTGCACGGCATCGGCGGCGGACAGGCGGCCTGGGACAGGCAGGTCGCGTTTTTCGGCTCGCGCGGCTACCGCACGCTGGCCTGGGACGCGCCCGGCTATGGGGGCAAGCCACAGGTCGAGCCCTACACGTTCGAGAATGTCGCAAGGGCGCTGGAGTCCACCATCGACGGCATGACCGCAGACCCGGTCGTCGTGGTCGGCCACAGCATGGGGGGCATGATCGCCCAGGAGGCGTACGCCCTCTTCCCGCAGAAATTCCGCGCGCTGGCCCTGACCTTCACCAGTTCGGCGTTCGGCGGTACAAGCAGCGATTTTGCGCAGCAGTTCATCGATGCGCGCATCAAGCCGCTCGACCTCGGGCGCACGATGGCGGAGATTTCCTCCGGGCTGATGAAGACCATGCACGGCACGCTGTCCGACCCGAGCGGCCTCATGCTGGCGGCGAAGGTCATGTCCTCGGTGCCCCCGGACACGTACCGGAAGGCAGTCGCGATGCTGACCACCTTCGATCGGCGCGCGTTGCTGCCGCAGATCAGCGTGCCGACGCTGGTCCTGTCTGGCAGCGACGACTTGGTCGCCCCGGCCAAGATGATGGAACGTATCGCCCAGAAGATCCCGGGCTCGGAGTATGTCTGCCTGCCCGGCTGCGGCCACCTCGGGCCGATGGACCAGCCCGACGCGTTCAACGCCGCCCTCCTCTCCTTCCTGCAGCGCCACAGCCTATGATCGACCCCCGTTACAGCGTGACCGGCTCGAACTACCCGCTCACCGACAAGCAACGCGAGCTGATTGCGCTCGTCGACGAGATCGGCCCGGGGATGGCCGCCCGCGCAGAGCGCTACGACCGGGAGGCGAGCTTTCCCTTCGAGAACTACGCCGACATGCGCAAGGCCGGGCTGCTGGGCCTGTGCGTGCCGGAGAAGTTCGGCGGGCGCGGCGCGGACCTGCGCACCTATGCCATCGTCTCAGCGACGATTGGCAAGTACTGCGGTGCGACCGCCCTGACCTTCAACATGCACGCCTGCTCCACGCTCTGGCCGGGGATCCTCGCCGACGACCTCGACATGACGCCCGAGCAGCGCGCCGAGCACGAGCAATACCGCCAGCTGCATTTCAAGCGCGTGGTCGAGGACGGCGCGGTCTATGCGC
>CAMAXP010000091.1 GCA_945862265.1 Bordetella parapertussis
GACCACTGCAATCAAGGAGTACATCGATTTGCACAATAAAAATCCCAAGCCTTTCGTATGGACTGCCAAGGCCAATGACATCCTTGCCAAGGTCATTCGCGCCAACAGCCGCTTAAGTTCCAAACAGAACGAAGCACTACACTAGCGGCAGTTCAAGGCGCTGGGGGCGCACGGGAGAAAGGATCCAATAGTCCGGAGTGGAGTCGACAAAGTGCCAGGGCATTCCGGGCGACCAGTTCTTCGCGAACGTCCGGGCGCTCCTCGCGCGATGAGGTACGAGTTCCACCCCGAAGCAGAGGTGGACCTCCTGGAAACGATCCTCTACTACGAGGCGCAAGCCCCCGGACTGGGCGAAAAGTTCGCCGCGGAAGTGCGGCTTGCAAAGATATTGGACTCCGACCCCGATTTCCCCGCTGGGGCCACACGGGGGAAGAGATCCGCTAGGCCACGGCATTCTCTATTCACGAATAGCGAACACGGGTTGCCACATAGAAACTTGACAACCTATTGTTCCATTGATACTTTCGCTTTTCGCGAAATACGAAAATGACCAGACCCGCCCATCGCCAGCCCGTCCTCAAGCCCCAGGACCTCTACGTCCTGCTGGCGCTGGTGGCCTGCCGTGACAAGGGCACCACCTACCCGGAACTCGCCGCGTTTGCTGGCCTCTCGATGTCCGAAGTGCACGGAGCTCTGAAACGGGCGCAGGCGGCCCGATTGCTGATCTTCGAGGAAAAGCGCCCGCGCATCCTCGTGCCGGCCTTCAAGGAATTCCTGTTCCACGGCGCGAAGTACGCCTATCCGGCGATGCGGGGCGAAATGGTGGCCGGCATCCCAACCGCCTACGCGGCGGCGCCGCTCAACGCGCAAATCGCGCCATCGTCCGACCCGGTGCCGGTCTGGCCGTCGATCGAAGGCAAAGTGCGCGGCATTGCGTTGGTACCGCTCTACCCGTCCTTGCCCGCTGCCGCGTTGCGCAGCGCCGAGCTGTACGAGAACCTGGCGCTGTTCGACGCGCTGCGCATCGGCAACGCGAGAGAGCGCGCGCTCGCGCAAAAGTTGTTCGAGGAACGCCTGTGAATCCCGCCGATCCGAACGTGCAGCGCGTCGAGGCCGTCGCCGCGGCGCTGGGGGACCTGCGCGAAGACCTGGTCCTGGTCGGCGGATGCGCGGTCGGCCTGCTGATCGACGCCCCGACGGCGCCACCCGCGCGGGTCACCTTCGACGTGGACCTGATTGCCGAAGTCGCCGGACTGCCCGGCTACCACGCGCTCGAGCGCCGCTTCGAGAAGCACGGATTCCGGCACGATGTCTCGGCCGGCGCGCCGATCTGACCTGCCCCCTTTAGCCGTACCAGTTGATTGGCAGGAAGTCCGGTTGAAAACCGGACCCGCGCTTCAGGCCACGCTGCGCGTGTACCCGTAGGCCAGGTTCGTACGCCCGGCGCCTTCGCGCTCGTAGGCGACCTTGTACTGCGCGAGCTTGTCGTTGGCGATATCGGCGCGTAGCTGCGGCTTGACGTTGTAGAGCCGGGCGTTGTTTTCACCGAAGATGGCGTTCTTCACCGGCCCATCGGCGGGCCCCAAAGGCGCGAAGCCGTGCTTTTTCTGGAGATCTTCCGGGATCTCGAGCCGCCGCAAGGCCTCGATCTGCCACTGGGGCGCACCGGTCCAGATCGCGTCTGTCCCCCAGCACACGTGGTCGGCGCCGAGACCCTTGATCAGGATCCCCATCATCACGGCCGCGAGGCGCGGCTCGGCGATGGTGGACTGCGCAAACAACTGGCCGACGTCGGCGTAGACGTTCTTCACCCCGAACTTGGCCGGGACCTCGGCGAGGTCCGAGACCCAGTCGACCCGCCCCGTCTGCTCGAACTGGCGCCAGCCGTCGGCTGCGCTGCCGCCTCCAGGCCAGCGGTAACCACCGTGGTAGATGATGAAATTCAGCTGCGGCCAGTCGCGCGCCGCCGGCCCGACGTCGCGCACATCGGAATACGCGAGCAGGTGGGGAAACTGCTTTTCGACTGAGGGCGGGAACAGCCCCTTGTGGACGCATACGTTGCGCAAGCCGGCCTTGAGGAACTTTGCATAGGCCGGATACACGAGCTTCTCGTCGTCCAGCCGCCACGGGTGCTTCGAGAGGTTCTTGTGGGTGTTGTCCCCGATCGTGTAGCCCTTCATGGAGTCCGGCTTGAGCACTTCGATGGCGCGATCCACCTCGTCCATCCAGCCGTCGTAGCCCGGAGTGAATATCGCGTGCGAGAACATCCGCCGGGTGCCCGCGATCGCGTTGACGCTGGCGCGCGTCTGCGCCTTCATCTCGTTGGTGAGGAACCAGTCCTCCTTGATCTCCGAGGGCGCCCCGCTGATGCACGCGATCTTGGTATCGCTGTCGAGGTACATTTCCTTGATGTAATTGGCGAACATCAGGTCCTCGATGGTCTGCTCCTTGGCCTGCAGCCCGGGGTTCCAGCCCGCCTTGCCCACCGCGTTGCGCTGCGCGACGAACGCCGTGATGCGCGTGCCCGGGCGAAGGAAGTGGGTATGCATGTCCATGATGAACTGCCCCGACAGCTTCTTCGCCCGTGCGTCGGCCTCTTCCGGCGAAGCCGCCTCAGCGCGCGAGACCCCGAAGAGCGGTCCGTAGGTGTCGTTCATCGCAAGGAAGGCGCTCGCCATGCCCGCCGCGCCCTGGAAGAACCGGCGCCGGCTGATCCCCAGTCGCTTCGACATGCTGGCACCGACCTCTTTAACCCGCGCCTCGAACTCGCGCTGCTTCGCAGTCTGCGGCGAAGGCATGAACTCATCGCTCGAGACCGACTGCACCGGGATCGGCGAAGGAAACAACGATTCGGCCGACGAGAGTTTCTCAAAGTCTTCGGGCGACAGCAGGCTCATCGGCGGATCTCCGCCAGCGCTCCCGGCAGCCACACCCGCACCATCATCGGCACCAGCTTTTCCAGCGTGCCGTAGACATCCATGCCGAAGATGTTGCTGCGCGTGTGCGGAAAGGCGATGGCCGCGTGCAGCACCATCGCCAGCTCGAGTTCCGCTTGGGTGACCTTGCGGCCCGGCTTGTCGGCGAGGCCCGCCTCGTGCCGCAGCTCGCGGATCATGGGGCCGAGGATGCGCTTGGCGAGCGTCGCGCTGAAGTTGCCTGAAGCGTGCTTGCCCAGCAGCCCGGCGCGCGTCCACAGGCGCGCATTGTCGCGGTCGATGTTGCCGCGGTACTCCACGAAGAACCGCGACAGGCGCTTCTCGTAAGGAATCGCTCGGTTGACGAGGAGCGCATCCCACTCAGGCTTCCAGCGGGCCGCGAAGAGCCGCTCGATCACTCGGGCCTGCAAGGCCTTGCCGCTGGGAAAGCAGCGCTTGAACACGGCGGGCGTGACCCGCGCGGCGCGCGCGATCCGCGTGAGCGGCACGTCGAACCCGTGCTCGGCATAGAGGTGCCAGGCAGCGTCCAGGATGCGCGCCGCGGCGACGTCGGGTGTGGCGGGTGTTTTTGTGCGTGTGCTTGGCATTGTCGGCTCCGGATTGGCTAAGAGGGAAACCCCATGCGCCGCATTCTCCACTGTCTTGCCGCCCTTGCGCTCTTCGTGTTCGCAAATGCCGCGCATCCTCTCGTCGCCGGCCTTGCCGCCTCGCCGCTGCTCGAGCACGTGATCGGCGATGCTCACGCCCAGGCCGCGCCGCTGCAGCCGATGATGATCGACCTCGCAGCGCTGAAGCACGCCGACCTGCCCAAGTCCGGCCCGGAGATGAACTCCAAAGGCCTCGTGGTGACGGACGCCGGCACGTTGATCATCATCCCCAAGGGCACCGCCCACGGCGGCACGCTCGTCACCAACGGCCCGGTCAAGGCGATCGCCATCAAGCTGCCGCCGCAGCCCAAGGACGATACGGTCTTCCTGAACTAGACCGTGGGCACGCGGTGATCAGAATAGCGTATATGCTATACTGCGGCCATGGCTTGGAAGATCGCCTTTTACAGCCCCTCGCTTGAGAAGGACCTCATGGACCTTCCGGCCGGCTTTCTTGCCCGTTTCCTGCGGTACGCGGAACGTATGGAGGTGCACGGACCCGACCTGGGCATGCCCCATACCCGGTCCATGGGCAAAGGACTGTTCGAGCTGCGCCTGAAATCCGCGGAAGGAATCGCGCGGGTGTTCTACTGCACGGTCGTTGGGCAGCGGATCGTGATGCTGCACCAGTTCGTCAAGAAATCAGACAGGACGCCAGGAAAGGAACTGGAGATCGCACGGAAAAGGATGAAGGAAATGAAAGATGAGCAAAGGACTTAAGCGGTTCAAGGAGCGGGCGCTGGTGCACCCGGAGGTCAAGCGCGAGTACGACCGCTTGGCAGAGGAGTTCGAGTTTCTGGACGAGATCCTCAAGGCTCGCGCGACGACCGGCCTTACGCAGGCGGACGTGGCGGCCCGCATCGGAACAACGCAGTCGGCGGTCGCCCGACTCGAATCCCCTGCTGGAAAGCACTCCCCGTCTATCGCCACGCTCCAGAAGTACGCGTCGGCGATCGGGCACAAGCTGCAGGTGCGATTGGTGAAGGAGCCGGAACCCAAGCCGATGAGTTCGACGCGCAAGCGGGCAACACGTTAGGGTAAATCGACTCTGACCCTGATTTTCGTGGGCGCGCAGTAACTCAGCCGGCGGGGGCCAGCGCGGGGGCGCTTTCGCGCTCCTGCTCCTCCTGGAATCGCAGCGCGTCGTGCCAATCAGCATCCGACGGCATGAAGCACGAGGCGGTGCGGTGCTTGAAGTCGAGCGCAGGGTCGAGACCCGGCAACGGCTTGCCGACGTCCATCTCCTCGAGCTTCCTGAGGATCAGGCGGCGATAGAAGATCACCGCCTTGTCGCTGGTGCCGAGGTGCTCCTGCGTGCGGTCGCAGATCGGGCCCATGCTCTCCTGCACCGCGCGGTCCTGGATTGCGGCGCCTTCCACGCCCGAAAAATTCGCAGTCGCCATCACGTGGCGGTCCTGCAGGTGCATGTTCGCCAGCGTATGCGGAGTGCGGTAACTCGGCGCCTTGGTTTCGTGGCCCCAGTTGGCGTAGCTGGCCGGCACGTTCAGCGGCACCTCGGGGTTGAAGTGGATGTAGAACGTATAGCAGCTGGTGTCGTCGATCGGCAGCCAGGCCTTGAACAGGCGCGACTCGTGCGGCCCGGTGGCGATATAGGTATAGAAAGGCGCGATCCACTCGGTGGTGCGCACGTAGCTCACCTCGGGGTCGGCGGTCTTGCGGACGGCGCCTACGCGCATGAGGTAGGGCGACTCCTCGCAGTGGATCGCCGGCACCCCGTCGGACATGAGGTCGGCGATCGACTGCCACCCCGCGCCCGCCCAGCTCTTGTCTTTTTCGAGCGTGAAATCACGGTGCAGGTAGTTGGGATGCGCCGGATCGAGGTCGCCCTCCAGCCCCTGCAGGTAGTTGCAGTCCTGGTACATCTTCACCGGCAGGAGTTTTTCCGGCGGCAGGTTCAGCCACGGGAAGTCGGGGAACTTCGGCTCCAACGCCTTGGGCCCCATGTACGCCCACAGGAGGCCGCCCGCTTCGCGCACGGGGTAGCCGGCGATCGACAGGTTTTTGGCGAGTTTGCTGCCGGCCGGCTCGGCGGGCGTCTCGAGCACTTGCCCGGTGTGGCTCATCTTCCAGCCGTGATAGAGGCACCTCAGGCCGCCTTCTTCGTTACGCCCATAGACCAGGGAGGCATGGCGGTGCGGGCAGAACTCGTGGACGAGGCCCACCTGGCCCTTGGGATCACGGAACGCGACCAGCTTCTCTCCGAGCAGGCCGACGCGCACCGGTGCGCCACCGGGCTCGGCGACCTCTTCAAGCTTCGCGGCGGGGATCCAGTAGCGGCGGAAAAACCGCCCGAGCGGCTTGTCGGGGCCGACCTGGGTCAGCCGGTCGTTGTCTTCTCTGGTGAGCATCGGAACCTCCGGACTGCCGTTACCTGTTCATTGCAATATACAAGTACCATATTTGCGGCGCAATTGAGGTTTCACTCCCCCCGAGGACCACCGCTGATGCTGCAGTACCGCTACCGACCGGACGGCCCGGCCACGCGCAGGACGCTCAAAGGCCCGGACCAGCCCTGGTCAGACTACTCGCCGATCATCGACCGCCCCAAGCTCACCTGGCCGGAGGGCAAGCGCGTGGCCGTGTGGGTCGCACCCAATGTGCTCTCGTACGAATACGCCCCGCCCCCGGACCCATGGCTCGACGCCTGGGTGCGCATGCCGCAGCCGGACGTGCTCGCCTACGGCCGGCAGGACTACGCCAACCGCGTGGGCTTCTGGCGGATGCTCGACGTGCTCGACAAGCACGACACGCCCTGCACCGCCGTCATCAACACCGAGGCGCTGCGCCGCTACCCGGCGATCTGCGCCGCGGTGAAGGAACGCGGCTGGGCGCACCTGGGCCACGGCATCAACAACACGCGCTTCATCTTCGGCCACGACGAGGCCGCCGAAAAGGCCTACTACACCGAGATGCGCGACACGGTGCTCGAACTCACCGGCCAGACGATGATCGGCATGGGCGGCCCCGGCCCGCAGGCGGCCACCGAATCCACGCCGGACCTCCTCGCGGAACTGGGCTTCGCGTACCACGCCGACTGGTACCACGACGACCAGCCCATGCCGCTGCGGGTGAAGTCGGGCAGGCTGATCTCGCTGCCCTACGCGGCCGAGGTCAACGACGCTCCCTTCCTCGGCGCGGCGTTCGAGGCCGACGATTTCCTCGACGTGATCAAGCGCCAGTTCGACACGCTCTACCGCGAAGGCGAGACCAACGCGCGCGTGATGTGCATCTCGATCCACGCGCAGCTGATCGGTGAACCGCAGCGCGCCAGGTACCTCGACGAAGCGCTGGAGTACGTGTTTTCCTTCCCCGGCACCTGGAAGTGCACGGCCGACGACATCGCGCGGCACTACCTGCAGCACCACTACGACACGGCGCTGGCTGATCTGGACGCCCGAAGATGAGCCATCCCGATCCCGCCACCGGGCACGACTGGTTCGACACGTCCCCCATCACGGCGCGCAAGCCCGTGCGCTGGCCGGGCGACGCCAGGCTCGCGGTCGGCATCGTGGTGAGCATCGAGCACTACGAAATGCTGCAGGAACCCGGCGCAATGATCCCCGGCACGCTGCCGGGCGGCATGGGTCGCGGGCCGTACCCGGATTTCCGCTCCTATTCGATCCGCGAATACGGCAACCGCATCGGCGTGTTCCGCGTCATGGAAACCCTGGCGCGGCACGGCATTCGCGCCACCGCAGCCATCGACGGGTTTACGGCAACGCATCGTCCCTCCATCGTGAAGGAATGCCTGCACCACGGCTGGGAAATCGCCGCGCACGGGCAGGCCGTCACGCAGGTGATCTCGGAAAAGCTCACCGAAACCGAAGAGCGCGCGCGGATCGCTGCGGCGATCGATGCCGTGGAGCGCGCCACGGGCCAGCGCCCGGTCGGCTGGCACGGCCCCGAGTACGGCGAATCCAAACGCACCCCGGGCATCCTCGCCGACCTTGGCATGAAGTACGTGCTCGACTGGCCGAACGACGAACTGCCCTACGCGATGCGCACCCCTTCAGGCCCGCTGACCGCCGTGCCGATGCTGGTCGACCTCGACGACGTCTTCGCGCACTGGTACCGCAAGCTCACGATGGCGCGCTGGCAGCGTGCGGTCGCCGATGCGCTCGACCGGATGATCGAAGACGGGAAGACGCAACCTCGCATGCTGGTGCTGAACCTCCACCCCTGGCTGATCGGCGCGCCGTGGCGGATTTCGTACCTCGACGCAGTGCTGGCGGACCTGAAGTCGAGGACCGGAGTGTGGATCGCTACGGCGGGAGAGATTGCGCAGGCCTGGCGGGACCAGCAGCTCAATTCGCCTTGAACCCCGTCTTCGCGAACAGGTTCTCGATGCCGCGGTCGGCGGTTCATGGAGTTCCTCAGTTGCCTTGCGTCGTGAGCTTCAGTTCCTTCAGCAACGGCACCGCGCGCGCTTCGGCGCGAGTGACAACCTCGTCGAAGGCCTCGGGCGAGGTGTAGCCGCTCTTCAGTCCGATGTCGTTCAGGGCCTTGACGAATTCCGGGTCTTCGATCGCACGGCGCAGCGCGTCGTGCAGGCGCTTCACGCGGTCGGGCGGCGTGCCGCGGCGGATTGCGATGCCGACCATGGGGTTGAACAACTCCGGCCCTGGGATGCCTTTCTCGATGGCGGTCGGCACGTCAGGAAACTCAGGGAAGCGCTGTTGCGTCAGCGTGACGAGCAACCGCGCGGTGCCGGCCCGCGCCAGCGCACGAATACCGGCAATGTCGATGAAAGCGACGTTTACGTGCCCGCCGAGCACCGCGTTGGTGAACTCGCTGCTGCCGCGGTACGGCACGTCGGTGACCTGGACCCCTGCGGACCGGAAGTACAGCAGCCCCTGCAATTGCAGCGAGGTGCCCGGCCCCACATGGCCGAACTTGAGCACGCCGGGGTTCGCCTTTCCGTAGGCGATCAGCTCGTCGATATTCGCCCAGGGCGCGTCGGCCTTTACGAACATCAGGTGGCGGAACTCCGCATACCCGAGCAGCGTGCGCACCTCATCGAGGTCGAACGACAGCTTCTGCGTATGTGCTGTCATCGCCTTGTAGGAGCTCGTGTGCATGGAGATGAGGTACCCGTCGGCCGGCGCACGCGCGAGTTCGGCCATTGCGAGCGTGCCGCCCGCGCCGGTCATGTTGGCTACCACCAGCGACTGCCCGAGCTGACGTCCCGCCGCGGCGGCGAGCGCCCGCACGCTGAGGTCGGTGGGACCGCCCGCGGCAAAGCCGAGGATGAAACGGATGGGCTTGTCGGGAAACGTCTGAGCCTGCGCAGACACGGAGGCAACCAGCAGCGCAATTGACAGCAGACGGGACAAGGCACGCATCAGGATCCTCCGGGGAGCACAAGCGCAGGCGCCGGGCGGCGCCTGATCCTTGGATTCTACAAGTAGATCCGGCGACTCAGCAGTCGGCGTAGCGCTGTTTCATTACCTGTAACACCTCGTCCGGATCGCGCTGCCACCAGTCGCGCTGCGAGAAGATCTCCACCTCGTTGTAGCCTCGGTAGCCCGCCTTCTCCATCATCCCGCGGATGCGCCGCAGGTCGATGACGCCGTCGCCCATCATGCCGCGGTCGAAGGCCAGGTCGGTGGTCGGCACCAGCCAGTCGCAGAGGTGGTGGGCCAGCAGGCGCCTCGCGCCCGCGCGCGCAATCTGCGCCTCCAGGTACGGATCCCACCACACGTGGTAGACGTCCACCGCCACACCCAGCGCCCCGCTCGCCTGCGGGTCGATCCGGTCGCAGAGGTCCAGCGCGTGGCCCAGCGTGTTGATGCAGGCGCGGTCCGCCGCCTGCATCGGGTGGAGCGGCTCGATCGCCAGCGGCACGCCCGCCTCGCGCGCACGGCCGAGGATCGTGGCGATGCCCTCCTCCACCTGCGCGTGCGCGCCGGCAATGTCCTTCGACCCGGGCGGCAGGCCGCCAACGACGAGGATCAGGCAGCGGGCGCCGATGGCGTGCGC
>CAMAXP010000092.1 GCA_945862265.1 Bordetella parapertussis
ATGCGCAAGCTTCACCAGCTTCTCCCGTTGCGCGTCGTCCAGTTCGATCGTACTTGCCACTCGCATCGTCGTCTCCAAAACGCTTCTGATAATCGTTGGACTCGACGAAACGCATTTGGTTCTATTAATTACGAAGCACTACACTAGGATTGTCACTGCTCGCTGGCCGCCATACGTTCCACGCCGCGCGAACCGACCTTGCTGTTGCCGCCGGCGCCGATTTGACCGATGGGGTTTCGGTTTGACCAGGGTACGCCCAATGAATGCGCTGGTCAGTCGCTGATCTGCAATAGCCCCCTAAACTGAAGGGGTAATTTCCATCTAAAACTGACCCAAGTGATTGACTGTCCCGCTCATGAGGCGAGCGGGAGAACGAGGAGTGGTCAACGTGGAGATGTTGGCCAAGATCAGGCGGATGCATTTGCGCGACGGGATGTCGCTGCGGGAGGTCGCGCGGCGAATGGGCCTGTCGAGAAACACAATGTGGAGGTGAGTTCAAGATCATCGCCGCAATTGAAGAGCCTGCGGTGATTGTCAGGATACTCACGCACCTGGGTTTGCCTGCGAGAGCCCCGCCGCGCTCCCCGGCTCGGCCCACGCTTGCGCCAAGCGGTCGGAGTGCCCACCTGGAGCGCTTCGCGGGCTGACGGCGGGTCAGCGCAGGTGAAGAGGGCCCCCGCCCAAAGCGGGGGCCTTTTCGTTTCGGGTCAGCGAATCATTCCTGGACCTTGACATTGGCTTCGCGAATGACGCGGATCCAGGTCGCGATGTCGTTCTTGATGAACTCGCCGAGTTGGCTGGGAGTCCCGCCTACGGGCGAGGCGCCCTGCACGGCGAACTGCTTGCCGATTTCCGGGTCCTTGAGCACGGCATTGAGTTCCGAATTCACGCGCTGCAGCGCCTCGTTCGGCGTGCCGCGCGGCGCCGCCAGGGCGATCCAGAAATTGGCGTCGAAGCCCGCGTATCCGCTTTCCGCGACCGTGGGCACGTCCGCGAGGAGCGCGGACCGGTTGAGGCTGGTGACGGCCAGCGCCCGCAGGCGGCCCGAGGAAACATGCCCGCTCACGGCTGGCACGCCGGCGACCACCATCTGTACCTGGCCGGCAACGGCGTCCGCTACCGCCGGGCCGCCCCCTTTGTAGGGCACCCCGACGATGTCGGTCTTGGTCACCAGCTTGAAGAGTTCGCCGGTAAGGTGCTGCGGGGACCCGACGCCTGCGTGGCTGTAGGAGAGCTTGCCCGGATTCGCCTTGGAAAATTCGATGAACTCGACGATCGTTCTCATCGGCTGCGCCGGATGGACGGCCAGCACGTTCGGCATCGCAGCCACGTTGATCACCGGGACCAGGTCACGCTCCGTGTCGAACGGCAGCTTCGCGACCAGGCCCACGTTGATCGTCTGGCCGTTGGTCATCATCAGCATGGTGTAGCCGTCGGCCGGGCTGCGCACGACCGCCTCGGAACCGATGATGCCGTTCGCCCCCGGCCGGTTCTCGACCAGAACGCTCTGCCCGACGCGTGCGGTCAGCTTCTGCGCCAGGATGCGCGTCAGGATGTCCGTGCTTCCGCCCGCCGCGTACGGCACGACGATTTTGATCGGGCGGGACGGATAGTCCTGCGCATGCGCAGTCGGCGATTGGCCTAGGCCGATGACGCCGATTGCGCCGAAAAGCACCAGTAGTCTTTTCATGTCTCCTCCTTCCATGTCGTTTTAGTAGGGTGTTTCGGGAAGACCCTTTTCACTGCTTGCGTTGCGTCCCGCGCGTCTACCGCTAATTAGGCACTCGCTGAGATTACCGCCTGAAAGATACAGAAAACCCCAGATGCTGCCGATTTCTCCTGCCGCGTACAACCTGGGAATCGGCTCGCCGAAGGTATTCAATACCCGTTGCTCGACGTCGTGCGCAAGCGCGCCCTGCGTGTTGGAGACTACCGGCCACACCTCTCCGAAATAGAACGGCGGGGACGAGATCGGTACGCCCGTGCCTGCTGGGCGCCCGAAGCCGTCCGGCGCGCCGGATGCGCACTGGGCATTCCATTCCGAGATGGTGCGCTCGAGTTGCGCTTCTGGGAGTTTCATGGCCCTGGCAAGCGCGGCGATGGAGTCCGCGCGTTTCAGGATGCCGAGTTCGACTTCGCGAAGGTTGTCCTCGCTCCAGTCGTAGGGGGCGATATCTGGGTCGTTGATGTACGACTTCGCGACCGGATACATGCGGCGGCCAACGTCATCGAATACCATGAACGCGGGCATGGCCGGAAAGCGCATCGTGGCCGGGTCATACCGGTCAAACGATCGATGCCCGGTATCGTGGACGTAGGGCTGGTACTCGTTCATGAACCGCCTGCCGTTCCCGTCCAGGAGTATCCATGACATCTGCGCCTTGGTTTCGAGCATCCCGGGCACCCAGTCGGGCAGCTTCTTGGAGCGGATCCCGAAAGGATACGCGGGGTCGCTGTGGCGAAAACCGTAGCTGCCGTGGTAGTGCCACATGTGCGACAGTTCCGCGCCCAGCGCCTGGGCCATCTTCAGGCCGTCGCCCGTGTTGCCCAGCGTGGCGCTCGGCAGCACCGGGCGCAGTTGCCAGTAACGGCGCTGCATCTCCGGGTTCGCCTCGAACCCGCCGCAGGCCAGAATCACGCCACGACGCGCGCCGATCCTGCGCGCGCCGCCTTTGCCCAGCGCTTCTAGACCGGTCACTTCGCCTGCGTCGTTGCGCAGCAGGCGCACGACCGGCGTGGACATGCGCATCTCGATTTTCGGTCGGGCCCGGACGTTGTCGTCGATGACCTTGAATGCGTTGATGCCGGCGCGCAGCGAGCGCACGCGGGGGTACTCGGCGGATGCGTCGAAGCCCGGCACGGCGTCGATCTCGACGAACCGGAAGGTATCGCAACCGGGAAAGGGGTAGCTGCCCGGGCGCTCCAGCGTGACGAGCGAGGCGCCGTTGATGCCGGCCAGTTGCTCGATGAACCGGGGCAGGGCGGCCATTTCCCCGGCCATGGCCCGCAGCAGCGCCAGATCGATCGATCCCGCGTTGGTGGCGACGAGGTACTCGAGCGCCTTGGCGGCATCGCTTGCGACGCGAAAGCCGCCGCCCGAGCAGATGGAGATGCCGCCCGGGACTGCCATCTTCTCCAGCAGCAGCACATCGCTGCCGGCATCGGCAGCGCTGATGGCCGCTATGCCTCCGGCAAAGCCATAGCCGACGACGACGACATCTGTCCACTCGTCAAACGAAGTCTTGGCGCTCATCCGGGGAGACTGGGTGCATCAGCCGTGCACGGGCGCCTTCGATCCCACTTCGACCACGACGCGGCCAACCGTGCTTGCATCGAAGAACTTGTCCATCGTCCGGTCGAGGTCCTCGAACGGAATCGCGCGCGATATCTCGGCAAGGTTCTTCGGCTTGAGGTCGGTGGCCATGCGTTGCCAGAGCCGGCGCCGCTCCTTCATCTCGAGCTGGCGTGATACGTTGATGCCCAGGATGTCGATCGAGCGCAGTATCAGCGGCAGTACGGTGGTGGTGACCTCTGCGCCGACGGCCATCCCGGCCACGGCGAGCTTGCCGAAGGGCTGCATCTTTGCGGCCAGCCGGTCCATGTAGACGCCGCCGACGTTGTCCAGCGCCCCAGCGAAGAGCGGCTTGGCCAGCGGCGCGCGATCCGCGAGAAACTCCTCGCGACCGATGATGCTTTGCGCGCCGATTGACCTGAGGAACCCCTCCTGATCGCGTTTGCCGGAAATCGCGATGACCTTGTAGCCGCGCTGCGCAAACATGTTCACGGCGAGGCTGCCCACGCCGCCCGTCGCGCCGGTGATGCCGACGGCGCCCGCCTTGGGCGTGAGCCCCGCAGCCTCAACGCGGTCCAGCGCCAGCGCGGCGGTCAGGCCTGAGGTCCCGAGGCCCATCGCCTCGTAAGGGGAGAGGCCCTCGGGCAGGGGCACGATCCAGTCACCCGGCACGCGGGCGTACTCCGCATAGCCGCCATCATGATCGTTGCCGAGCTTGTAGTTCGTCACGGCGACAAGGTCGCCCGCGGCGAAGCGCGGGTCCTGCGAGGACACGACCTCCCCCGACAGGTCGACCCCGGTGACGCAGGGGCGGTCGGTGCGCACGTTCTTGCCTACGCCGCGCGCGGCCATCGCATCCTTGTAGGTGATCGCCGAGTACGCGACCTTGATGACGACGGGGCCGGGGTCGAGGTCGTCCAGGCTGAGCTTCTCGAAACGGCAAACCGGCTTGCCGTCGATGGTGTGGACGCGAAACGCTTTGAAGGGAGCCATGGGATCGTGCCTTGGTTGTCGTGGTGATTTGCAGGCGAGTCAGCCGATCTTGCCGGAGGCCCCGCGCAGCGATTCTGATTTCGGGTCGCAGAAGACCACGCCTTTGGCGACGAGCCGGTCAATGTCGTCGTCCGACAGCCGCGCCGCCTCTTTGAGGAACTCGCGGGTATCCTGGCCTAACCTGTGCCCAGCCCAGTGTAGTTTTCCGGGCGTGGCCGAGAGCTTGGGAACCACGCCTGCGAGCGTCACGGTGCCGAGTTCATCGTCGGGGGTGGGCACGAGCATGTCGCGCGCGCGGTAATGGGGATCCTTGAAGATGTCGGCCATAGTGAAGATCCGGCTCGCGGGCACGTCACCCTTGTTGAGGACCGCCTCCAGCTCCCCGATGTCGTGGGCAGAGGTCCATTCGGCAACGATGGCGTCGATCAGTTCCTGGTTCTGGTTGCGGATCTTCATTTCCGCGAAGCGCGGGTCGCTGCCGAGCTCCGGCCGGCCCATGGCGACCGCCAGCCGCCGGAACACCGCGTCGGCAAGCGCGGCAATGTGAATATGGTTCCCGCATCGCGTGGGGTAGAGGGTGTTGGGTGCGCTGTCGGGAAGTCGAGGGCCGGTGCGCATGCCGATCTTTCCGGATTTCTCGAACGCCGGGACGTGGTACTCCATAAAGCTGAACGCCGATTCGACGAGCGAAGCGTCCACGCACTGGCCGATCCCGCTGTTCTGGCGGGCAACCACCGCCATGACCGTACCGAACGCCGCGTAGAGCGCAGTGATGTAGTCGGTGAGCGGAATGGCTGCGCGCGATGGGGGGCGGTCGGGGTCGCCGATCATGTGCCGCAGGCCGCTCATCGCCTCGCCGATGACGCCGTAGCCCGGGCGATCCTTGTACGGGCCGGTCTGGCCGTACCCGCTGATACGCGTCATGATGAGGTCGGGCTTGAGCTTGCGCAGGTCCTCGTAACCCAACCCCCATTTTTCCAGCGTGCCCGGGCGGAAATTCTCCACCACGATGTCGAATTCCGGGATCACCGCTTTGATGAGGTCGCGCGCCTCGGGTTTGCGGAAATCGAACGAGGCGATGCGCTTGTTGCGGGAAATGCTGGCGGCGTAGAGGGACTTGCCGTTCACGACTTCGCCCATCTGCCGGATGGGATCGCCCTCGACCGCTTCGATTTTCACCACCTGCGCACCGAAATCCGCAAGCAGCCTGGCGCAGAACGGGCCGGCGGCGGTCGAGCCGAGCTCGAGCACGCGGTACTTCGAAAGGGGGCCGGAATCGCTCATGTTCGTGGCAGTCTATATGACGGCCTCCGGTCATAAGTTTCGCTATGCAGAATACCAATGATATGGCTATCTGTCGCGCTGCAACAAGCCCGTAGAATAGACAACAGATTAAATTGTTCTGCAATGCAGAATAAAAATGGCTCAAATATCCCGGAGCCCCTGCGCCAGGGAGCAGATGCAATGTCGACCGGCAGTCGTGCAAGGAAACGCAAGCCATCCGATGTGCGCGCGGCGAATCGCAATCACCTGATCGCGTCCGCGGCCGCGACGCTCGAAGTTCTCGAAGTCATCGGGACGGCTGGCCGGCCCACGACGCTCACTTCCGTGGTGGAAAGCACCGGAAAGCCCAAGGGCACCGTGCACCGCATGCTGGCCACGCTCGTCAACACGGGCTTCCTGGTCCAGGATCCCGGCAGCAGCCAGTACAGCCTGACGCTGAAGCTCTGGCGTCTCGGCGCGTCTGCCGTAGGACGGCTGGACGTGGTGGAGGTGGCGCGGCCCTGGCTCGAACGAGTCGTGGCGGCGACGGACGAGACCGTGCACATGTCCGTGCTGGATGTATCGGGCGGCATCGTGTACATCTCGAAGGTCGAAAGCCCGCGGTCCATCCGCGTGCAGACGCAGATCGGGCAGCTCAGCCCCGCATGGTGCACCGCCACCGGCAGGAGCATCCTTGCGTTCCACCCGGCCGCCGCCGAGCGCGTGCTCGCCGGTCCGCTCGAGCCGCGCACGGCCAGGACCGTGACCGATCCCAGACGTATACGCGCCGCGCTGCGTGAGACTGCCGCCGCAGGCTATAGCGTGACCCGCGCCGAGAACCACCCGGAAGTGGGCGGCATCGCCGCCCCCGTGCGGAACCACGCGGGCACCGTCATTGCGGCCATCGGCGTCGGCGTGCCGGCGTTCCGCATGAATCGCGAACTGGTGAGCCGCTGCGTCCCGCATGTGCTCCGCGCTGCCGGCGGGATTTCTTCCGAACTGGGCTATCGGCCGGACGACGTCAAGTCGGCCGCAGCGTACGCCTGAACCTTGAGGGCAAGACGAAATGGATTTTTCACTGAGCGAAGAGCAGCGCATGATGGTCGATGCGGCCCGCAGGCTGGTCGAGAAGCACATCCAGCCGATCCTGGACGCGAACGACAAGGATCGCGCGCTGCCCAAGCCGGTCATCCTAAAGGTGATGGAAAAAGCGGCGGAACTGGGCCTGACCTCGGCGCGCATCCCGGAGGAGAGCGGCGGGGCGGGGCTGCGGATGCTCGACTACGGGCTGATCACGGAGCAGATCCCGCCTTGCGTGACCCTGATCGTGCAGCCGCACGAAGCGACCACGGCGCGGGTGTTCTTCGGCTGCAACGAGGAGCAAAAGGAGCGCTATCTCGCCGACCTCATGGCGGGCCGCAAGATCGCATGCACTGCCAGCACGGAGCCGGACGTCGGGTCCGACCCGCGCGGCATCAAGACCACCGTGGTCGAGGACGGCGATCATCTCGTGCTCAAGGGGCGCAAGCAGTGGATCTCGAATTCCACGGTGTGCGACCTGATGAACGTCACGTGCCGCAAGGTGAATGCCGACGGCACCTCGAGCCTTGCCAGGGTGCTGGTCGACCCGGCGGAATCCCCGTTCGAGGCCCGCGAAGTCCGGATGCACGGATTGCGCCAGGCGCCGCTGGGCGAGGTTCTCTTTGACGACTGCCGTGTGCCCGCGCGCAACTTGTGCCCGGACACCGGGGAGACGGCGAAACTGCTCACGCTGACGTGGCTGGCCAATCGCCCGCTCGTCGGCCTACTCGCCGTGGGCGCAGGGCAGAAAGCGCTGGACGCCGCGCGCCAGTATGCGACCACGCGCAAGCAGTTCGGGCGCTACATCGGGGGATTCCAGCTCATCCAGGCAGACCTCGCCGAGATCGAGACGGCGGTTATTTCCAGCCGTCTCCTGTGCTACAACGCGCTCGCCGCGCTGGACCGGGGCGAACGGGCCAACGGCCTGTCCGCCATGGCCAAGCGGTATGCTGTCGACGCCTGCGACCGGGCTATCGCGCTGGCGATGCGCATCCACGGCGCGATGGGCTTGAGCCGGGAACTCGGGCTCGAGGAGCTGGCCCGCGATGTGAGGGCGCTGACGATCCCGGACGGAACGCCGGGCATCCTCACGCTCATCCAGGGACGCGAACTGACCGGGATCGACCCGTTCCGATAGGATTCGCGCCGCACTCAGGAGGAGTATCAGGATGACCGTCCACTACATGCAGTCCATCGCCGAGCGCTACCTGCGTCTCGGCTACACGCCTTATCGCTGGTTCAAGGCCGAAGAACCGCCTGCTTGGCAGCCTCTGGCGAAGCCGCTGTCCGCGGCCCGCATCGGCATGCTGTCGACTTCGGGCGCCTACGCGCTGGGGCAGGTCGCCTACCACTACAAGGACGACGCATCGATCCGGCAGATTCCCGCGACGACGGCAGACTGCGACCTGCGCTTCTCGCACCTTACCGAGAACTATCTGGTCGACGCGAGGCGCGACCCGGGCTGCCTCTTCCCCTTGCGCGCGTTGCGCGAACTGGCCGCCGAAGGGCTCATCGGCCGGCTCGCCGACCAGGTGCTTTCTTGCATGGGGGGGATCTATTCGCAGCGCCGCACGCGCGAGGAACTGGCGCCTGCAGTGCTCGCGGCATTCAGGGCGCAGGAGGTCGACGCGGCGCTCCTTGTATCGATGTGACCGGTGTGTCACCAGACCGTGTGTCTGGTAGCACGCCACCTCGAGGCGAACGGCATCCCGACCATGTGTCTCGGAAGCGCGCTGGACATCTTCGAGAGCGGCCGCCCCCCGCGCGCAACATTCGTTGACTACCCGCTGGGGCATTCGGCGGGAAAACCGTTTGATTCGGCCGACCAGCTCGGCATCGTGCGTGCCGCGCTGCAGGGCCTGGAAACCATGACCCGGCCCGGCGAGATCCGCGCGCTGCCGAACCAGTGGGATGCGCAGGGCGAATGGCGCAGCGAAGCCGCGCGGACCAAGGGGGGCGACACGCGCCAGCTGCGCGACGAGACACCGCAGTTCCAGCATGCGGCCGACCGCGAGGCCGCACTGGCCAGTGGCGCGTTACGGGACTGATTTCAGGAACACTACCGTGGTCTCCTCCGCGATCCGGTCGACAGGCAGCCGCCCGCCAGGCCGGTACCACTGCGCCGTCCAGTTGAGCGCGCCGAGCAGGAAGAGGCGCGCCAGCTGCCGGTCGCCCGCCAGCAGGCCGGCTTCAGCCTGCCCCAACCATTTGTTGCGCAAATGCAAATGCGCAAGGGGCGTTCCGGTCAGCGTATTGAAGGTGCGATTGCAGTGGCGACACCGGAACCGCTGCAGGTCACCATGACGCCCATGCTTGATGGTATGACTGCTGGCGCAGTGCGGACACTCAGGCCGTGCCGGCGTCTCAGCCTCGATGACATCGATCGAGGATGCGCGCGATTGCATCGACGCCAGTTCGGTGACAACGGCATAGCGTTGCTCGCGCGGCAACT
>CAMAXP010000093.1 GCA_945862265.1 Bordetella parapertussis
AGTTCATCGATGCTCCCGGCGAGTAAACTCCTCGCAGGATCGCAAATCGATGCAACGCGTTTCAAATCGAGACCAAGAAAAAACATGACTTCTCTATTTAAGATCAGGCATTTGCCGCGGTTCGACCGTTCAACGTCCGGACAGTAGTGAGTTTTGGTCGTTTCAAAACTTGACCGATTGATTCAAAAGTGCAGGGTTTTGAGGTTCGAAATACACCTATTTTTATTATAGGAATGTAATCAATGAGGTATTGCAAAAATAGTCCGGCGTAGTCTTACTTAAGTAACACTTTCACTCGAAAAGTTATCGCACAAATCATTACGCAGCATTCTTATGTAATATAAGTTGTTGTTTTGTGATGATAAATTTAACCAATAATGCGTTTCAACTCCGGCACGCAGGCCGGGTCGAGCGCAATCGGCGGGCCGTCGCGCGCAACGCGCCGCAGCGTCGCGAGCGAGAGGGGCTTCTGTCCGACGAGCAGTGCGTCCACTACCGGATCATCGGGAGGTTGAGGCCCTGCTCCTTCGAGCACTTGATCGCGTCCTCGTAGCCTGCGTCCGCGTGGCGCATGACGCCGGTGGCCGGGTCGTTCCAGAGTACGCGCGCCAGCCGCTTGTCGGCGGCTTCGGTCCCGTCGCAGACGATGACCATGCCTGCATGCTGCGAGTAGCCCATGCCTACGCCGCCGCCGTGGTGCAGCGACACCCAGGTCGCGCCGCTGGCGCAGTTGAGCAGCGCATTCAGCATGGCCCAGTCGGAGACGGCGTCCGAGCCGTCCTTCATCGACTCAGTCTCGCGATTCGGGCTTGCGACAGATCCCGAGTCGAGGTGGTCGCGGCCGATCACCACCGGCGCCTTGAGTTCGCCCTTGCGGACCATCTCGTTGAACGCGAGCCCGACGCGGTGCCGGTCGCCGAGGCCAATCCACAGGATGCGTGCGGGCAGTCCCTGGAAATGGATGCGCTTGCCGGCCATGTCGAGCCACTGGTGCAAGTGTTTGTCGTGAGGGAACAGTTCGCGCACCTTGGCGTCGGTCTTCCGGATGTCCTCAGGGTCGCCGGAGAGGGCCACCCAGCGGAACGGGCCGATGCCACGGCAGAACAGCGGCCGGATGTAGGCGGGCACGAAGCCGGGAAAGTCGAACGCGTTCTTCACGCCGACGTTGAACGCTTCCTGGCGGATGTTGTTGCCGTAGTCCACGCAGGGGATGCCCATGGCCTGGAAGCCGAGGATCGCGCGCACCTGGTTGGCCATCGCCTCGCGCGCGGAGATCGCGACTTCCTCGGGGTCCGACTTCCTGAGGTCTTTCCAGCGCTCGAGCGACCAGTGCTCGGGCAGGTAGCCGTTGGCGGGGTCGTGCGCGGACGTCTGGTCGGTGACGAGCGCGGGCTTCATGCCGCCGGCGCGCGCGCGCTTGAGGATCTCGGGGTAGACCTCGGCGGCATTGCCGACGACGCCGACCGAGACGGCGCGGCCTTCGCTTTCGGCACGCTGCAGGATCGCGTACGCCTCATCGAGCGTGTTGGCGCGCTCGTCGAGGTAGCCGGTGCGCAGGCGCATGTCGATGCGGGTGGGGTCGCATTCGATCGCCAGCATCGACGCGCCGGCCATTGTGGCGGCCAGCGGCTGCGCGCCGCCCATGCCGCCGAGGCCGCCGGTCAGGATCCACTTGCCCTTCCAGTCGCCGTCGTAGTGCTGGCGCCCGGCTTCGGCAAAGGTTTCGTAGGTGCCCTGCACGATGCCCTGGCTGCCGATGTAGATCCACGAGCCCGCCGTCATCTGGCCGTACATCATCAGGCCCTTGCGGTCGAGTTCGTTGAAGTGCTCCCAGTTCGCCCAGTGCGGCACGAGGTTGGAGTTGGCGATCAGCACGCGCGGCGCGTCGGCATGCGTCTTGAACACGCCTACCGGCTTGCCGGACTGGACGAGGAGGGTCTCGTCACCTTCCAGTGCGCGCAGGCTCGCGACGATCTGGTCGAAGCATTCCCAGTTGCGCGCCGCCTTGCCGATACCGCCATAGACCACGAGTTCCTCCGGCCGCTCTGCGACCTCGGGGTCGAGGTTGTTCATGAGCATGCGCAGCGGCGCTTCGGTGAGCCAGCTTTTCGCCGTCAGCTCGGTGCCGCGCGCGGCACGCACGACGCGGTTGCTTGTCCTCGTCCCGGTCATTTCGTTCCCCAGACCTGGCGCGCCGTCTCGAGCATCACTTCGAGCTTGGCCCATTGCTCGTCCTCGGTCAGCATGTTGCCGGCGATGCCGGAGGCAAACCCGCACTGCGGGCTGAGGGCAAGCTGGTCCACGTCGATGAAGCGGCTCGCGTCCTCGATGCGGCGCTTCAGTTCGTCGACGGTCTCGACGCGCCCGTTCTTGGTGGTGATCAGGCCCAGCACCACGATCACGCCCTTGGGGACGTAGCGCAGCGGCTCGAAGCCGCCGGCGCGCTCGGTGTCGTATTCCAGCAGCAGGCGATCGAACTTCAGGGTGCCGAAGAGACGCTCGGCGATCGGGTCGTACTTGCCTTCGCGATGCCACATGCTGGCGCGGTTGCCGCGGCAGATGTGCAGGCTGAAGGTGGACTTGCCCTTGTAGCCGGCGATCACCGCGTTGTCCGCGGCAATGGCGCGGTCCAGGTTCTTCATCGGGTCTTCGCCCCGCGAGCGCAGCCGCTCCAGCGTAGGCGCGTCGACGTAGCCGGTGTAGCTGGGTTCATCGAGCTGCACTTGCTGGCAGCCTGCGTCGATTAACTGCCCGACCATCTCGCGCTGGATCGCAACGACATCCGCGAGGAAGGCGTCCGAGTCGGGGTAGAGGCCCTTGGAGCCGTCGATGTCGCACATCTGGCAGACGCGGTCCGGGCCCATCAGCGGGATCTTCACGGGGCGCTTGGCCACCGAGGCGGCAAAGCGGTATTCGTCGAGCGGGAAGCTGCGCAGGAGCCGCAGTTTCTCGGTCACCGGCGTCTTGAAGGACAGCACCGCGTCCTCGCCCTTATGTCCTGGTGTTTCGCTCGGTGCGATGTTGCCCGGGTTCTGGCGGAAGTTCAGCCAAGACGTGTTCCACATGTCCCAGCCGGCGACTTCGGAGAAGCTCACCTGCCAGTTGAGCCGCCGGTATTCGCCGTCGGTGACCACCGGCAGGCCGTGGGCTTCCTCTTTCGCGATCAGGACCCGGATTGCCTCGTCCTGCGCGGCGTTGAGTTCCTCGCGCGTCATCTGGTTGGTGGCATGGCGCATGAAGGCGGCCTTGAGATCTTCGGGCCGCAGCAGGCTGCCTACGTGGTCGACGCGGATTGTCGTCATGGTTGTCCTTTCCTTTGGTGTCCCCGCACGCTAGGTTCAACGCCAGCTTGCGTCAAGGTATCCTAGCGATACTGCCATCGGGGAGATGTCCATGTTGCGCGCTTTCGTCACTGTTTTCTGCCTGTCCATTGCATGTGGCGTTTGCGCCCAGGAGTGGCCGACCAAGCCGATCCGCTTCGTGGTGCCGTGGCCGGCGGGCGGGCTCAATGACCTGATCGCCCGCGCCTTCAACGACCGCGTGGCGAAGGCGCTCGGCCAGACCGTGATCAACGACTTCAAGGCCGGCGCGGGCGGCCGCATCGGCGTGGCGGATGTCGCGCGCGCAGCGCCGGACGGCTACACGATCGGCATGGGCAACCTCGGGCCGCTGACGATTTTCCCGAACCTGTACAAGAACATGCCTTACGACGCGAAGAGGGACCTCATCCCGATCACGATGTTCGCGGCCTCTCCGCTGGTGCTCGTGGTGCCGGCCAACCTGCCGGTGAAGAACGTGAAGGAACTGATCGCGCTGGCCAAGGCGCAGCCGGGCAAGCTCAACTACGCGTCGGTGGGCATCGGCACCGCACAGCACCTGATCTTCGAGATGTTCAAGAAGAAGGACGGGACGGACATGGTCCACGTCCCGTTCAAGGGGACGAACGAATCCCTGCCGCAGATGATCGACGGCCAGATCCACGCGATGTTCGACACGCTGCCGCTGATGCTCCCGCAGCTGAAGGGCGGGCGGATCCGGCCGGTGGCCGTGACCACGCCGCAGCGCGTGCCGCAGCTGCCGGACGTGCCGACGCTCATTGAGTCCGGCTATCCCGAGGTGGACGTCGTGACCTGGTACGCGCTGATCGCGCCGGCCGGCACGCCCAAGGCGATCGTCGACCGCCTCTACAAGGAGTACACGATCATTTCGCAAATGCCCGAGGTGCAGAAGTTCCTTGCCGAGCAGGGCCTCGTTTACATCCCTAATACGCAGGTGCAGTTCTCGAACCGCATCGACGTGGAGACCGCGCGGTGGGGGCAGATCGTCCGCGAGCAGGGCATCAAGGTCGAGCAGTAGGGCCCATTGCGCGCCGCAGCACCGAACACATAGAATGCGATCTTTCGAGGGAGTCAAACAATGAATAAATTCGTCGCAGCTTTTGCCACGGCGCTGGTTGCCACAGCAGTCTCGAGCACCGCCGTCGCCCAGGAAAAAGTCATCCTCGGCATCAGTGGCTGGACCGGGTTCGCCCCGCTGTCGCTGGCCGACAAGGCCGGGATCTTCAAGAAGAACGGCGTGGACGTCGAAATCCGCTTCATCGCGCCGGTGCAGCGCTCGGCGGCCCTCGCTTCGGGCGCGCTCAACGCGGCTGCGACCACGGTCGACCAGCACCTCGTCTGGACTTCGGCCGGCGTGCCGGCAGTGCAGGTCCTCTTGATCGACAAGTCGAACGGCGGCGACGGCCTCGTGGTGCGCAACGGCATCAATTCGATCAAGGACCTCAAGGGCAAGACCGTTGCGGTCGACGGCCCGGGCACCGTGCAGCACTTCATGCTGTCCTACATCCTGCAGAAGAACGGCATGACCATGCAGGACGTGATCCGCTCCACCATGGGCGCGCAACCAGCGGCGCAGTCGTTCGTGGCCGGCCAGAACGATGCGGCCGTGACTTACGAGCCGTACCTGTCGACCGTGCGCGGCAAGCCCGAGGCCGGCAAGATCCTCGCGACCTCGGTCGACTACCCGGTGGTCGTGGATACGCTGGTGTTCCGCACCGACTTCATCAAGAAGAATCCCAAGATCGTCAAGGCGGCGGTGGACAGCTTCTTCGAGGCGCTGGACATGATCAAGAAGGAGCCGGCCAAGGCGTACGAACTCATGGGCAGCGCGGTCAAGCAGACCGGCGAGCAGTTCGGCAAGTCCGCTGCGTTCATCTCCTGGCAGGACCGTGCGGCCAACAAGGCCTACTACGCGAAGGAAAACGCGGAGTTCACCAAGTTCGCGGTGGATGTCCTGAAGTTCAACCGCGTGATCCAGAAGGACCTTAAGGCGAAGGATCTCGTGGACCTGAGCTTCCAGTAATTCAACACGCCGATGCGAGCATCGGCGTGGTATTGACCTTCCATGTCTCCCGACTTTGCGAGGTTTCTTTGTTTGCGCGGACGCGCAAACAACCAAGCCTCGCAAAGTCGGGAGATTGTTTTTAGAGCCTAGGCAATGCTCTTCGAGCCGTTAAAACCCGTCTCCCGAACCACCCGCCTCGCCCTGGGCGCGGTGTTCTTCGTCCTGTTCCTCGGGGCCTGGTCGCTGGTCACCTGGGGCGGGTTCATCGACCCGATGTTCCTCAAGACGCCGCTCGATACCGCAAAGACGGGCTATGCGCTGTTCGCCGAATTCGGTTTCCATAAGGATGTCGGCATCACGCTCTTCCGGGTGGTGGGCGGGTTCGTCCTCGCTGCGGTGGTCGCGGTGCCGCTCGGCATCCTGATGGGGGCCTTCAAGCCGGTGGAGGCGTTCCTCGAGCCGTTCATTTCGTTTGCGCGCTACCTGCCGGCTTCGGCGTTCATCCCTCTTCTGATCCTGTGGGCAGGCATCGGCGAAGCGCAGAAGTTTCTGGTGATCTTCATCGGCTCGGTGTTCCAGGTGATCCTCATGGTGGCCGGCGTGGTGGGTTCGACGCGCAAAGATCTCGTTGAGGCCGCCTACACGCTGGGTGCGGACGCCTCTGGCATCGTCAAGCGGGTGATGCTGCCGGGCGCGGCCCCGCAGATCGCCGAGACGCTGCGGCTGGTGCTCGGATGGGCGTGGACCTACGTGATCGTGGCCGAGCTCGTGGGCGCCGAGACCGGGATCGGCCACATGATCATGGACAGCCAGCGGATGCTCGACACCGGCCAGATGATCTTCGGGATCTTCCTCATCGGCGTGATCGGCCTCGTGACCGACTTTGCGTTCAAGTGGGTCAACCGCAAGCTCTACCCCTGGGCGTTCTGATGGCCAAGGTCTCGATCGAAGGGGTGTCGAGGGTCTTCCCCGGCGTGAACGGCGGTGCCGCGACGCAGGCGCTGCAGCCGACGGATCTCGCCATTCAGGAAAACGACTTCATTACCATCCTCGGGCCTTCGGGCTGCGGCAAGTCCACGCTGCTGAGGATCGTGGCCGGGCTCGACCAGCCCACCACGGGGCGCGTGCTGCTCGAGGGCCAGCCGGTGGGTCGACCCGGCCCGGACCGCGGCATGGTGTTCCAGTCCTACACGCTTTTCCCCTGGCTGACGGTGCGGGAGAACATCTGCTTCGGCCTGCGCGAGAAGGCGATGCCGGCGGCGCGGCAGAAGGAAATTACCGACTATTTCATCGACAAGACAGGATTGGTGGGCTTCGAGAACCACTACCCGAAGATGCTCTCAGGCGGCATGCAGCAGCGCACCGCGCTGGCCCGCGCGCTCGCCAACGACCCCAAGATGCTGCTGCTCGACGAGCCTTTCGGGGCGCTGGACAACCAGACCCGCGCACTGATGCAGGAACTGCTGCTGGGGATCTGGGAGGCGGACCGCAAAACCGTGCTCTTCGTCACCCACGACATCGACGAGGCCATCTTCATGGCCAACCGGGTGGCGGTCATGTCGGCGCGGCCGGGGCGGATCAAGACGATCCTGCAGATCGACCTGCCGCACCCGCGCCTGTACACCATGAAGACGACACCGGAATTCTCGGCCTACAAGGCGCGCCTGACCGAGGAAATCCGCACTGAATCGATCAAGGCCGCCTCGATGGCGCCGTGATTAGTATTTGAGGCGGGAGCGAAAGAAGGGTAAACTCTGGCTTTCTAGGGATTCGTCCCCCGGATGACTAAATACGTATTCGTAACTGGCGGTGTAGTGTCCTCTCTCGGCAAGGGGATCGCCGCTGCCTCCCTCGCAGCGATCCTCGAATCGCGCGGCATCAAAGTCACCAACATCAAGCTGGACCCGTACATCAACGTGGACCCGGGCACCATGAGCCCGTTCCAGCACGGGGAGGTGTTCGTCACTGAGGATGGCGCTGAAACGGACCTGGACCTCGGCCATTACGAGCGCTTCCAGTCCTCGAAGATGAAGCGCTGGAACAACTTCACCGCCGGCCAGGTCTACGAGAGCGTGATCCGCAAGGAGCGCCGCGGCGACTACCTCGGCGGCACGGTGCAGGTCATCCCGCACATCACCGACGAGATCAAGGCCTTCGTGAAGCGCGGGGCCGGCGACGCCGAAGTGGCGATCGTCGAGATCGGCGGCACGGTGGGCGACATCGAGTCGCTGCCGTTCTTGGAGGCCATCCGCCAGATGGGGCTGGAGCTCGGTCGCAACAACGTGTGCTACATCCACCTGACGCTGGTGCCCTATATCGCGTCGGCTGGCGAGATCAAGACCAAGCCCACCCAGCACTCGGTGAAGGAACTGCGCCAGATCGGCATCCAGGCGGATGTGCTCCTCTGCCGCACCGACCGGCCGCTGCCCGAGGACGACCGCCGCAAGATCGCGCTGTTCTGCAACGTCTCCAAGGAAGCCGTCATCGCGGCCTGGGACGTGGACTCGATCTACAAGATCCCGGCGATGCTGCATGACCAGATGCTCGACGAGATCGTCTGCCACAAGCTCGGCATCCTCGCCAAGGCGGCCAACCTCGCGCCCTGGATAAAGCTCATCGACGACCTCGAGCATCCCGAGCACGAAGTCGACATCGCGCTGGTCGGCAAGTACGTCGACCTCGCCGACTCCTACAAGTCTTTGTCCGAGGCGCTGATCCACGCGGGCATCCATACGCGCTCGAAACTCAACATCCATTACATCGACTCCGAGTCGGTCGAGACGGGCGGGGTGGCGAGCCTCACGAACATGGACGCGATCCTCGTGCCGGGCGGTTTCGGCGTGCGCGGCGTCGAGGGCAAGATCGCGGCGATCCGCTTTGCACGCGAGAACAAGATCCCGTACCTGGGCATCTGCCTGGGCATGCAGCTGGCCACGATTGAGTTCGCACGCAACGTCTGCGGGCTCGAGGGGGCCAACAGCACGGAGTTTGACCAGAATACGGCGCACCCCGTGGTCGCGCTGATCATCGAGTGGCTGGACCGCACCGGCAAGGTCGAGCGCCGCACCGACTCGTCCGACCTTGGCGGCACCATGCGCCTCGGCGCGCAAAAGGTGCCGGTCAATCCCGGCACGCTGGCCGCCGAGATCTACGGGACGGAGGTGAGCGAGCGCCACCGCCATCGCTACGAAGTGAACAACGTCTACGTCCCGCAGCTGGAAGAAAAAGGCTACCGGGTCTCGGCGCGCACCCCGAGCGAGAACCTGCCTGAAATGATGGAGCTCGCCGACCATCCGTGGTTCGTCGGCTGCCAGTTCCACCCCGAATTCACGTCCACCCCCCGCGCCGGCCATCCGCTGTTCACGGCCTTCCTGCTGGCGGCGCAGAAATACCGGACGCGGTCCAAGCGCATCAGCCCGGGCGGGACGCTCTCAGTCGTCGCGGCATGAAGCTGTGCGGCTTTGAAGCCGGCCTCGACCAACCC
>CAMAXP010000094.1 GCA_945862265.1 Bordetella parapertussis
ACGACGACGGTGACGTTGAGCTCGGCGGCGCCGGCGTCGGTGGTTGAAGGCTCGACGATCACGTACACGGCGACGGTGGGCCAGGCGGTGACGGGTACGCCGCTGGTGCTGACGCTCTCGAACAGCGAGACGATCACGATCGGGGTGGGCCAGACGACGGGGAGCGTGGTGCACACGGTGCGCGCCGATGACTCCAAGCTGCTGGTGAGCATGGCCGGTGTGTCGGGAGGTAAGTACGAGGCGGTGACGGCGATCGGCACCAGCGTTGTGAGTGTTAGCAAGCCTGTCGAGCTGCCACCTGCGCCAGTCCCCTCTGCCGCGCCGCCCCCGCCTGCCGGTGCTCCGCCGGCCCCGGCACCGTCCGCTCCGCCTGTGCCGCCAAGCGAGCCGCCGCCTACCAGCACGCCCACCAGGACGGTGGATCCGGTGCTGGCCACGCGGCCGATCAGCCTGGCCGGTGACCTCGGCTCGCGGACGACTGGTGCGCCTGTACCTGCACCCACGGGCAGCACGAGTGTTCCCGCAGCGGGCGCCGAAGTGTCGGCGCCGGTCGCGAGCACGCCTGCGGATGTGATCAACAGTTTGCCGCCGACCGCAGCGGGTGCGCCTTCCGGCCCGCCTCTGACGGCACCGGCAGGCCAAAGCTTCCAGGTCTCGTTGGTAATCCCGGCGGCTACACCGGATCGCCCCGCCGAGTTGGCTGCCCTGTCCGGATCGCGCCTCTTCGTCCTGGAAGGTGTGACTGACATCCAGGCCGACAAGCAGTACCAGCTGCCGCCGGAGGCGTTTGCGCACACCGACCCCAATGCGGTGATCAAGCTGGCCGCAAAGCAGTCGAGCGGGGATCCCCTGCCGGCGTGGTTGAGCTTCAACCCGGCGAATGGGACGTTCAGCGGTACGCCGCCCGATGGCAAGGTGACGCCGGTTGAGATTCAAGTTGTCGCGCAGGACAACGGTGCGCGCGAAGCTTCAGTGATCTTCAAGCTCGAGCTCGGGGTTGCTGCATCTACGAGTGCGACTTCAGGTGCTGAGTTAGGCTCCAGCGACCGCGGCTTCCCGGTGTCGAGAGTCGGGGTGGACGGCCCTGCGTCTGCAACGGGTTCGATTGGAAACGTCGGGTCGGCGGCGGGCGATCGCCTGTTCGTGCTCGAAGGCGTCAAAAATGCCGTCGGCAACCAGTCATTTCAATTGCCGGCTGAAGCGTTTGCACACACTGATGCGAAGGCCGTGGTTCAGTTGGTGGCACGACAGGCCAATGGCGACGCACTGCCATCGTGGATTCAGTTCGATTCGGTGTCCGGCTTGTTCCGCGGTACGCCTCCCGATGGCAAGCCCGCGAGCGTCGAAGTGATCGTCATTGCGCGCGACAAACAGACGCGCGAGGCAAGCGTCGTTTTCACCCTTGAACTGGGTGTGCCGGGCGCCGATGCGCCCGCGGTTTCCCCGACACGCGACAGCGGCTCCACCGGACCGACCAAGCCCGAGGCGGGGGCGCCGGCGGAGCGCCCGGGCACTCGGGAAACAGCGCCCACCCAGCCGGGGGCGGGTCTGGGGACCGAAAGGAATGCGGAGGCACTCAAGCTCGCACAGGGCAACTCACTGCCGGGACTTCCGGGTGCCATCGGCGCGAGGGGCGCGATCGACCGCGGATTCCCGGTCGCGCGTGTCGGCGCCGAGGCCTTGCAAAGGGTCACATCGGCGGATGCCGGGGCGATCTCGGAGCCGCGGCTGTTCGTGTACCAGGGCGTGCTTACCGCTGTGGGGGAGACCCAGTTCCAGATCCCGGCGGATGCGTTCGGTCATACAGACTCGGCGGCGATTGTGCGGCTCGAGGCGCGGAACAGTGACGGGAGCCCGCTCCCGCCCTGGTTGCAGTTCGATTCGCTTACAGGGACGTTCCGGGGGAACCCGCCAGGCGGCGCACGGACTTTCCTTGAGCTTGTCCTCACTGCGCGGGATGAAGAGGGCCGTGAAGCCAATATCGCCTTCACGCTTGAACTCGGGGTCAAGGCGGCGGATCCGGCGCCGGTCAGGGCGGATACCGATAAATCTGCGACGGAACCCCGTGCCCGCATGGATGGTGACGAAGCGGCAGAGGAGCTGGTCGCCGAAGCCGCAGGTGCGGAATCAGACGGCGTGCCGGGCAGGGACAAGGTCGAGAAAGCGAAGCCAGTCCGCGCAGGTGCTGCGCCTTTCGCGGAACAGGTGCGGGCGGCGAAGGCGGCGCGCGATCCACTGCTGGCGAAGATCCTTGGCGGCACCGACAGGCAGCCGGTTCGCCCGAACGGGATCCGGCGCGGCTAATGGCTGGTTTACGCGTGCATAACACACTAAATTACAAGTTAAAACGAACCGGGAAGTGTACGATTGGATTAATTCTAGGGTGTGCTTGTGCCGTCACGAATTTCATTCAGCCTGCTTTGTCGGGGCGCATTCCTGTTCTGGTCAATATCGACGATCTCCGGTTGTTCGGTGATCCCGGTACCGCTGGACGCTGCCGGGCGCGAACGCGTTGCGGCCGAGGCGGAGGCGAAGCTGTTCGCGGGGCAGGAGCCGTTGAATCGTCCGGTGACGCTTTACGAGGCGACGGCGCGTTCCCTCAAGTACCAGATGGAGTATCGCGTCCGGATGATGGAGCAGGCCGTCTCCCTGGGCCAGCTCGATGTGGGCAAGTTCGACATGCTGCCCAAGCTCACGGCCAATGCGGGGTACTCGTCCCGCAGCAACGACTCGTTCGGGTTCGGCTTTTCTCCCAACGGCACGGTTGCAACCAACCCGTCTGCATCCCAGGAGCGTACGCGGGACACGTCCGGAGTATCGTTTACCTGGAGCCTCCTTGATTTTGGCCTGAGCTATTACCGCGCCAAGCAGCTTGCCGACCAGAGCCTGATCGCGGAGGAGCGCCGGCGCAAAGCGATGCAGAACCTGGTGCAGGACGTCCGGCTGGCCTGGTGGAAAAGCGAGGCTGCACAGCGGCTGCTGCCCCAGGTCGACGAATTGCTGGAGGACGTGGACCTCGCGATCGAGAAATCCCGCATCATCGAAGGGCGCAAGCTCCTGCCCCCGATGCAGACTGCCTCGCTGCGACGCGGGCTGCTCGACCTTGAACAGCAGATCAGCCTGCGCAGGCAGGACCTGGCCCAATCCCGCGTGGAACTCGCCGCCCTGCTCAACGCGCCGCCCGGGACGCAGGTCCAGATCGAACCCCCGTCGCGATTCCCGGCCGCGACCCTCGAGCTGGAGACCAGCATGGAGACGCTGGAGGCCGTTGCCCTGCGCAACCGGCCGGAGGTCGGCGAGGAGGCCTACAAGACGCGGGTCAACGACAGTGAGGCGCGGCGGTCGGTGCTTGCGTTGTTCCCGAACCTGAACCTGGATGTGTCGAGCAACTATGACAGCAACCGATTCCTGGTGAACAACGCCTGGATGTCGATCGGCGCGAGTGTGGCATTCAACCTGGTGAAGGTGTTTTCCCTGCCGGCCGTCAACCGGTCGGCCGAGGCGCAGCGGCAGCTCGACGAGGCACGGCGCCTTGCCATGGGCATGGCCGTCATGACACAGACCCGCATTGCTGCGGTCCGCTACATGCTCCTCGCGCACGAGTTCAATGTGTGGGACCAGGCAACCAGGGACGACGAGCAGATTGTCGGCTATCTGGCCTCGAGCGCCGAGGTCGGCATCGATTCCGAATTCGAGCTTATCCGGGCCAAGGCGCGTTACCTGGTGAGCAAGATCAACCGGGACATCACTTACGCCAACCTCGAGGCCGCGTTGGGCAAGATCTACAACTCGGTCGGGCTGGATGCCCTGCCTGCCGAGGTAGAGAGCCATGAGACCGGCGCGCTCGCCGAGCAGTTGCAGGCGCGGCTGGTCGGCTGGGAGAACGAGAACTTCAGCCCGAAGGCGCTGGCCATCGAACTCCCGGTCATGATCGGCGAGATCGATGGCGTGCCGGCCGCTGTCGCCAAGGAGTTCCGGGACGCGTTGGTCAATATTTTCGAGATATCGAAGATCAAGGTGGCGCCGACGGGCGAGGGGAAGCTGACCATCAATGCGGGGGTTGTCCTCGAGCCGCCGCGGGATGGTGGGCGCCCCGCCCGTGTCAAGGTGGCCCTCATTGAAGCGGATACCGGCAAGGTCAAATTTTCCTCGGAATTCAAAACCACGCTGAGCGAGCCGGTCGACGAGCCGCAATGGCGCACGCTTGGCGAAGGCGCCGCTTACCGGGTCATGGGCCCGGTTGCGCGACTGCAGGCCGGCCGGTTGGTGTCGCAGAAGAAGCTGTCCGCCCCGTGGGGTGATCCCGACCTGAAGCTTTCCCGCAGCACCACAGGTACGATGGGGCCTGCTGCTTTGCCTGAATCCATGCCCGACAATACCGGGTTCCTGGCACTGCGATTCGCGCGGGAGCTTGCATGGCCGGCCACGGAACGCCTGTCAAAATTCGAGCTCGATGGAGTACGCCTTGCGCAATAGCGTGTCCGCACTTGTTCTGGCCGTTTGGATCACTGGCCTTCCGGCCGGCGCTGCAGCGCAGGGCTTCCTGCCCGGCTCTGCGCCCAAGCCGGCGGCCAGGGCGCCTGCTCCCACGGCACTGCCCGGATCATCGCCCGCAGCCCAGTCCTCCGGCCGGATCGGCATGGGCGCGCTGCTGGACAAATTCACGACCCTGGAAGATCGCGATATCTCGGTGCTCGTGACCTCAGGGGACGAGACGACGTTGTCCAGCCAGATGGCCGGCAAGATCAAGAAGGTCAACTACGGGCTCGGCGACAACGTTGCCGCCAAGGCCGTGCTCCTCGAGTTCGACTGCGAGGAACAGGATGCGCAACTCCAGTCCGCGGAGGCCGAGTACAGGGGGGCGCGCGAAACGCACCTGACGAAACTGCGCCTCCAGGCCCTGGGTGCTGCCGGGGAACTCGAAGTCACCGTCGCCGCATCGGCTGCCGACAAAGCCAAGAGCCAGGTCACCCTGCGCGAATCGCAGATGGCGTATTGCAAGGTGGTTGCCCCGTTCACCGGCCGGCTCGTCAAGCTCAAGGTCAAGCTCGCAGAAAGCGTCTCGCTGGGGCAGCCTTTGATGGACCTGGTGAATCCCGGGTCCCTCAAGGCGCAGCTTTATGTCCCTGCCGCCTGGCTCGGCTGGATCCGCGCCGGATCGCAGTTTTCGGTGAAGACGGCACAGGACGGAAAAACTTACCGTGCGCGCGTATCGAAGCTCAATGCGCGGGTCGAAGGCGTGAGCCAGTCGCTGGAACTCGAGGCGCGGTTCGACGGTTCCACCCAGGGACTGCTTCCCGGCATGGTCGGTACGGCCGTGTTTCCTGATCGCCCCAAGCCGTGACCGAACCGGCAACCGAAAACAAAAGCACGAACATCGCCGCAGAGCTGCTGGAGTACCAGCGAAAGCTGCAGGCGTGCAAGTCACTGCGCGAGCTTGCCTTCGTTGCCGTCAACGAGGGCTTCAGTGTCCTGCGCTTCGACCAGGCGGTGATCTGGCAATACGACCTGCGTTCGCAGGTATCCATTGAGGCCGTATCCGGCCTTGCGGAGGTCGCGCCGGAGGCGCCGTATGTCCAGTGGCTCGCCCGGGCCGCGGTGCATTTCTCGGAGTCGCCGGGACAGCCCGTCGTGGTGTCGGCTCTGGCCGACCTGCCCGACGCGCTGGCCGAGGACGGGGCCGAGTGGGCACCGGACCAGCTGATCCACTGCGCGTTGCTGAATCCTGAAGGCGCGGTTCTCGGCGGACTGCTCTTTGCGCGCGACGAGCCGTTCGAGGAGATCGATCGCGCTGTGGCCCAGTGGATGAGCGCAGCCACCGGGTTCACCCTCTGGGCGTGGCGCCGGGACTATCGTCCGGTACAGCGCTGGCTGCGGCGCACCTCCACCAAGCGTTTGCTCCTGGGCGCGGCCCTGGCTGCAGCGCTGCTGTCGTTCCTGCCCGTACGGCTGAGCGCCCTTGCACAAGCGGAAATCACGCCGGTGCGTCCCTACCCGATCACCGCGCCGGTCGAAGGCGTGGTCGATTCGATCAAGGTGCAGCCCAACCAGATCGTCGCTGCGGACGAGCCCCTCGTCGTCCTCAACGATACGACGACGCGCAACAAACTCGCGGTGGCGGTCAAGGCACTGGATATAGCGAAAGCCGACCTCCAGCGGGCCATCAACAAGTCTTTCACGGATGACCAGAGCAAGGGGGAGCTCAACCTGCTCGATGCGCGCGTGCGCGAGAAGGTGGCCGAGGTTGCCTTCCTGTCCGAGATGCTTGACCGCTACAGCATTTCAGCACCGCAGGGCGGTCTGGCGATTTTTGCCGATGCCGAGGAGTGGCGCGGCCGGCCCGTGCAGCCAGGCGAGCGCATCATGGTGGTTGCCGACCCGTCGATGGTCGAGGTGACGGTCTATGTGCCGCCCGAGGATGCGGTCCAGCTGGAACTCGGCAGCGAGGTGTCGATGTTCCTGAACGTGGATCCGCTGTCGCCGCTCAAGGCGAAAATCGTCCAGACCAGCTACGAGACGATCACCATGCCGGACAACAGCCTCGCCTACGTCGTCAAGGCGCAGCTTGCGCCGGGAGCGCTGCCGCGCATCGGGTTGCGAGGGACTGCCAAGGTCTATGCCGAGGAGGTATCGCTCGGGTACTACCTGCTGCGCAAGCCGATCCTTTTCATGCGCAAGAGCCTGGGCTTGTAGGTCGGTCTGTCAGCGTGGCACTGCGGCCCAGTTCGCCCGAAACACCGCTGTGGCCGTGAAAGTTCCGTATACAAACATCGCTGCCGAAATGGCCAGGAATACCGCGGTGACCGGCGCGCCCGCCTTGACTGCCGCATAGCCGCCGATGGCGGCAATCGCGAGCCGCAGTCCTCCGCCAATCAGTGGCATGGCCATCCGGCCCGCACCCTGCGAAGCGAAATACAACGCTAATCCCACCGACAGGAATGGATAGAAAGGCGCAGCGCGGCGCAGGTACTGGCTGCACGCTTCGAGCACCGCAGGGTCGCTGCTGAACAGGCCTGCCCACGCGAGGGGAAAGGCAGCCACGAATGCGCCGATGGCAAGTCCGATGCCGGCACAGATCGTGGCCCCGGTCCAGGCGATTCGCTTGGCGCGCTCCACATGGCCAGCACCGATGTTGGTGCCGATGTGCGCAACCATCGCCTGCCCGATCGCGAAGACCAGCGGGATCTGCATCAACTCGAGGCGCACGCCGACCCCGTAGCCCGCCAGGGCGGCGGTGCCGTAGGTGCCGACGAAGCCGGTCAGGAGCACCGCGGTGAGGACCGTCTGCATGGCGTTCAACGAGGATATTGCGCCAACCCTCAGGATCTCCCAGAACATCCTGGAGTCGAGGCGCAGGTCGGCACGCGACGGCCGCAGGCGGCTTCCGGGCCGCAGCACGTAAGCGAGCATCGCCAGCGAGGCGAAGGCGAAGTTGATCAGGTAGGCGACTGCCGCACCCGCAATGCCGAGCCTGGGCAGCGGCCCGGCGCCGAGCACCAGCGCCCCTGACAAGGGGATGTGCAGCAGGGTGGCTGCAATCAGCACGACCGCGGGGACCGTCATGTTGCCCGAGCCGCGCAACACGCTCGCCAGCGTATTGGCGAGCCAGACCAGCACGGCCCCGGCAAACAGGATGTTCGAGTAGGCCAGCGCTTCAGCCAGCACCGACTCCTTGCCGCCCAGCGCGAGATAGATCGACGGGCCGGCGGCGAGGATGCATACCGTGAACACAAGACCTAGGACGATACCGATGACAAGCGCGTGCACGACCAGCGATCGGGCGACCGCCTCCTTGCCTGCGCCGAGCGAACGGGCAATGGCCGAGGAGACGCCTCCGCCCATGGCTCCGGCGGACATCATCTGCAGCAGCATGATCAGCGGGAATACCAGCGAGAGGCCGGCGAGCGGCACCGTGCCCAGGCGGCCGACAAAGTACGCATCGGTGATGCTGACGGCGGACTGGAAAGCCACCAGCACGATGCCGGGCGCGGCCAGTCGCAGCACCGTCGGTACGATTGGCGCATTGAGGAGACGTTCGATGCGCGGGTCGCGCTGGGGCGGCTGGGGGCTCGTCACGCGGAGAGCCTAGTGTAGTGCTTCGTAATTAATAGAACCAAATGCGTTTCGTCGAGTCCAACGATTATCAGAAGCGTTTTGGAGACGACGATGCGAGTGGCAAGTACGATCGAACTGGACGACGCGCAACGGGAGAAGCTGGTGAAGCTTGCGCA
>CAMAXP010000095.1 GCA_945862265.1 Bordetella parapertussis
CGCCGACTACTTCGCCGACAGGACCCACTTCACCACCGCCTTCAGGTCGGCTTCCGGCACCTTGTCGTTCGGCGGCATCGGGATCTGGCCCCAGACGCCCGCGCCGCCCTTCTTGACCTTGTCGACCATCTTGCCCTCGGCGGCCTTGTCGGAGGCGTACTTGGCGGCGATTTCCTTGAATGCCGGGCCGACCAGTTTCTTGTCGACCTGGTGGCAGGTCAGGCACATGTATTTCTTAGCCAGCTCTTCGCTCGCCTGCACGGGCAGGGCGAACACCGCGCCTGCGGCGACGGAGAGGATGAGGGGGGCGAATTTCATGGGTGCTCCTTGGGCAATGTCTGTATATAGGTTTCGAACGCGATCCGGGCCGTAATTTACCTCGCCTTCCACTACCTAACAACGGCCTGTTTACAGGTATTCCTCAGCGTCTCCAGGTCGGAGATGGGCAGCAGGCAAGTAACGCCCTGGCATACCCATGCGTTGACAGGATGGTTGTCCACAGGCTTGTCAAGCACGGGCGGAAGACCCTCCACCCCTTCCCGGATGGCCAGCACCATCGTCGACGGCCAGTGCTCGCGGGCCAGCGCCTGCGACCACTCGGCGAGCGCCGCGGGTTCGCCGCGCAGGATGACCGTGGTCGGCGGGGCGATGGACTCTTCGAGCGCGATCATCAGCGAGCCGAACCCCGCCGGGTACTCCCGCATCGTCGGGTAGAACATCTCGAGCGCGCGCTCGGCCGCCTCCCGGTAGCGCTCTTCGCCAGTCAGGGCGGCCAGTCTCTGCAATGCAAAGGCCGCCACGCCGTTGCCGGAGGGCATGGCGTTGTCGTGACCGGGCTTCGGCCGGTGGATGAGCCGCTCGTGGTCACGGCCGGTAAAGAAGAAGGCCCCGGCTTCGGGATCCTCGAACTGCTCGAGCAGCGCGTCGGCCAGTTCCTGGGCGAACTCGAGGTCGCGGGGATCGAATTCGGACTGCATCAACTCGATCAGCGCATCGATGAGGAATGCGTAATCGTCGAGATAGGCGTTGAGGTGCGCACGGCCGTCCTTGCTGGTGGCAAACAGGCGGCCGTCCTTCCACATCCGGGTGCGGACGAACGCGAGCGAGCGCTGGGCGGACTCCACCCATTCCGGCTTGCCGAAGACGCGGCCGGCGCGCGCCATGCCGCGGATCATCAGCGCGTTCCAGGACACGAGGACCTTCTCGTCGCGCCCCGGGCGGATGCGCTTTTCGCGCGCGGCAAACGCCTTGGCGCGCGCCGAAGCAAGCAACCCTTCATCCGCGGCTTCGCGCATCACCGCGAGGTGCCAGTGCTTGTCCTCGAAGTTGGGCTCCGCATCGAGGCCATAGTGGCGCTCGAACACCGCGTACTCCTCCGGCGTCAGCAGGTCTTCAAGCTCGTCCTTGTCCCAGACGTAGTACTTGCCTTCCACGCCCTCGGAATCGGCATCGAGGGACGAGTAGTACCCGCCTTCGGGGGACTGCATCTCGCGCATCACCCACGCCGCGGTCTCGCCCGCCACGCGGGCGTAGAGCGCCTTCCCGGTGGCCGCATGTGCATCGGCCAGCAGGAACAGCAGCGGGCCGTTGTCGTACAGCATCTTCTCGAAGTGCGGGATCGTCCACGTGCCATCCGTGCTGTAACGGCAGAACCCGCCGCCGAGCTGGTCGTAGATGCCGCCGAGGGCCATGCGCTCGAGCGTGAGGTCGGCCATGCCGAGCGCCTGCCCGTCGCCGTCGTGCGCGTAGCGCCGCAGGCACAGCTCGATGTCGGTGGGATGCGGGAACTTGGGCGCCTCGCCCCAGCCGCCGGCATCGGGGTCGAAATTCCCGCGCAGGTTCGCGATCGCCTCGACGATCGGCTGCGGGTCGAAATCCGAGGCGTGTGCCGGCAGCCCGGATGAAGCGCGGGACTGCATGCGCGAAAAGGCAATGCGCACCTGCTCGCCCTGCGCCTCCACTTCGCCGCGGCGCTCGCGCCAGATGGCGGCTACCCGCTCGAGCACCTCGGTGAACGAAGGCATGCCGTAGCGCGGCTTCGGCGGGAAGTACGTGCCGCCGAAGAACGGCGTGCCGTCCGGCGCGAGGAACATCGTCAGCGGCCAGCCGCCAGTTTTCTGCGTCAGCATCTGGTGCGCGGTCTGGTAGATCTGGTCGAGGTCGGGCCGCTCCTCGCGATCGACCTTGATGTTCACGAAGAGGCGGTTCATCAACGCAGCGGTCTTCTCGTCCTCGAAACTCTCGTGCGCCATCACATGGCACCAGTGGCAGGCCGAATAGCCCACCGACAAGAGGATCGGCAGGTCCTCTTCACGGGCTTTTGCGAGCGCCTCCTCGCCCCACGGATGCCAGTCGACGGGATTTTCGGCGTGCTGCTGGAGGTACGGGGAGGTTTCCTGCGAGAGGCGATTGGACATTGAGTTTAGAATCGAAAAATTAAATCCGGGACAGACCCCGATTATCCTTCATGAATACCGCACACGATGTATTGCAGTTCTGGTTCGGCGACACACCCGGCGCGCGCCGCAAGGAGTGGTTCACCAAAGACCCTGCGTTTGATGCGGACATCCGTGCGCGCTTCCTGGGACTGCACGAGGCCGCAGCACGCGGCGAGCTGGCCGCCTGGGACGACACCTCGGAGGGCGCCCTTGCACTGGTCGTGCTTACAGACCAGTGCCCGCGCAACATGTTTCGCGGCGAGGCGCGCGCCTTTGCCACCGACCCGATCGCACTCACCATTGCACGTAACGTCATCGCAAGGGGATGGGATGCAGGCATGCGCCCGGTAGAGCGCATGTTCATGTACTTGCCGTATGAGCACAGCGAAGTGCTCACCGACCAGGAAAAATCACTGCGGCTGTTCGAGCCGTTGGGTGCGTTCGAGGAAACGAAAGACACCCCAGATTTCGCGCGACGGCACTGGGAGATCGTGAAGCGCTTCGGGCGCTTCCCCCACCGCAACGCTGCGCTGGGCCGGCCCGGCACGCCCGAGGAAATCGAGTTCCTCAAACAGCCGGGCTCGGGGTTCTAGGAGCGAGACGGCAGACGCAGGGCGCTGTCCAGCCGTTGCGCGGTCACTTTCGAAGCGTAGCGACAGGTTTCACCACCCTGCGCTTGGGTATCTTTCGTTTCCGGCTCTTGACCGCGTAGGTTGCGCGTGGCGCGCGCGCTTGCGGCGGGGCCTTCATACAATGAGTATAATTCAGCTAGTTCATCTATATTTTTGGAGTACGCCATGGCGGTCGTCTGGCCCCTGCAGGAAGCGAAGAACAAGTTGAGCGAGGTGATCGATCGGGCGACGAAGGGCGGGCCGCAAGTGGTCACGCGCCATGGCAAGCGCGTAGCGGTCATCGTTTCGGCGCGCGAGTTCGATCGACTGAGCGGCGCCGGCGCATCGCTGTGGCAATACCTTCGGGCGGCTCCGACAAAGGGCGTACGGCTTCGAATCGAGCGCGACCGCTCCCCGGGCCGCCTCGTCAAGCTGTGAGCATCCTGCTCGATACCTGCGTCATCTCCGAACTGATCAAGCCTGCTCCGGACCCGGTCGTTGTTGCGTGGACCGGGGACACCCCGGAGAGCAGCTGTTTGCTCTCCACGATTACGCTGGGAGAAGTGATGAATGGAATCTGGCGCCTGCCCGCTGGTAAGCGGCGCTCGCGGCTCGAAGCATGGTTCGAAGGGCTTCTGGCGCGCTATGAGGCGCGCATTCTGCCGGTGGACGCAGCGGTGGCGCGCAAGTGGGGACGTCTCTCGGGTGAACTTGCCGGCCGTGGCGCGCCGACTTCGATGGCCGACGGTCTGATCGCTGCGACGGCACTTGTCCACGGCCTGAAGCTCGCGACGCGCAATACCGCTGATTTCAGGCCGTTCGAGGTGGAGATCTTGAATCCATGGAAAGGATGAAGCGTGCAGGTTCGGGGTCTGCCATGCGTACCTGGGCTACCTGCTCGAAGAACAGGGCATGACCTACCTGGCCGACATGGATTCCGAAGATCTCCTCAGGGCAAACAATTCGCAAGGCCACCGCTCAAGTGCCTGACCACTGAGATTGATTTCGACACTGGGAGGAGAGAAATCGTGACCTTTCACCAGAAATTGGCCAAGGAAAGCGGAAAAGATGGTCGGCGATTTTCACGCATCGGCTTATGACGCCCCGCGTCACCGGCGCGCGCTGCTCTTCGCCGGCGGAGTTCGCCGCGGTGACGTGCGAAGAGACCCAGAAGTGGGGCTGGATCGTGAAGGGGTCGGGCGCGAAGATCGATTGAAAGCGCCGGGCAGGCTTAACCCGGCGCTCAGGGGGTTCGCGTGCTCGTTTCGACGGCAGCCACCACTGGCACAGGCGCGCTGTCGACCAGGCGGCCTTCGGGGGCGGACCGCGCGAGTTTGTCTACGCAACGCTCCATCGCCGTCTTGGCTTGGGCCAAGCGTCGATACGAGTCGAGGATGCTGATCATCCCCATCTGGTAGTCGCACTGAAAGCTCACGAGGGGCTCTGCTTCACCCGAGCGCACGAGCGTCACGTCGATGCCGGCGCCACCCCGGCTGCGCAAGAGGCTGCGAATACCAGGAATGGGGATGGGCAAGGCCATCACGAGCATGTTACGGGTGATGTTGGGCATGGTGGCTTGCGTGATCCGCGCTTGCAGGCCAAGGGCTGCCGGCGCAGCGGCTGTGGCCGGTTCGGAGGCCACGGGCACCGACCCGGCTGCGGGCTCCACTTGCGGTGGCACTGTGGGAAGTGCAGCCAACCGCTCCAGGGCGCCACGTAGGTGCTGCACCAGTTCCTGTTGTTCCTCGGCCGTAAAGGCAAGGCGGCTGTCGTCGGCGTTGACCTCTGCATTCCACTGTGGCGCGGCCACTGCGACGCCAGACAACGCGAACTTCGCGTTGTTGCGCGACCAGAACGCCGCCTTGCCGCCCCCCGCCACCGCTGCGCCGGTCGCGCCGGCCGCATCAGCCGCGGCGTTGGGCTCAGAGGCAACGGCGCTGGCGCCCATGCAAAACCCCAGCGCGCATGCGCCGCTTGCAAACATCCACCGACGGGAAGTAAACGCCATGAACTGCCTTATTTTCAAATGCAGAAAGATCAATAGCGCAGCAGGCCGCCGACGCCGCCTAAATCCATCAGCGGGTCGCAATGCTCCACTACCTCGATAGGGCGATCCTGCTGTCCGGCCAGTCTGACCAACTCGGCTGTGGCGTCGATGCTTTCCACCGACTTCCCGCCACACTCCGGGCAAATCTCGGGCACCGGCTGCCCGACGCTGGTCGCCTTGCAGGCAACGCCAGCCCTGCTCCTTGAGAAAGCGTGAGGTCCGTTCGCGGCGGTAGCTTTCGTAGTGCGCCTTGGTCCACTCGCGACCGACACGCTCGCGTAGTTCAGGCTGTTCGGTCCACGCTTGAATAGTCGTCGCCCCGAGATTCACTTCAAGAATTCGTATCCAGTCCCGCGCGGCCAGCAGGACTACATAGCGGTGGTAAGTGTCCTTCAGCGCCATGAGGTGAAAGAGGTTGGGCGACGGGTAGACCGCGACCCAGTCCGGCAGCGGCGCGGAAGTGGCGGCTGAACAAGGCGGCCCCTTTCGCGCCGTGCAGCACCTGTTGGGAGAGGTAAACCTCGACCTGACGGATGGCGATATCGAAATCGGCGCGCGCCTCGTGCTCGAGGGTCGAGCGCACCGCCAACGCCCGATCCCTGAGCGCGCCGCGGTAGCCCTCCTCGCCCTGTGCCAGATTGAGATAGCAACTCTCGAAAGGCGCTTCCGTCTCCTCGACACACGCCAGCACGGCGATGTGGCGTCGGAGTTCGTCAAGCGTGGTCAGTGACTCCATTCGTCGCTCCTAGTCGAATCCGTGCGGCGCGTGATAGCGGCAGGGGCCAAGGATGGTTGCGAGGACGATTGCGTCTTGCACGCCTCGCCGGTCTCGCATCAACGATTGCCGCGAAAACCGTCGCCGCGCCGCCACGCCGGTCGCACTTGGCACGAAAGCCTGGCCGAACTGAACATCCGGCACGGCAGGAAGCTCACAGGACGCCCCGATGTCCTGAGGCTGCTCAGTGACCTCCGGAGCAAGGGTCTCCGGCGGTAACGGCTGTTGCGGTCCGAAGCGTTTCACGAGGTACTGGAGCAACAGCACGCCCAGGAAACCGAGGCCGTAGATCAGTTCTTCGGGAAGATTCTTCATCCTGGCGCGCTACTTTCTCTGGTCCGCCGGGTCGTTCCCAGTGCCGGCAATCTCCTCGCGCATCACAGTGTCGGCCTGCAGGTTCTTCATGCGGTAGTAGTCCATGATGCCGAGGTTGCCTTTGCGAAACGCCTCCGCCAGGGCGCGCGGTACTTCAGCTTCGGCTTCCACGACCCGGGCCCGCATTTCCTGCTCAAGCGCCACTGCCATGGCGCGGCGTTCCTCGGCCTTTGCCTGGGCGATCTGCTTGTCGGCGTTCGCCTGATCGATCTGCAGCTTGGCGCCGATGTTTTCGCCCACCGTGACATCCGAGACGTCGATGGACAGAATCTCGTAGGCGGTGCCCGCATCCAAGCCTTTGCTAAGCACGTGCTTGGAGATGTGATCCGGACTCTCGAGCACGCTCTTGTGGCTCGTCGCGGCACCGATCGTGCTCACCATGCCTTCGCCGACTCGCGCGACGATCGTCTCCTCGCCTGCGCCGCCCACCAACCGGTCGATGTTCGTCCGGACGGTGACCAGGCAAACGGCAATGAGCTGAATGCCGTCCTTGGCTACGGCCGCGATCTTCGGGGTCTGGATCACCTTTGGGAGCACCGACATCTGTACCGCCTCGAGCACATCGCGTCCGGCCAGATCAATGGCCGCAGCGCGTTTGAAAGGCAGGGGAATAGCGGCCTTGTCGGCGGAGATCATCGCGTTGACGACTCTGACGACGTTTCCCCCGGCAAGATAGTGGGCTTCGAGGTCGTTGATGGAAATATCCAGGCCAGCTTTCACCGCGCTGATGCGGGCCGTCACCACCGTGGTGGGCGGGACGCGGCGCAGGCGCATGCCGATCAGCGTGAACAACCCCACGTAGGCGCCGGACGCCCATGCAGCGATCCAGAGCGGGATCGGCACCAGATACAAGAGAAGCGCCAGCCCCGCCACCACCATTGTGAGCACGCTCAAGCTGCCGGTTATGCCAGTTCCCATCTCGATCATTCAATGCTCCATTTCGTTGTTGTGTGGTATTTGCCGGGCGACGATCAAATTGCCGGCCATGGCATGTTCGAACGGTTTTGACTGGCGCAAGAAGCGTAAGCGCCAAAAGCGTTGCCTTCTAACTGCGTCAGCCAGATGCGCGTGCAGTATAGAGTCGCCCTGTCGTCACGTATACTGGACTTGAAAGACGGAACACATCGCATAAATCGACGCTTTGGCGCGATGAGTTTCAAGCATCTCTATTACTTCTTGTGGGTCGCCAAGACGGGCAGCGTGATAAAGGCGGGCGAGCAGCTGCATGTGACGCCGCACACCATCAGAGGCTAGATCGGGATACTTGGCGCCCGCACTGATCAAGGCCCGCATCATGCGCAACTGGACGCAGAAAGAGTTGGCCGACAAGCTGGCGGTGGCCGAGCAGCAGGTCCAGCGTTACGAAGCCACGCAGTACAAGGGTGTGTCGGTTGAGCGCCTGCAGGCGGTGGCCGATGCGCTGAAACTGCGTGTGCGCGAGGTGATCACGTTCGAGCCTCTGTAAAGGAGGTGAGCGCAGACGACGCCTGGTGTGGGTCCGGTCGGAGAGCGATAGAAAAAGAAAGGCTCATTTAGCGAATGATGTTGTTGAACTCATGCTCTTACCGCCAGAGCGAGCAACCGTGCGGGATCGGGGCTGAAGCGGGGCGACCGGTCGAGAACTCTAAACCAACCGAGGTAGTTGGTGAGGTATTTCGTGGCAACACCCTT
>CAMAXP010000096.1 GCA_945862265.1 Bordetella parapertussis
GACCACTGCAATCAAGGAGTACATCGATTTGCACAATAAAAATCCCAAGCCTTTCGTATGGACTGCCAAGGCCAATGACATCCTTGCCAAGGTCATTCGCGCCAACAGCCGCTTAAGTTCCAAACAGAACGAAGCACTACACTAGCTGCGATTACAAAACTTTCGGCTGTGCTTGAGGGTGTACCGGGGTCAATACTGGTGCGGGGCTATACCGATACCCAGCCCCTGCGTACCAAGGCGTTCGCGTCCAACCTCGAACTGAGCACGGCGCGGGCCGAGGCGGTGGCCAAAGTACTGGCCGCAAAGCTTAGCGATCCTGCACGAGTGAAGAGCGAAGGCGCGGGAGAGGCCGACCCGATTGCCCCCAACGATACGGAAACCAATCGCGCGAGGAACCGGCGCATGGTCATCTACCTCGGATCGACGCAATGAGCGAGCCGATGGAATCAAACCGCCCGGCGGAAGGCGCGGAACTTTTCCGGCGCATGATTGACCTCGGTCCGCAGGTGGCTACGGACGATCCGGCCGCGAAAAGCATCGCCGCCTTGCGTGAGCGGTTCGAATCCACGGTATCGGCTTTCGAGAAGGGCGGGACTTCGCTGCACGAACTGCCCTGGTATGTCGTGATCGGCGCCCCGGGCTCGGGTAATTCGACCGTGCTGAACAACCTCGGCCTCGGCCTTGCCCAGCAGCCCGACGGCGGTAAACCACAGGTGACCGGCGTTGGGGGTACGCGCTACTGCGAATGGTGGTTCACCGACTCGGCGGTGTTCCTCGATATCGCCGGCCGGTACGTGGCCCACGAGACGCGCAAGCAGAGCGATGTGCTCGCGGGGAGCGCTGCCTGGCACGGCTTCCTCGGGTTGATGCGTCAGCACCGGCCCCGGCAGCCGGTGAGCGGCGCAATCATCACCGTCAGCGTCACGGACCTGCTCCTCTGGGCAAAGGCTGAAAGGCAGCATTTTGCGGCCCATGTGCGCATGCGGCTGGCCGAACTCTATGCCGGGCTGGGAACGCGCTTCCCGGTGTACCTTGCGGTGACCAAGATGGACCTGCTCGCCGGGTTCACCGAGTTCTTCGGCGACATGGATGAGGAGGCCCGGCAGCAGGTGTGGGGCACGACCTTCGACCTGGGCATCGACCCGCTGGCGATCTCGAAAGACTATGCGGAAGACTTCGCGCAGTTGCAGGACCGGCTGTATGCGCAGATGCTGGTTCGCCTCGAGCAGGAAACGGATCTCGTCCGCAGGGCGTCCATCTACCGCTTCCCGCAGCAGTTCCACGCGATCGGGCCGCTGGTCAGCGAGATCCTCGGACTCGCATTTTCCACGCACGTGGATTACCGGCCACTCATGCTGCGCGGCGTGTATTTCATCAGCGCGACCCAGGCCGGCAAGCCCATAGACCGCGTCATGCGCACGCTTGAGCGAGCGTTCAAGCTCGAGCACAACGAAGTCGAGGCCACCGGTCCCGGCAAACCGTATTTCATGGCCCGGCTGATCCGGGAGGTCATCCTTGCCGAAGGATTCCTTGCCGGTGAGGGCGGGGCGGATCCGGGTACCGCCTGCCAGGCGCCGCCGGCGCGTCCGGTCGAGTCAGGCGCCTGAGGCGGCCCTCGCCGTATCCAGGAACCCGGCCAGCAGCCGGGTGACTTCACCGGGTTGTTCCTGCTGGACCCAATGTCCGGCCCCATCGACGAGGTGGATGGCTTCCATCCGAGTACATGCCGCGGAGCGCATCTTTTCCACATCGCCCGGCTTCTGGTAGGTGCCCCAGTCGCTCTTGCCGGCGATGAAGCACGCCGGCACATCGATCGTGCGTCCCGAATACATCTGCATCTCGGCATCGAACAGGCGGCAGGTCCGGGAGCGGTACCACTGCAGCCCGCCCTGGAAGCCTGTGCGCGCGTACTCGGTGCTGTACACGGCGAGTTCCTCTTCCGGAAGCCACCGGCACGCGGCAATTTCAGCGGGCGTGGGCATGTCGGGCGCGACCGTCTGCGCCATGTCCTTGTCGAGGTCCATCACGTAGTAGCGCGGGAGCCTCGCCAGTTCAGCCGCGCTCCAGGCGCCGAGAGGTACTGGCGCGTTGGCCTTCCAGTCCGCACTCTTGCAGTGATAGTAGGCGCGCAGGAACGCATGCAGGCCCTGCGGGCAGTCGACCATGTCGGCGTTCGCCGGGCGCGTGGAGTAGTACCACTGGTAGTGCTTGCGGGGCATGGCCAGCGCGGCAAGGTCCGCGTGTACCGGGTCCTCCGGCGCTGGCGGTACGCCGTCCGGCGAATTGAATGGCAGTGCAGGCGGCCCTGCGAAGGGTGAACTCATCAGAGCGACGGCGCGAAAGACATCCGGGCGCACCAGCGCGCACCATGCAGCCACCGGGGACCCGAAGTCATGGCCGACCACGCCGGCCACGCTGCGATACCCCAGCGCAGAGACCAGTCCCAGCGCATCACGGACCAGGTTGAGCATGCGAAACGGGGCAAGGTCGGCGTCGTAGCGATCGTCCCAGCCGGTGGTCCGCCCGTACCCGCGCTGGTCGGGCGCGACCACGTGATACCCGGCTTCAGCGAGCGGGAGCATCACCTTGCGCCAGCTGTAGGCGAGTTCCGGAAACCCGTGCAGCAGCAAGAGGCACGGCCGGCGACCCGATGCGTCGCCGGCTTCGAGGAAATGCATGTCGAGGCCGTTGATCCCGCTGATGCGGCGGGAGCGGATGCCTGCCGGGAGCGGCAGGGGGGCAGTCGGGGAAGGGGCGGGCACGTGGGACCTCGTTTCGGCCGGGGCTGGGCTGCGTCGATTGTAGCAACGCGATGCGTGCGCCCGGTCTTCTTCCCGGCCTGCTACCAGGGGTCGATCTGCAGGATCTTCAGGGGCAGTCCAGAGGTGGCATCGAGCAGCACGGCCGCGTCCGCAACGCGTGCCCGCAGAGGCAGGAAGCGGAGCGATTCGGGTGTACGCCCTGCCGCTGCAAGATAGCTTTTCATTGCGGCGGGATCCCGCTGGAGCAGGATCGAGGCGGGGCGCGAGCGCTTCAGCGCATCGGAAGCCTGGCGTTCGAAGGGCACGTAGTGCTGGGGAAACAGGTTCAGGTCCTTGCCGGCGAGTCCCGATTCCAGGATCTTCTGGCGTCCGGCGGCATCGGCCGGCATGGAAGCCGCCACGTAGTCCGGACCCCAGACCGGCGGCCGCTTGAATCGCGGATCGCGAACCTGCTCAAGGTCGGCCGGATCGAGGTCGATGGCCGCGACCAGCTCGAACCGGTCGACGGTGAATGCCATGTAGGCCGGCCGGACGGCGAATACCGCATGGACGCCATAGGCAAGTGCGGCCAGCTGCACCGCGGCGATGAACAGCAGGTCGATCTTCAGGCCTTTCTTTCCGGCCCGGAACACAACCAGGGTGATCAGCGGCCCGAGCACGACATCCACGCCCAACAGGATCATAATCAGCCCGCTGCCCCCGGCAACCTCGAAAAGCGGCCAGGGGTACCAGACGAGCAGCATGACGGCGATGAGCGCCCCGCCGATCGCTGCGCTCAGAAGCAGGTGGATGCCGGCGGCTTTCCAGTGCGAAAGCGGGGGGCGGGGGGGGATTCCAGGGAGGGCGGCAGGTTCGGTCATGGTCGTGCGCGCAGTATGCGCAACTGGCCGGTTTATGGGGCCTCGGCCGCAAAATATCAAGTCCCCGGCCACAGGCACGGGCACGAATGGCAAACGTACGCGGATTGGCAGCGGGGCACCCGCGTTGTAATCTTCCCCCCCCTGCAGCAACAATACGAATCAGGAGCAGACATGGATGGAGCAAGGGCAAGCGACGAGGTGATCGACGAGATCGCCCTGATCGCGATGCTGAGGCACGAGGCCGACAGGCATGGCGGCGGTCTGGGATCGTCTGGCACTGAGGCGTTGCGCAAGCTCAACGAGCTGCGTGATCGCGAGCAGAAGGCGATGCAGGAAGGCGGGCCGAAGGCCCTCCACCAGGCCAACCTCGACGCGCTGGCGGTCGAAATCAGGAAAGTGCAGCAGATGTCCGGGGGCGGCAACCGTCATTCCGAGCACAAGAATTCCAACCCGCGCCCGCGCCCGCAGCAGCAACAGCAGCGCAAGGAAGGTGGCGGCGGCGGTGGCGGTGCTGGTGGTGCCGGTGGCCCGCACAACCCGTCGCGCAACAAGGGACGCAGGAACACGGGCAGGCAGGGCCGTCCCTGAGATGGACCTTTCCAGCGAAGAGGTCAGGGAATACTGGCTCGATTTCTGCAAACGTCACGAGGTCGGCAAGGACGTGGTTGCCAAGGGCGTGGCCAAGATCAACGCCGATCCGGACTACTGGGCCGACCACACCATGTGGGAGCTGCTCGAGGCGCTGGCCGAGCCTGGCGCCAAGCGCAAGTAACCCGTTGTCGCCCGGCATGGTGATTTCCCGCAATTGACCGTATCGTGGGGCCTTTTTCAAGGACTCCACGAACCATGTTCAACCTCAAGGGCAAGGCCGCGATCGTCACCGGCGGCAATGGCGGGATCGGCCTGGGCATCGCGCGCGGCCTCGCCCGCGCGGGCGCCGACATCGCGGTCGTCGGGCGCAACCCCGACAAGAACAGCGCGGCCGTCAAGGAACTGGCGGCGCTGGGCGTGCGCGTGACGGGCATCACCGCCGATGTCACCAACCGGAAGGATGTCGACCGGGCGGTGGCTGAAACGGTCGCCGCTTTCGGTGGCGTGGACATCCTGGTCGCCAACGCCGGCACCAATATCCGCAGGAAGCCGCAGGAGTACACGGCCGAGGAATGGCACCAGGTGGTGGACACCAACCTTACCAGCATGTTCTTCTGCTGCCAGGCGGCCTACCCGGAAATGGTGAAGCGGGGCGGTGGAAAAATCGTGACCATCGGCTCGATGACCAGCCTGTTCGGGTTCGACGTTGCGCCGGTTTACGCGGCGACCAAGGGTGCAGCGGTGCAGCTGACCAAGAGCCTCGCCTCGGCGTGGGCGAAGGACAACATCCAGGTGAACAGCATCCTGCCCGGATGGATCGACACCGACCTCACCCTGCGGGCGCGGCAGATCATCCCGACGCTGCATGACAAAGTCGTGGATCGCACGCCCGCCAAGCGCTGGGGCGTGCCGGGCGACTTCGAAGGCATTGCCGTGTTCCTCTGCAGCGGCGCGAGCGATTTCGTGACCGGCACCGCGATCCCGGTCGATGGGGGATTTTCGAGCTCGCTGTTCTGACTGCAGGGATGGTCCCGGCAACGCGCCGCATCGCACTGATTGTGCTGGCTGCCGTCTTCACCGGGGCCGCGTGGTACTGGGGTGCGTTTGGTTTCTTTCGCGATCCCGGCAAAGTCCACGCGCTGCTCGATTCGTTGGGTCCGTGGGCCTATGTCCTCTACCTGGTCACGTTCATCGTTTTGATGCCGTGCGGGATTCCCGCGTTCGTCTGGGTGCTGCCTGCAGGGGTGCTGTGGCCTTTCTGGGTGGCTTATCCGTTATCGCTTGTCGCCGTGGCCGGGGGATCGAGCCTGGGGTTCCTGTTCGCGCGCTACGTCGCCCGTGAATGGGTCTCGGCGCGGGTGCCTGCGCGCATCCGGCATTTCGACGAGCGTTTTTCCGCGCACGGCCTGCGTGCGGTGATCCTGTTCCGGCTCGTGTTCCAGCTCGGCGCCCCGACGCACTGGCTGCTCGGACTGTCGAAGGTGACCTACGGCACGTTCGTGCTAGGCACGGTGGTCGGCGCCATGCCGGTGGTCGCGCTGGTGGCGTGGTTCGGGCACGATGCATTGCACTGGGTCGAAATGCTCACCAATCTTTTAGCGATTTGAATCCCATCAGAAGCGGCGCACCAGCGGGATATATCTATCATTACGCGGCTTGAAGGCTGCCTTGGCTGATTGTCGAACAAAATGTCAGCACCGACCGGGCAAGCGAAATGCGGTTTTCAATGCTATTCAGGTTTATGCCAGTCAACAGGGTATCGATCCCCATTGTCGATAATTCCTCGCGAATCATTGCCTCTTCGGGTTCGAACACAAATCCCCTTATCAAGCCTTCGTAACCTGTCGCGACACTCAGCGACGAGGCAGAATTCGCCAGTTCCAGAATCATTTTTTGAGTGGAACCTTTGTAGGCATACATGCCGCACAAAGGTGAAACCGCGACAATCGGAACGCCCGAAGACTTGAGTAACCGCCGCATGCCATTTACGGCGAGAATGGGATGAATGACATGGTAGGGGTTGCAGGGGCAAATAATGATCGCCTCCAAGTCCGGCGCGCGCAGTGCTTCGGTGACTTCTTTCGAAATGACCGCTCTTGCCGCCCCCGCATAGAAAACGTCTTTTATGATTGGCTCACAACGCATGTTCTCAAAGTAGTCGGTGTAACTCATTTCTCCCGCATCAGTGATCAAACGAGTCCGAACCTTGTCGTCGCTCATCGGCAAGACTTTCGATGCAATATTCAGTCCCTGACGAAAATGATCCACAACTTCAGTGAGCCGGCGTCCTTCACGCAATTCAAAGGACCGCATAACCTGCATTGCCAGGGAGCGATCTCCCAGAGGACTGCTTGCGGCCGCACCGAGCTTTTTTATCATTTCCATGAACTGAAACGTTTCATTGCTCGGTTCCCAGCCACGCGGTGAAGCCGAAATCCCGGCGAGCGTGTAGAGCATGGTGTCGATATCCGGCGATAGGGACAGGCCGAAGACCTCACTATCATCACCGGTATTCACGATGACAGTCAGTTTGTTTCCCAGTAGCCGGGAAAGACCATCCGCCAGTTTTGCGCCGCCATATTGCCCGGCAAGAGCGACCACAGTTCCCATAAACCTGAAAACTCCTTATGCGTTGTGTATAGCGGGGTGGGGACTCAGGCTGGGGCGAGGCAGGTCTTGTTCCAGGTCGCGACGATAGTCAAACGCACGGGCAGCCCAGCGCGGAGAGGCGAGAGGTTGCAGGCGTTTGATCCAATGGGCATTCCCAGTCCTCCAGAAGTCATGCGGCCGAAGCCGACGCTTCTACTCGTCCCCTGACCAGCAAGCTCGATCAGGAAGCTTTACTTAAAACCGTTTAATAACATTTAATCACAATATTTTTATCAATAAATCTCATATAATTGTACATAATACTCGACCCATGCGTAAACATACGTTCCCAACCCGCCGTCCGGCCGCAGAACTCGGCTTTACGATGGTCGAAATCATGGTGGCAGTGGCGATCGTCGCCGTGATCGCCGCGTACGGCGTGCCGAACCTGTCCAGTTTCCTGAACAAGGTCAAGGTCAACGCCGCCAGCGGCGCCGTCCTGTCCGCCCTGCAGCAGGGTCGCAGCGAGGCCGTCAAATCCAACCAGGGGGTGCTGGTCTGCTCGGCCAATGCCGCGCGCACGGGGTGCGCCACCACTTCGATCACCAACTGGGCCACCAACGGCTGGCTGGTGTGCTACGACCTGGATGCCGACAACCTCTGCGATGCGTCCACCACGGCGCGCCCGACCCCGATCATGATCAGCGACCCGGTCCCCACGGGCACCGCAACCGTGGTCGGCCCGGCGGCGCCGATCCGCTTCCTGCCGACGGGCAGCCTCGCGACCGGCAGCGCCACCCAGACCGTAACGGTCACGGGCTCCTGGGCCGGGGCGACGGCATTGAACATCACCGTGGCCGCCACCGGCCTCATCAAGGGCG
>CAMAXP010000097.1 GCA_945862265.1 Bordetella parapertussis
CGCGGCGATCGCCTATCCGAACTACTCGAAGTACATCGTGCGCGCCAGCCGCCAGGCAGCGCAAACAGAAGTGCTGCAGCTGTCCAACCTGCAGGAAAAGATCTTCCTGAATTCCAATGCCTACGCCGCCAGCATCACCACGGCGTATACCGGGACGTCCGCCGGCGGGCTGGGGGTGACGGCGGGCACGACATCCGACGGGCGATACACGCTGACGATCTCGCCCACCACGCCGGGCCAGAGCTATACGATTACGGCCACGCCCGTGGCAGGACAATCGCAGGCGAGCGATGGAGCGCTGACGTTTAGTTCCTCAGGTGCCAAGACCTGGGGTTCGGCCACGTCCTGGTAAGACCCGCCCCGCGGGTCAGCGCGTCGCGGGGGCTGCGGGGGCCGCAGGCGCGGCCGGGACCGGCTTGGGCGGACGCTGGTCGGTAGGCGCGGCCTGGTTCCGCTCGGGGAGGGTGCCGCGCTTCGGATAGCCTGCGACGTCGAGTTGCTGCTCGTACTCCGACTCGTCGAACCCGCGCTGCATCGCACGCCCCACGATCATCACCGGCACCGATGCACGCCCGGTCAGCTTGGTCAGCTCGGCGGTCTGGGAATCGAAAACGATACTGATCTCTTCGAACGGGATGCCGCGTTTGTTCAGGAATACCCGTGCCTTGTCGCAATCCGCGCAGTCGGGCGACGAGTAGAGCTTGACCGGCGCCCCCTTGCGCGCCGTCTGCAGAGCATACGGTTGCGCCGGGCCATCGGACTTGCCTACGTCGAGGCGCTTCTTCTGCACGTCCTTGGCGGTGGCGGGCGGCGGCGTGTCGGTGTACTGCACGCGCCCTTTTTCATCGACCCACCGGTATTGCTGCGCATGGGCCTGCGCGGCCGCCAGCAACAGCATCAGCACCACGGCCCGGCTCCTAGGCTTGCGCATGGCCCTTGCCTCCAGTGAGCTTGCGCGGCAGGGAAAACACCACGCTCTCGTTGATCCCGTCGAGCGCACGCACGCTGCGCACGCCCATTTCGCGCAGCCGCGCGACCAGCGCGTCGACCAGCACTTCGGGCGCAGAGGCCCCGGCGCTGACCCCGATGCGCGTCTTGCCGACAAGCCATTCCGGCCGCAACTGGTCGGCGCTGTCGACCATGTAGGCCGGCACCCCCATGTTCTCGGCGACTTCGCGCAGGCGGTTCGAGTTGGAACTGTTGGGCGAGCCGACCACGATCACCAGGTCGCACTGCGGCGCCATGAACTTGACCGCGTCCTGGCGGTTCTGCGTGGCATAGCAGATGTCGTCCTTCTTCGGCCCGAGGATCGAGGGAAAGCGCTCGCGCAGCGCCGCCACGATGGTCTGCGCGTCATCGACCGAAAGCGTGGTCTGCGTCACATAGGCGAGGCGGGACGGGTCGCTCACCTTCAGTTCGGCCACGTCGGCAAGCGTCTCGACGAGGTGCATGCCGCTGGTCGCCTGGCCCATCGTGCCCTCCGCCTCGGGATGGCCGCGGTGGCCGACCATGATGATCTCGAGGCCGCTTTTCAGCAGCTTGGCCACCTGGACATGCACCTTGGTGACCAGCGGGCAGGTGGCGTCGAAGACATTGAGCCCGAGCGCATCGGCCTCGCGGCGCACCTCCTGCGACACACCGTGCGCGCTGAAGATCACCGTGCTGCCCGCGGGCACCTCGGCGAGTTCCTCCACGAATACCGCGCCTTTGTCGCGCAGGTCGGCCACGACATACTTGTTGTGGACGATCTCATGGCGCACGTAGATCGGGCGCCCGTACTGGGCCAGCGCCCTTTCGACGATCTCGATCGCGCGCTCGACCCCCGCGCAAAAGCCTCGCGGGTTGGCCAGCAGCACTTCTGCGCCGGTGCCTGTGACGATTTTCGATTCCATGCGGTTATGGTGCCACGTTTGGGGTTTACTGGGAGGCCCTACAGGACCGCGAGGATCTCGACGTCGAACCGGATCGGGCGGCCGGCGAGCGGGTGGTTGAAATCCACCAGCGCCTCCCCGCCGTCGATCTCCTTGACCAGGCCCGCGAGGCGCACCCCGTCCGGGGCGGAAAACTCGATCACCTGCCCGGCCTCCACCGCGAGGCTGTCGGGGAAGGCGTCGGCCGGGACCCGCTGCAGCAACTCATTGCGGTAGCTGCCGAAGGCGTCCTCGGGCTGCAACATGAAGACATGGGCCTTGCCGCTCTCCGCGCCGATGAGGCAGCGCTCAAGGGCAGGCGCGAGCTCGCCGCTGCCCAGCACGAGCGTGGCCGGATTGCCGCCGAAGGTGGAGAGCACCTCGGCCTGCGGCGGGTCCGCCAGCGCAATGCGGTAGTGAAGGGTCAGGTGACTCCCGGGGCCTACGTTCATGCGTGTTCCTTTGCCGGCTCTTTCGCCGTGAAACTGTCCACAATCAGGATCACCGCGCCAACCGTAATCGCGGAGTCCGCGACATTGAACGCGGGGTAGCTCCAGCCATAGGCATGGAACAACAGGAAGTCCACGACCTTGCCGTACGCGGCGCGGTCAATGAGGTTGCCCACCGCCCCGCCGAGGATCAGCGCGAGGCCCCAGTCGAGCAGGCGTTGCGAAGGGTTGCGCCAGAGCATGACCGTCACTATCCCGATGGCAATGACCGAAATCCCGATCAGCAGCGGGGTCTGCCAGCCGTCGGCCTGGGCCAGGAAACTGAATGCCGCGCCCTTGTTGTAGACCAGCACCAGGTCGAAGAAGAACGTTACGGGCAGCGACTCGCCCGGCGCGAACTTCGCGAGCACCAGCAGCTTGGTGGCCTGGTCGGCGAGCACCACGGCCACGGCGAGGACGAGCCACGGCAGGATCCGCCGCAGCCGCGCCTGGGTGGTCGCGGGGGCGATGTCACGCATAGGTTCGCTTTTCGTCGGCGCCGGCCAGGTTGCCCGCGCAGCGGCCGCAGATCGTCAGATGCTCCGCAACCGCGCCCACATCGGCGCGGAAATGCCAGCAGCGCTCGCACTTGGCATGCGTGCTCGGGGTCACATCGAGGCGCGACTGGTCGGCGGGATGAACCCGGGCCGCCGAAGTCAGCAGCACGAACCGCAGGTCATCGCCAAAGCTCGCGAGGAACGCCGCGCCCTGGGCATCGGCCTGGAAATCGACCTCCGCGGCGAGCGACGACCCGATCTTGCCGGCGGCGCGCAATTCCTCCAGCTGCCGGCGCACATCCCCCCGGATCGCGCGCATGCGCTCCCAGCGGGCCAGCAGCTCCGGCGAACCGGGGATGGCGGGAAGCACATGCAAGGTCTGGAAGAACACGCTGTCGTCCTTCTTCCCGTTGAACACGGCCCACAGTTCCTCGGCGGTGAACGAAAGGATCGGCGCCATCAGGCGCACCAGGCTCGACGTGATGTGCCAGAGCGCAGTCTGCGCCGAACGCCGCGCGTGCGAGGCCGGTGCGGCGGTGTACAGGCGGTCCTTGAGGATATCGAGGTAGAACGCGCCGAGATCCTCGGAACAGAACGTCTGCAGGCGCTGCGCCACCAGGTGGAACTGGTAGCGCGCGTAATCCGCGGCCATCTCGTTCTGCAGCTTCGCCGTCAGCGCGATCGCGTAGCGGTCGATCTCGACCATGTCCGCCACCGGGACCGCATCCTTTGCGAAATCGAAGTCGGACGTGTTGGCGAGCAGGAAGCGCAGCGTATTGCGGATGCGGCGGTAGCTTTCGACCACGCGCTTCAGGATCTCGTTGGAGATCGACAGCTCGCCCGAGTAATCGGTGCTCGCGACCCAAAGGCGGAGGATCTCTGCGCCGAGCGTGCCGGACACCTCCTGGGGCACCACGGTATTGCCCTTGGACTTGGACATCTTCTTGCCTTCGCCGTCCACCGCAAAGCCGTGCGTCAACAGCGCCTTGTAGGGCGCGATGCCGTTCATCATGCACGACACGAGCAGCGACGAATGGAACCATCCGCGGTGCTGGTCGGAGCCCTCGAGATAGAGGTCGGCCGGGAACGTGGATTCGCTTGCGTGCGAATGCTTCAGCACGGTGTAGTGCGTGGAGCCGGAGTCGAACCAGACGTCGAGCGTGTCGCGGCTCTTTTCGTAGGCGGCAGCCTCGGCGCCAAGGAGGTCTTCAGCCGTGATGTGCTGCCACGCATCGATACCTTCCTTCTCGACGCGCTTGGCGATCTGCTCGAGCAGTTCCGGCGTGCGCGGGTGCAACTGCCCCGTCTCGCGATGGAGGAAGAACGGCATGGGCACGCCCCACTGCCGCTGGCGCGACAGCGTCCAGTCGGGCCGGTTGGCGATCATGCCGTGCAGGCGCGCCTGGCCCCAGGCCGGGAAGAACTGCGTGTTCTCGACGCCGCGCAGCGCAGTGGCGCGCAACGACTCGGACGGCTTCACGCCGTTCCAGCCCTGCACTTTTTCCATGCCCGCGAACCACTGGATGGTGGCGCGCAGGATCACCGGCGTCTTGTGCCGCCAGCAATGCATGTAGCTGTGGACGTAGGATTCGTTCGCGAACAGCGCACCGCGCTGCTGCAATTCCTCGACGACCTTCGGGTTGGCCTTCCAGATCATCAGGCCGCCGAAGAGCGGCAGCGTGGAGACGTACTTGCCGTCGCCCATCACCGGCGTGAGGATCTCGTCGTCCTTGAGGCCGTTGCGGCGGCAGGAATCGAAGTCCTCCACGCCGTAAGCGGGTGACGAGTGCACGATGCCCGTACCGGTGTCGAGCGTGACGTAGTCGCCGAGATACACCGGCGAGAGGCGGTCGTAGAACGGGTGCTGGAACGCGATATGGTCGAGCGCCGCGCCCTTGCAGGTGGCGAGCTTCGTGCCGCTGAGCTGGTAGCGCGCGAGGCACTTCTCCTGCAGTTCGGCCGCAAGGATCAGCAGCCCTTTTTCCGTGTCGACGAGGGTGTAGTCGAACTCGGGATGCACGTTGAGCGCCTGGTTGGCAGGCAGCGTCCACGGGGTCGTCGTCCAGATCACGATATGCCCGGGCTTGTCGGGCAAGGCGGGCAGGCCGAAGGCCTTGGCCAGCTTCTCGCGCTCCGCAAAGGCAAACCCGACGTCGACGGCGAGGTCCTTGCGGTCCTCGTATTCGACCTCGGCCTCGGCCAGCGCCGAGCCGCAATCGAAGCACCAGTTCACCGGCTTCAGGCCGCGGAAGATGTAGCCCTTCTGCAGCAGGATGCCGAGCGTGCGGATCTCATCGGCCTCGTTGCCGGGGGCCATCGTCAGGTACGGGTTGTCCCAGTCGCCGAGCACGCCCAGGCGCTGGAAGTCCTTCTTCTGGCGCTCGACCTGCTCGGCCGCGTAGGCGCGGCACAGCTTCAGCGTCTCGGCCGTCGACAGGTTGCGGCCGTGCATCTTCTCGATCTGCGCCTCGATGGGCATGCCGTGGCAGTCCCAGCCCGGGACATACGGCGCATCGAACCCCGCGAGGAGCTTCGACTTGACGATGGTGTCCTTGAGGATCTTGTTGACCGCGTGCCCGATGTGGATGTCGCCGTTGGCATACGGCGGGCCGTCGTGCAGCACGAAGCGCGGACGGCCGCGCGAGACGTCCCTCAGGCGCTTGTAGAGGCCCTTGTCCTGCCATTCCTGGACCCACAGCGGCTCGCGCTTGGCGAGGTCCCCCTTCATGGGGAACGGCGTGTCGGGCAGGTTCAGTGTTTTCTTGTAGTCAGCCATGGCTCTTCGCAGCAAAAAAATCCCGGGCGTGCGCGGCATCGCGCGCAATCGCGTCTTTCAGCGTGTCGAGGTCGGGATATTTTTCCTCGTCGCGCAGCTTGTGCAGGAACTTCACTTCAATGCGGCGGCCGTACAGGTCGCCGGCAAAATCGAACAGGTGCGCCTCCAGCAGCGGCACTGCATTTTCCTTCACCGTCGGGCGCACCCCAACGCTTGCCACCGCAGGCCAGGGCTTGCCTCCCGCCCCCGGCACGCCGAGCACTTCGACCACGAAGATCCCGGCCAGCGGCGGCTTCTGCGGCAGCCGGATGTTCGCCGTCGCGAACCCCAGTTCGCGCCCGAGCTTGTCGCCATGCGCCACGCGGCCCGCGATCGAGTACCCCCGCCCCAGTAGCGCGGCGGCCCCTTCGAGGTCGCCCTGCTGCAGCGCGTGGCGCACCCCGGAACTCGAGATGCGCTCACCCGAGTTTGTCACTTCCGGCATCGCCTCGAGCTGGAACCCGGCGCGCCCGGCCGCGGCCTCAAGCATCGAAAAATCCCCGGCGCGCTTTGTGCCGAAGCGAAAATCCCGTCCCACCAGCAGCCAGGCGCATCGCAATCCCTGCACCAGCACGTCTTGGATGAACCGCTCAGGCGATTGCGCCGCAAAAGCCCGGTCGAATCGGGCCACGTGCACCCTGTCCACACCGGCCTCGCGCAACACCGCGAGCTTTATAGCCAGCCGGGTCAACCTCGCTGGCGCCGCCTGCGGGGTGAACAACTCCCGCGGGTGCGGCTCGAAAGTCAGCACGCAGGAGCGCACGCCCAGCTCCGCCGCCTTTGCCTTCACGCGCTCGAGCATGGCCCGGTGACCGCGATGCACGCCGTCGAAATTGCCAACGGTTATGGCGAGCCGGCCCGTGCCCGGAAGGGCATTTTCGAGCAGGGTCAGGGGCTGCAGGGATCCATGCGTGACGAGCATGCAGAGGCGCTGTAAAATTATGAATTATAGCGGATTTCACCTCTCTCCCGACCCCGCCCCGCGGAGCAAAAGGCGTGAAAACACTCGAACACCAGATGTCCTTCTACGCGGCCTACCATCAGGACGCGCGCAACAAGCTCACCCACTTCTTCGGCGTGCCGGCGATCATCGTCGGCGTCATGGTCGCGCTGTCCTGGGCCCGGGTCGACCTCGCCGGGACGCCCGTGAGCGCAGCCATGGTGCTGACAGTGGTCGTCCTCGCCTATTACCTCACCCAGGTTCAAATACGAAGTGCAACTAAGTCTAGCTTTTGAAAGGGGGTAAGGTGCGAAAGCGTCCGCGCCCCTTCAATCGCCAAATCGGAGTTGCACAGATGAATACTGCTACGCACCTTACCTTAGCCGAACGATATCAGATCGAGATAATGCGACGGTATGCAACCGGCCATAACAAGATTGCTCGATC
>CAMAXP010000098.1 GCA_945862265.1 Bordetella parapertussis
CATTCATCTCATAGGCATCAAACAACAAGGTGGCCACGCCACGCGCATTCATGCGACGAACCATTTCCTGTTCGGCCGCACCCGGACCGTTACCCCCGTGAGCGATGATCATCAGCGGTGGCTTGTCACCAAGCTTGTCGGCAAAGAAACCAGGCGTCGACAGCTGGACTGAGCGATGACAGGGGTCAAACTCGGCCAGCGGACCGTTGACTCGATGAAACCCGGGCCGGATTTCCACTAATTGCGCCACGTCGGGTGTGAGTGGACGACAGTCGGACTGGGCCTGCACAGCGGTAATGACCAAAAGTCCCGGCAGACAAACCCAAGTTCTAAGGTTAAGCAGACTGGAAAGAAAAGTCATTGCAAGCGCACAGCAGGGTTTCATAGATTTTGTGATGACCAAAATGCACCTTACCACGAACTTTCGTTGCTCAAGGTACGGGGGCGTTTTGGCCGAAACCGTAAAACCCACGCCGCCGTACCAAGCCCGAAAAAGTCAGGAGGTTTTGAGATAACCGGGGTTTGAGACGGTTTTTGCGGGAAAATGCTGCGGCCGCAGTCAGGAGCTTTTGGCGCTACGCCCCACACGGCGCGACCTCCAACGCCGCCTGAGCGGGTTGGAGGTCTAGGTACTGGCGGAGCAGAACGTACCACATCACAAACCGGCTAAGGCTTGCTGACCGAGTGAATAGAGCACTTGGGGTTCAGAATTGGATTCGAACTCTAGGAACGCCCACTGGGAGGCATCTAGATCTTGGTTACAACCGAAGTCGAAGAAGAGGATTTTCATTTTGGATAAGTCAGTACCCTTGAAGTTCGTCAGGTTTATAATGAATAAATGGTGACCGAATTCGCACAAGCGTGTCCAGGCAATTGGAGGCGGCAGCATGCCGGAGGCGCTGAAGGCGGAGATCCTCGACAAAGTCGATAAATGGGGCAGAGTGATTCGCGCGGCGAACCTGAAGCTCGAGTGGCCGCCCGAACGGGGCACCGCACGTGATACTGCGGAATCCGCGTTTCATCCTGGGAGAAGTCATGCGCAAGAAGCCGTTTCACGCCGTAGTCGCCGCCATCGCGCTGTGCTTCGCCACGGCCACGCCCGCGCAGACCTACCCTTCAAAGCCGGTGACCGTGATCATCCCGACGGTGGCCGGCGGCCCGATCGACTCGGTGTCGCGCAGCGTGGCCGACAAGCTGCGCGAGCGCTATGGGCAACCTTTCGTCGTCGAAAACCGCCCCGGCGCGGGCGGCACCATAGGCGCAACGGCCGTCGCCAAGGCTGCCCCGGACGGCTACACGATCATGTTCTCGATCGACCCGCCCATAGTGGTTAACCCAGCACTGCTGAATCCGGTGCCCTACGACCCGGTCAAGGACTTCGCACCAGTCGCGCTAGTGGCCGATGGCGGCGACGTGGCGGTGTTCGTCCCCGCAGAGTCTGGTGCGAAGACCGCAAAGCAGCTCGTCGACCTGATGCGCGCTGCGCCTAACAACGCGAACTACACCACCTCGGGTAATGGCAGCCCGGGCCACATCCTGGCGGAGCTTTTCCGGCGCGAGGCGAAATTCGAAGCGCAGCACGTCCCGCAGAAAGGCGCGCCACAGGCGCTGACCGACCTGCTGGCCGCGCGGGTGGCGTACGCCGTCCTCCCCGTGAGCCTCGTACGCCCGCATGTGCTGAGCGGCAAGGTACGGGCATTGGCGGTGTGCGCGGACCGGCGCAGCCCGCTGATGCCGGAAGTGCCGACGGTCGCAGAGGCCGGCTATCCGGGCTTCAAGGGCGCGCACTGGTGGGTGATTGCGCTGGCCCCTGCCGGTACGCCGAAGGCGATCACAGAGGCGCTGAACCTGGAAATACGGCGGATAGCCAACTCGGAAGAGTTCAAGCCGGTGCTTGAGCGCAATGGCCTCGTCGCAAACCAGCTGACGCCTGCGGACACCGGGGAGCGCGTGAAGCGCGACTATGCGTACTGGTCGGCGCTGGTGAAGCAGCTCGGAATCAGGCCGGACTAGATTCAGGCTGCCGGGCGGACGGGCTCCTCAGCCCAGCAGCGGCCAGCGTCCCAGGATCGTCGAGCGGCTCTGGCCCGGGGCCCGGTGCATCAGCACGAGCTCGCGCGCCGTCCATCGGACGGGCCCTATGCTTTTTTCCGCCACGATCGTGTCGTCATGCAGCAGTGCAATGTGCGGAACATACAAGGGGGCCGGCCCGGCGCCGATCCCGGCGCTCCTCATGGCCGCGCTTAGTCACGAAAGGCAAGCAAAGCGAGAGGCGCGCAGACTTCAGTGCAAAGGAAGCAAGCGCAGTGCTGAGGCTGTTCGATGCTTGGGTTCAGTGTTGACGCCGGCGCCGATTTGACTAGGCATGCAGATTCCGGTTTGACCAGTGTGCGCCCAATGACTGCTCCGGTCAGTTCACGTCGGCACTACCCCTCTAATCTGGTCAATTTTCGGTCAGCGTCAACAGGCAGATCGCCACCGGTTCGGCTTTCTCGAGGTTTTCCTCCTCGACGCGGCCCCGCCGGCAGGCCGGCTCGCAGGGGCGATCACAGGTACGTCCGAGGATGCCGGGGAAGACGTTCGATTCCCAGTTGACCATGTAGGCGTCGGAGTACCGACCTACGGAGATCAACCGGATGTATTCGGGGACGGGAGTGTGGGCCGGGCAGGCCCATTGGCAATCGACTACCTTGTGAAAATAGTCGGGAACTTTGATATCAGTAGGGCGCAACTCTCCCTTCTTGTGGCGACCCCTTGTTTTGGTTTTTAGCGCCGTTGGGGCCATTCCGGCGCTGCCGAAGTCTACTCCCACCCGGAGCGGGTGAAAAGTCTGCCTTTTCAAATACTAACAGTGTGGTTTTTGGTGTACCTGGTTCACTATTCGACCCCTGTTTCGCCTACTCGAGCCGGATGTCGTTGTCCTTGATGAGCCTGGCCCAGACGCGCCGTTCGGTGGCCACCTTCCGCGCGAACTCGTCCAGCCCGATCCCGGTCGGGATCGTGCCCCTTTCCCGCAGGAACTCGGACATCTCGGGCGTGCGGATGATCGCGGACAGCTCGGCGTTGAGCTTTTCGACGATCGCGCGCGGGGTCTTCGAGTGCACGAAGAAGGAAAACCACCCCACCACCTCGAAGCCCGGATAGCCGGCCTCCGCCATCGTCGGCACCTCGGCCATGCCCGGCAGGCGTTGCTCGCCCGTCACCGCGAGGATGCGTACCCGGCCCTGCTTGGCGAACGTCATGGCCGACACGGGGTTGTTGAACATGTACTGCACGCGCCCGGCCACCACGTCCGTCATGGCCGGCGCGTCGCCCTTGTAGGGCACATGGGTCGAATCGGCTTTTGCTGCGCGCTTGAAGGCTTCGCCATAGATGTGCTGGGTGCTGGCGAGGCCGAAACTCGCAAAGCTGGTTTTGCCCGGATGCGCGCGCAGGTACTCGGCGAGGTCCTTGACCGATTTCACCGGCAGTTCGGCCGGCACGAGCAGCGCCGTCGCGACCTCCGCGATCTGCGTAAGCGGCGTGAAGTCCTTTTCCGGGTCATAGGGCAGCTTCGGGTACAGCGGCGGCAGCTGCACCAGCCCCGAAGGCGCGGTCATCAGGATCGTGTAGCCGTCCGGCTCGGCCTTGCCCACCGCCTCGGTGCCGATGATGGTGTTGGCGCCCGGCTTGTTCTCGATCACCACCGGCTGGCCCCATTTCTGGGTCAGTTTCTCACCGATCTTGCGCGTGATCAGGTCCGTCGCTCCGCCCGGCGGGAAAGGCACCACGATTCGAATCGGCTTCGAAGGGTAGCTGGCGGCGTCCTGCGCCCATGCAGGCAGTGCAACGAGGAATGCAAACAGCAGCGCTAGTGCACGATTCATGGACAGTCTCCGGGATTCACTTTCTGAAGGCGTAAGTGGCGAGGTCCTCGCCCATCGCACGCTCGACCTCGGGATACACCGCGGGATCGAAAACGCCCGCCCCAAGGGGAATATGCTTCGCTTCGGCAATCACGATCGCGGCGCGCGTGCCGACTTTCATCTCCAACACGGAGATCGGGTCGCCGTTCACCGCGTCGAAACTCGCCAGCATGTCGGGGAACGTGGCGATGCGCTTTCCGTCCAGCATCGCCGTCATGAATTCATTGTAGACGCCGAGCACGAGCGTGCCCTTCGAGGTACGCAGCGTGACGCGGCCGACATCGAAACCTTCCCGGTAGAAGACATCGTTGGCGGTAACCTCACCCTCATGGATCGCGCCCTTAAGGAAGGTGGCCGCCGCCTCGATCCTCGCCGCTTCTTTCACCGCCAGCATCGCGTCGCCCAGCTCATGCGCGAACGTGATGGACCCCGGCGCGCCGTTGGTGCGCACGAACGACACCGCGAATGGCCCGCGCACCGCGTTCATCAGGCCGCCGTTATGCACCGCCGCCGCGCGCATCACGCCTGATGTCCGGATGAGGTCACCGTGCACCAGCACCGAGAGCGCGGCCTCCCCGCCCGCGGAGCCTGCCTGCCAGAGTTTCACCTCCGGTCGGGAAGCGAGCCCCATCCCGCCCATCGGGGCCGTCGGGTGCGCGCGCCCGTTGGTCGCGGCATCCGCCACCGGGATACCAAGCGCCGCGGCGATCGTCCATGCATAGAGGCCGGGCACATGCCCGGGGATCACCCCCGCAAGGTCCACGCCGCTCGCCACGAGGACCGCATGGGCCGCCTCCACCGCGTCGCGCGGCTCCGTGTTGGCCTTGCCCTGCCCCGGCGCGCCGACCGCGGTCGACACGAGGAGCGCATCGTCCGCGTCGAATTCATCGAGCGTCGCAAAGGCCACCGGCCCATAGGCCAGCGCCGCCTCTCCCAACCGACGATGGCGGGCCGCCGAACCGCGCCCGCTGCCGCCCGCAGAAAGCACCAGTCCACCGAGAATGGCGGCTTCGAGGTCCGCCGCACCAAAAGTTCGTTTCATCCGAGTCCCAGTCCCACGCCATGGCGATCGCAGGCTGCGATTGCCGATTCATACCCCGCGTCCGCGTGCCGCGCGATGCCCAGGCCCGTGTCGCCATCGAGCACCGCCAGCAGCCGCTCGGCGGCGAAAGGCGTGCCATCCGCAATGGCGGTCTGCCCCGCGCTCATCATCCTCCCCACGTTTGCGTGTACGGCCACGAGATCCGCGCCGGTGGAGCACGCGAGCAATGCATTGAGGACCGGCCAGTCCGCGATCGGGTCGCTGCCGTCCTTCATCTTTTCCGATTCGCGGAACGGGCTCGCCACCGAGCCTGCGTCGAGGTGGTCGCGCGTGAAGGCAATCGGCCCGGAGATCCGCCCGTCGCCCACCGCTTCGTTCACCGCCAACGCGAGCCGCGAGCGCTCCGTATGCCCGAGCCAGCCGATGCGTGCCGGCAGCCCCTGGTACTGCACGTGCCTCCTTGCCAACGCTATCCAGCGCCGGATCCGGTGGCCTTCCGGGAACAAGCCTTCGATCAGCCCGTCGACGACATCGATATCCTTGCTGTCGCCCGTGGCCGCCACCCAGCGGAACGGGCCGATGCCCTCGCAGAACAACGGCCGGATGAAGAGCGTGACGAAAGACTCCATCGTCAGCGCCTCCTTCAGCCCGAGGTCTGCCGCTCGCATGCGCAGCGTGTTGCCGTACTCGAACGTCAACGCGCCGCGCTTCCTGAATTCCAGCATGGCGCCGACATGGCGCAGCAACGTCTCGCCGCCCCTCTTCACTGCCGAGTCCGGGTTGGACTGCACCAGCGCGCGCATAGCGGCGGGCGTGAGGCCTGAAGCCACATAGCCGCGCCGCGGGTCGACCGTGCACTGATCGGTGAGGATGTCGGGCTGCCAGTTGCGCGCGAGGAGTTGCTCGTAGACGTCGGTCACGTTGCCGACCAGTCCGACCGACCCGGCCGCCTTCGCCGCCTTCAGTTCATCCATCCACGCAAGGGCTTCGTCGAGCGAATCCGTCATCCGGTCGAGGTAGCCGGTATCGATGCGCTTGTGCAACCGGCCCGGGTCCACTTCGACGACGAGGATCGCAGCACCGGCCATCTTGCCGGCGAGCGGTTGCGCGCCGCCCATGCCGCCAGCCCCGCAGGTGAGGATCGTGCGCCCCGCCAACGACCCGCCGAAGTGAGTGTCGCCCGCACTGGAGAAGCTCTGCCAGGTGCCCTGCAGGATGCCCTGGCTGCCGATGTACTGCCAGGCGGCCGCAGTCATGCCCGCGGTGATCGTGAGTCCGGCCTGCTCGAGTTGGTAGATCGTGGCTTCGTCCGTCCAGCGGCCCACGACAAGGCCATTGGCGAGGATCACGCGCGGCGCCCTTGCATGCGTACGAAACCGCGCAATGGGCTTGCCCGACTGCACCACCAGGGTCTCGTCGTTGCCAAGGTCCTTCAGGGTTGCGACGATGTTGTCGAACGCCTCCCAGTTGCGGGCGGCCTTGGCCGCCGACATGTAGATGACCAGGTCCTCTGGGCGCTCGCCGTTCTCGAGGTTGTTCTCGAGCATGCGCAGGATCGTCTCCTGCTTCCAGCCCTTGCAACGCAGCGTGGTGCCGCGTTGCGCGACGATTCGGCGGGGGTGCGAGGCAGATTGAGTCGGGTCTCTGTGCATCGGGGCATCCTACGCGGCCCGCAGGGGTCTGTATAAATTGGTATAACTGTTCACCATAGTGTAATTTTTTCATGATGCCAAGTTTTTAAAGTTTCAGGACTTTCGTGCAGGACTTTCGTGCGCACAACCGAAGATGACAACGCGTTCATCCTCCACCTAGTCAAATCGACGCCGGCGGCAACACGGCCTGCACAATCGCCTCGAATTCGGTGAGTAATTCTGGTTGCTTTTGTTTCAGATACCGCGCTACCGGCTTGTTCGCGAGCAGTTTCGTGAGATACCCCTTCGCCAGCACCAGATTGAGCACGTCCTGACCGTAGGT
>CAMAXP010000099.1 GCA_945862265.1 Bordetella parapertussis
TGACCACTGCAATCAAGGAGTACATCGATTTGCACAATAAAAATCCCAAGCCTTTCGTATGGACTGCCAAGGCCAATGACATCCTTGCCAAGGTCATTCGCGCCAACAGCCGCTTAAGTTCCAAACAGAACGAAGCACTACACTAGCGGATCAGGTGCTCGGGGCCTTCGGTCCCGACGGTCCGCTCGTAGTGCCCGTCGCCGTTCTTCTGGTACTTGGTCAGGCCCAGGCTCTTGATCTTGCTGTCGGAGGTGTTGTACTTGCCGCCAAGCGCAACCGCGCTGATGCGCCGCTCGCAGGGCTTGGCGCAGGTCGGGCACGCCGTGAGCTTGTCCTCGGCCAGGCGCTGGAAGACCTCGAACACGCCGTGGCACTGGTCGCACTGGCCGGAGAGCGGTGAATATTCGTAGAGCGGCATGGCGCGATTTTATCGCTATTCCGGCTGGATTCCAGCTTGCTTGACCACCTTGGCCCATTTCAGGGTTTCGGCTGCGACAAAGGTCCCGAAGGCCTCCGGCGTACCGCCGGCGACCTGGCTGCCATCGCCAAGGATCATGTCCCGGGTGGGGCCGGCAGCGAGGATCTGGTTCAGCTCCTTGTTCAGGCGGTCGACGATTGCGCGCGGCGTTTTTGCCGGGACGATGATGCCCTGCCAGTTGTAGGACTCGAATCCCGGCACGCCGGCTTCCACCATCGTCGGGACGTCCGGCAGCACGGAAACGCGCGTAGTCGAAGTCACCGCGAGCGCCCGGATGCGTCCCGCCTTGATCGAAGGCAGCGCGGCATACCCCATCTCGAACATCATCGGCACATGGCCCGCCAGCACGTCTGCCGCCGCGGGCGCGCCGCCCTTGTATGCGATGTGGATCATGTCGACCCCCGCGGCCTGCTTGAGCATCTCGCCCGACAAGTGGTGCGCGCCGCCCACGCCCGACGAGCCGAACGCAATCTTGCCGGGCTGGGCCTTGGCAATCGCGATGAGCTCCTTCACGCTCTTGGCCCCCAGGCCTGGTCCCGCCGTGAGGAACAACGGGCTGCTCTCGATGAGGATCACGGGCGCCACGTCCCTGGTGGGATCGTAGGGCAGCTTCTTCATCAGGCTCGGGTTCACCGCCAGCGCAGCCAGGTTGCCCATGCCGATCGTGTACCCGTCCGGTGCAGCCTTGGCGATCATGTCCGTGCCGACCACCCCGCCCGCCCCGCCCTTGTTCTCGATGACGATCGTTTGGCCGAGGACCTTGGAAAGCTCGACGCCGATCTTGCGCGCACGCGTGTCGGCAAACCCGCCTGCCGCATAGGGCACGACGAAAAAGATGGGCTTTGCAGGCCAGTTGGCCTGCGCGCCAACGCGCATCGGCGAAGCGATTGCGATAACTGCCGCGGCAACTGCGAGGGCACGAACCTTCATGAATCCTCCTTGGTGTACTGCTTTCCTGGAACTGTCGCATTGGCTGCGATCGATCCGGCGAATCTTACGGGGGCTGGACGATCTTTGGTACTGTACCGGTTGTTTCCGGCCGTGTTCGGTGTTTGCCCATGAAAGACACTTCACCCATGAAAGCCGCACCCCCGTTTTGCGTGCCAGTCACCCTCACCGGCCGCCACGCCGTGCTCGAACCCTTGTCGCATGACCACCACGACGGCTTGTGCGAGGCCGTCGGTGACGGCGAACTCTGGCGCTTGTGGTACACGAGCATCCCGAAACCCGAGGGTATGCGTGCGGACATCGACACTCGGCTGGGTCTGCAGGCCGCTGGCTCCATGCTGCCCTTCGCCATCCGGGGCCGGGCCACCGGCCGGATCGCCGGCATGACCACCTACCTGCACATCGACGCCGCACGGCGGCGCCTCGAGATCGGCGCGACCTGGCATGCACTATCGGTGCAGCGCACCGGGCTGAACACAGAGTGCAAGCTCCTGCTGCTTACGCATGCGTTCGAATCGCTGGGATGCATTGCCGTCGAATTCCGCACCAGCTTCTTCAACCACACCAGCCGTGCTGCGATCGCGCGCCTCGGCGCAAAGCAAGATGGCATCCTTCGCAACCACGGGTTCCACGCCGACGGCACCCTCCGCGACACCGTGGTGTTTTCGATCACCGATGCGGAGTGGCCGGGCGTGAAGGCGAACCTGACCCACCGGCTGGCGCGCTGACCACGGTCATGCAGTCCCCCGCAGACCCGCGCATCGCGGCCGCGCTGGAGCGCAACGACCGCTACATCCGTGAGTTCATCGAGGCGCTCACGCTATGCCCGTACGCCAGGCGCACCCGGGAAAGCGGGATGCTGCATCGCGTGGTCGTACTAGAGGCTGGCGGCGCGCCGCAGACCCCCGGGTTCGAGGCTGCCGTAGCGGCGCTGGCGACTGCCATCGCAGGCGTGGAGGCCTTGCCTGCCGACTCGGTAGACGTGGCGCTGGTCATCTTGCCCGTGCTGGCACCCGAACTCTCCAAAGGGATCGAGGGCGCGCGCGCCTTCGAACACCTGGTCTCCCTCGCCCGCGAGCGCATGCAGGCACGCCACCCCCGCGGTGACTCGCCGTTCTACTGCGTCCCGTTCCATCCGGACTTCGCGGAAGACCTGCGAGACGAGCACCGCGCGGTGCGCTTCATCCGGCGCAGCCCGGACCCGACGGTGCAACTGGTGCGGGCGAGCGTCTTGCGCGCGGTGCGCGGCGGCGGCGTGACGGATTACGTCAACACAGCGGGGCTCAGCGCGACAGAGTTGATGGCCCTGACGGCACCCGAATCGGTGTCGGACCGCATCGGCCGCGCAAACTTGCGCACGCTCGAAAGCCAAGGCGCCCCGACCCTGCGCCGGCTGCTGGCGGAAATCCGCGCCTCCTATCGCAGGCCCTAGCCCAGGCGGCAGTACCCGCGCTCACGGCGTTTTGAACTGGGCCAGAAACTTGAGCACGGGCGGAGCGGGCAGACAAAACCGAAGGCCACGGTCGACGCGCTGAACACCGAGTTCGCCAAGGCAGATTAGCCCAGGTGCGCGCGATTCGCCTTTACCAAATGGTGGAGACGTCCTTGAGTTTTCGCAGTTGCGCGTCCGAGGTCACAAGCGGCGCCTGGTACAGCCGGGCCGTGGCGGCGATCAGCCTGTCCGCCGGATCGCCGTGGGCGAACATATCGGATTGCGAGAGCACGGCGATTTCCGGGCTGATCGGCATCACGCGAACCTGGCGCGCGGCAACCAGGTCATCGAGGAACTGGCGTGTGTCCATCGCGGGGTCGAGGCGCTTGCGCGAGATCAGCAGTGCGATTTCCCACAGGCTGATGTCGCTGCAGGCCAGCGCCCGGTCCGCGTATCCGGACTCGATCGCCTTGCGCGCCCGCACGGAGAGCCGCCCGGGCGCAAGGGCGTCATAGACGAGGGCGTGCGTATCGAGGACGATCAACGCTCCGCGTCCCACTTCGCACCTATCGGGCTTGTCACGTCCCCGACGACGCAATGCTTGCGCGCGGCCAGCAGGCGTTTGCGGGCCTCCGCGTGAGGGTCCCCGCCTGCGACGATCCTGGCAATCACCTTGCCGCGCGAAGTGACCTCGATCTCAGCGCCCTTTTTCACCTCGGCCAGGTAGCCCGGCAGGTTCTGGCGGAGCTCGGTTACGTTGACCTCGGTCTTGGGGGATCTGGCCATGGCTTCCACTCATATGTACAGAACAAGTGTACATAATCGGGATTGCCTTGAAAAGAGGCTCGTTGACGCGCGCGCCCGAATGAAGCGACCATCGCATCCTTGCCAGGGGATTCCCAATGCGCATCAGCCTCGACCATGCCCACATCTTCGCCTCCGACATTTCGGCGACGATCGAATTCCTCGTCCGGATGTTCGGCGCCACCGTCGTCTGGGATGAGGAAGCTGCCGGCACGCGCAACGTTCGCATGGCGCTTGGGCGCGCGTTCATCCACCTCTACGACCAGCCGCCCAAGACGGAACGCGGCGGGCCGGTGCACCACCTGGGCATCGAGACCGACGACCTCGCAGGACTCGTGGCGAGGATGAAGGCGAACGGGTTCGAGTTCCGCAACCCGATCCGCGACGAACCACGCTTTCGCTACGTGATGGTGGCCGGCCCCGACAACCTGCTCATCGAACTCTTCCAGAGCCGCGAACCGGAGCGCTGGAAGATCGCCGGATAATCGGGGTCTGTCCCGGGTTTATTCGATTGGCAGGTCGGTGCGGGCGGACCATTCGTGAAATGAGCCGATGTAGTTGCGCACCGAGGGAGCGCCTGCGTAGCGCAGCGCGTAGTAGGTGTTGGCGGAACGCGCACCGCGGTGGCAGTAAGGCACCAGCGTAGCCGAGCGGTCGATGCCGCGGGCCGCGAGCAGGCGCTGGACCTCCGCCACCGGCTTGAACTTGCCTGTCGCAGCATCAAGGAGTTCCGTCCACTCCAGCCACACCGCCTTCGGGATGTGGCCGCGCCGCGTGCAGCACACGGTGTTGTCCTTGCCGCCGAATTCCGTGGCGTCGCGTACGTCGATCACGGTGATCGCCCCGGACTGTGACTTGGCGAAGACCTCGTCCGCCCCGATCACGATGGCGTCCACAGGTGCGGCCTCGAAGCGCCCCGGAGTGAGGGTCGGCTCCTCAGTGGTCGGCGTCCCGCCGGCCGCAACCCACGCCTTGAGCCCGCCGTGCAGCATCCGCACATTGGGGTGGCCGAGGTACTCGAGGATCCACAACTCCCGTGCGGCACGCATGCCCGTCTCGTCCTCGTACACCACTATGGGCTGGCCCAAGGTCACCCCGAGCGCGGCGTAAAGGGCGGCCAGTTGCGCACGGAACTGCGCGAGGTCTCCAGGCTGGGTGCTCTTCACGAAATAATCGTACGAGCTGAAATTCATCGCTCCCGGCAGGTGGCCCTTTGCATAGGCCTCGGGCTTGCGGGTGTCGATAAGGAGCGTGCCCGGCGCCGGCCGCTCAGTGGCTTCAATCAGGAAAGGGGCGTTCATCCGCGCGAGGCTCCCACGCGAACCGGACCCCGTCAACTGCGCGGCGTCCCGGTACACTTCCCCTACCGCACCCAAGTGCAGGCGGCCTCGCTCAAGGTTGCGCAAAGCCAGGAATTCAAGGACTACCTCGCCACGCAGGTCTATGACCCGCTGCCCGGCGACGGTGCCTCATTTTCCAGGATCGTTCGCGAAGGCCTGGCCAAATGGGCCGCGGTGGTGAAGGAGCGGGAGATCAAGGTCGAGCAGTAGCTCGCCAAATAAAAACGGGCGCCTCGCGGCGCCCGTTTTCGTTACTGCTGTTACTGCTGTTGCTGCGTCTTATCGGCAGGCCGACGGACGGTACTTCGACAGCGTCGTGCCGGACGTGCAAGCCCAGTTGATCGAGCCGCCGGTCGGGACCGTGCCCGCCGTCATCGCCGTGCCACCCGACGACGGTTCCATGATCAGCGTATTGCCACCGGCCGCAGACGTGTAGGTGATGGTGATGTTGCCGGTCGTGCCGTCGGTGGCGAGCGAAGTCACGTTGGCGGTCGCGGTCGGCGCAACCAGGCCCGAGGTCAGCGACGAGGCACCGGAAGCGGCATTCTCCGAAACCGCAAGCTTCGCGGCGCCGGCCATCGCGAGTCCTTCCGCAACGCGCGTACGGACCATGTAGTCCTGGTAGGCGGGCAGTGCGACCGCAGCCAGGATGCCGATAATCGCAACCACGATCATCAGTTCGATCAGCGTAAAGCCTTGTTGTACTTTTTTCATTGGATGCTTCCTTATGCTGCGTCGCCAGGGTTTCGGGAGGTGTGCGGCGATGCACCCTGATTCAGCAGTTTCCGTGCCCGGTAAAATCGCCCAAAAATATGAATACCTATTGGGAAATCTGGCAAAACCGGGGCGAGGTGAACAATCGCGGCAATATTCAGCGCAATTTGTCATGCTCAGGGACGCAATCCCGTCTCGCGGGCGAAAAAAAACGGGCGCCTCGCGGCGCCCGTTTTCGTTACTGCTGTTACTGCTGGTGCTGCGTCTTATCGGCAGGCCGACGGACGGTACTTCACCAGCGTCGTGCCGGCCGTGCAACCCCAGTTGATCGAGCCGCCGGTCGGGACCGTGCCCGCCGTCAGCGCCGTGCCACCCGACGTCGGTTCCATGATCAGCGTATTGCCACCGGCCGCAGCCGTGTAGGTGACGGTGATCTGGCCGGTCGTGGCGTCGGTGAGGAGCGACGTCACGTTGGCAGTCGCGGTCGGCGCAACCAGGCCCGAAATCAGCGACGAGGCGCCGGAAGAGGCGTTTTCGGACACGGCAAGCTTCGCCGCACCTGCCATCACGAGGCCTTCCGCAACGCGCGTACGGACCATGTAGTCTTGATAGGCGGGCAGTGCGACCGCAGCCAGGATGCCGATGATCGCGACCACAATCATCAGTTCGATCAGCGTAAAGCCTTGTTGTACCTTTTTCATTGAGTGCTTCCTTGTGGTGCATCGCCAAGGTTTCGGGAGATGTGCGGCGATGCCCTTTTATGGAGCATGTTCCATGCCCGGAGAAATCGCTCCAAAAGTGAACAAATATGAGGTAATTAACAGAATCTGAGTACAAAAGTGATAAATATGGTCACTATTGTGCGCAATTGGGCAGTCAGGGAGCAGCAAGGCGCAGCCGGGTTCCGAGGAAATCCGCGGGAAATCCGGGTCAGAGTCGTATTTTATAAAGGCTCATATAGCGAATAATGTTGGTAGCTCATCTGGTGAGCCTGTGGGGGCGGAAACTGGTCGTGTGGCGCAGAGGCGCTGGACCAGGAGCCGCGAGATGAGGACGAGGGAATTGGCAAGGTTGATAAGCACTCTGGGCAAGTTGCC
>CAMAXP010000100.1 GCA_945862265.1 Bordetella parapertussis
GGCAACTTGCCCAGAGTGCTTATCAACCTTGCCAATTCCCTCGTCCTCATCTCGCGGCTCCTGGTCCAGCGCCTCTGCGCCACACTGCCAGTTTCCGCCCCCACAGGCTCACCAGATGAGCTACCAACATTATTCGCTATATGAGCCTAGGGAAAAGATAAAGATGTTCGATTTTAGGGCCAGCGATTTCAAAGGTCTTCTTAAGTCGAGGGTCACGCTGAAACAAGTTGATGAGTTTGTCGCTCGCAAAGAGGCTGGAAAAAGAAAACCCCTGAAGGATAGAAAGTAAGCTCCTGACTCGATAGCTTGCCGCATATGAGTTTAACTTCATGAGGTGTTATATCGCTCAGTTCAGTAAATATATGTAGTGAGGTCATTCTGATGTTGCAAATTCAAAGAAAGTCTTTAAGCACAAGTGACCTGTCCAGGGATCTTCGGAACAGTAGTTACATGACGATAGCTCTCGGTCTAGTCGCAGTTACTCCTGCAGGTTGTAAGTGCGGTGCCCATGCGCGCGCGAAAGTTCATCCCTTCTAGCCAACTGCAAGTCCTCGCGCATCATCTCTTCGACCAGCGACTTAAAGCCTATCGAGGGCTCCCATCCAAGTTTGGTCCTTGCCTTAGTCGCATCGCCCAGAAGAGACTGAACTTCGGCTGGACGAAAGTAGTCGGGGTCTACCCGAACAACGACCTGTCCGGCTTTTAGTGAGGAAGCGCCCGTGGATTGGACGCGCGCGACGCGGCCGGTCTCTTGTGCTCCACTTCCTTCCCAGTCGAGCGATATTCCCAGTTCTCCCGCCGCCGCCTCGACAAAATTGCGCACGCTGTTCTGGACCCCGGTCGCAATGACATAGTCCTCGGGCTTGAGCTGCTGCAGAATTAACCACTGCGCACGAACGTAGTCCTTCGCATGCCCCCAATCGCGTTTGGCCTCTAGGTTTCCTAGGTATAAGCAGTCCTGCAGACCCAGCGCGATCCGCGCAAGGGCGCGGGTGATTTTCCGAGTTACAAATGTCTCGCCGCGCAACGGCGATTCATGATTGAAAAGGATGCCATTGCAGGCAAACATGCCATAGGCTTCACGGTAGTTCACCGTGATCCAATAGGCGTATAACTTTGCGACCCCATAGGGCGAGCGCGGATGGAAGGGCGTCTTCTCGGTCTGGGGTGATTCCTGCACCTCGCCGTAGAGCTCGGACGTCGAGGCCTGGTAGAAGCGAGTCTTTTTTGTCAAGCCGAGGATGCGCACGGCCTCGAGCACGCGCAGGGCGCCCAGCGCGTCGGAATTGGCCGTGTATTCCGGTTCCTCAAACGAAACGGCGACATGGCTTTGCGCCGCGAGGTTATAGATCTCGTCGGGTTGCACCTGCTCGATGATGCGGATCAGGCTGCTCGAATCGGTCAGGTCGCCATAGTGGAGGACCAGGCGGCGGTCGCTGACATGCGGATCCTGGTAAAGATGGTCAATACGCTGTGTGTTGAAAAGCGAGGTGCGGCGCTTGATTCCATGGACGATATACCCCTTCTCGATAAGGAGTTCCGCCAAGTACGCGCCGTCCTGACCCGTGATACCGGTGATCAATGCAACTTTTCTCGTGGCCATCGGCAAATTCTAGCCTATCGCATCGGGGGCTTTCTCAAGAGTCTGAAAATCAGCCAATACCGGCTCGCCAAGGGCTGTGCCTCGCGAATTTCTTCTCCATGGAAGCGCAGTTCTGGATGAATCTGCAGTCGCACAACGACCTGGTGGTCGCTAAGGACGCCATCGCCGGCAAACTCGAGAGCGAGGTCGAGGTGCTGAAGGCTGCCTAAGGCGCGGCCGCCGGATCCCGACTCGCGTATTCCGGAATCCACTCACGGAGCTTACCTCGCACCTCGTCGTCTTTCGCACCCTCTTGCAGGGCAGGCCACGCGAGCAGACCCTCGAGCAGCATACTCATGTCTGGCGGCCGCGCCCGCGCAATATGCAGCTTCGGATGGGGCGTTGGCAGCGTGTGCTCGGCATCCGTCAGCAGTTCCTCGAAGAGCTTCTCCCCCGGCCGCAGCCCGGAAAACTCGATGCGAATGTCGGCATCCGAATACCCCGATAACCGAATCAGCTGCCGCGCCAGGTCGACGATTTTCACTGGCTCCCCCATGTCGAGCACAAAGATCTGACCCGCGGTGCCCATCAGTGCGGCCTGGAGCACGAGCTGCGCTGCTTCCGGGATCGACATGAAGTATCGCTGGATATCCGGGTGGGTGACGGTCACCGGCCCGCCGCGAGCGATCTGCTCGCGAAAGCGCGGGATCACGCTACCGGTGCTGCCGAGCACGTTCCCGAACCGCACGATGACAAACTGGGTGGCCGCGTTGGCGCCGCCCTCGGCCTGGACGGCCTGGCACACGAGCTCGGCCAGCCGCTTGGTTGCCCCCATCACATTGGTGGGATTCACGGCCTTGTCGGTCGAAATCAGGATGAACTTTTCCACACCGTGTTCGCGGGCGGCGCGGGCGACGGTCAGCGTCCCAAAGACGTTGTTCTGCACCGCCTGCCAGGCGTTGTCTTGTTCCATTAACGGGACATGTTTGTAGGCGGCGGCGTGAAAGATCACGTGCGGCTTGAAGCGAGTGAGGACTTCATTCATGCGCGGCGCAGACTTCACGTCGCCGATCACCGCGGTCACGGCGATGTCAGGGTGACGGTCGCGGAACTCCGATTCGATCGTGTAGAGGGCGAACTCGGACATTTCCAGCAGCACGACCCGCTCCGGCGAAAACCGCGCAATCTGCCGGCAAAGCTCCGACCCGATGGAGCCGCCCGCGCCAGTCACCAGGATCCTCTTCCCGTCGAGCAGCGCATGCAGCCCTGCGTCATCCAAGTGCACCGGATCACGGCCGAGGAGGTCGTCCAGCTCCACCCTGCGCAGCTGGGAGATGCTGACCTTGCCGGACACCAGGTCCGAGTAGGAGGGCACGGTCATCACGCTGAGGCCCGCCGCGGTGCAGAGCTCGACCGCGCGCTTGCGTGCGGAGTGCGTTTCTTCAGGCATTGCGATGATGGCCTGGCGTGCACTCAAGCGCTCGGCGATCTCTGCGACCTGCTCCAGCGGGCCGTGCACCTTCACCCCGATGATCTCGCCGCCGCGCTTTGCGGCATCGTCGTCCAAGAGTGCCGCCACGCGCCACTGGCGGCTGGCCGCGAGCTCCTTTAGCAGGGTGGCCGCGGCGCTGCCGGCACCGAGGACCACCACGGGGGCGGCTTCGGTCACGCTAATGACCGAACCGAAACCATGCTCTTTCCAGGCCCGGTACGCGAGGCGGCTGCCGCCCATGGCGAGGATGATGAGGAGCGGCGAAATCAGGTAGGCGGACCGCGGGGTGGGCCACGCAAATCCGGCCAGCGTGAACACCGCCGGGACGGCTAGCGCCCCGACTGCGACCGCGGTGATGATCCGCCGCAGGTCCGGCAGGCTGGCGTAGCGCCACAGCCCTCGGTACAGACCCAGCTTCCAGAACAGCACGGCGTAAATTCCGGCCACCCAAGGCAGCGTGCGGACAAACCCGCGGACGAATTCCGCCGGCACGTCGAGGTTGAACCGGAACCAGTACGCCAGCCACCAGGCGCCGGCGGTGACGACCAGGTCATGCGCAAAAGCAAGCGCGTTGCGGGTATTCGGACCAAGCTTGAGAAGCATCATCGGGCGTGGCTCGCCGGATGGCGTGCCCAACGCAGGTCGATGCCGATGGCGATGGCGATGTACGCAGCGGCGGCAATGGCAAGCGCGCCCGTTTGGACGGGAATCGAAGCGCGCAGGGTGGCCAGCGCCGCGCCCGCGCAAACGAGCATGAGCGCGTACTCTGCGACGGCCGTGCCGCGATGCCCGAGGCCCATGCGTACGACGCGCTGGTAGTAGTGCTCCCGGTGCGCCTGCCAGATTTTTTCGCGGCGAGCGATGCGCTTGACGAGGGTGAAGGTTGCATCGGCGGCAAAGGGGGAGAACACGAGCACCGGGAACCAGAGCGGCCACAGGCCTTGCTGCCAGCCGGCCACGCCGAGCGCGCCGGCGAGAAAGCCCAAGGGGACGGACCCCGCATCGCCCATGAACACCTTGGCCGGATGGAAGTTGAACAGCAGGAAAGCAAACGCAGCAGCGACGAGTGCGACGCACACGGAGGCCAGTTCCACTGCGCCCCCCGACCATGCGGCCGCGGCGTACGTGCCGAAACCCAGCACCGCCATGCCTCCGGCGAGCCCGTCGGAGCCGTCCATGAAGTTGTAGAGGTTGGCAAACCACGCGATCGCGACGACGAGCAGCGCGAACAGGACCGGGTTGGGCTGCGGGAGCAAAAGGAGCAGCGCACCGGCCGCGGCGGCCAGATGGCAGGCGAGGCGCACGAGTGAGGGCAGGCTGACGAGATCATCGACAAACGAGAGCGCCGCGAGCGCCAACGCTATGAGCAGCAGGCCCTGCATCGGTCCGGAGATCAGCGCCATGGAGGATGCGATTCCCGCCATGATCGCGACGCCACCGGTCCTGGGCACGGGCGCGGCATGTAGCGAGCGCTCGTTCGGGCGGTCGAGGATGATCCCCCGCACGGGTGGCGACAGCAGGACAAGGAGGGTAGCCAGCGCGATTACGAAGGCCAGGGCTGCGGGGACGAGCATGGGCGCTATTCTAAGGCGCGAGCGCCTCCCCCAGCCGGCACGCGATGTCGATCGAAGTCCTGACCGGTCCCGTATTCCCGACATAGCCCTCCAGCGCTTGCTCCGCACGTGCGCGCAACGAGGGGGCATGGATGAGCCCCTTTCTTGCGAGGAGTTCGACGTCGGCACGATCCTGGTCCGAAAAGCGGGACAGCTTCGAGACGGCAAGGTCGACCGGGGCGAGCACCCGGACCTCCACGACCGCCTTGTCGATGCCCGGAATGTCGTACGGCCTCGAATCCGCGTAGGCATCCTCGTGCAACAGCTCGAGGGTATCGTTGTAGTTGCGGTCGAGGTACATGAGGCGCGCGCGGCCGTCGGGGTCGCGATAGGACACCTCGATTGCGTCGTCGAGCAGCACGCGCCGGGAGAAGGTCGCGTCGATATCTTCCGTGACGCGCTCCCCGGTCAGGAGGTGAAGGGCCGCGCCACCGGCGATATACATCCGGATGGGCAACGTGTCGGGGGTTGAACCCTTCAGCTGGTCTTGCACCCGGCGGAGGACCTCGTTGAACGCCTCTTGGTAGGCGTCGGTGACGACAGGGTTGCCTTTGGTCTTCATCGCTTGCGGCCCATGGGAAGGAATCGTGACGCGCGCAAGGGGGATTGCGTGAGCCAGGTGCCAAAGACCTCGGGATTCGACACGCCCGGGTGGAGTGCCTCGGCCAGCCGCAGGTAACGCTCGCGCTCGAACCCGCGCGCGCTGGCGAGCATGACGGCCAGCCCGCCCATGAAAAAGCCCGGCCCGCGGGCCCGCCAGGCAGCGGGGTCGACGTTTCCGGAGGCGGCGAGGTCCAGCAGGTTTTCTTCAAGGGCGCGGTCGAGCTGGGCGGGGAAGTGCGAGCCCGCTTCCATGCCTTCTGGCACGGCGACAAAGGTCACCCCGGCCGCCCGGGCCAGCGCGGCGAGCGTGCGCCAATCGCAGGACGCTTGGCTCTTCAGCCTGGACAAGGTTTCCTTTGGCAGCCCGGAGGCCTTGGCCCAGCCCGCGTCGGTAGGGAATCTTGCCCGGGCCGCGGGTGTCATTTGGGCGACGAGGGTGGAGGAGGGAAGCCAATGTGTTGACATATTCATCAACAAATAATAAGGCTCATTTAGCGAATGATGTTGTTGAACTCATGCTCTTACCGCCAGAGCGAGCAACCGTGCGGGATCGGGGCTGAAGCGGGGCGACCGGTCGAGAACTCTAAACCAACCGAGGTAGTTGGTGAGGTATTTCGTGGCAACACCCTTGAAGCGGACCATCCATGTTCGCAGGCGAGAAACAAAGGCATTGACGTTTTGGACATGCCAAGCGCCCTGTACGCGCACGCCCGCAGACAGATTGATCTGATGATGCTCGACTTCGAGGTATCTCGCGGCCGCCGCGAGGGCGGTGCCCCCATCGGTACACAACACCGTGTCGGCAGGCAAGATTGGCCCCAGAACCTTGCTGATTTCCTGAGCGCTCACCGATTCGAGCATGAAATTGGCGGTGCTGCCCATGGGGTCGCGCGCAATGAGTACGGGAACTTGTTCAAAAGACAGCCCACGCTTGGCAGCCTTGCCGCCGCGCCTGCGCGATGCACGGCCGATCCCCCGACGCTGGCCCTTACAGGAGCGAAGGAAATACGCCTCGTCCGCCTCAGCGATGCCG
>CAMAXP010000101.1 GCA_945862265.1 Bordetella parapertussis
GTGCATTGCCGCCTTGCCGCCGACACCCACACCTTCGGTTCGCAATGGGTCGAGGTTGAGACCCGATCGGGCCCCTATGTCATCGCCGGCGACTGCGTCTACTGGTATGCGAACATCGAGCGTATGTGGCCACCGGGCTATGTGCAGGGTAATACCTGGAATCTCGTCGCCACCTACGACAAACTGAAAGCCCTGGTCGGTGCCGACCAGCTCGAACGCATTGTGCCCGGGCACGACATGCGCGTGTTCACGCGCCACCGCAACTGGCTGACCGGGCTCAACCCGGTGGCCGAGGTGCATCTGGCGGCGGGCGAGGCTTCGCGCGCCACCTGAACGGCTTCAGCGTTTTGTGCCGCGCTTGCCCGGCTTGCGCGACACCACGGCGGCGATCTGCGCCGCATCTTCCGGCTGCTCTATGGCAATCAGCAATCCGGTCAGCAGGCTTCCCAGTTGCTCGCGCTCGGCGCGCGTCGTGCCGCCCAGCAGCGCGGCCGCGGCCTCGAAGTGGCGCGCGATGGCCTTGTCGGCATTGGTCCGGGCTTAACCTGCGGAAGGCCGGGCCTCGAGCCGGTCTACTCAGGCTTTGCGCCCGAGGCCTTCACCACCACCGCAAACTTTGCAATGTCGGCGGCAAGAGCCTTTGCAAACGCATCCGGTGTGGTTCCAAGGGTTGTTGCACCGAGATCCTCGAGTCGCTTGCGAACCCCCGGTTCCTGCAGCGAAGCATTGATCACCTGGTTCAACCTGGCGACAACCTCGTGCGGTGTTGCAGCCGCCACGAACACTCCATACCAAGGATCCACCTGCAAACGCGGATACCCGGCCTCCGATACGGTCGGCACACCCGGCAATTGCGCTGAGCGCTGTGCGGTCGTCACCGCGAGCGGGCGCAGCATCCCGGACTTCACGTGATTGGTGGCCGCAGGCATGTTCACGAAAGAGAAGTGGATCCGACCACCGATGAGGTCAAGGACGTTCGGACCGTCGCCCCGGTAGGCAATGTGGTTTGCGTCAAGGTGGCCCTCGAGCTTCAGCATTTCCCCGGTGAGGTGGCCGCTTGAACCGACGCCCGCTGAGCCGAAGCTCATTGGGCGCTTCTTTTCCACCAGGTCGCGCATTGCTTTGATGTCGGACGCAGAAGGGACGACCAGCAGCAAGGGAACGGAGGCCACCATGCTGACGGCTTGGAAATCCTTCACCGGGTCATAAGCCAGGCTCGGGTACAGGCTGGGGTTGATCGCGTGGGAACCATTGGTCGCCAGCAGCAGGGTCAAGCCATCGGCCGGCGCCCGCGCGACTGCTGCTGAACCTACGCCACCACCGGCGCCGGGCTGATTGACGACAACGACTTGCTGGCCCAGTTTTGCGGCCATGGGATCAGCCAGGGTGCGCGCGATGATGTCCGTCGAGCCTCCGGCGGCGTACGGGACGATAAATTTGAGCGGTCCCGACGGGAACGCCTGAGCACGCAACTCGGGTCCGGCCGACATCAGGGCCAATGCAAGGATGAGCTGTGCTGCCCCAACACATTTGTCTACGAACGGCTTCATGATCGCTCCAGAGTTTCGCAAATTCGGCGCCTGCATGATTGCGCTTTAGAGTTCTATTTGCAACACTGCATTCACACTGCCTGTGTACTCAAGGACGCCTCCATGCCAGCCACCGATCTCTATCACGCCTATGGATGGAAAGCCCGGATCGGTCTGATCGTACCCTCAACCAACACGGTGAATGAGCCGGAGTTCTGGCGGCTCGCGCCGCCCGGGGTGACCATCCACACCAGCCGCGTGCTGCTGCTCGGTCAGACTACGGCGGAGTCGTATATCAAGATGGGCGAGGCCCTTGATCGCGCCGCTGAAGAGCTCGCCACTGCCGAGGTGGATATCATCGCGTACGGATGCACGTCCGGGTCGATCATCTGCCCGCTGCCGCAGGTCCTCAAGCAGATGAGCGACAAAACAGGCACGCCGGCCATCGCTGCGGCCGGTTCGGTGGTCGCCGCTCTCCGTGCATTCGGGATCAAACGGCTGGCGCTGGGCACCCCGTACGTTGATTTCGTCAACCAAGCCGAGAAAAAGTTTCTGGAGGACTACGGCTTCGAGGTCACTTCGATGTACGGAATGGAACTCGGCAAGGACCAGCCCGAACGACGTTCGATCAACCGCGTGCCCCCAGAGGCACTTTTCCAGCTCGCCCGGCGAATCGACAGGCCGGAAGCGCAGGCGATCTTCATTTCGTGCACAGCGCTTTCGTCTCTGGATGTGGTGGCTGAAATCGAGCGCGAATTCAACAAGCCCGTGATTGTGAGCAACCTCGCGTGCTTCTGGTCGTGCTTGCGCATGCTCGGGCTCCGCACGCCCATTCATGGCTATGGGCGACTTCTTGAAGAAAAGCTCGAGCCGATCACTGCGAGGTCGTTCGACATGATCGCCCCTGCGGGCATGAGCGCCTAGGACACTTCGAGAGCAGCGACAGTTTGAAACCCGGGACAGACCCGGGTCTGTCCCGGGTTTTAGTTAAAGCGCCTGCGGCGAGCGGATCAGCGGTGCGTGCGGCGATCGTGCCGGGTCCTGCGAAGAGCGAACCTGCAGACGAACACGCGCACGGCGCACCGGCGCGGATGAGCTGGGCGCGCCTGCTCAAGCGCGTGTTCGAGTTCGACCTCGAACACTGCCCGCAGTGTGGCGGCGAATTCAGGATCATCGCCGCCATCGAGGAGCCGGCGGTCATTGGAATCGTCATCGAGAGCGGGGAAACTTCGCCACTGACCGCGTGATTGAACGCTTCTCGAGACAGCGATACCCTCTCGCATCAGGGAAAAAGTGGTTTGAAATTCCTATACACAGCTTCATAAAATGAAGCGTATTTAGCTTAAATGCGCTTCATGTCCGGAGGGCCGCCGCGGGCGCAGTTGCAACGGGGTGCGCCTCGCGGATCGGCAGGTTCACCACTGCGGCAAGTGCGGCAAGCACGATGTCCGCATACCACATCCAGTCGTAGCTGCCGGTCGAGTCGATCGCGATGCCGCCCAGCCACGCGCCGAAGAAGCCGCCGATCTGGTGGCTGAAAAGGGTCAGCCCGAACAGCGTGGCGAGGTAGCGCGTGCCGAAGAGTTTGCCCACCAGGCCCGCCGTAGGCGCAACCGTCGACAACCAGGTCACACCCAGCACGGCGGCAAACAGGTAGAACGTAAGCGGGGTCTTCGGCGCCATCAGGTAGATCGCCACGGCCACGGCGCGCGAGGCGTACATCCAGACCAGGATCATCTTCATGCGCCTGAACTGCCCCAGCCAGCCCGCGCCGATGCTGCCCACGATGTTGGCGAGTCCAATAATCGCAAGCGCCGTCGCCGACACCGAAGCAGGCAACCCGCACAGGGTGACCTCGCCCGGCAGGTGCGTGACCAGGAACGCGATGTGAAAGCCGCAGGTGAAGAACCCGGCGTGCAGGCACCAATAGCTGGGGTCGCGGAACGCGACGCGGGTCTGCTGCCCGAGGGTCATGCCGTCGGCCGGGAGCGCCGTCTGCGCGGCCGCAGCCGCCTTGCTCTGGCGCAAGGGCAGGGCGAGCAGCAGGGTCGTGAGCGTGGTTGCGGCCAGTGCCAGCATCGCGATGATCCAGCCGAAGGCCGAAATCAGCGCCTGTGCGACGGGCGCGAACAGGAACTGCCCGAACGACCCCCCGGCATTGATGAAGCCCGAAGCGAACGAGCGCTTGTCCGCCGGCAGGCGCTGCGCCGCCGCGCCGATCAGGATCGAAAAACTGCCGGCGCCAGCGCCGGCGGCGCTGAGGAAGCCCATCGCGAAGATCAGCCCGAACGACGAGCTGACAAAGGGCGTGATCGCCATCCCCGCCGCCAGCATCAGGCCGCCGATAAGGATCACGCGATAGGACCCGATGCGGTCGGCCAGCATGCCGAACAACGGCTGCGCCGCACCCCACACAAACTGTCCGACGGCCATTGCGAGACTGACTGTGACGATGCCAAGGCCCGTGGACGAGTTGATCGACGATACGAACAACCCCGTCGACTGGCGGATGCCCATCGTGACCGCAAGGATCGCCGCCGAGGCCAGGACCAGCGTCCAGAATGTGCGCCGGGGGCTCAACCTAGAGTTTCAGGCGCATCGGGCGCATGCCCGAGAACTGGAAGCCTTCAGAAGCGTAGACGCCATGGGCCTGCGCGTTGTCTTCGTCGCTGAGGAGGGTGAGGCGCATGCACCCGGCCTCGCGCGCGCCGACCACCGCATGGGCCAGCAAAGCCGCCCCGATGCCACGCCCGCGGCACTCGGGCCGCACGACCATGTCCTCGAGCCAGGCCGCCTTGCCGCCTTCGGCGGTGCTGATCGTGTAGAGCGTGCTCACCATGCCGACGACCTTGCCGGCTTCGCGGGCGACGTAGATCCGCCCGATGCGCGTGTCGCCGAGGATGACCTCCAGCGCGCGCTGCTGCTTGTCCGCGTCCGGCACGAAATCGGCCTCCTGCGCGAACAGGATCCCGAGCAGTTCGACGAGGCTCGGCACGTCCTTCGCCGTAGCGGTCGCAAGCTTGAGCGCGGGCGCGGCGGTCATGCCCGGCCCCCGCAATGTGTTTCGAATCCCATGCCCTCTGCGGATTGACTGGGGCGCGCAGCGGCCCGTACCATGAATTTCATCAGCATCATCCCTCGTAGAACTCCAGTTTACGCCGGGTGCATTGCACTGCAAAACGATTTAACGGGAGCCCGATGAAAGTCAAACAGGGGATCTGCGCCGCAGGGCGCTCCGGGTACATGCACCGCGACCTGATGGCCATCAAGGCAGGTGCCCGCCAGGACGGCATGATCTTCCACGGCCCCACCGTCACCCCCGGTTTCAGGAAGATCGTCGAGCCGGCCACGATCATCTCGGTGATGCTGGTGCTCGAGGACGGGCAGATCGCGTTTGGCGACTGCGCCGACGTCATCCTCGCCGGCGTCGCCGGCCGCGACACGGTCTTCAACGCCGCCGACTACATGGAGGTGATGCAGGGCCCGGTCGCCCAGGCCCTCACCGGCCGCGACATCTCGAAGTTCCGCGCCAACGCCGAGGAGTTCGACAAGATGGCCATAGGCGGCAAGCGCCTGCACACCGCGCTGCGCTACGGCATCACCCAGGCCCTGCTGCATGCGAGCGCGCTGGCCGGCAAGGAAACCATGGCCGAAGTCATCGCGAGGGAGTACGGCAGCACGATCTCGAAAACCCCCATCGGCATCCTCGCTTCGGGCCACAAGGACGACCCGATGCAGCTCGACCGGATCATCCTCAAGCGCGCAGAACTGCTGCCCCACGCCTCTTTCACCGTGGTCAAGGACCATGTGGGACTCCAGGGCGAAATCCTGTACGAATGGGTGAAGATGGTCGCCACGCGCATCAAGACCATTGGCGATGCCGACTACACCCCGCGCATCCACGCCGACCTTTACGGCACGCTCGGCGAGCTGTTTTCGATGGACGTGGAAAAGATCGCCGACTACATCGGCACGCTCCGCGAGGCCGCCGCGCCCTACAGCCTGCTGATCGAGTCCCCGATGATCGCGAAGACTCAAGACCAACAGATCGCCAAGTTCAAGGAACTGCGCGGCCTGCTGAAGAAAAAAGGCATCCCGGTGGGCATCATCGCCGACGAGTGGTGCAACACCCTCGAGGACATCGGCCTCTTTGCCGACGCCGAGGCCGCGGACTTCGTGCAGATCAAGACGCCCGACCTCGGCGGCATCAACAACACCATCGAAGCCGTGCTCCATTGCCGGAAGAAGGGCATGGGCGCATGCCTCGGCGGGACGGCCAACGAGACCGACCATTCGGCGCGCATCTGCACCCACATCGGCCTCGCTTGCCAGCCGGATTTCATGCTGTCCAAGCCTGGCCTGGGGACCGACGAGGCCCTGATGATCCAGACCAACGAAATGGCGCGTACCCTCGCGATCCTCAAAGCCCGGAGCTGAACCATGCCCTTCCTGATGTCCTTGCCGATGACCTTGCGGGCGCTTGCCGGCGTCACCCTGTTTGCGAGCGCGGCAGCCTTTGCGCAGGCCCCGGCCGAGCAACCCCGCTACGGCGGCACTGCGGTCGCGGCGCTGGGCGCCGACCCTGCCGCGCTCAACCCCAACATCACGGTCGGCGTACCCGACGTGTTCGCCGGCTGCATCCTGTATGACGGCCTGGTGCGCTTCGCCGAGGGCTTCAAGATCGT
>CAMAXP010000102.1 GCA_945862265.1 Bordetella parapertussis
GGCGGCGGGGCTGGTCATCAGCGGATACACCATGAGCATCGGGAAATAGGACAGCGGGCGGATGGTCGTGACACTGACGGTGTAGTCGTCGATTTTCCGGTAGGACTTCATGTACGGATTGCGCGCGCGCGTGACGCCGGCAGCCTGCGGCTCGAACTGCTTGGCCTTGTCGTTCATGTAGCGTTCCATGTTCCACACGAACGCGTCAGCATTGAACGGCGAGCCGTCGTGGAATTTCGCGTCCTTGCGCAGTGCGAATACCCAGGTGGTGGGATCTTTCGCATCCTGCTTCCAGCTGGCCGCAAGGCCGGGACGGATGCCGGCCGGAACGTCGCCCTTCGACAGTTCCCAGAGGATCAGTCCCTCGAAGATCGGGTAGCCGAGGAAGCGCATACCCTCGAACCCGTTGTTGGGCATGCCGGTGGTGGTCGGGATGTCCCCGGCGGTCATGGCGACGCGCAGGGTCCCCTGTGCGTGGACGGGGGACGAAGCGAAGGCGGCCAAGGCAAGGGCAAACGGGATGGTGCGGCGGAACATGGCATACCTCTCGATATTTGTTCGGATAGCGCGGCTCGATCAGCGCGTAGAACTGGCCCCACGTCACCAGTGCCTCCATGGGTGCCAGATATTCCGGCTTGCGCGTCAGATGCACCTTAAAGGTGCGTTTTGGTTGGAGTGTTAAGAATTGTTAAGAGGTCAGCCAGGCCGTGGCCGCTGCTCACGCGGTGAATCGCGCCGAGCCTCTGCACCGCTTCCTCTTCGGCAAGGCGGCCAGGGCAAGTACAACTGGGATCAGGGGTGGAGGGCGCGCTCGATGTTGACGGATCCGGCATCCCCTGCGGGAAGGGCGATGCGCAGCCAGCCCAGCCAGGGCCAGCCGTCCACTTCGATCCGGATGAGGTTCGGGACTGCTTTGATCGGTCGATCGTGCTTGTAACCATGCGAGTCGCCATGGGCGACGATCACGGGTTTGCCGAGCCTGCTTGCGATTTCCACCAGCGACCTGCGCAGCCCTGCGTACCCATCCGGCATGCCGTCCGGACGGGGGCGTCCTTCGAAGTCCGGGTTGGCCTGCATCATGATCACGAGGGCGCGGACCTGCGGGGCGGCGGCCTGTTGCTCCGCCTCGCGCAACCACGCGGAGACCGCGAACATGCGCGAGGCGAACTCGGCGTCCATCTCCGCCGTGCGGCCGAGGTTGTTGTTGCTGCCCGGGACGTTCAGGCCGACGAAAACGGCGCCGTCCCAGGCCCATCGCACGTGCTCCGGCCGTGCGGCCGACTGGCGCGCGAATTCCGGCAGGGCGACCGGCGCGGCATGAAACAGGCGACGGATCTTCTCGAGGCGCTCGAGCGGGTCGAACCCCGTGCGGTGGCAGTCGGTCCATTCGTTGTCGCCGGGCAGCAGCACGAAGGGCGCGGCAAATCGCGCGAACTGCCTGGCGCGCGCCTCGAACCACTCGTCAGTGCAGGGCCCGTTGCCGCTGGTGATATCCCCAAGGTGAACGACGAACGCCGGCGACTGCCGGTTGATCCGTTCGATCATGCCGTCGAGGAGGTTCGCGTGGGGTTGCGAGTAGGGCACGTCCCCGAGCAGTGCAAATGCCGGGGCGCGGGAGTCGGCCGCAGGTGGCGCCGATGCGCACCCGGCGAGAAGCAGGGCGGCGAGGATCGCGCAGCGCTTCACAGCTTCTTCAGCCGGTACAGCAGTTCCAGCGCGTCGCGCGGCGAAAGGTCGTCCGGGTTGACCTGGTCGAAGGCTTCGCGCAGCGGGTCGACCGCGGGCTCGGCTTCGGGCGGCGCCTGCGCTGCGACGAAAAGGTCGCTTTGGCCGCCCCGCGCAAGGCTCGCGTCCTCGAGCATCTGCAGGTACTTGCGCGCGGTGCGGATCACGGTCTTGGGCACGCCGGCCAGTGCCGCGACCTGCAGGCCGTAGCTCTGCGAGGCCGGGCCTTCCTCGACCGCATGCAGGAACACGATGGTGTCCTTGTGCTCAACTGCATCGAGGTGGACGTTGGCGGCTTCCTTGTATTCGAGCGAGATGCGCGTCATCTCGAAATAGTGCGTTGCAAAAAGCGACAGCGCGCGATTGCGCTCGAGCAGGTGCCGCGCGATCGCCCAGGCCAGCGCGAGGCCGTCGAAGGTCGAAGTGCCGCGTCCGACCTCGTCCATCAGCACCAGGCTCTGCGCCGTGGCGTTGTGCAGGATGTTGGCCGATTCGGTCATCTCGACCATGAACGTCGAGCGCCCGCCCGCGAGGTCGTCGGCCGCGCCGATGCGCGTGAAGATCTGGTCGATGGGGCCGAGCCGTGCGGATTTTGCGGGTACGAAGCTGCCGACATGCGCGAGCAGCGTGATCAACGCGACCTGGCGCATGTAGGTCGACTTGCCGCCCATGTTCGGGCCGGTGATCAGCAGCAGTTGCCGGGCGGGCGAGAGCCGCGTGTCGTTCGGGATGAAGTGCTCGACCTGGGCCTCGACCACGGGATGGCGGCCGGCCTCGAACTCGACCAGCGTTTCGGCGACAAACTGCGGGCGGCACCAGCCGTGCCGGGCGGCGAGCAGCGCGAAGCATGCAAGCACGTCGAGCTGCGCGAGCGCTCGCGCAATGCGCTGCAACTGCGCCACGTGCGTACCGAGGGCTTCGAGCAACGCCTCATAGAGCGACTTCTCCAGGGCCAGGGCGCGATCCTTGGCCGACAGCGCCTTGTCCTCGAACGCCTTCAGTTCAGGCGTGATGTAGCGCTCGGCGTTCTTGAGCGTCTGGCGGCGCCGGTAGTCGTCTGGCACCTTCTCCGTCTGCGAATTGGTGACCTCGATGTAAAAGCCATGCACGCGGTTGTACTCGACCTTGAGGTTCGCGATGCCGGTACGCGCGCGTTCGCGTGCTTCGAGTTCCACGAGGAACTCGCCGGCGTTCGACTGGAGCTTGCGCAGTTCGTCGAGGGCCGCGGAGTAACCGTCGGCGATCACGCCGCCATCCATGACGCGTGCCGAAGGCTCGGGCGCAATCGCCTGGGTAAGCAATGACAGGCACTCGTCCGGTCGCGCGAGGTCTGCTGCGAGGCTGGCGAGCAGCGCAGTCCCCGAAGGCGTCTGCGTGGAGAGTTCAGGCAGCAGCGCGAGGCTGTCGCGCAGCGACGACAGGTCGCGCGGGCGGGCGTTCTTCAGGGCCACCCGCGAGGCGATCCGCTCTACATCCGAGAACCGCCTGAGCACACCGTGCACTTCAGTGGCTGCACCGGCAAGTGCGGCTACGGCCTCATGCCGAGCGCCGACGAGCGTCCGGTCGCGTAGCGGGTGGTGCAGCCAGTGGCGCAGCAGCCGGCTGCCCATGCCGCTCGCGCAACCGTCCATCAGCGAGAAGAGGGTAGGGGAAGGCTCGCCGCGCAGCGTCTCGGTGATCTCGAGGTTGCGTCGGGTGGCAGCGTCCATTCTCACGTATTCGCCCGCGCGCTCGGCGCTGACGGAGGCGACGTGCGCCAGCGCCTGGCCCTGGGTCTTGCGGGCGTAATCGAGCAAGGCGCCGCAGGCGCCGATGGCGGGTTGCAGGTCCTCGCATCCGTAGCCGGCCAGCGACGCTGCGCCGAGCTGGTCGAGCAGCTTCTTCTTGCCGGCTTCGGCGTCGAAGCTCCACGGCGGCAGGCGGGTGAGCGTGAAGCCCTTGAGTTCGTCGACCAGCGGGCTGGAATCTGCGACCAGGATCTCCGCCGGGCCGATGCGCTGCAGTTCGCTCGCCAGGATCTGCGGCGCGATCTCGGAGACGCGCAGTTCGCCGCTGGCGAGCGTCACCCACGCGAGGCCCACCATGCTGCGATCGGCATTGATGGCGAGCAGGATGTTGTCGGACTTTTCGTCGAGCAGCGCAGAGTCGGTGAGCGTCCCCGGCGTGACGATGCGCATCACCTGCCGCTCGACGGGCCCCTTGGAGGTGGCCGGGTCGCCGATCTGCTCGCAGATCGCGACCGACTCGCCCAGTTTCACGAGCTTGGCGAGGTATGGCTCGAGCGCATGGAAGGGCACGCCGGCCATCTTGATCGGCTGGCCGGCCGAGGCGCCGCGCTGTGTGAGCGTGATGTCGAGCAGGCGCGCGGCTTTTTCCGCGTCCTCGAAGAACAACTCGTAGAAATCGCCCATCCGGTAAAAGAGCAGGATGTCCGGGTGGTCGGCCTTCAGACGCAGGTACTGCTGCATCATCGGCGTGTGTTGAGCAGTGTCAGCCATCAAAAAAAGCCTGTTTTCCCTCTGATTTCACACATCCCGGCCTGCGGATCATGGCGCGCCCGTCCGGCGCCAAGGTGTGGATCTACCGTTTCCGTGACCCTGCAGGGAAGATGGCCCAACTGCTGATCGGGTCATTCCCCGCATTATCCCTCGCCGACGCGCGCAGCGAGTGGCGAAATCACCGCGCCACCCGGGACAAGCACGGCGATCCGCGCGACGAGGTGCGTCGGCGACAAGAGGCTGCCAAGGTCGCGGCGATACGCGGCAAGGGCTACACGCTGACCCGTGCCGCGGAGAGCTATCAAAAGGAGCACCTGTCCAAGCTGGCGCGGGGCGACGAACAGTGGCGCATTCTGGAGCGCGAGATCCTGCCCGAAATCGGCAGTGTGCTGCTGGCCGACCTCAAGCCCTCGCAAGTCATGGCGGCGGTCGTGCCCATGCGCAAGAGGGCGCCGCGCGTGGCGGCCATGGGCATCTCCGCGCTGCGTGGCGTGATCCGGCACGCGCGCAGCATGAATCGGCTGGACCTGGATGTTGCCGACTCGACCGCGGGCATACCGACCATCCCGCAGGGCAAACGCAGCCGGGCGCTAAGCGATCCCGAGATAAGCCTGCTGCTGCGCTGGCTGGACTCCGGCGCGGTGTCCCGCACGATTGTCGATGTGCTGCGGCTCACGCTCTACACCGGCGCCCGCAGCGGCGAAGTCTGCGCCATGCGCTCGCGCGACGTGGACATCGATGCAAAGACCTGGACGCACAGGTGAGTGAGCTTGACGGCAAGATCAACGCTACGCGCAACAAATATCTGCAAGACGCACGTGCTGAGGCCGCAAAAGTGGCTGAAGATCTTGCGTCGAACCGTTACAAACTCGATGAACGGCAAAGTATCCTCGGCAAGACGGTACTGACGGCACCGATTGCCGGTGTTGTTAAATACCT
>CAMAXP010000103.1 GCA_945862265.1 Bordetella parapertussis
ATGCGCAAGCTTCACCAGCTTCTCCCGTTGCGCGTCGTCCAGTTCGATCGTACTTGCCACTCGCATCGTCGTCTCCAAAACGCTTCTGATAATCGTTGGACTCGACGAAACGCATTTGGTTCTATTAATTACGAAGCACTACACTAGTAGTCTAGCGGGGAGGTCTTGAGGAGGGGCGGAGCCCCTCTTCTAGTCCACTATCGCTTGATACGTCAGCTGGCGCATCAGCGCCCTGTAGTGCCGGCGCAGGTCCGGCGCGCACAGCATCAGGATCCCGATCAGCTGCTCGCGCGGATCGATCCAGAAGTACGTCCCGTGCACGCCTGACCAGTAGAAGTCGCCCACCGAGCCCGGCACCGGGTTGAGGCCGGCTTCCTTCCTGACGCAGAACCCCAGTCCGAAGCCCTGGCCGAACTCGGGGATGGGCGCGGATTCCTCGAACTGTGCCCGTGTGGTCGCGCTGAACGCGATGCCCGGCGGCAGGTGGTCGCTGCGCATGAGTTCGACGCTCTTGCGAGAAAGGATGCGCACGCCTTCCCTTTCGCCTCCGCCCAGCAGCATCTGTGCAAACCTGAGGTAGTCCGGTGCAGTCGAAACCATGCCGCCACCGCCTGAGAGGAACTTTGGGCGGCGCGTAAGCGTGCGGGACATCGGGGGGCGTTCGCCGGTCTTGGGGTCGACCTGGGCCTCCGCGATCCGGTCGGCGTCCTTTGCGGACACCATGAAGCCGGTGTCGCGCATGCCCAGCGGGCCGGTGATCCTCTCGGCGATGAACCGGTCGAGATCGAGGCCAGCCACCACTTCGACGATGCATCCGAGCACGTCGGTGGACATGCTGTAGTCCCACACCTCGCCGGGCTGGTTCTGCAGCGGCAGCTTGGAGAGCTTGGTGATGAATTCTGCGGTCGTCTGGTCCGCGTCGAAGACCTTGGCCTTGCGGTAGGCGGCCTTGACGAGCGAATCGCCGAACTGGCCGTAAGTGAGGCCAGAGGTGTGGCGCAGGAGGTCCTGCACGCTCATCTCGCGCCTGGCTGCCTGGCTGCCCAGCTTGCGCTTGCCGGCCTTGTCGGTCTTTTCCACGCCGACCTTGAGGCCCCGCATTTCGGGCAGGTAGGTCGACACGGGATTGACGAGGCGGATCCTGCCTTCCTCGACCAGCATCATGATGGCCACCGACACCATCGGCTTGGTCATCGAGGCGATGCGGAAGATCGAGTCCGGCAGCATCGGCCGCTGCTTTTCCCGGTCGCTGAAACCGAAGGCCTTGTGATAAGCGACGGTCCCGTTGCGGACGACCAGCGCGACTGCGCCGGGGATGATCCCGTTCTTGATGTCGGCGCCCAAGGCCTCGCCGATCCTCGCAAGGCGCTGGGCGGACAGTTGGGTGCTTTCTGGTTTTGCCATTGCTGATGCCTTCAGGGAATATGCAAGTAACACAATGTTATTGCATTGGCGAGCCTCCGCCTACGCAGCAGGCGGAGACCACCCAGGGCCCGGCGGCGGTGTGCTCAGTTGGACGAGCGCAGCCCCAGTTTTTCCATCATTGCGCGGTCCGACTCGAACTGCTTCTTTCCGAACGCGGTGTACTCCTCGCCGCTCATGTAGATGGTTGGCTGGTCGTAGCGCTCCAGCGTCTTCAGGTAGTTGGGGTCCGCCATGACCCTTCGAAAAGCATCGTGGAGTGTCTTGACTACGGCCGGATCCATTCCTCGCGGTCCAGCGATGCCGAAGGGGGACACAGAGACGATTCCGTAGCCGAGCTCCTGCAGCGTCGGGACGGTAGGCCAGCGCTTGGTGCGTTCCGTTCCCCAGGTCACAAGAAGCCGCGCGCGCGCCGAGTCCACCTGCGGCGCCCAGCCGGTCGAGTCCACGGTAGCGTCGATATGGCCGCCGAGAAGTCCCTGAATGTTTTCGGCCACGCCTTTGTACGGGACATGCAGGAACTGGATGCCGAGGTTGGCGCCGATCTCTTCCATCGTCACATGCAGGCTGGTGCCCGCACCCGGTGTCCCATAGGAAACCTTTCCCGGGTTGGCCTTCGCGTGGTCGAGGAATTCCTTGAAGGTCTTCCACGGAGCATCGGCACGAACCACTACGCCGAATGTGTAGCCGGTCAGGCCGATGATGTAGGTGATGTCCTTGAGCGGATCGAAGGCGACCTTCTGCAGGTGCGGCAGGCGGAATACGGTGATCGGCGTCTGCGTGAGCGTGTAGCCGTCGGGGCGTGCAGACACCATGGCCACTGCGCCGAGCGTCCCGGAGGCGCCGGGCTTGTTCTCGATCACCACCGGCTGGCCGAGCTGCTTGCCGGCCGCTTCGGCAAACGAGCGCAGCACGAGGTCGCTCGACCCGCCCACGGGCCAGGGGCAGATCAGGGTCAGCGGCTTGTTGGGGAACGCCTGGCCGAACGCGGCCATAGGCGAGGCAATAAGGACGGCGGCCAGCAGTGCGCGACGAGCATGGGTTGCGAATTGCATTTTGTCTCCCTTGTGTTTTTCTGATTTCACACAGGGTAACGCAAGTCACGGGCGTTTTTCCACCACCTTGGGTTCGGGCCAGTCGCCGCCCAGCGCTTTGACCAGGAACACCGAGGTCAGCAGGCGCTGCCCGGAGATCTGCGCGGCAAGGCGCTCGCTCGAGAGTTTGCCTTGTTGCGCTGCAATGAGTTCCAGGTAAGGCGAAATGCCGCCTTCGTGCCGGGCTGTGGCCAGGTCGAGCACCTTGGCTGCACTTGCAGAAGCCGTCAGGGCCTGGGCGTGGGCGCTCTCCAGCGCCTGCAGTCCGGTGATGCCGTCCTCGACCTCCTGCATCGCGGTCAGCACCACGCGCCGATAGTTTGCAACGGTGGCCTGGTAACCGGCGCTCGCGTTGTCCACGTTGGCCTGGATGCGGCCGCCATCGAAGAGCGGCGCAGTGAGCGAGGCGCCGAGCGACCAGATCAGGCTGGGCGCGTCGAACAGGCGCGACAGGACCCGTGTTTGCTGGCCTGCGAAGCCGGAAATGAAGACGCTCGGGTAGAAGGCCGCGTTGGCCAGTCCTATCTGCGCATTGGCCACGGCCATGGCCCGCTCGGCAGAGGCCACGTCGGGCCGGCGCTCGAGGATGTCGGAGGGCACGCCCAGCGGCACGGGGGGCGGCACGAGCCGCCGGACCTGGGGAGGGAGCGAAAACTGCGGGGCCGGTGTGCCGGTCAGCGTGGCGAGCGCATTTTCGAATTGGGCACGCTGGCGCTTCAGCACATCGACCTGCGTCAGCGTGGAGTCGAGCAACGCCTGCTGCTGCGCGACCTCCAGGCCAGAAGTTGCGCCGAGGTCGTGACGGGTTTTGACGTAGGCGTGGGCGCGTCTTTGCAGGTCGATGGCGCGGGACAGCACGTCGAGTTCGATGTCGAGCGCGCGCAGGTTGAAGTAGGCAGTCGCGACATCCGCCGTCAGCAGCAGGCGGACATTCTCGAGGTCTGCCGCGGTTTGCTCCGCGCTGGCTTGGGCGCCTTCGATCGCCCGGCGTACCCGCCCGGACAAGTCCGCTTCATAGCCGACGGTCAGGAGCCCGGCCATATCGGTCTGCGCGACCGAGAAGTTCTGCGTCGCGTAACCTGTGAGCGGGCGGTTCTGGGTAATGCGGGTGCGCACGTCGCGCGCGCCGACCCCGACCTGCACATTCTCGGCTGCCGATACCGCCGCCAGCGCCGCGCGGGACTGTGCAAGGCGCGCGCCGGCGATGGCCAGCGTGGCGCTGTCGGCCAGTGCCTTTTCCTGCAGCTGGTCGAGCCGGGCGTCGTTGTAGCCTTTCCACCAGGGTCCTTTGGGCGCGGCGTCGTTGGGTGCCACTGCGCGCCAGGGCGCTTCGACCTTCCACGCCACCGGCGCATCGATCGCGGGCTTCTTGTAGTCCGGCCCGGACGTGCACGCACCGAGCAGCGCTGCCGCGGCGATGGCGATCCGGGTTCGCACCATGCTCACGCCGGCTTCTTGCCCGCAGGGGCTTCCTTGGCGGCCGGCACGACCGTGACCGTATCGCCTTCGCCGAGCGAATCGGAGGGGTTGAGCACAAGCTGATCGGTGGCCGAGACCCCGTTGAGTACCTCGACAGTCTGGCCATAATTGCGGCCGACCTTGATGGGTTTGAGCTTGATCCGTCCGTCCGCACCGACCACCGCGACGAGGGTGCCGGCGCCGCGGATCATCAGCGTGTTGGCGGGAATCACCAGCGCCTTGCTGGCGGCAAGCGGCAGCGCCGCTTGCACGTACGCTCCGGGGAGGAGGAGCCCGTCCCGGTTGGGCAGCTGGATTTCGACCTGCATGGTGCGCGTTGCCGCATCGATCGACCCGGCAGTGCGCGCCACCGTGCCACGGAAGACCTGGCCGCGCAGTTCAGCCTGGGTGATGGACACTTCCTGCCCGGGCTTCACCAGCTGCGAATAGGCCTGCGGCACATAGATGTAGACGCGCAGCGGGTCGGTCTGGGTAAGGGTGAAGAGCACACGGCCTGCGCCACCGCCGGCCTCGATGAGGTCGCCCACATCCACGTTGCGGCGGGTGATCACGCCGGCGAAAGGCGCCACGACGCGCTTGAAGCCCTCGAGCTGCCGCAGCCGCTCCACGTTGGCATCGGCAGCCGCGAGGTTGGCGGTGGCCTGCACTTCGCCGCTCCTTTTCTCGTCGAGATCCTGCTGCGAGACCGCGTCGCGCTTCTTCAGCGCTTCCCAGCGTTCACGCGTGCTTTTGGCGAGACCCAGGCTTGACGCGGTCTGTTCGCGCACGGCGATGGCCTGCGAAAGCTGCTGGTCGATCTCGGGGGCTTCGATTTCGGCGAGGAGCGCGCCCTTGGCGACACGGCTGCCGATGTCGTGCGTCCAGCGCTTGAGGTAGCCGCTGGCCCGCGCGGCGATCG
>CAMAXP010000104.1 GCA_945862265.1 Bordetella parapertussis
ACCCTTTCGCCCCTCGCCAAGGAAATCACCGCGAGCAGCGACCTGTTCCTGCGGGTGACCAACCGCTACGAAAAGCCCAAGTGGGGCCTCGACACGACGACCGTCAATGGCCGGGAAGTGCCGGTCGAAGAGGAAGTCACGCTGCACAAGCCCTTCTGCCGGCTGATCCACTTCAAGCGCGCGGCAAGCAGCAAGGACGACCGCAAGATCCTTGTGGTGGCGCCGCTTTCGGGCCACCACTCGACGCTGCTGCGCGACACGGTGCGCACGATGCTGCCGGACAACGACGTGTACGTCACCGACTGGGTCGACGCGCGCATGGTGCCGATGAGCGCGGGCCCGTTCCACCTCGACGACTACGTTGATTACGTGCGCGAGTTCATCCGCCTGTTGTCGCCGAACCTGAACGTGGTGTCGGTGTGCCAGCCGACCGTCCCGGTGCTCGCCGCGATGTCGCTGATGGCGGAGGACAAGGAACCCGACCTGCCGCGCACGATGATCATGATGGGCGGCCCGATCGACGCGCGTAAAAGCCCCACGGCGGTGAACAACCTCGCCACCAAGCGCCCTTACTCGTGGTTCGAGCAGACGCTGATCCAGCGCGTGCCGATGAAGTACCCGGGCTACTCGCGGCGCGTGTACCCGGGCTTCCTGCAGCACCTGGGCTTTGTTGCGATGAACCCGGACCGCCACATGGATGCGCACTGGGATTACTACAACCAACTGGTGGCGAACGACGGCGACTCGGCCGACGCCCACCGGCGCTTCTACGACGAGTACAACGCGGTCCTCGACATGCCGGCCGAGTATTACCTCGACACCATCCGCCGCGTGTTCCAGGAATTCCAGCTGCCCCAGGGCCGCATGTTCGTGCACGAGCAGTGGGTGCGCCCGGAAAAGATCACCAAGACGGCCCTTTTCACCATCGAGGGCGAGCACGACGACATTTCGGGCAACGGCCAGACCGAGGCGGCGCACGGCCTCTGCACCGGCGTGCCGGCGTCAAAGCGCGAGCACTTCCTCGTGCCGGATGTGGGTCACTACGGGATATTTTCGGGCCGTCGCTACCGCGAGATCATCTACCCGCGCATGCGCGCGTTCATGGACAAGCACGCCAAAGGCTAGGGCTGAGGAGAAGAGGGACTCCGCCCCTCCTCAAGACCTCCCCGGTCTAGCCCTTCGACACCGGTTCGATTTTCTGGTCGATCGCGCCGAAGACTGAACGCCCTTCAGCGTCAAACATCTCGATCTTCACGCGGTCGCCGAATTTCAGGAACGGGGTCTTCGCTTCCCCGTCCGCGATGATTTCCTCGGCCCGGCGCTCGAAAATGCAGCCGGCCCCGGTGGAGCGGTCGCGGTTCGACACCGTGCCCGACCCGATGATCGTCCCGGCCGGCAGCGGGCGCGTCCTGGCGGCGTGCTCGATCAGGCGAGGAAAACTGAACTTCATGTCCTTGCCGCCGTTCGGTTTGCCGAGCAGCTCGCCGTTGACCCATGCATGGCAGTCGAGGTGCAGCCTGCGGCCGTCCCACGCTTCGCCCAGTTCGTCCGGCGTCACCACCACCGGCGACATCGACGAAGGCGGCTTCGCCTGGAAGAAGCCGAAGCCCTTGGCCAGTTCCGGCCCGATCAGGGTGCGCAGGCTCACGTCGTTCATCAGCCCGATCAGCCGGATGTGCTGGCTGGCCTTGTCGCGCTCGACGGCCATCGGGACGTCGCCCGTGATTACCGCGATCTCCATCTCCAGGTCGATGCCGTGGTCCTCGCTCACTGCGACCACGTCGTCGCAGGGCCCAAGGATCGGGTCCGAGCAGCCCTGGTACATCAGCGGCTCCTTCTTCCACCAGTCGGGCAGCTCCTGCTTGCGCGACTTGCGGATCAACTCCGCGTGGATCAGGAAGCTCGAGGCGTCGGCGAACTGGTGGGCACGGGGCAGCGGCGCCATCAGCTGCGCGGTGTCCAGGTCGAAGAGGCGCGTCGACTGGCGCGCATTGGCCTCGTTGCAGAGCTGTTCGAGCTGGGGCGCGCAGTAGTCCCAGTCGTCGAGGGCGGACTGGAGCGTGGGGGCGATGTGGTCGGCCTTGAGCGCGTGCTTCAGGTCGCGGGACACAACGACGAGGCAGCCGTCGCGCGTGCCGTCTTTGAGGGTGGCGAGTTTCATGGTGCGAAGGGCTAGTGGGAGGCGCGGATTATCTCAGAGCGGGGCGCACCGTGCCGGCCGCATCCCCGAAGCCGATCGTCGCAAAGCCCTCGCGCGAGCATTGGCCGCGCTGGATGACTTCGTCCCCGTCGGCGACGAATCCCCGCGTCTCGCCGGAGGGGAGCTTGACGGGGTTGGCACCACGCTGCGTGAGCTCGAGCATCGACCCGACGCTGTCGGGTGTGTCGCCGGACAGCGTTCCGGTGCCGACCAGGTCGCCGGGCTGCAGGTTGCAGCCGCTGGAGGCGTGGTGCGCCACCATCTGGGCCAGCGTCCAGTAGGCATCGCGGTAGTTCCCGCGCGACAGGCGCAGCGGGGGCATCCCTTCGGCACGCATTTTCTCGCTGCGCAGGGACATCTCCACGGCGATCGAGAACCCGCCCTGCGCCTGGTCTGCGGCGTCCGTCAGGTAAGGCAGCGGCGCAGGGTCGCCCGCGGGGCGCTTGAAAGCGGTGGTCCGGTAGGGTTCCAGCGCGTCCATCGTGACGATCCAGGGCGAAATGGTGGTGGCGAAATTCTTCGCGAGGAAAGGCCCGAGCGGCTGGTACTCCCAGGCCTGGATGTCGCGCGCCGACCAGTCGTTGAGCAGCACCGCGCCGAACACGTGCTGCGCGGCCTCGCCGATGGGGATCGGGTGGCCGAGTTCGTTGCCGGTGCCGATGAAGAACCCGAGCTCGGTTTCGTAATCGAGGGTCTTGCAGGCGCCGTGGGACGGGGTCTCGGCCGTGGGGGCCTTGAGCTGGCCGCTCGGACGGATCACCGGCGTCCCGCTGGCGATGACCGATGACGCACGCCCGTGGTAGCCGATGGGGACCCACTTGTAGTTCGGCATCAGCGGGTTGTCGGGGCGAAAGAATTTCCCCACGTTCGTCGCGTGGAAGATCGACGTATAAAAGTCCGTGTAGTCACCGATGCGCGCGGGAACCAACAGGGCGACAGCGCTGATCGACGTCAGGCAGGCCGTGCCTTTGGCGCGGCGCTCTTCCCAGCCCGCTTCCTGCGAAAGCGCGCGCGACAACGCAACGCGCAGCGCTGCCCAGTGCGCCCTGCCGAGGGCCATCAGCGGGTTAAGCGTGGGTTCTGCGCAAGCGGCCGCAGCGACTGCGGCGGGGCCGGTGAATCCGAGCGCTTTTGCGAATGCGGCCACGTCGAGGACCTGGTCGCCGAGGGCCACGCCACCGCGCGGCTGTGCGCCAGCGGCGTGGAAGACGCCGAAGGGCAGGTTCTGGATTGGAAAGTCGCACCCGGCAGCGTTGGCGGAGTCGACCCAGCTGCGGCGGGCGGGGTCGTGGGTTTCGTCGAGGGGCATCATTATTGTTCGGTGAAGTGCTTGTTGAATCCGCCCCACACAGCGTCGTAATTCTTCTGCCGTTGCGGGGCTTCCATGGCAAACCTGGTCGGCTGGAACACGAAGCGCGACTCGAACATGAAGGCGAGCGCGTTGTCGATCTTGTGCGGTTTCAGCTCTGCGCCGGACGCCTTCTCGAAGGTCGTCACGTCAGGGCCGTGCGCGGTCATGCTGTTGTGCAGCGACACTCCGCCGGGCAGGAAGCCTTCGGCCTTGGCGTCGTATGCGCCGTGCACGAGGCCCATGAGCTCGCTCATGTAATTGCGGTGGAACCAAGGCGGGCGGAAGGTGTTTTCCGCCACGGCCCAGCGCGGCGGGAAGATCACGAAGTCCACATTCGCGACCCCGGGCTGGCCCGAGGGTGCGGTCATCACCGTGAAGATCGACGGGTCGCAGTGGTCGAAGCTCACCGAGTTGATCACCATGAATCGGGCGAGATCGTATTTGTACGCGGTGCAGTTGCCGTGCCAGGCCACCGTGTCGAGTGGCGAATGCGCCCACTCCGCGGCCCACAGCCCGCCCATGAACTTGCTCACCACTTCAGTGGCACCCTTGTCTTCCCACGCCGCCACGGGCGCGAGGAAGTCGCGCGGATTGGCCAGGCCATTGGAGCCGATCGGGCCCAGCTCCGGCAGGCGGAACTGCGCGCCGTAGTTCTCGCACACATAGCCGCGTGCCGGGCCCGAGAGCAGCTCGACCTTGAATTTCATGCCGCGGGGGATCACGCAGATTTCGCCTGGCGCGACCGTGAGGCGCCCGGTTTCGGCAAACACGAGCAGCTCGCCCTGCTGCGGCACGATCATCATTTCGCCATCGGCGTTGACGAAGCACCGGTCTTTCATCGAGCGGGTCGCGCGATACACATGCACCGCAATTCCGGCCTGCGAAGCCGGGTCGCCCGAGCCGGCAATGGTGGCGAGGCCGTCGATGAAGTCGGCCTCCACGCCCTCCATCGGGAGCGGATCCCAGCGCAGGCGGTTGGGCGGCGTCTCCGCCTCATCGAACGGGCCCGAGCGCAGGAGGCCGTCGCTGATCCGCTTGAACGGCCCGTGCATCGCCGAGGGGCGGATCTTGTAGAGCCAGGAGCGGATGTTCTCGCTGCGCGGCGCAGTGAAGGCGGTGCCCGAAAG
>CAMAXP010000105.1 GCA_945862265.1 Bordetella parapertussis
AATGCGCAAGCTTCACCAGCTTCTCCCGTTGCGCGTCGTCCAGTTCGATCGTACTTGCCACTCGCATCGTCGTCTCCAAAACGCTTCTGATAATCGTTGGACTCGACGAAACGCATTTGGTTCTATTAATTACGAAGCACTACACTAGACTCCCGACCAGAGGGGCGACCTGTGCTGAAGCCGGCGCCAGAAACCAAACCAAACCCAACCGCCCCCGCGAGGAGACAGACATGAGGATCGCCACCCTGGTGGTGTCGCTGCTGGTTGCCGGCAGCTCGTTCGCGCAGAGCTACCCTTCCCGCCCCATCCGGCTGATCGTGCCCTGGCCCCCCCGGGCAGGCAACGGACATCGCGGCCCGCATGGTTGCGCAGAAGCTGCAGAAGCTGCCCTACGATCCCCTCAAGGATTTCGCGCTGCTTGGGCTGATCTCGCGCAACCCGTATGCGTTGGTGATGGCGCCGTCCTTCCCCGCTTCGAATCCGCGCGATTTCATCGCCCTGGTGAGGGCGAGCCCGGACAAGTACACCTTCGCCTCGTCCGGCACGGGCGCCACGGCGCACCTGTTTGGGGCGCTGCCTGAAGTCCCGACGATCGCGGAGTCGACCGACATGAAGGATTTCGACGTTGCGGCTTGGATCGGCTATGCGGCCCCTATAGGCACGCCCAAGGAGATCACCGCGCGCATTTCGGCGGAAATGCAGAGGGCGATGCAGGCCAAGGACTTCCGCGACCCGATGCTCGGCGCGGGGCTTGACCTTGCGACCGCGCCGGACGACTACGCAGCGTTCATGCGCCGCGAACAGGACCGTTACGCGGCGGTGATCAAGGCCGCCAACGTCAAGGCGGAGTAGGGCTGCCGCTCATCAGGTAATTGACCAGGTCGGCGACGGGACGGATCTCGTCGCCGAACGGCAGCGGTTCGCTGCCGCGGAAGAAGAGGCCTTTCTTCACGTCGCCCTTCAGTGCGTAGGCGAGGCGAGTGTCGATGCAGAACTGGCCGATGCTGTCGATGCCGTCGCGCAGGCCGCAGACGGAAAGGCAGTTGAGGCCCGGCACGCAGCGGCGCGGATCGGCCTTGGCGTGGGACTGCAGCGCCTTCTCGCGCTTGAGGTAGTTTTCCAGCCAGAATGTTTTGACCGCGCGCGCGGGCAGGCCGGCGACGCTCATGAAGGTGACGATGTCCTCGGGTTTGGCATCCGCGAGCACATGCTTGAAATTCTCGTGCGCGTCGCCTTCCTGCGTGACGGCAAAGGGTGTTCCAAGTTGCACCGCCGAAGCGCCCATCCTGAGCAGCGCGCGCACCTGGGCATGGGTGTGGATGCCGCCCGCGACGATGAGGGGGGTGGTTTCAGGCTTCAGGCCCATCTCTGCAAACAAGGCCAGCACGCCGGCGAGCACGGGTTCGAAGTCGAAGCGCGGATCGTTGATGTCCTCCGGGCGCGTCGCACCGAGGTGTCCACCCGCATAGCGCGGATGCTCGATCACGATCGCGTCGGGAACACGCTTCTTCCTCATCCACTTCTTCAGCACGATATTCACGCCGCGCACATCCGACAAGATCGGGATGAGTGCAACGGCGGGGAAATCCTGCGTCAGGTCTGGCAGGTCGAACGGCAGGCCGGCGCCCATCACGATGGCGCGCGCGCCGCTCTCGCAACTCTGCCGGACGTAGGCCGCGTATTGCGAGACGGCCTTCATCACGTTCACCGCGATCGCGCCGTGGCCTGCGGCGAGTTCGAGCGCCATGCGGATTTCGCGGTCCAGCGCAGTCAGGTTCAGCCGGTCGAGCGCGTCCTTGTCCTTGCAGTCCTTCGCCTGCGCGAGCAGGTCGGGATGGTGGTGGCGCAGGTCCACACTGGAGATGGTCCCGACGGCGCCGAGTCTCGCGACGTTGCCGGCCAGGCTGTGGGCGGACACGCCTATGCCCATGCCGCCCTGCACGACGGGCAGCAGGCTGCGCCCGCGCAATTGCCAGCGCGCGAGCGGCTGGGGGAGCGGGGAGGGGTGTGCCTCGACTAGGTGCGGGTTCCTATCCAAGTCTGGCAGTCTGAACCTCGCCGGCTGCGAAACTTTGATTCAGGTCAAAGGGGATCGGATAAAGTGCCGATCATTGATTCGCAAGAGGGAATTCCATGATCCACCTCGTCCGGGCGATTGTTCTTGCTACCGGTTTTCTACCTGCCGTCGTGTTCGCGCAGTCTGCTGCGTTCCCGGCCAAACCCGTCCGCGTCATCGTGCCCTTCCCCCCGGGCGGCCCTTCAGACTTTGTCGCCCGCATGGTGACTGACCGCCTGGGCGCTTCGCTGGGCGGCACCGTGATCGTCGAGAACAAGGGCGGCGCGGGGACCGCGATCGGCACCGACGCGATGGCGAAGTCCGCGCCGGACGGGCACACGATGATGATCGTCGCGGCGATGAGCGCGGTGTCGCTGCCCTACCTGCAGAAGGCGATCCCCTACGCGCTGGACGACTTCTTCCTGGTCAACCGGTTTGCCGCCACGCCCTTTGTGCTGGCCGTGAACGCTACGTTGCCCGCCAAGGACATCAAGGAGTTCATTGCGTACGCCAAGGCCAACCCGAACAAGATCAACTACGGCACCTCGGGTGTGGGCCAGTCCTACCACCTGGTGGCCGAATTGTTCCGCATGCGCACGGGCACCGAACTGAACCACGTGCCGTACAAGGGGTCTGCTCCGGCGCTGACGGACCTCCTCAACGGCAGCCTGCAGGCGATCTTCGACGTGCCGCTCACGCCGTTGCCGCACGTGGCGAGCGGCAAGGTGCGGGTGCTTGGGACCACGGGGCAGGCTCGCCTCGCACAGCTGCCCGATACACCGACGTTCCGGGAGCAGGGACTTGCGGACTACAACCCGGAGCTGTGGTGGGGAGTGTTTGCACCGCGTGGGGTGCCCCGCGACATTGCCCAGCGCCTGCATGCTGAGATCGCGAAGATCGCCGCAATGCCCGAGGTCAAGGAGCAGCTCGGCAAGCGAGCTATCGTCACGTCGACCTGCGCGTCGCTCGAGGCATGCGCGGCTGACCTGCGCGCCGAGAACGAACTGGTGGGCGGGATCATCCGGAAGATCGGTCTCAAGCCCGAATAGTTGTGCATTGCAACGAAGTGCGCGTGTTGCAGGCCGTGTGAAACGGCGCTTCCCGCGGGCGCAGCATTAGGGGATATTGACAGTACGTTAGTGCTTTACCAATGGAGTGAGACATGGGATTGCATCAGTAGTGTCCGGTTAAACGGGTATTGATTAGGGTGAAAGCCAATACTGGCGCGGCTTTCCAGCCAATTTTGCTTGGTGCCGATTTGAACTTTGAAATCCGATTTTTGTGTAGCTTTCCTTGGGTGATATTCCCTGGGGCGAGGCAT